>JBKJLC010000178.1:0-72302 GCA_046597055.1 Kofleriaceae bacterium | reverse complement strand
TACTGCATGATCCACTACGGCAAGCCGATGGCCGAGACCTTCGGCGCGATCGGCGCCGGCCTGATCCTCGGCACGCTGGCGATGCGGACCCGCTCGATCTGGGGTGGCGTGCTGATCCACGTCGGCGTGGCGTGGACGATGGATCTGCTCGCGGTGTCGCGGTGTCCGCCCACCGGCTGTCGCTGGTGACGCGGTGCTGGCAGTCGTGTGGACCGTGTACCTGGGCGCGCTCGCGCTGCTCGCGGTCTACGGTGGCCACCGGATCGCGCTGATCGTACGCGCGCTGCGCCGGCGGCCGGTGGTGGCGCCCGGGCTGCCGGCCGCGCTGCCGTTCGTCACCGTGCAGCTGCCGATCTACAACGAGCGCGCGGTCGCGACCCGCGTGATCGCCGCCGCCGCCGCGCTCGAGTGGCCGCGCGATCGGCTCGAGGTCCAGGTCCTCGACGACTCGACCGATGACACCCGCGCGCGGTGCGCCGACGCGGTCGCCACCGCGCGGGCCGGCGGGGTCGAGGCCGTGCACGTCCACCGGGTGGCTCGCACCGGCTGGAAGGCGGGGGCGCTCGAGGCCGGTCGCGCGGTCGCCCGCGGCGAGCTGATCTGCGTGCTCGACGCCGACTTCGTGCCACCGCCCGACTTCCTGCGCCGCACCGTCGCGCACTTCGCCGACCCGGCGGTCGGCATGGTCCAGGCCCGCTGGGGTCACCTCAACCGCGACCGCAGCCTGCTGACCCGGCTGCAGGCGCTCCTCCTCGATGGCCACTTCGCGGTCGAGCAGGCCGGCCGCGCCCACGCCGGGGCGTGCTTCAACTTCAACGGCACCGCCGGGCTGTGGCGGGCGACCGCGATCGCCGACGCCGGCGGCTGGCACGCCGACACCCTGACCGAGGATCTCGATCTGTCGTACCGGGCCGCGCTGCGCGGCTGGCGCTTCGTATACCTCGACGACGTGGTGGTGCCGGCCGAGCTGCCGGCCGACGTGCTCGCGTTCAAGTCGCAGCAGTTCCGGTGGGCCAAGGGTTCGATCGAGTGCGCGCGCAAGCTGGTGCCGCAGGCGCTGCGCGCCCGCTGGCCGCTGCGCCACCGGCTCGAGGCCCTGTTCCATCTCACCCACAACCTGCCGTACCTGCTCACGCTGATCGTGCTGCTCGCCGGTGGTCTCGCGCTCGGGCTCGGCGGTGGCCCCGGCTGGGCGCGCGCGGTCCACGCCGGCTCGGCCGTGGTCACCCTCGCCGTGCTGGCCGGCTTCGTCGCCACCTCGCAGCGCCGGCTGGGGCGACCGCTGGTCGTGACGATCCTGCGGGTGCCGGCGCTGGTCGCGCTCACCGCGGGGCTGGCGGTCTCGCAGTCGCGCGCGATCCTCGAAGGGCTGCTCGGCCGCCGAAGCGAGTTCGTCCGCACGCCGAAGGACGGCGCGGTCGGGGCGGCTCGGGCGCCGCGCTCCTACCGGGTCCGCCCGGGCCTCACGCTGGTCCTCGAGCTCGCGGTCGCCGCCCACCTGCTGGCCTGTGCCGTCCTCGCCGGGTGTCGCGGCGTCGCCCTGGAGACCGCGGTCCTCGGCTGGTTCGCCGTCGGTGCCTGGGCGGTCGGGTTTGCCAGCCTGGCGGCGACCCGACCACTCGCCGGCACGCCCTGACGTGCTACCCAGCATCCTGCTCATGCTGACGCGATGTGATGCTCCGATGCTCGGTCTGTTCCTGGCGGTCACGATGGGCACGGCGTCACCGGCCGCCGCCCAGCCCGCAGACGGCATCGCCCCGGTGCGGCTGTCGATCGAGGACGCCCTCGGTCGGGCTGCGCCGTCGTCCGAGTCGCTGACCGCGGCGCGGGCCAGCGTCGACGGCGCCCGCGAGCAGGTCGCCGCCGCGCGCAGCGGCCGGCTGCCGCAGGTCAACGCCAGCGCGGCCTACCAGCGCACGCTCAAGACCGAGTTCGAGGGCCTGTCGTTCCCGTCCGACATGTCGATGCCCGGCGCCGCGGTCGATCTGCCGTTCGGGCAGTCGAACACCTGGCGCGCCGGCCTCACCATCGTGCAGCCGATCTACGACGGCGGGCGCACCTCGTCGTCGATCGCGCAGGCCCGCGCCGGGGTCGTGGCCGCGCAGCTCGACGTGCGCTCGGTGCAGGCGCAGGTCGTGCTCGCGGTCGCGCAGGCCTACTACGACGCCGCGCTCGCGCTGCGCCAGGTCGCGATCGCCGAGGCCTCGCTGGCCCAGGCCGAGCGCACCCTCGCCGACGCGCAGCTCAGCCAGCGCAACGGCGCGGTGCCGGAGTTCGACGTCCTGCGCGCCGAGGTCGCGCGCGACAACCAGCGCACCGCGCTCGTGCAGTTCCGCGCCAGCCGCGACGTCGGGCTGGTGCAGCTCAAGCGCCTGGTCGGCCTCCCGCTCGGCGCGCCGGTCGAGCTGACCAGCGCGCTCGAGGTCGAGGACGTCGACCGGCTGGCGCCGACCGCGCGCGCCGCGGCCGGGCTGGAAGCCGGCGCACCGCGCACCGCGGTGGCCCAGGCCGAGCAGGTCGTGCGTGCGCGCACGGCGTCGCTCGGCGTGGCCCGCGCCGACCGCTGGCCGCAGCTGAACGCGAGCTCGGACCTGGGCTTCGTCGACTATCCCGACGGCTTCCTGTTCGACACCGACTGGCGCACCAACTGGACGGTCGGGGTGGCGGTCAGCTTCCCGGTGTTCGACGGCTTCCGGCGCCGGGCCGCGGTCCGCGCCGCGCGCGCCGACGTGCGCGTCGCCCAGGCGCGGCTGGCCGAGGCGACCGAGGTCACCCAGGTCGAGGCGGTCCAGATCGACGCGGCGATCGCGACCGCCGAAGCGACCTGGCAGACCAGCGAGCGCACGATGACCCAGGCCGAGCGCGCCTTCGAGATCGCCGAGGTCCGCTACCAGCAGGGCGCGTCGACCCAGCTCGAGCTCAACGACACCCGCCTGCAGCTCCAGCAGGCCCAGCTCAACCAGGCGCGGGCGGCTCGCGACCTGCGCCTGGCGCGGGTGCGCCGGGAGCTGCTGCCGGGGCTGCCGCTGGGCGCCGCCGCCGGGCTGGCGCCGTCGAGTGTAACCGGATCCGCCCCGACCGGCTTCTGAGAGGTAGACCCATGTCCCCGTCCGCCGTCACGTCGCGCCCCGCGCTGATGATCCTCGTCCTCGGCGCCGCGCTCGCCGCCTGCAAGCAGCCCGCGGCACCCGCTGCCGATCCCGCTGGCATCGTGATCAAGCTCGCCGCCGAGGACGTCGTGGTGGTCGCCCAGGGTCCCATCGCGACCGGACCGCGGGTGTCGGGTACGCTCGAGGCTCGTGAGCGGGCGCTGGTGCGCGCGGAGGTCGGCGGTGCGGTCGTCGCGGTCGGCCCCGACATCGGCGAGGCGGTCGCCCGGAACGCGCTGCTCGCCCGGATCGAGGCCAACTCGCTCGACGACGCCCTGCGCTCGTCGCAGGCCGGGGTCGCGTCGGCCCAGGCCAACTACGAGCTGGCCCGGCGCGAGGTCGATCGCACCGCGGCGCTGGTCGCGGGTGGCGCGGTCGCGCAGCGCGAGCTCGACCGGGTTCGCAGCACCGCCGCGGCCGCCAAGGCAGGGGTCGACCAGGCCCAGGCCCTGGCCGCGGGCTCCCGGTCGCAGCTGGGCGACGCCACCGTGCGCTCGCCGATCGCCGGCGTGGTCGCGCAGCGCGCAGTCAACCAGGGCGACGTCGTCACCATGGGGGCGGTCCTGTACGAGATCATCGTGCCGTCGACGATGCGGCTGGAGGCGTCGGTGTCGTCGGCCGACCTCAGCCTGGTCGCGGTCGGCAAGACCCTTACCTTCGAGGTCCGCGGCTATCCCGGCCAGCGCTTCACCGGCACGATCCAGCGGATCGCGCCGGCCGCCGACCCGGTCACCCGCCAGGTCCCGCTCATCGTCGAGATCCCGAACCCGGGGGGCAAGCTGATCGCCGGCCTGTTCGCGGAGGGCCGGGTCGCCTCCGAGGAGCGCAGCACGCTGGTCATCCCGCAGGCCGCGGTCGACGGCTCCGCCGACCGCCCGACCGTGCTGCGGGTCAAGGACGGCACCGCCGAGCGGGTCGCGATCGCCACCGGGCTGCGCGACGATCGGCGCGAGCTGATCGAGGTGACCTCGGGCCTGGTCGCCGGCGAGCTGGTGGTCCTCGACCGCGCCGCGCGCGGCATCCCGGCCGGCACCAAGGTCACCGCACCGCCGCCCAGGCACGCTGGCCCCGCGGTGCCGACGGCGACGCCGGCTGCGGTCCCGCCGGCGCCGGCGGCCCCGGCGGCCCCGGCGCTGGTCCCCGCCAAGCCGGCGGAGCAGCAATAATGTTCATCTCCGACTTCGCGATCCGGAAGCCCATCGTCACGACGGTCGTGACGCTGGCGCTGGTCGTGTTCGGCCTCATCGCGCTGTTCCTGCTCGACACCGACGAGTTCCCGGAGGTCGAGGCGCCGGTCGTCAACGTCTCGATCCCGTACCCGGGCGCGTCGCCCGGCACGGTCGAGCGCGAGCTGATCGATCCGCTCGAAGAGGCCTTTCGATCGATCAGCGGCGTCGACCAGATCTCCTCGACCGCGGTCGACGGCTACGCCGTCATCACGGTGATGTTTCTGTTCGAGAAGGACACCCAGGAGGCGGCCCAGGACATCCGCGACAAGATGTCGGAGATCCGCGGCGGCCTCCCGCTCGAGATGGAGGAGCCGATCCTCACCCGGTTCAAGGCGGCCGACTTCCCGATCCTGTCGCTGGTGCTGGTGTCGGACACGATGTCGCCGGTCCAGCTCAGCGAGCTCGCCGATCCCGGCATCTCGCGCCAGCTCACCGCGCTGCCCGGCGTGGCCGCGGTCAACGTGGTCGGCGCGGTCGAGCGCGAGCTCACCGTGGAGCTCGAGCCAGCGGCGATGCGCGCGGCCGGGATCGGCGTCGCCCAGGTGGTCCAGGTGCTCCAGGCCGAGAACCTGGCGGCACCGGTCGGCCGGCTCACCGGCGCCCTCGACGAGCGCACCATCCGCCTGCGCGGCCGTCTGCAGGGGCCGGCCGACTTCGCCCAGCTGATCATCGCGCGCTCGGGCGACCGGGTGGTGCGGCTCGGCGACATCGCCAAGATCGTCGACGGCAGCGAGGATCCGCGCTCGACCGCGTTGTTCGACGGCGCTCGCGCGGTCGGCATCGACGTCAAGAAGGCGACCGGCTTCAGCACGACCGACGTCAGCGACCGGGTCAACCAGCGCATCGCCGAGCTGCGCAAGACCCTGCCCGAGGGGGTCCGGCTCGAGGTCGTGATCGACTCCGGCAAGCGGGTCGCGGCCTCGGTGTCCGACGTCAAGACCTCGCTGCTCGAGGGTGCGTTCCTGACCATCCTGGTCGTCTTTCTGTTCCTCAAGTCGTGGCGGTCGACCGTCATCACCGGCCTGGCGCTGCCGGTGTCGGTGATCGCGTCGTTCGTCGCGGTGCTGGCGTTCGGCTTCACCCTCAACACCATGTCGCTGCTCGGCCTGTCGCTGGCGGTCGGCATCCTCATCGATGACGCGATCGTCGTGCGCGAGAACATCGTCCGCCACATGGAGATGGGCAAGGACCACGTCCGCGCCGCCGCCGAGGGCACCTCCGAGATCGGCATGGCGGTGGCCGCGACCACCTTCTCGATCGTCGTGGTGTTCGTGCCGATCGCCTTCATGGGCGGCATCGCCGAGCAGTGGTTCGCGCCGTTCGCGCTGACCATCGCGTGCTCGGTGCTGGTGTCGCTGTTCGTGTCGTTCTCGCTGGACCCCATGCTGTCGGCGGTGTGGAACGACCCCGAGGTCAGCGAGGGCAAGCGGTCGTGGCTGTCGCGCAAGCTCGACTTCTTCGATCGCGGCTTCGTGCGCCTGACCCACGGCTACCGCAAGGTGATCAGCTGGGCGATGCGGCACCGGCTGGCGATGGTGCTGCTGGCGATCGCGTCGTTCGTCGGCGCGCTGGCGATCCCGGCGACCGGCCTGGTCGGCAGCTCGTTCTTCCCGATCCAGGACCGCTCCGAGTTCATCATCAAGGTCGAGACCCCGCCCGGCTCGAACCTCGACTACACCCGCCTCAAGGTGGTCGACGCGGTCGAGCTCACCAGGGCCCACCCCGAGGTCGCGTACACCTACGCGACCATCGGCGGCCAGAGCGGCTCGGTCGACACCGCGACGATCTACGTGCGGCTGGTGCCCAAGGCCCAGCGCACCCTGCACCAGGACGCGGTCGCGCAGCAGGTCCGCAACCAGATCCGCCAGCTCAGCGGCACCACCGCGTACATCAGCACCGGCGGGTTCGGCACCGACAAGCAGATCCAGATCCAGCTGACCGGTGCCGACACCGACGTGCTCAACGGCCTCGCCGAGCAGGCCGCGGCGCGGGTCCGCACCGTGCCGGGCGCGGTCGACGTCGGCCTGTCGAGCAAGGGCCAGCGACCCGAGGTCGAGGTGATCCTCGACCGCGACCTGGCCGGCTCGCTCGGCGTCAGCGTCGGCGCGCTGGCCCAGGCGCTGCGCCCGGCGTTCACCGGCCTCGACGCCGGTGATTGGATCGATCCCAACGGCCGCACCCGCGACGTCGTGGTCCGCCTCGGCGCCGAGTGGCGCGAGCGGCCCGAGGATCTCGAGGCGGTGCCCCTGATCCTGACCGGCCCGACCGGGACCACCATGATCCCGCTCGGCCAGGTCGCCGAGATCCGTCGCGGCCTGGGCCCGGCCCAGATCGAGCACCTCGATGCCGAGCGCGTGGTCACGGTCAGCGCGAACACCGAGGGTCGCCCACTGTCGGCGGTGGTGGCCGACATCGACACCCAGCTGGCCGGCCTGCCGATGCCGCCGGGCTACAACCGCAAGCAGGGCGGCGAGACCGAGAACCAGCAGGAGGTGTTCACCCGCATCCTGATCGCGCTCGGGATCGCGGTGATGCTCATGTACTTGATCCTGGTGATCCAGTTCGGCTCCTTCCTCGAGCCGATCCCGATCATGGCGTCGCTGCCGCTGTCCTTGATCGGCGTGATGCTCGCGATGCTGATCACCGGCTCGACCCTGAACCTCATGAGCATGATCGGCGTGATCTTGCTGATGGGCATCGTCGCCAAGAACGCGATCCTCCTGATCGACTTCGCCAAGCTGGCCGAGGCCCGCGGCATGACGCGCGAGGAGGCGATCGTCGAGGCCGGCGGCGTCCGCCTGCGCCCCATCGTCATGACGTCGGTCGCGATCATCGCGGGCATGCTGCCGGTCGCGATCGGAGGCGGCGAGGGCGGCGACTTCCGGGCGCCGCTCGGGCGCGCCGTGATCGGCGGCGTGATCACCTCGACGGTCCTGACCCTGCTGGTGATCCCCACCTTCTACGACATCGTGACCAACTGGCGTGACGCGGTGATCCGCCGCCTGCGTGGCACGCCGCGGGCGCCGGTGCACGGCCACGGCCACTCGGACGCGCCCCCGCACGGCGACCGCGCCGCGGCGGTCGGCGCCGGACCGGTCGGGGTCGCCCCGGGCCCGGTCCCAGACGAGCCGGCCCGTGAGTAGCCTCGTATCCGTGTTCACCCCACATCGGACGTCCGGACAGACGCTGCCAGGGCACAACGAAGCCGGATCGTGTCGTAGTGGCGGACCCGCTGGAGGCGGACCGATGAACCAACGCCGCGCGTCGCTCGCGTTCGCCCTGCTCGCCGCGCCGCTGGTCGCGTGTCTGCCCGAGGTGCGTCCGTACTGCGCCGTCGACACCGACTGCGGCGCCCCCGCGGCCTGCAGGGAGGGGCGGTGCGTCGTCCAACCCGAGCCACCCGATGCCTCGGTGGACGCAACCGACGGCCCGAACGAACCGTTCGTGCGCGACGTGTGCCTGGTGGGGACGGCGATGCCAGAGGCGCGTGACGCCTGCGTCGACTCGGTGTGCGCGCACAACGAGGACTGCTGCAAGCTCGGCTGGGACGAGACGTGCGTGCAGCGGGCCGCGGCCACCTGCACGCTGCCCTCGGGCGCTGCTGGCGGCCGGTGCCCGTCCGATGTGGCGGTCGCCGGTTTCGGCATGGACGTGCTGCGAGTTCGCCTGGTCCCGCCCGGTCACTACCCGGTGCACAGCGAGGACGTGGGCAGCCAGTTCGTCAGCAGCTCGGCCTGGGCCGACGCGGACGGCGATGGTGACGTCGACCTGGCGATGGGCATCAATGGCGGCCTGAAGGTGCTCGAGGGCAACGGGGTGACCGCGATCGGCGCGCTTTCGTTCGTCAGCACGCCGGTCGTCACCATCTCGGAGCCGGGCGCGTACGGGCCCAACGCGGACATGTGGGGCAGCCGGGTCGCCTGGGCGGATGCCGACAGCGACGATGACCTCGACCTGCTCTGGCACGACCAGCAGCTCGGGCTGCACGTCTTCCGGCGAGAACCGGGACCGCCGGTGCGCTACGTGCAGGAGACGCTGATCCCGGCCGCGGTCTCCGCCGACGTCCAGGTGTCGGCGGCGTGGATGCAGCTCGATCGCGATGACGACCTCGAGCTGGTGGCGACCCGAGGCGGCCGCTTCCGCCTCTTCGACCGGCCGCCCATGGCGAGCTGGCGGGAGCTCGAAGGCCCCGTGGTCAGCGACGGTGGCTTCGTCGCCACCTTCCATCGGCTGATCACCGTCCGCGGGCAGATCATGAACGCGGGCATCGAGAGCCTCAGCGCCATCGGCACCCCGCTACCCATCGACGGCGCACGCGGCATGGCTTTCGGCGATATCAATCGTGACGACCACCTCGACGTGGTCGTCGGGCTGAACGAAGAGCTGCGCTACTTTCCCAGCGCCGGGGCCACCACCTTCCTGCCGGTCGAGCGGCTCGCAGTGCAGGCGGATGAGGCCAACCCGATCAACGTGTTCGGCGTCGCGATCGCAGACCTGGACGGCAATGGCACTCTCGACGTGTTCGGCTCCGCGCGCGACAAGGCATCGGTGGTGCGACTTCGACGACCCGATGGCACGTTCGAGGCCCCGGTCCTCACCGCCGTGACCGGGAAGTACAGCGCGCAGGCGGTCAGCCTGACAGGCGTCAAATAGGCCCTTGACTGACGACGACGCCGGCGCCCGCGCGACCCGCCGGCCATCAACGCCGGATTCTGCCAGTCGGCCCGCGGCGCGGGTGTGTCGTACTCGCCTCACCGCTGGAGGCGGACCGATGCGTCGACCCTTCGTAGCTCTTGCGTTTGCCCTGACCCCCTTGCCGCTGGTCGCGTGCCTGCCGGACCCGTCTCCGTACGTGTGCGCCATCGACAGCGACTGCGCGCCCGGGCTGGGCTGCAGCGACCAGCAGTGCGTGACGCCCACGCCCCCACCGGACGCGCCCGAAGCGCCACCCGACGCGCCGGATGGTCCGGACGCGCCGTTCGTGCGCGAGGTCTGCTTGATCGGCCCGGCGATGCCGCTCGGACGCGACGCCTGCGTCGACGCGGTCTGCGCCGCCGACGCGTCGTGTTGCACGCTGGGCTGGGCCGAGCCCTGTGTGCAGGCCGCCGCCCGCACCTGCGAGCCGCTGGCCGGCGCCACCAGCCCGGGCCGGTGCCCGTCCGACGTGTCGGTCATGGGCTGGGACACGATGAACACGCTGCGGTTCCGCCCCGACCCGGCCAACCCGCGCGCGGTCCACTGCCAGCCAGCGCTCGGGCCGACCCACCTGTTCACGGCCAGCGCGGCCTGGGCGGATGTCGAGGGTGACGGCGACGTCGACCTGGCGATCGGATCGCTCGGCGGCGTGCGCGTGCTGCAAGGCAACGGGGTGACCGGCGGCGTGCTCGACCTCGCCAGCCCGCCCAGCCTGGAGGTCGTCGATCCGACCCCGCACGACCCCACCGCGTGGGCGTGGGGCAGCCGGGTGGCCTGGGGCGACGCCGACCACGACGGCGATCTCGACCTGCTCTGGTACGACGAGATCGCCGGCCTGCGTGTGTTCCGTCGCGAGCCGGGCCCGCCCGCGACCTACCAGCCGACCTGGCTCATCACCGGCGCCGAGATCACCGCGCCCCGGCCGGCGGTCTCGGTCGCGTGGATGCAGCTCGACGCCGACCTCGACCTCGAGGTGGTGGCGCTCCATCGCGGCCGCTTCCGCTTCTTCGATCGGCAACCCGACGACGCGTGGCTCGCGACCGACGGACCGGCGACCTCCGACGGTGGCTTCGTCGCCACCTTCGATCGGCTGGTCACCGTCGGCGGCCAGGTCTATCGCGCGGGGACCCTCAGCCTGTCCGCCGGCCCGTCCCTCGGCTTCAACGCCGCCCGCGGCCTCACCTGGGGTGATCTCGACGGCAACGGAGCCCTCGACGTCGTGGTGGGCCGCCACATGGACATGCTGTGGGCTCCCGGTTCGACCTCCGGCGGGTTCGAGCCGCTGGTGACGCTCGCGGCGTCGCCCGACCCGCAGCCACCGGTCGGTGTGTTCGGCGTCGCCATCGCGGATCTCGACGGCGATCGCAGGCTCGACGTCCTCGGCTCGTCGTACGGAGGCCCGCCGGTGGTGCGGCTGCAGCGCGCCAACCGCAGCTTCGACGCCCCGGTCCTCACGGTGAAGCCGGGCAAGGTCGAGGCCCAGGCGGTCACGCTCGCAGGCGTCGAGCCGCTCAGCACCAGCCTCTGCGACTGACCGCCCGCCCGATCGTCGCAACGAGCCCGAAACCCAGGACGACCCGGCCAGGCCGGGCCGGGTCGTCGATCAGGTCAGGGCGCCGGGCGGTCCCGGTGCGGGCCTCGCAGGCCGAGCTTCCATCAGCGGCCGTGGAACTCGCGGACCTGCTTCAGGACGTAATGTCCGTTGGCGAGGATCTTGATCTCCATGTCGAGCGAGCGCGGCTTGTTGGTGTCGAGCCACACCGAGCTGCACTGGCCGCCCGGGAAGTAGCTGAGCTTGCCGTTGCAGAACGCGATCTCGACCGACTTCGCGATGTCGACGAGGTCGATCATCTGCCGCTCGGTCAGGACCGTCGTGGTCAGGGTGGGCAGCTCGGCGAGCGGCTTGGCGTAGCGGGTCGTGGTGAACCGCGGCGGGCGGGTGAAGTCGGAGAAGGCGACCACGTCGAGCTCGGAGATCGAGCCGGGCGTCGGGTTGGTGACCAGGTTGTTATCCTTCTGCACCGACAGCGTGTAGCCGTAGATGTCGCTGCCGACCACGCGGGTGATCAGCACCGCGTTGGCCGCGACCACGTCCTCGGTGTCGTAGGAGGGGTTGACCGCGATGCCCATGCCGGCGGTCGCGTGGTCGAGGCGGGCGAACGTGCGCTCGTCGACCGCGCGCGGGTTCCACAGGCTGGCGTACACGGCCTTGACCGCGCACTGCACCGTCTTCGGCTTGATCTTGAGGTTCGTGAGGACGCCGTTGGTGAACTCGGGGTTGAGCGCACACGAGAAGTCGGGGTTGTCGACCTTCTCCAGCTCCATCGAGAAGCTGTCGTAGAGGCCGGCGCCATTGAAGTTCTCGATGTCCTCGGAGGTCGCGCTCGAGCGGAACTTGAACTTGGGGACGCCTGGCATGAGCGTGGTGACTCGGCTCGAGATGTCGGCCAGCGCGGTCGCCGACATCCGGCCCTTGTAGAAGAGGTTCTGGATCTCGAGGACGAGCGCGTTGCGGTCGGCCGGCGACAGGGCGCCGCTCTTCTCCGCGACCACGAACGCATCGATCTTGGACTTGAGCAGCGCGTTCTCGGGCGCGTTCACGAAGTCGCGGTAGTACTTCACCGGGATCGCGAAGCCCTTCGGCGAGATGTCATAGCCGAAGCGGGCGCTCAGCGAGCCGACCAGGCCGACCCGACCGACCGCCTGGCGGTTGGCCAGGAACGACAGGCCAGTCGACTTGCCGCCGAGGCGGTCACTCCACGCCAGGCACGACGTGTTCAGGGTCGGGCAGATGTCGTCGAAGCTGAGCAGCCGGGTCTCGTCGACCACCGGCAGCGGGATCCACGGCTTGTTCAGGCGCTCGGCCAGCTTGGCCGCGACCACCGCGTCGGTGGTCGCCTCGATCGTGAAGCCCTCGCTGGTGATGGTCAGGTGGATCGGCAGGTTCGCCCACGGCGCCAGGCGCGGGTGGGTCAGGCTGGCGTCGCGCAGGACCATGTTCGGCGTGCCGCGCTCCTTGGACTTCAGGTTGATGTGCGAGTTGATGTCCTGATAGGCGCGGGTCATGACGCCGGCGACCACGGTCAGATCGAGCGGCAGCTCGTCGAACACGGGGATGTCGGTCGCGCGCAGCAGCGACGGGTCAGCCGGGAAGATGCGCAGGTAGCCCCACGCCTCGCCGGTGTTGAGGCCGACGTACTTGATGTTGCCGAGGACCTGGTCGATCGTGAAGAGGTCGATGCCGAGCGCGGCGGCCTGGGTGCCGATGCGCGCGAAGGTCTGCTGGGGGCCGGTGGCGATGAACACCAGCTTGGCGCCGGGGATGGTGACCAGTGGCTTGATCGTGGTCAGCGCGTCGAGCAGGGTCTCCTCGGCGATCACGTCGTCGGGGTAGAACTGCACGGCGTAGACCGGGGTGGTCGCCTCGCCCAGGTAGTAGGTCTGGAGGGTGCCGGCGAAGAAGCGCTTGGTCTGGCTGAAGTAGGTGGTCTGGTTGAAGGTCGCGCCGGTGTCGGTGATCCCGTGGACGCGCTTCGCGAAGTCGAAGTGGTACTTCGCGTAATCCGGCACCACGCCGTTCACCCGGTAGTTGCCGTTCATGAACTGCGTGGTGCGGGCGGCCGGGGTCCGGTTGTCGATCAGGAACTTGAGCGACCGGCCCGAGGTCGAGAGGGTGCCGCCGGGGACCGAGAACTGGTCGTAGGCGGCGACCGTCGGCATGGTCGGGGTCGACAGGGTGACCAGGCCGTCGGGGGTGGACGCGCCGGGCCCGGTCACCGACAAGGTGGCGGTCGAGGTCGCGTAGCCGTGGAGGAGGTAGTGGAGCCGCTCGCCGGCGACCGCGGTCAGCGTGCAGGTCTCGGTCGACGTGCCGGACTCCGACTTGCAGTCGGCGACGGTGGTGGTCGGCGCCGAGCCGCGGCGGACGTAGAGGTCGACGTCGCCGGTGCCGGTCGACTTGAAGACGATCGAGCCGGCGGCGACCACGGTGTGGACGCCGGTCTTCTGCTGACCCTGGGTGAACGCGCCCGACGGAATGAGCACGGTCGTGACCGGCGGGACCGTGGTGGCGCTCCGGGGCGCGGTGACCGACAGCGTCGCGGTCGACGCCGAGTACGCGTACAGGAGCCACGCGACCTGCTGGCCGGCGGTGACGGTGACCCGGCAGGTCTCGACCGCCGTGCTGCCCTCGGACTTGCAGTCGCTGCTGGTCGTGGTGACCACGCTGCCGCGCTTGACGTAGAGGTCGACGTCGCCGTTGCCGGTCGCGCTGAACACCAGCTCGCCGGCGGCCGGCGCGGTGAAGATGCCGGTCTTGCGCGAGGTGGCGGCCAGCGCGCCCGACGGGACCAGGACCGTGGTGGTCGTGGTGTCGGGCGGGACCGCGGTGCCCTCGCTGATGACCGTGAGGCTCACGGTGCTCGCGGCGTACGCGTGGACGCTGTACGAGATCTGCTCGCCGACGGTGACGGTGATGACGCACTGCTCGACCGCGGTCGCGCCGTCCGACTTGCAGGTGAACGAGGTCGTGCTCGCGCCGGTGCCGCGCTTGACGTAGAGGTCGGCGTCGCCGGTGCCGGCGGTCTTGAAGGTCAGCGTGCCGGTCTCGACCGCCGTGTAGGTGCCGGGCTTGCTGGCGCCCTTGACCAGCGCGGTCGAGGCAAACAGCTGGGTCGTCGTGAGCGCTTGCTCGCTGGTGGCGAGCTCGGCGTCATCGGGATCGGTGAGGCACCCGGAGAGGGTGGTGACACCGACGAGGAGGAGGGCAGGAATCGAGCGGAAGACAGAACGCAGAGGGGGGCGGGACATGTGAGAGGGGCTCCTGAAACCGTATGCGGAAGTACGAAGGAGCCGGCTTGTATCAGATCGCCATCCACATGTGTGTCTGGCATTCCGCATTCGGCTGAATGTGAGAGATGTAAGCCCCCTTGCTTGCCGTACACCGGTCAGCCCGGGCGAGCCCGCGCGAAGTCGAAGGGCAGCCCCTCAGGATCCCGCACGTCCCCCCCCGGTGTCCCCGAGCCAGGGCGAGCGCACGCGAGCCCGCCGTCGAAGGGCAGCCCGTCGAAGATCGCGTGCGGCACCTTGGCGCTCTGCCTGGCAGCCGCCCAGGTTGTGAGCAGGCGTCCTCGACGGGCTGGCCCTTCGAATTCGGGCTCGCAACGAGCCCTTCGCTCAGGGACGCCGGGAGAGGGAGACGCGGTCCGCGACCGGACGGCCGGTGCGCGGGTGCCGGGCCGCGGATCAGCGGCCGCCGAAGCTGCTGTCGGACGTCACCGCGTACATGACGCGGACCTGCGCCGCCTGGTCGGTCGCGGTCATCGCCGCGTCCTCGAAGTTCGCGTGCCGCGCCGAGTACACGATGTCGAACCCGACCGCGTGGTGCTCCGCCAGCGCTGCCATCACGCCGGCCGACGTCACGATCACGTTCTCGCTGGCGTCACCGCGGAGCCGGCCGTTGATCTCGATCGCGCGGGCGCTGAGGCGGACCACGCCGAGGCCGCGGCGGCCGAGCTTCACCTCGAGGATCTCGGAGCCGCCGGGGCCGTGGTGATAATCGCGCCTGCCCTCGACGTCGCCGGTGCCGCCCGCCGCGCCCCAGGGCACCAGCGCCACCACGGCCGAAGCATCGAGGAAGCTGCGCGCGCCGATCGCCTGGTGCAGCACGATGCCGGGCCCGACGCCGATCGCGCCGGCGCGCACGCCCTCGGCGTCCCAGTAGCTGTAGGTGCCGAACACGCCCCACAGCGCGCGTCGACGGTCCGCGCCCGCCGTGGTGCCCAGCATCATGCCGCGCACGTCGAGGTAGCCGGTGGCCCCGTCGGTCCCCGCGTTGAGCTGGCCGCGAAGGTCGAAGTGGTGAAACGGTACCCGCGGCACGAACAGCGGATCCGAGGGCAGGCCGTGGCTGACCGCTAGCTCGGCATGGAAGGGGCCGCTCGAGGTGTCATCGAGCGGCGCGTTGTAGCCGGCCGCCATGAACGCGTGCAGCCGCGGCGGCGGGACCTTCCGCCAGCTGTCGCCGAACACGCCCCGGTTGGCGGCGCCGGCCGGATCGATCACCGCGGACAAGATCTCGCGGCCGAGGCTCGGGTGCGGGCTGCTCCCGCGCACCGCGCGACCCCACCGGTGCAAGGCCTCGCCCATGAACGCGCCGGCGATCGACGTCGTGATCTGATCGTTGATCGACGGCGGCTCCGACTCCATGAACGTCTCCCATATGAGACTGCCGACGAAGCCGTAGGCCGACGAGACCCAGAAGCCGTGGCCGCTGGAGCGCGCCGCCGAGTACAACATCGCGCCGCCGTAGGGATGCGCGAGCTGGTTCACCGAGAACAGGTCGCTGTCGTAGACCCACTTGTGCGTCAGGTTGCGCCACATCGTGTCGGGGGTCGTGTTCGCCCACTCCATGCCCGCGACCCGCGACGCCGCGTTTGCGCCGATGTTGAACACGACCAGCTCGATCGCCGGGATCAGATAGCTGCGCTTCACCACCTGGTCGTCCTGGTAGCTGGCGGCGGTGGGCGCCGCCGGCTGCACCAGCTCCTCGACGTCGGACACCTCCGGCGCGGCGGCAACCGCGCCGGTGGTCAGCGTGAGACCCGTGACGACCAGCAGCACCTGTGAGACCAGCTCAGCCATACAACGTGATAGCAGGGCGATCGCCGACGCCAACGTGTGCTGATGTACCGAAAATGCTGCGGGGGAGCACCAAGGCTCCCCCGCATAAAAAGATGAGACCGACAGGCTCGACCGTACGGCTTATCTATCCCCTACCTTCGCGGTAGGTGGGCTCCACGTACCTCATCGGGCTTCCCGACGTGCGGGCATGCACTCCCGAGACAGAGGCAGATCCCTGGATAGACGGAGTAAGAGACAGAATGGGCCGCGTTGATCGAATCGAACCGCCGGACTCGAATCAACCCTAGCCACCTCGTTCACGAGCGTCAACCGAAAATCTTCACGCGCGCGCGTTAGGTCCTCGACGACACCGACGGGCTCGCCAAGTGCGTGATCGCGGCGTCGACCGCACGATGTTGTGTAGCGCGCGATGCGCGCGCCACGCGCGACGTCAGTGCGGGTCGTGCCAGTCGGGACCTTCACCGCCCTGCGTTGCCGTCGACGTCGGGTTCTTCCCGACCTTCTTCGACAGGCCCAGCATCAGATCCTTCGTCATGATCGCCTCGCCGCGCGACTCGACCGGCGCTGCGTGGACTCCGGAGTCCATGCGGATCGCATCGCACGGACACGCCTCGACGCAGAGCCCACAGACCACGCACCGCAGCTCGTCGATCTCGAACACCGCCGGGCGCTTCTCGACGGTGCCGTCGCCCGCGTCCTCGGGGATGATCGTGATGCAGTTGGCCGGGCACACGGTCGGGCAGCACATGCACGCGACGCAGCGCACGGTGCCGTCGTCGCGCTGCATCAGGCGATGCAGGCCGCGGAACCGCTCCGGATAGACGACCTTCTCTTCCGGATACTGGATCGTCTCGATCTCGTTGTGGAACGGCCCCGTGGTCGCGCCACCGCTGTTCAGCGCCGCCACCGACCGGCGGCGACCGAACAGGTTCTTCATGAAGTGCTTTAGCGTGATGCCGAGGCCGGTGCGGGTGGCCTCCAGGTAGGTCGCGTCCTCGGCGGTCGGACGCTTGACCGCGATCGTCCGGACCCGAGGGCTCACCTTGGAGACCGCGAGGACCTTGGGCCCTGCGGACGCGTGGGCGTCGTCATGATCCCCGTGAGCGTGACCGTGGGTAGTCGCCATCGTCCTTACTCCGTCCCCGCGGCTACAGCCACCCGGCCGACATGGCCAGGAGCTTGAAGAGCGCGGTCAACATGGTCCAGCCGAGCGCACACGGCAAGAGCACCTTCCAGCCCAGGTTCATGAGCTGGTCGACCCGGAAGCGCGGCAGCGTCCACCGGACCAACAGCTGGAACCAGCAAAGCAGCACGACCTTGATGCCAAACGCGCCGATCTGGAGCGCGATGACCACGCCGTGCGGCAGCTTCATGAGATAGCCACCGGCCGGCACCCACTGGCCCGCGACCTCGACCAGGTGGCCACCGAAGCGGAAGCCGTCGGCATCGAGGAACGGCACCTGCCAGCCGCCGAAGAACACGGTGGCGATCACCGCCGAGACGAACACGATCTCGATGAACTCGGCGAGGAAGAACAGCCCCCAGCGCATGCCGGAGTACTCGACGAAGTAGCCGATGATCTCGGGCTCGCCCTCGGGCAGGTCGAACGGCGCGCGCTTGGTCTCCGCGATCGACGCGGTCATGAACATGACGAGCGCGGGGAACTGCCAGAGCCACAGCCAGTTGAGCGGGTTCGACGCCGTCATCTTGGTGGTGACGCCGGCGGTGACCATGTAGCCGGGCTCGAGGCTGCCGACCAGCAGGAAGCAGCCCATCAGCGACAGGCCCATCGACACCTCGTAGCTCATCATCTGCGACGAGCTGCGCAGGCCGCCGAGCAGCGCCCACTTGTTGTAGCTGGCCCAGCCCGCGATCGTGCCGCCGTAGTTGGCCAGGGTCAGCACCGCGAAGTAGAACAGCAGGCCGTAGTCGAACGACGCGACCTGCAGGCGGATGCTGTGCGCGAAGTCAGGTGCGCCCGGGCTCGCCGCCAGCTTGAAGGTGTCGAGCGAGTCGCCGAAGCTGTGTGGGAAGATGGTCGGGCCGTACGGGATGATCGCGAACGCGATCAGCACCGGCGCGATCGCGAGGATCGGGGCCAGCGCGAACAACCCCCGGTGCACGTTGCCCGGGATGAAGTCCTCCTTGGAGATCATCTTGATGGCGTCCGCCACGAAGTGGAGGATGCCCTTCAGCTTGATCGGACCGATGTTGGCGCGGTTGGGTCCGAGCCGGTCCTGCATCATCGCGCTCTGCCGGCGCTCGGCCCACGTGAGCAGTGACGCCAGCGGCATCACCAGGCCCATGACGATGAGCAACCACTTGGTCGCGGGATTGTCGAGGATCGCGTAGACGGTGTTCATCGTATTGGCTCGGTTCGCCTAGCCCCGTGAGCCCGCGAAGCGGAGCTGCGAGGGCCGCACCTCGCGACCCCACGGCTGGTCCTTCCACGGCGCGACCGCCGCGGTCATGTCCTTCCAGACCTCGCGGGCCTGGCTCCACGTCAGCTTGACGCCGGTCGCCTGGGCGAGGCGCACCACCGCTTCCCAGCCGGGCACGGCCTGGCCGGGCGGCTCGAACGCGGTGTGCATGCGCTGCAGCCGGCCGTCGCGGTTGGTGACCGAGCCGGCGGTCTCCGCCCACGCCGCGATCGGCAGGGCCACGGTCGCGGCCTTGGCCGGACCGAGCTCGTGGCTGGTGAGCACGACCACGGCGGCCAGCTCGCGGACCCGGGCCAGGCTGGCGGGCGCCAGCGGCAGATCGTGGCCGAGCATCACGATCGCGCGGACCGCGCCGTTGGCGAGGTCGGCCTCGAGCGCGGCCAGGTCCTGCGCGGTGGCGGCGATCGCCCGGACGCCGGCCGAGTTGGGGTTCACGTCAGCGTCGCGTAGCTTGTCGTCGGCGCGCTCGGCCACCGGGGGCCGGGCGGTCATGTAGACCGGCGCGTGCCAGGCCGCCGCCAGGCGGGCGAGGGCGAAGTTGTCCTCGTTGGAGGCCTGGGCGGACAGCACCACCGCGACCGCGCCGGGCGTGGTGAGCGCCGGCGCGAGCTGATCGGCCGCCGCGCGCAGCGCCTTGTCCCACGACGACGGCAGGCCGCCGACCACCGGGCCGGCCAGCCGCGCCTCGCGCAGGCCGTGATAGGTGAAGCGACCCTCGTCGCACATCCAGTGGCCGTTCACCTCGGCGTTGAGCCGCGGCACCAGGCGCCAGGCGCGCCCGTTCTTGTGATGGATCTCGGTGTTGCAACCGGTCGCGCAGCCGTTGCAGACCGACGGCGTGGAGTCGAGCTCCCACGCGCGCATGGTGAAGCGGAAGTCCTTCGACGTCAGCGCGCCGACCGGGCACACGTCGACCGTGTTGAGCGAGTACGGGTTGTCGAGCGCTTCACCGGGGGCGGTGGTCAGCTCCTCGTGATCGCCGCGGTTGATCATCTCGAGCTGATGCACGCCGGCGACCTCGTCACACACGCGGATGCAGCGCGTACACAGGATGCAGCGCTCGGCGTCGAGGACGATGTGGGGTCCGAGATCGACGACCTTCGGCTTGTGCACCTTCGGCACGTCGACCCGCGAGTTGGCCGCGTCGTGCTCGAAGTACAGCTTCTGCAGCGTGCACTCGCCGGCCTTGTCGCAGATCGGGCAGTCGATCGGATGGTTGACCAGCGTGAACTCGAGCATCTGCTTGCGCGCGAGCGTCGACGCGTCGTCCTGGGTGCGGACGATCATGCCGTCCATCGCCGTGCTCTGGCACGACGGCTGGAGCTTCGGGTTCTTCTCGATCGAGACCAGGCACTGGCGGCAGCACGCGGCGATCGAGAGGCCCGGGTGGTAGCAGAACGCGCTGATGTCGACGCCGACCTTGCGGGCGGCCTCGAGCACGTTGGTGCCCTTGGGCACCGTCACCGACGCGCCATCGATCGTCAGCGTGACGGTGGTCGGCGCGGCCACGGGAGCTGGCGGCGCCGGCGGCGGACCACCGGCGGTGGCCGGCTGCGGGGGAATCGTCGGCGTCGTCGTCTCGCTCATGACAGCCTCACTTGTCGCACTCGCCGCCGATCATGTTGATCATGCCGAAGATCGGCACGATGTCCGCGATCATGTGGTCCTTGATGATCGTGCCCGCGGTCGACAGGTGCACGAAGGAGGGGCTGCGGCAGTAGTTCTTGTACGGCCGGCCGGTCCCGTCGGACACGACGTAGAAGCCGAGCTCGCCGTTGCCACCCTCGACGAAGGTGTACGCCTCGCCGGCCGGCACCCGGATGCCGTCGACGATGTGCTTGAAGTGCCGGATCATCGACTCGATCGTGTTGTACGCGGCCTGCTTGGGCGGCAGCGCGACCCGCGGATCGTCGATCATCACCGGGCCGTCGGGGAGCTGGGCCAGGGCCTGGCGCAGGATCCGCATCGACTGCTTGATCTCCTCGACGCGCACGAGGTACCGGTCGAAGCAGTCGCCGGTGGTGCCGACCGGCACGTCGAAGTCGAAGTCGGGATAGACCGAGTACGGGTAGTCCTTGCGGACATCGTAATCGAGGCCGGCGGCCCGGGCGATCGGCCCGGTCTGGCCCCAGCGGATGCAGTCTTCGCGGTTGAACGCGCCGATGCCCGCCATCCGGTCCCGGAAGATCCGGTTCTGGTTGAGCATGGCCTCGACCTCGACCATCACGCCCTCGATCTCCTCGATGCGGCGGAGCAGCTTGGCGCCCCAGCCCTCGGGCAGATCCTTGCTGACGCCGCCGACGCGCACGTACGAGTGGGTCAGGCGCGCGCCCGAGACCTCCTCGAGCAGCGTGTACAGCCACTCGCGGGCCTTCAGGAAGTAGAGGAACGGCGTGAACGCGCCCAGCTCCATCGCCGACGCGCCGATGCAGGTCAGGTGGTCGGTGATGCGCGACACCTCGCTGACGATCACGCGCACGTACTCGGCGCGGCGCGGCAGGTCCTTGCCGATGCCGAGCAGCTTCTCGACGGCCAGCGCCCAGCCGACGTTGTTGATCATCGGCGAGACGTAGTTGAGCCGGTCCGTGTACGGGAAGATCTGCGTGTAGGTCGCGTACTCCGATTCCTTCTCGAAGCAGCGATGCAGATAGCCGGGCTGGACGTCGCCCTTGACGACGCGCTCACCGTCGATGGTGAGCACGATGCGCACGGTGCCGTGCATCGCCGGATGCGACGGCCCCATGTTGATCGTCATCAGCTCGCTGGGGAGCTCCTGCTCGACGTCGAGGTCGGCAGCGTCCTTGCGTCCGACGACGAGGGTCTTGAGATCGGCCATGTCTGACTCTTTTCCGTCGCTCGGGGGCGGCGCTCAGTGGTCGCCGACGAGGTCAGGACGACGCACCAGCGGCTGGCGCTTCTCCTTGGGGTAGTCCTTGCGCAGCGGGTACCCGACGAACTCGTCGTAGAGGTAGATGCGGCGCAGGTCGGGATGGCCGTCGTAGCGGATCCCGTACATGTCGAACGTCTCGCGCTCCTGCCAGTCGAACCCGGGCCAGAGCGGGGTCAGGCTCGCGACCTTGGGGTCGGCCTCGGTGGCGCGCACCTTGATCCGGATCCGGTGGCGGTGCGCGGTCGAGCGCAGCTGCCAGCTCACCTCGAAGCGCGGGGACACGCCGTCCCACTCGCCGCGGGTCTCGGTGGTCGGCTGGTGCGGGATCTTCACCGGGCGCCAGTCGAGCAGGTCGATGCAGGTCGCGAACACCGGGGCGTCGAACGCCATCGCCGGGTCGTCGCGCAGCCAGGTCGCGAGGTCGCGCAGCCGGTCGCGCTTGACGAAGACGACCTCGTCCCCGTGCTGGGACGAGGTCTCCTCGATCGCATCGCCGAACTTCGCCTTGAGAGCGTCGAGCACCTTCTGCGACATGCCTATTCCTCTGCCGCCTCGCGCTCGCGCAGGACGACCTTCTCGCGCTTGAGCCGCAGCTGGCTGTGGCCGTCTTTGCGCTGGATGCGATCCTGCAAGAGCATCAGCGCGTCGAGCACCTGCTCCGGGCGCGGCGGGCAACCCGGGATGTAGACGTCGACCGGGATGACCTGATCGGCGCCCGGCATCGCGTGATAGTTCTGGTAGAAGCCGCCGGTCGACGCGCACACGCCAAAGGCGATGACCCACTTGGGCTCCGCCATCTGCTCGTAGACGCGGCGCAGCGCCGGGCCCTGCTTCTCCGTGATCGTGCCGACGATCATCAGGAGATCGGACTGGCGCGGGGAAAAGCGCGGGAACTCGGCGCCGAACCGGGCGATGTCGTATTTGGGTGCCGCGACCGACATGAACTCCATGCCGCAGCACGCAGTGACGAACGGATAGCTGAACAGCGAGAACTTGCGGCCCCAGTTGGCCGCGTCCTCCAGCTTGCTGGTGACGAGCTCTAGCACGGTGGTACTCCGGGGGTTTGTCGTCGGCGGGGACTCAGTCCCAACCGATGGCCTTCTTGCGCCACACGTAGGTCAGGGCGACCACAAGGATCGCGACGAACATGAGCATCTCGACGAAGCCGAAGATGCTCACCGTCCCGGCCGGTGTGAGCGAAAGCTTGGCATACAGCTGGGCCCACGGGTACATGAACGCCGCCTCGATGTCGAACACCAGGAAGAGGATCGCGACCTGGTAGAACTTCACGGAGTAGCGACCGCGGGGGCTCCCGATTGGTTCGGAGCCGCACTCGAACGGCTTGAGTTTTTCGGGGTTCACCGACTTCGGGCCGACGAACACCGCGAGGGCCACGAACAGCCCACAAAACAGGAGGGTACAAAGGATGGCCAGCCCGGCTGGCAGATAGGCCTGGAGCTGCAAAGCGGGGCGAGTATAGATGTCCGACTCGAGCCGTCAACCGGCCGAGCCGGGCGTTTCAGAGGTTCTGCACGGCGTTGCGCAGCGCTTCCTCGAACGCGTCGACCATGTCCGGGGACGGGTCGACCAGGTAGACGGTCTCGGGGCAGGCGCGCTTGTGCGCGCGGATCTCCTCGACGATGGCGCGGGCGGCCTCGTCGAGGGGAACGTCACCGAGGTCGGTGCCCATGCCGGGAAACGCGATCACCTTGAACTGCTTGACGTCGGCCGCGATCAGCGCGGCGCGGGCGGCGCGGCGGACGTTCTCGGCCGGGATCTTCATCCCGGGCTCTTCCATCGTCGGCGCGTGGATCACGAATCGACACGGCAGCGAGCCGGCGCCGGTCACGATCGCGGCACCCACCGCGATGGGGGCGGCTGCCATCGCCTCTTGCTGGATGACGTCGCCCCCGGCGCGACGGAGGAGGCCGCAGGTGCCACCGCCCATGATTCCCAGCGAATTCGCCGGGTTGACGATGGCATCCACCGGGAGGGTTGTGAGCTCGGCCCGGGCGACGTGAACCTGCATGCGCGCGGCCACGCTAGCACGCGCCGATTCAGGGTTTCAAGAACCCGACGTGCAGCTGTCCGGTTCTCGGACTATCCGCACGTCACCGAGTACGCGGGCGCGGCACGGGCGCCCGGCGTCATTTAGCCGCAGGCCTTCTCGAGCTCCTGCTCGACCTTCGCCTCGGTCCAGCGTCGGGCCACCGCGAGCTCCTTCACCATCAGCATCCGGGCGGTCTCGAGCATGCGGCGCTCGCCGAACGACAGGCTCTTGGTGCTCTTGAGCCGGAACAGGTCGCGATAGACCTCGGCGACATCGAAGAGCGAGCCGGTCTTGATCTTCTCCATGAAACCGCGATAGCGGCGGTTCCAGGTCTGCTTGTCGATGTGGACATCCTGATCGCGCAGCACGTCGAACACCTCGGTGGCCTCCTGCATCGACACGACGGCGCGAAGGCCGACCTGCTCCGCCTTGGCCTTCGGAACCATGATCTGCATCTGGTTCTCGAGGACGCGGAGCACGTAGAAAGCACACGTGGAGCCGTTGATCTCCTTGGTATCAACCCCCTGCACCTCGACGACGCCATGCGCGGGGTACACAGCCTTGTCGCCGATCTTGAATTCGCTCATGTCGTAGGTCACTCCAGTGGCGGTGCGGATCTCGTCTCCGCGATCGCATTTGATCAAGCAAGGGTGGTGCCGCGTGACGCTGCGCGTAGAGGACGAGTATTGGTTCAGAACCTGCGCGCAGTTGCGTCCGTCTTGCGCCTGCGTCTGCCGAGGGCCGCTGTGACAGCGTGGCGCGGCGAGAGCGTGCAGCGAGATTGGATTTTGCCAGGATAGCACAGCAGATCTGGCGCGTTGCAGCCAGCCCGGCTGCGACGCTGCCGTGTGGCGTTTTGACTGGCTGCTCGAGTCGTCACCGGGACCGGAAAAACCGGCGTGATTCTGGGACCTTATCGAGCCCGCCGATCCACTCATGGAGCCGAACCGGCGCCGAGCACGTGCCCGGCGCCTCAGGTGCGGTGTGTTAGCTTCGGACCGTGGCCGCGCTCCTCGGGAAGCTCCTCCTCGACATGGGGGTGCTGGACGACGCGAGCTCGCTGGCCGACGTGCTGGCGCGCCAGTCGGAGCGGCTACCGATCGCGTCGGTCTGTTACATGCTCGGCTACGCCAACGAGCGGACGCTGGCCGAGGCGCTGACCGTCGCGTTCGGCCGGCCCGCGGTCGTGCTCGACGAGTGCGTGATCGACGCCGGCCTGATCGACGGGATCTCGCCTGACCTGCTGCGCCGCATGCAGATGCTGCCGGTCTGCGCCGAGGGCGGGACGGTGTACGTGGCGGCGGCGCGGCCGCTCGAGGTCGCCAGCCACGCCGAGGCGCTGTTCTCGCGACGTGGCCTGCACGTCACGATGTGTGTCGCGCTGGCGGTGACGGTCGCGCGCACGATCCGCGGCGTGATCGCGGCGCGCGGACGGGGCGACGCGCGCTGGGTCGGCCCCGAGGCCGCGGCCGACGGGCCCACTCGCCATCCGCGGGTCGCGCTGGTGACGCCCGACGACACGTTCGACGAGGGCGAGCTCGGCGCCCGCGCCCAGCAGGCGGTCATCGAGGACGTCACCAAGGAGATCAAGGTCGACGACCTGTTCCTCGAGACGGCCGAGGACGAGCTGCCGAGCCCGGGGGCGTTCCTGGCGCCGCGCGCGCCGTCGATCGGCGAGGGCGGCGACCCGCTGTGGCCGGTGACCGGGGCCGGCGCGTCACCCGGGCGCGACACCGCGCCGGAGGTGGCGCCGCCCGAGGACGACGTCGCCGAGCTGTCGCGTCTGCTCGAGCGCGGGCCGGTGCCCGCCACCGGCGGCCTGCCGCGGCTGCTGATCGTCGACGACGACTTCGCGACCCGCCACCTGCTGGTGAAGGAGATCGAGCCGCGCGGCTACGAGGTCGCGACCGCGGCCTCGGGCACCGACGCGATCTCGGTCCTGCGCGACATGGCGCCCGACGTGGTGATCGCCGACATCTTGCTGCCCGGGGTCGACGGCTTCCGGCTGTGCCGCGCGATCAAGCGGACCCCGCGGCTCGACGGCGTCGGCGTCATCTTGATGTCGGCGGTGATCGACTCGGGGCGGGTCACCGCCGAGGTGCTCGAGCGCTACGGCGCCGACGGCTACGCGGCCAAGCCGCTCGACACCGCGCGGCTCCTGCGGATCGTGCGCGAGCTGCTGGGCCGACGGCGGGCGCGCCCGCGCACCGACGATGGCTTCGCGCGGGCGATCGAGCGCTACCAGGCCGGCGACGTCGATGGCGCGATCCGGCTCCTGCGCGACGGGGTCGCCCAGGATCCGACCGCGATCAAGATCCGGTTCGCGCTGGCCAACCTGCTGCAGAAGAGCCAGCGTCTCGAGGAGGCGATCGACGAGTACGAGACGGTGGTCGAGCTCGAGCCGCGCTACTTCCCGGCGATGACCCGGCTCGCGTACCTCTATTACAAGAAGGGGCACGTCGCGCGCGCGGTCGAGATCTGGCGGCGCGCCTTGCCGCACTGCGAGAATCCAGCGCTGAAGAAGAACATCGAGGTCTTCGTGCGGAAGCTCGCGCACGAGAGCATCGCGCGGCAGTCGCGCTGACGACGCCGGGGATCCGCGCGGGCCGCGCCTGTGGCATCCTTGCGCGATGGGGGACCGCTACGCATCCATCCGCGCTGCGATCGGCGCGGCGATTCTCGACCGCGACGGCGTGCTCGATCGCGACACCCGCCGGCGCGCGTACGACGGTCAGGGCGCATCCGGCGCGATCGCCGAGTACGTCGCCACCGTGCAGACGGCGGCGTACAAGGTGCACGACGCCATGGTCACCGACGTCCGCAAGGCCGGGCTCGACGACGACGGCCTGTTCGAGATCACGGTGGCGGCCGCGGTCGGCAAGGCGACCCGGCAGTTCGACGCCGCGCTGCGCGCGCTCGACGAGGCGGTGGCCGAACCGGCCGGCGCGCCGACGAGGAGCGCCTGACGTGGCGATGCGGGTGCCGTCGATCGAGCGCGGGCGCGGCCTCAAGGCCAAGCTGTTCTTCGCGATGATCCGGGTGGTGAGCGGCCACCGCGCGCCCGACGTGGTCCGGACCTTGACCTACCGGAGCGAGCTGTTCGGCGCGCCGATGAAGGTGATGTTCCAGGAGGTCATGCGGGGGCCGTCGGAGTGGTCGATCGGCGAGCGCGAGCTGTTCGCGGCGTGGGTGTCGAAGACGAACGAGTGCGAGTTTTGAACGAAGGCCCACGGCGCGGTCGCGTCGAAGGTGCTCGGTGATGCCAAGGTCGCGGCGGCGCTGGTCGATCCGGACGCGACCGACCTGCCCGACAAGGTGAAGGCGGCGCTGCGCCTCCTCACCAAGGTGACGCGCGACCACGCCGGCCTGACCGCGGCCGACTTCAAGCCGCTGCTCGCGGCCGGGGTCTCGCGCGAGGGCGTGATCGAGGCGCTCATGGTCGGCTACGCGTTCAACGTCATCACCCGGATGGCGGACGCGTTCGCGTGGGACGTGCCCGGCGCGGACAGCTTCGCGGCGTCGGCCAAGATGCTGCTCGGCCGCGGCTACAAGTAGCGCGGACGTTCACGTCCGGCGCCGGCGGGCTCTATCGGCCCTGAGGGTCGGCGGAGGACGATCACGATGACAGAACCCGGGTGACCGGCGTGGCTCAGGCGCCCCAGCCCGGGGCGTAGAGCCCGGCGAAGCGCGCAGGCGCGCGGACGCCGGCGCGCACCATGTGCGCATCCTCGCGCGCGATCGCGATCGCGTCGGCGCCGCGAAGCTCGGCCAGGCGGCGGCGCGCGACCGCGGCGTGCAGGCCGAGCCCCGCCTGCTCGCAGCGCGTCGCGGCCTCGACCAGCAGGGCGCAGGCCGCCTCTGGCCGAGCGGCTCGGTGCTCGAGCGTGGCGCGCACGAGCGTGGCCAACGCCTGCGACCAGGCGACGGGCTCGCGCGCGAGCGCGTTCCCGGCGGCGCGGGCGATCGCGAGGCGATCGCGGCTATCGCGGGGCGTCGTCGCGACGGCAGCCCCGGCAAGCGCGCAGCGAGCGCGCAGGAACGCGCCCTCGACGCGCACGCTTTGCAGGCGCAGGTGCATCGTGCGACGTAGCGCCAGCCAGGATTGTTCGGCGCGCTGCCAGGCCGGCTCGACGTCGCCACGGTAGAGGTTGATCTGGCAGCGCGTCAGCATCTGATAGTAGTGCTGGATGGTGAAGGTATCGGTCACGGGCGGCGGCGCGCCGGCCTCCGCCTGCCGCTGGGCCTCGTCGACATCGTCGAGCGCCAGCCACATGAGGTTCGTGCGCCAGGCGCGAAGCGCCTTGGCGATGTACTCGTCGCCAGTCTCGAGCGCCAGGCGCAGCCGTGGCGGCACCATCTCGATGACCTCGCTCATCTTTCCCAGGTACTGCGCGGCGGCCAGGCCGTAGAGCTCGAAGATGCGTCGCTGCCAGCGCAGATCGGGCCCGCTATCGATCGATGGTGCGTCGAAGCGCAGCATCGACGCGCCGAGGAAGCAGTCGCGAAACGCGGTCGTGAAGTCACCGGCGAGAAACGCCGACAAGCCGTTTCCGCCGACGGCGAAGCCGGCGACAACGGGGCCGCCGGCCCGTTCCCCGAGCTTGGTGGCCTGGGCCACGATGCGCACCACCGCCGGCCGCGATCGGGCGCCCGCCAGGCTGCGAAAGCCGACCTCGAGGTTGAGCGCGAGTGCGAAGCGACGCGGGTCTCCCAGGCGGCGCGCCCACAAGAGCTGGCGGGCGTGGAAGTAGGCGCCGTGCACGGGTAGCACTGTGCTCAGGCCGCCTGCGACGGCCTGGCAGGCGTCGATGCGGTGGGCGACGTGCTCGGACCAATCCTCCGGTGGCACGTCGTGGAAGCGAAGGCCGCGCACGGCCACCCACGCGCGGCGCAGCAACAGGCCCGCCAGGATGCGCACACGCCCCTTCGGTAGCTTGAGGCCTACCTCCTGCAGCACCGCTTGAGCCAGCGCCAGGCCTTCGTCGAGCTTGCCGGAACGGATGAGCTCCCCGGCGGCCCGAGCGCGCAGGTTGATCGCCACGCCCGTGGGTGCGCCGTCGGCGGCAGCGCGAAACGCGTCGGCGGCCTCGACCAGGGCGCCCGCGTTGCTCAGCGCGTCGGCGAGCTTCACCTGCACGATCCGGCGCCGGTCATCATCGAGCCCTTCGACGAGCTCGAGGTGCAGGCGATGGAGGCGCGCCGCGCTGGAGAACGCCAGCGCACGCTCGGCGCGTGCCGCCGCTTCGGCCACGTAGACACCGGCGCGCTGGAGCTCGCCGGCCGCCAGCCAGTGCTCGGCGAGTGGCAGCGGATCGCCGTCCGGCTCCCGCTCGAGCACGCTCGCGATGCGCGCGTGGTAGGCGCGCGCCTCGTCCGCCGATAACAGAGCGATCGACGCCTCGCGGATGCGATCGTGGTAAGGCTCGAACTGCTCGATCCCCTCGCGCCTACGGCTTCGCACCAGGTGCTGCGCGAGCAGCACGGCCGCCGCCGCGGGCTCGTCCTGCAGCTCGGCCGCCTGGGCCAGCAACGAGACCGGCATGGGACGACCGACCAGGGCGGTCGTCATCATCAGGGCGCGCGCCTCCGCGGGCAATGCCCGCACTCGATCCTGGAGGAGCGCGTCGAGCGCGACCGGCCGGTCGTCGTGTGGCTCCCTGGCCGCGCCGACCGCGCGCGCAAGCTCGCTCAGGAAGAGCGGATGACCGCGTGACTCGCGCAAGATCGCATCCAGCGACGACGCGGAGCGTCCCTGGTCGCGCACGATCGACGTCGCCAGCGCGCGCGCTTCGTCGTCGGCCAGCGAGTCGACCGCGATCGTGCGGGCCTGGCTCAGGATACAGGTGACGGAGTCCGAGTCGAGCAGCGCGCGCAGGAGCGGGCTCGTGGCCTGCTCATCGGTGCGGTAGGTGACGAGCAGCAACACGGGCGCGGCCGCGCGTGCCTGCGCCAGCCCCGCCAGAAATGCCGCCGAGTCGAGGTCACCCCACTGCAGGTCGTCGATGAACAACACCGTCGGTCGGGTTTGCGCGATCCGCGCGAGAATGCGGGTGAGTCCGTCGAACGCACGCTGGCGCAGCTGCTGTGAATCGCCCGACTCGTCGCGGCCGGGCGGCCGTCCCTCCTCGAGGCGCGCCAGCACCGGGAACAGCCGCGCCAGCGCGTGGGCCTCGTCGCGCATCACCACCTGGCGCTCGGGCTCGGGCAGGCCTGCGAGGTAACTGCCCAGGCTATCGACCAGCGCGTCGATGGCCTTGTAGGGCACCGACTCATTCTGGTAGCAGCGGCCCGCGAGGACCAGCACGCGCGGGTCCTGCTGCGCACGCTCGAGGAAGGCGCGGGCGAGCGATGTCTTCCCCATGCCGGAGAGGCCGGCGAGCAGCACCGGGACGCAGCCCGTGCGCGCGTCCGCGAACGCTTGCTCGATGGCGACCAGCTGCGCCTGTCGCCCGACGAACGGCACGGCGTCGCGCTCGCCCGCCGTGGTCACAGCGTGTGCGTGGGCACCCCAGGCCGCCCGGCGTGTGAACACGTCGGCGCGGGAGGCGCGCGCCGACGGATCGCGCGCTAGCAACGCGTCACACAGCTCGGCAAGATCGGCGGGCGCGTCGGGCGCGATCTCCCTGACCGGAGCTGCCGCGCGCTCCAGCTTGGCGCGCAGGACAGCCGCGGGCGCGCCCGCGAACGGGCGATGGCCCGTGAGCGCCTCGTAGAGCATGACGCCGGCGCTGTACCAGTCCGTCGCCTCGCCGAGCGGCTCACCGTTCGCCTGTTCGGGAGACATGTACGCGGGCGTGCCAGCGATCTCTTGCTCCGGGCTACGTGACTCCTGCCGCAGATCGGCGACCAGGCCAAAGTCGCAAAGCAGCACGCGCCCCTGCGTCGACACCAGGACGTTCGAAGGCTTGAGATCACAGTGCAGACTGCCCGCGTCGTGCAGCGCCACCAGCCCCTGCGCGAGCTGCGCAAACGACGCGCGCAGCCGGGGCTCGTCGAGGCGCGCCCGGACGATCGCCTCGCGAGCGCGCAAGTTGGCCCGGTTCACGGTGCTGACCGGGTCGCCGGGCTCTGGGGTAAGCATCGTGGTGGTGCGGTCGCTGTCGGCCGCATTCGTGGAGCTGCGGGTACGACTGACCGGCTTGTGATCATCCAGCTGCTGCGACTCGACCGCGAGCGCCTGTCGGTACGGTCGGACATGCTCGAGGAAGTCGCACCCCTCGACCAGTTCCATGGTCAAAAACCAGACGTCTCCGACCGAGCCCAGCTCGTACAGCGTCACCAGGTTTGGGTGTACGAGACCGGCGAGCGAGCGGAACTCGCGCTTGAAGCGCGCGAGCGCGGCGCCGTCGACGCGACGCAGGATCTTGAGCGCCACCTCGGCGTGGCGCTCGGCGTCGTACACGCGATACACCGTGCCCATCGCGCCGCCGCCCAGCTGCCGCCGCTCCGTGAATCGCCCCCCGATGTCAGCGACCCGTGAAAGCTCCGCGGTCATGCCAGGTGCTGACCATAGCAGCAGCATCGCCCGCACTGGGCCGTGATTCAGCGTCGGGACATCCAAGTGCGGTTCGCGTGGCACGGGCGAAGCGACGTCGAGTGCCAGCGATGCGGACCGCAACCGCGAGGCCACGACATGTAGGCGCGACACGTAGGGCGCACCTGCGTCACCGATCAGGCACGCGCGGCCAGCGGTCGCGCCGCGTGCTCGCGCTCGAGATCCGCGCGCAGGATCGGTTCCCGGTCGGTCCGGTCCCGGTGCTCGGGGACCGGATGACGCGCGAGGCGTTCTCCCAGGAGTTCCGCGCCCGCGGCGGCGTGGTCCTCGGCGAGGCGCCACCCGACGTGGCGCCGTTCGACGATCGAGAGGTGCTGCCCGGCCCCCCGGTGCCGCGCGCGCGCGACTACGAGGCGCTGCTGCGCGACCTGGCGGCGATGCGCCCCACCGAGGCCCTGGTGCGGCGCGGGCTCGACGACGCCGGCTAGCTCGCGGTCAGATCGGTCCGGCGGACAGCCCGCCTGACGATCGCAGCCAGAAGATGCCGAGCATGAGTCCGGTGTTCGTGGTCAGCACGGAGGACGAGTCGAGGCGGGGTCGAGGTCCCAGAGCGCTCGTAAATTCCAGGGCCGGGTGGTGCGGGCGTCGGTGAGCAGAGGCAATGGCACGGCCGCGCGACGCATCCGGGGACCCCGGATCGAGCCAGCGACGGGACCTTGGCCGCGCCGACGGCGAGTCCGGCCGCGCCGGACCCGCGCGTGCGGGGCTGCTCAGAAGATGATGTCGTCGTCCGGTTCGCCGGCGGCGTCGTCGTCGGCCTCGCCCTTGGGCACCGGGTGGATGTGGATGTCGTCGATGCGCCACTCGTCATCCTCCTTGCGGAGCACGATCCGGAAGCGCACGCCGTTCTCGTCCCAGCGCAGCTCGGCGCGGTCGTTGCCGATCTCCTCGAGCTTGCCGTCGACCTTGCGATCGATGCCGGCGAGGAAGCCCTCGATCTGGCGGGCCAGGCCCTCGCGGCGGCGCAGCGTGAGCGTGCGCAGCATCGCCTCCAGGTCGTTGTGGCGCACTGCCTCGGCGAACATGCGGATGGCGTCGCGCGGGCGGCCGGCGCGGACCCGTGAGATCAGCGCCGACTCGAGCCGCCAGCGCGCGCCCTCGCGCTCGAGCAGCACCGACTTGCCGTCGGGGTAGGTCACCGCGGCGCGCTCGCCGACGTCGGGATCGCCGCGGAGCGCCTCGGCCAGGCGCGCGGCCTGCCAGGCGCGTTCGATGCGGCTCGCCTTCCACTGGATCGCGAACGCCTCGAAGCTGACCTGCTTGCGGGTGTGCCGCGAGAGAAGCGCGTAGGCGGCGCGCGGGTCGTCGCCCTCGAGGGCTCGGACCAGGGCGGCCACGCCGCCCTCGGCCGGGGGCGCCTTGCCGCCGAGCGACGCGCGGCACGCGCCGGTCGCCAGCACCAGCGCCAGCGACGCAGCGGCGAAGACAGACCCGATCCGGCGCGCCATCGCCCCGAAGATAGCGCAGCGCCGCGGTCGGTGCCCGTGGTCCCGCGGGCACTCGTCGTCTAGTCGCCGGTCTCGTCGCCGGTCAGGGCCCCGTAGCCGGCGCCGCCGTACGCGCGGGCGTTGTCGGGGTTCCACTCGAGGCGGATGGTGTCGTTGTCGAACCCGGTCGCGTACCCGCCGTCGTCGGTGCGCTGGAAGGTCGTCTGCATGGGTTGGTCGCACTCGCCCCACGGGCAGAAGTAGCTGCCATCGAAGGTGATCGACCCGTCGGGCGCGAAGGTCACCGCGCCGCGGAACCGCTGCGAGCCGAGCAGCTTGCGCAGGGTCCAGCGGTCGCCGTCGCGGCCGAGCTTGCACGGCTGCGGGTCGTAGTCGCCGATCTGGCAGGTCCACAGCGCGCCGTCGGTGGCGCCGGACGCGGGGCCGGTGGCCTCGGGCTCGAGCGGCGCCGCGCTGGTGTTGGACAGGACCGGCGGTGGCGGCGGCGACGAGCCGCATCCGAGGGCGACGGTGGCGACAGCGGCGGCGGTGACCGCGAGGCGAGGCATGGGGTGAGGCTACACCGGGCGCCGGCCGCGGCGCCGTGGGGTGATGCCGGGCGGCGTCGGCTGGCAGGTCGGGCAGTAGTAGGTGGTGCGCGGGGTGTTGACGCCCTGGACCGCGGTCGCGATGCGGGTGCCGCAGCGCTCGCACGGGCGGCCAGCGCGGCGATAGACGTGGTAGCGGTCGAAGCGGCTCTCGCGGAAGCCGGGGCGGGTGCGGCGCATGCCGGGCGTCAGGTTGGCGCGCATCAGGCGGCTGGCGGCGAGGAACAGCGCCGCGACCTGGTCGGGTGGCAGGGCCCTGACGTCGATGAACGGGCTGGTGCGCTGCACGTACAGCGCCTCGCACTTGTAGACGTTGCCGATGCCGCAGGAGACCCGCTGATCGAGGAGGACGTGGCCGATCTCGCCGCCGGTGGCGAGCGCCCGGGCGGCCGCGATGGTGGGGTCGAACCCGGGGTCGAGGACGTCGGGGCCGAGCGCGGCGATCGCGCGGCCGTGGCGCGGGTCGCGGACCGCCGACAGCTCGACGGTCTTGGCCCGCAAGCAGGCGAAGCCGTCGGTCGCGGTGGTGAGGATGAGCGAGGCCGACGGTGGCGGGGCGTCACCGCCGGCGCGGAACCGGCGCCAGCGGCCGTTCATGCCGAGGTGGATGCGGAGCTGCCAGCCGCGATCGAGATCGATCAGGAGGTGCTTGCCGAGCGGGGTGACCGCGGTGACCTGCGCGCCGGCGAGGTCGTGGCGGGTGGCGCCCGCGATCGTGACCGACGTCAGCGGGGTGGGGAGGAGGTGGGGCCGGAGCTGGGTCGCGACCCGGAAGATGCTGTCGCCTTCGGGCATGGCGGTGGGTCAGAGCGGTTCGCCGGGGTCGTTGTCGAAGGCGGAGATGATCGTGAGGTCGGGATCGGCATCGGCATCGGCATCGGCATCGGCATCGGCATCGGCATCGGCATCGGCATCGGCATCGGCAGCAGCAGCAGCAGCGGCAGCGGCGGCGGCGGCGGCAGCGGCGGCGGCGGGCAGGGCGGAGGGCACGGATGGGGGGACCACGTAGCCGCGGTAGTCGCGGCGGAAGCCGGCGCGATCGAGGACCTGGGCCCAGCGCGAGGCGAGCACCTTGTCGCCATCGATCGACTCGATCACGAGCGGGCGGCGATGGCTGACCGCGAGCGGCGGCAGGCCACGGGCGAGGCCGGCCTCGACCGTGTCGGCGAGCGCGCCGGCGAAGGTGAGCAGCTTGCCGGCCCTGGGCTCGACGTGGAGCGTGGGCGCGCCGTCGACCAGGACGATCGACGCACCGGTGCGGCGGGCGGGCCGGGCGCCGCCGGTCGCGTCGGGCCACGGCAGCACCGCGCCCCACGGGTTGGCCGGATCGGCGGCGGCCAGGGTGACCACCGCGCGCTCCCCGGCATCGGCGCGCAGGCGATCGATCGCGCCGGCCCACGCGTACTGGCGGCCGCCGAGGCCCTCGACGAAGAAGCCGCGGCGGACCGCGCCCGACTCCTCCATGGTGTCGAGCACCGGCACCAGCGCCTGGAAGCCGCCAGGCACGCCGTCGGCGAGCGCGGCCTCGCGGGTGACCACGCCCCAGCGATCGAGGAGCGACACCGCCAGCGCGTGGGCGCGCTGGGTCGGCGAGGCCGGGCTGGCCAGGGCGGCGCACAGCGACCAGCGGCCGCCGAAGCTGGCCTGCGGGCCGGGCCGGGCGCCCTTCTTGGCGCGCAGGCTGCGCAGCGGCGCGAAGGTGTCGTTGGTGATCACGCCGGCCCAGACCAGATCCCACAGCGCCGTGCGCACCCCGTCGCGCGGGTGGCCGGGCACCGCGGTCTCGATCGCGACCAGGAACGACGCGCCGACCTGCTGCAGGTGGGCGACGATCGCGTGGTGCAGCTCGGTCGCGTCGTCGGGCAGCGTGCCCGGCTCGAGCAGCAAGCCGGCGCGGGCGCGGCGGACGATCGCGATCCGCCCGTCGCTGGGGCCGAGCGAGCCGCGCCCGACCCACACCAGCTCGCCCATCGCGCCGAGCTCGTCGAGCATCCGCGGCGCGAAGTCGAGGACCCGCGCCGGCAGGATCCGCGCCTCGAGCTCGGCGAACGGCAGCGGTGCGCCCTCGAGCTGGACCAGCGTCTCGCGCAGCGCGGTCAGGCCGCGGCGCGCGGCGCCGATGCCGTGCCAGCGCGGCAGGAACCGCCCGAAGCCGGTGGCCTCGACCGGCGCGACCTGGCTGCGCAGCCGCGCCAGCGTCCGGCGGCGGATGCGGCGCAGCACCTCGGCGTCGCACAGCTCGGTGGCGGTGCCGCCCGGGCGCAGGCCGCCGCGCACCAGCGTGCCGGCGGTGATCATGACCTCGGCCAGCGCCGCCACCGCGCCGCGCGGGAGGCCCCAGCGGGTCGCGACCTCGTCGAGCGTGAACGGACCGTGGGTGCGGGCCCAGCGCGCGAACAGGCCGGGCAGAGCGTCGGGCACCTCGCCGAGCAGCGCGGCCGGGAGCCCCGGCGGCAGCAGGGTGCCCAGCCCGTCGCGGTAGCGGGCAGCGTCCTCGGCCGCGATCCAGCGCGGCACGCCTCCGATGCGCACCGCGACCACCCGGCGGGTCGCGGTCAAGGTCGCCAGCGCGGCGGCGATGTCGAGATCGGGCGACGCGCGCGCGGCCAGCTCGACCTGCTCGAGATCGCCGATCCGGCGCAGCAGGTCGGACAGCTCGTCGGCGTTGCGGGCGTGCCGGGTCGGCGTGCGGCCGGTCAGCTCGTCCTCGACCTCGTCGATCGCGGCCGGGTCGAGCAGCTCGCGCAGCTCGCCTTCGCCGAGCAGCTCGCGCAGGAGCGCGCGGTCGAGGGTGAGCGCCTGGGCCTTGCGCTCGGCCGCCGGCGCGTCGCCCTCGTACAGGAACGCGGCGACGTAGTCGAACACCAGCGAGGTCGCGAACGGCGACGGCGCGGTGGTGGTCACCGCCTCGACCTTGAGCTCGCGGCGCTCGACCTGAGCGAGCATGTCGCGCAGCGCCGGCACGTCGAACACGTCGCGCAGGCACTCGCGGTAGGTCTCGAGCACGATCGGGAACGATGGATAGCGCAGCGCCACGCCCATCAGCTGCTGCGCCTTCTGGCGCTGGGTCCACAGCGGCGTGCGCTGGCCGGGCCGGCGCCGCGGCAGGAGCAGCGCGCGGGCCGCGTTCTCGCGGAACAGGCCGGCGAAGCGCGACGACCGGGCCAGCTCGCCGACCAGGAGCTCCTCGATCTCGTCGGCGGCCGGGAACAGCTCGGCCAGCTCGGGCAGCTCGTCGCCGTCGGCGAACCGCAGCGCGATGCCGTCGTCGGTGTACAGCGCGTGGACCGGATAGCCGAGCCGATCCTCGAGCCGGCGCCCGACCACCTGGGCCCACGGCGCATGGACCCGCCCGCCCAGCGGCGACAGGATGCAGATCCGCCAGTCGCCCAGCTCGTCGCGGAAGCGCTCGACGACGATCGTGCGGTCGGTCGGCACCGCGCCGGCCGACTCGCGCTGGCTCGCGATGTAGCGGACCAGGTTGTCGGCCGCGTGCTGATCGAGGCAGTGGGTGCCGCGCAGCGCGGTCGCGGCGGTCGCCTCGTCGTTGCGAGCCAGCAGGTCGTCGACGTGGCGGGTGAACGCGCCGACCATGCGGCCCAGCTCGACCGGGCGCCCGGGCCCATCGCCGCGCCAGAACGGCATCTTGCCGGGCTCGCCGGGCGCCGGCGACACCACCACACGGTCGCGGGTGATGTCCTCGATCCGCCAGGTGGTGGCGCCAAGCATGAAGGTCTCGCCGCGCCGGCTCTCGTGGACCATCTCCTCGTCGAGCTCGCCGACCCGCGGGCCGCCCTCCCCGATATGGACCGGGTAGAGGCCACGGTCGGGGATGGTGCCGGCGTTGATGACGCTGAGCATGCGCGCGCCGGGCCGGGCGGTGACCACGTCGGCGTCGCGGTCCCAGTTGAGGCGCGGTCGCAGATCGGCCAGCTCGTCGGATGGATAGCGGCCGGCCAGCATGTCGAGCACCGAGGTCAGCACCGCGCGGCCGAGGCCCCGGTAGCTGGCGGCCCGGGTCACCACCCGCTCGAGGTCGGCGATCGGCCACGGATCGGTCACGCACATCGCGACGATCTGCTGGGCCAGCACGTCGAGGCAGTTCTCGGGCAGGCGGATCGGCTCGACCGCGCCGTCGAGCATGCCGCGCACGCACACCGCGGCCTCGAGCAGATCGCCGCGGAACTTGGGCACGATGCGGCCGCGGCTGGTGGCGCCGACCTGGTGGCCGGCGCGGCCGATGCGCTGCAGCCCGCGCGCGACCGCGCCCGGCGACTCGACCTGCACCACCAGATCGACCGCGCCCATGTCGATGCCGAGCTCGAGCGAGCTGGTCGCGGTGATCGCGCGCAGCCGGCCGGCCTTGAGGTGCTCCTCGATCTGCAGCCGCTGGTGGCGGGCGACCGAGCCGTGGTGGGCGCGCACCAGCTCCTCGTCGGGGCCGCACGCGCCCGACGCGCGGGCCAGCTCGGTGAGCTGGCTGGCCAGCCGCTCGGCCAGCCGCCGGCTGTTGACGAACAGGATGGTCGACTGATGGGCCAGCACCATCTCGAGCAGGCGCGGATAGATCGCCGGCCACATGCCGCCCTGGCGCATCTCGCCGCTGTCGCCGAGCGCGGTCGAGGTCGGGTCCGGCCGCGGCGGCGCGGTCATGTCGGCGACCGGCACCACGATCTCGAGGTCGAGGTTGGGTCGCTCGCCGGCGTCGACGATCGCGACCGCGCGATCACCGCCGAGGTAGCGCGCGACCTCCTCGAGCGGCTTCTGGGTCGCCGACAGCCCGATCCGCTGCGGGTCGGGCGCGCCGGCGCGGGTGCACATCACCGACAGCCGCTCGAGCGAGAGCGCCAGGTGCACGCCGCGCTTGGTCGGCGCGACCGCGTGGATCTCGTCGATGATCACGGTCTCGACCCCGGCCAGGTGCTTGCGGGCGATCGACCCCAGCAAGAGGTACAGCGACTCCGGCGTCGTGATCAGGATGTCGCCGGGGTCCTTGAGCTGGCGGCGCCGCTCCTGCGGCGAGGTGTCGCCGGTGCGCACGTCGATCCGCAGCGGCTGCAGGGTGACCCCGCGCGCCGCGGCGACCCGCTCGAGGCCAACCAGCGGCGCGCGCAGGTTGCGCTCGATGTCGTAGGCGAGCGCCTTGATCGGTGAGACATAGATGACGCGGGTCCCGCCCGGCGACGGCGTGCTGGTCAGCCGGTCGAGGCACCACAGGAACGCGGCCAGCGTCTTGCCGCTGCCGGTCGGCGCCAGCATGAGCGTGTGCTCGCCGGCGGCGATGCGGGCCCAGCCCAGGCCCTGGACCCGGGTCGGCTGGTCGAAGCTCTCGGTGAACCAGGCCCGGGTGACCTCGGTGAACGGCGCGAGCGGCGCTGCGGCGGCGGGTGGCGCTGCGCTGGCGGGTGGAGCCGCGCTCACCGGCGGAGCCTTGCGCACACGCGGGCTACGAGCCATGGCGCACCCTAGCGCACCCTGGCGCGGCGGCTCGGGCCGCCCTCGGCGCGGGCGCGCAAACCTGACAGGAGGCTGTCAGGTCAGCGGAACGTCGTCAGATCGAGCTCGAAGCGCCGGCACCAGCGCCGGATCTGGATCGGCGCCTTGCCGAGCGCGCGCCCGGCGGCGGCGACGTTGCCGCCGTGCTCGCGCAGCACCGCCACCAGCCGGTCGCGCAGGTCCTGATCGTCGATCCGCAGCGCGGCCTGCATGGTGGGCGCGTAGGTCCGGATCGCGTCGGGCAGGTGCTCGAGCCGGATCTCCTTGCCGTCGGCGAGCACGGCGGCAGTGCGGAGCGCCTGCTCCAGCTCGCGCACGTTGAGCGGGTAGAGATAGCCGAGCAGGGCGCGCGCGGTCTGGCGATGGAACGTGACCCGGCCCGGGCTGGCGACCACGCCGTCGAGCCTCGGCAAGAGCGCGGCGATCAGCGTGCCGATGTCCTCGCGGCGCTCGCGCAGCGGCGGCAGCGAGACCGCGAAGCCGGCCAGCCGGGCGTACAGATCCTCGCGGAAGCGACCGTCGGCGATCCGGATCGCGAGGTCCTGGTGGGTCGCGGCCACCACCCGGACGTCGACGGTGACCGCGTCGCTGGCGCCGAGCGGGCGGACCTCGCCCTCCTGCAGCACGCGCAGCAGCGCGACCTGCGAGGCCTCGGGCAGCTCGGCGATCTCGTCGAGGAACAGGGTGCCGCCATCGGCGCGGCGGACCAGCCCGTCGCGGTCCTCGCGCGCCTCCGAGAACGCGCCGCGCCGGTAGCCGAACAGCTCGCTCTCGATCAGCGTGCGTGGCAGCGCGCCGCAGTTGACCGCGACGAACGGGCCGCGCCGCCCGGAGCGCTCGTGGATCGCCCGCGCGATCAGCTCCTTGCCGGTGCCGGTCTCGCCGCACACCAGCACCGGCACCGGGGTCGGCGCGATCTTGGCGAGCGCCGCCGTCAGCCGCTCGACCGCGGGCGCGATCGACCGGAACGCCGCCGGGGCCCCGGTCTCGACCGCCAGATCGCGGTCGGTGATCGCGGTGGTGGCCTCGTCCTCGCGGAACATCAGCACGGTCGCGCCGACCTCGATCAGGTCGCCGTCGGCCAGCACCCGGACCCGGTCGATCAACTCGCCGTTGACGATCGTGCCGTTCTTGGAGTCGAGGTCGGCCAGCTCCCAGCCGGTCGAGGTCCGCCGCAGCCGGGCATGCTGCCGCGACATCTCCTGATCGGCGATCGTCAGCTCGAGCCGCCCCGGCTCGCGCCGCCAGCCCCGGACGCCGCCGCGGCCGATGACGACCTCGGTGGTGCCGGCCAGCGCGACCCGCAGCGCCGGCGTGGTCGGGCGCTCGCAGTCGAGCGCGACGATCAGCCGGGCCGGCTCGACCACCCCCAGCGCAGCGGAGCGCCCGCGACCCTCGCTGCGGGTGACCGTGCGCGAGACATCGCTGCCGGCGGTCACGGGGTGACCCCCGCGGCGCGGTCGAGCGTCGTCAGCGTGCACACGTGCCGGTACATCAGACGGCACATAGCACGGCGGGTCGGCGATCGAGCGGACGAACGCCGGGCCCGCGGGGCGGGGCGCAGCTTGGTTCATCCAGCGGCGGACCTTGCCAGGCCCTGCCGGCGGAGCCGTCGACCTGTGCGGTGCCTCGCAACCGCGGCCCGGCCTGCCCGACAGGCCGGGCGTCTTCGTGTATCCGTTCGACCGGAGTCGTTCATGTCCGTCCGCCGCTTCGTCTTCCCTGGCCTCGCTGCCCTCGTGCTGGCTACCTGTGGCGCCCCGCCGCGAGTCGCACCTCCGTCCGCGCCGGCCACCCCGGTCGCGCCGTCGCCAGCGGTCGCCGTCGCGACCACGCCCGCCCCGGACGGGATCCGGCTGTCGACCGCGGCGCGTCCGCTCGCCTACCGACTCGCACTCGACGTCGACCCAGCGCTCGAGACCTTCCGCGGCCGGGTCGCGATCGACATCGAGGTGCGCGAGGCCGTGAATCCGCTGTGGCTCAACGCCCACAATCTGACGATCGCATCTGCTCGGGTCTCGTCCGCCACCGGTGACCGTCCGCTGCGCGTGGTCGCAGGTCCCGAGGGCGTGATCGGGCTGGTCGGTGACCGCGTCCTCGATCCGGGCCGCCTCACGGTCGAGCTCGAGTACACGGGCATCCAGCCGACCGGCCAGACCGACGGCATGATCCGCTCCGAGGAGCGCGGTGACTGGTACGTCGTCACCGATCTGGAACCCATGGGCGCCCGGAGGGTCGCGCCGTGCTTCGACGAGCCCGGCTTCAAGGTGCCCTGGCAGCTCGAGCTCACCGTGCCTGCGGACCTGCTCGCCGCGTCCAACACGCCGATCGCGCGCGAGACACCGGTCGCCGCGGGGCGACGGCGCGTCGAGTTCGCACCGACCCAGCCGATCCCCAGCTACCTGTTCGCCTTCGCGGTCGGCCGGTTCGAGGCGGTCGACGCCGGCACCACCCGCGGCGGCGCGCCGATGCGCATCCTGGTCCCACGCGGTCGCACCGCCGAAGCGGCGTTCATGGCCCGGCAGTCCGGACCGCTGGTCGCCGCGCTCGAGGCCTACACGGGCATTCCGTACCCCTACGAGAAGCTTGACCACGTCGTCATCCCCGGTCGCCCCGGCGGCGCCATGGAGAACGTCGGCCTCATCACGTACGCCCCGCGCCTCTTGCTCATCGGCGACGGCGAGAGCGACGCCGTGCGTCGGACCGGGATCGACTTCATGGCGCACGAGCTTGCGCATCAGTGGTTCGGCAACCTGGTCACGCTCGCCTGGTGGGACGACCTGTGGCTGAACGAGGCGTTCTCCACCTGGATGGCCGACCGGTTGCTCGCCGATGGCTACGTCGGGTTCGGCGGTGCCCTCGGTGCGACCGCCACTCGGCTCGACGCGATCGGCGCAGAACGGGATCCGTCCGCGCGCGCGATCCGCCAGCCGATCGGCGAGAAGAACGACATCGGCCGCGCCTTCGACCAGATCACCTACGCCAAGGGCGCGACGGTGATCCACATGTTCGAGCAGTGGCTCGGCGCGGACGTGTTCCGCGCCGGCGTCCGCCAGTACCTCGCGCGCCACCGCGGCGGCAACGCCACTGCCGCCGATTTCCTGCAGGCGATCGGCGAGGCCAGTCAGGTCGACGTCGCAACGCCGTTCGCGACCTGGCTCGATCAGCCCGGTGCGCCGATCGTCTCGATGGCCCTGGAATGTCCGGCCGGCGGTCCGGCGCGGGTGGCCCTGCGCCAGCGCCGCTACCAGCTCGACGGGGCGGCCGCGACCGGGCGGTGGCACATCCCGATCTGTGTCCGGGTTCCCGGCGAGTCGACGCCGCGGTGCACGCTCCTCACCGAGGCCGCGGGCCATCTCGAGCTCGGCCCGCGCTGTCCGGCCAGCATCATTCCAGGTCCCGGCGGCGACTACGTCAGCGAGCTCTCGCCGGACCTGCGCGCCGCGCTGATCCGGGGCTGGAAGCAGCTCAGCCCGGCCGAGCAGGTCGCGATGGCCGGCGACACCAGCGCGCTCGTGGACTTGCTGCAGCTCGACCTCTCGGCCGCGCTGGAGCTGCTGCCGGTGCTCACCGCTAGCTCGGTGCCCGAGCTGGCCGGAATCGCGATCCAGACGCTCGGTGCCGTGGAGCTGGAGGTCGCTGCCCCCGACCGACCGGCGTTCGCGCGTCTCGTCCGCGGCAGCGTCGGCAAGCTCGCGCGCCGCGTCGGCTGGCGCCCCCGCGCCGGTGAAGGCCTGGTGGCCGCAGCGATGCGGCGCAGGGTGGTTCCGCTGGTGGCGCGGGTCACGCGCGACCCTGCGCTCGTACGCGAGGCGACCGCGCTGGCGCATCGCTGGCTCGACGATCATGGCGTGGTGCCCGACTCCATGTGGTATCCGGTGCTCGCGACGGCCGTCGCGGTCGGCGACGGCTCGTTGGCCGACAAGCTCCTCGCCCGGCTCGGTACCGAGCCCCGCGCGTTGGCGCGTCGCGCGATGGCGAACGCGCTGTCCGCGATCCGCGATCCGGTCCACTACCGGCGGGTCCTCGAGCAGGTTCTCGCCATGCCGGCGATCTCGCACGAGCTGCTGGGCGTGTTCTGGGCAAACCCGGTGACCCAGCCGGTCCAGCTCGCCTTCCTTCGCGACCATGCGCCGGCGCTCCTGCCCAAGGTCGGCGAGGACTACCGCAGGTGGCTGGCGCCGAGCACCTGTGATCCCGCCCTCCGCGTCGCCGCCCTCGAGGTCATCGATACTCACTTCGTCACGCTGCCCCGCTATGGGGCGGCGGAGCGGGCGCGCTGGTTGGCCGCGTACGACGCGTGCGCCGCGGTTCGCACCCGACATGCGCCGCAGGTCGCGGCCTACCTGCGGCGCCATCGTTGAGATGACCGTGATGATCGGCGGGTACCTGGCGAGCAACCCGCGCGGGTCGTCGTCGCCGAAAAAAATAGCCGCCGGGGCGGTATGCCCCGGCGGCCCCCCGCGACGCGGGCCGTCCGTCAAGAGTGCGTCGCGAAGTGACGCTCCCCGGTATTGCGACCGCGATGCCAGGGGCCGTCGGCGCGGCCGCCGGCGGGATCGCTCGCAGGAGCCGAGCGATCCTGCCAGGTTGCGCCGCCAGGGCCGGCCACGATCGTCAACGGCGGTTCACGCCTGCGGGTGTGAAAGCGGTCAGGCGGCGGGGCCGTTGGAGAGCTGGAGCTCGGTGTCGCGTACGACGGCAGCCTTCTGCGGGTAGTCGACGGTGTAGTGGAGGCCGCGCGACTCCTTGCGCCGGCGCGCGCTCTCGATGATGAGGTGGGCGACCAGGGCGAGGTTGCGGAGCTCGATCACGTCGGAGTCGATCTTGAAGTTCCAGTAGTACTCGCGGATCTCCTCGCGTAGCAGCTCGATGCGGCGGCGGGCCCGGTCGAGGCGCTTGTCGGAGCGCACGATGCCGACGTACGACCACATGAAGCGGCGGATCTCGTCCCAGTTGAGCGCGACCACGATCGCGTCGTTGGAGTCGGTCGCCTCGCCCCGCTGCCACGGGATGATCTGGCCGGGGCGCACCGACTCGCTGGCGCGGATGTCGACCGCGGCTCGCTTGGCGATCACCATGCCCTCGAGCAGCGAGTTCGAGGCGAGCCGACAGGCGCCGTGCAGGCCGGTCCACGAGCACTCGCCGATCGCGTACAGGTTGCGCACGGTGGTGCGGCCGTGCTCATCGGCCTTGATGCCCCCGCACATGTAGTGCGCGGCCGGCACCACCGGGATCGGCTGCTTGGTGATGTCGATGCCGAGCTCGAGGCACCGATCGTGGATGTTGGGGAAGCGCGCGCGCACGAAGTCGGGCGCCAGGTGGGTCATGTCGAGGAACACCGAGTCGGCCCCCGACTTCTTGAGCTCGTTGTCGATCGCGCGGGCGACCACGTCGCGCGGACCGAGCTCGGCGCGCTCGTGGTAGGCGTCCATGAAGCGCTCGCCGGTGGCCAGCCGCAGCTTGCCGCCCTCGCCGCGCAGCGCCTCGGAGATGAGAAAGCTCTTGGCGTGCGGGTGGTAGAGCACGGTCGGATGGAACTGGACGAACTCGAGGTTCGAGACCACCGCGCCGATGCGGTACGCCATCGCGATGCCGTCGCCGGTGGCGACGTCCGGGTTGGAGGTGTAGACGTAGACCTTGCCGGCGCCGCCGGTGGCGAGCACGGTCGCCCGCGCGACGATGGTCTTGACCTCGCCGCTGGTGCGGTCGAGCACGTAGGCGCCGAAGCAGGCGGCCTCGCCGCCGTACTTGGCCATGTTGAGCAGGTCGACCGCGATGTGGTCGTCGAGGATGGTGATGTTGGGATGGGCCGCGGCGGCGGCGAGCAGCGCGCGCTGGATCTCGCGGCCGGTGACGTCCTCGTGGTGGACCACCCGACGGCGGCTGTGGCCGCCCTCGCGCGTGAGGTCGAGCTCGCCGTCGGCCCCGCGGTCGAGGTGGGTGCCGAGCTCGAGCAGCTTGGCGACCGCGGCCGGGCCCTCGCGGACGATCGACTCGACCACCGCCGGGTTGCACAGGCCATCGCCCACGGTCAGCGTGTCGGCGACGTGCTGCTCGACCGAGTCGTCGGTCGCGAGCACCGCGGCGACGCCGCCCTGCGCCCAGTTGGTGTTGGTGTCGCTCGGCTGCTTCTTCGTGATGACCAGCACCCGGCCGTGCGCGGCCGCGTCGATCGCGAAGGACAGGCCCGCGATCCCGGAGCCCAGGACCAGATAATCGGTTTCGACCGGCTCGGCCATCGCGCGACCTTACCGCGAGCCGTGGCCGGGCTCGGCCGGCGAACCGGGTTTTGCATGGGCGGTCACCGGCCGTTAGACTCAGCCGGATGTCCGGTCGTCTCGTCCTGGTCCTCGGCGTCCTGCTGGTGGCGCTCGAGCCGGCGGTGGCCGACATCTACACGTGGACCGACGACGACGGCGTGGTGCACTTCACCAACATCAAGCCGCGCAAGGGCCGGGGCTGGAAGAAGATCGTGGTCGAGCCGCCCGACGCCGGCACCAAGGCCAGCGCCGATCGGGGCGGCTGCGCGCGCTGCGACATGGTGCCGGCCCGCGACCACAGCGCCGAGCGGCTGACCCGCTACAACGGGTTCATCGGCGAGGCGTCGTCGCTGTATCGCATCCCCGAGCCGCTGATCCGCGCGGTGATCAAGACCGAGAGCGACTACGACCCGCGGGTGGTGTCGCGGGTGGGCGCCAAGGGCCTGATGCAGCTCATGCCCGCGGTCGAGCACGACATGCGGGTCGCCAACGTGTTCGACCCCCGCGAGAACATCCTGGGCGGCACCCGGCTGCTGCGGGTGCTGGCCAACAAGTACCAGGGCGACCTCGTCCTCACGATCGCGGCGTATCACGCCGGCGCCGGCTCGCTCGCCAAGTACGGCAACCAGGTGCCGCCGTACGCGCACACGCGCCTCTATCTGAAGATGGTTCTCGAGCGCTACTACGAGTACAAGGCGAAAGCGGAGCGTGCGCGGTAGCAGCGACGGGCGGGCCCGGCGAGTCGTGATGGCGGTGATGATCGCGGCGGGAGGCGGGGCGTGTCAGCGCGACCGGCGCGCGGCGCCGACCCCGGCGCGGCTGCTGATCACGGTCACCGACGGCGTCGGCGGGCCGCCGACCGCGGCGCGCGTGCTGTTCTGGGACGGCGATCAGCCGGTCCGGTTCGGCACCGCCGAGCTGTACGGCGGAGCGCGCCAGGTCGCCGGCGCGTGCGAGCTCGGGCCCGGCGTGATCGGCACCTGGCACGGCCTGGTGCTCGCGTACGGGACCGCGACCATGCCGGTCGGCGGCGGCGACCGGTGCGAGCCCTCGCCGGCGCTGCCGCTCGGGCGCTACCGGGTGTGGGCCTGGCGCGGCTTCGAGCACGAGCGGTGGGAGGGGGAGGTCGTGATCGGCGCGGGCGAGACGGTCGCGCTCACGATCCCGCTGGTGCGGGCCTGGCGCGCCGACGGCGCCCTGGCCGCCGATCTCCACGTGCACGCGGCCGCGTCCAACGACTCGCGGCTGCCCGACCGGATCCGGGTCATGACGCAGGTCGCGTCGGGGCTGCAGGTGACCGCGCTGTCCGACCACGCCGCGGCCGGGGATCTCGACGACGAGATCGCCGCGCTCGGCCTGGGCGACGTGATCGCGTCGATCGCGTCCAACGAGGCCGGCAACGACGCGGTGCACCTGGGCGTGTACCCGGTGCCGGTGATCACGGCCGCGCCCCGCGGAGGCAGCCCCGCCGCCGAGGAGATGGCGCGCTGGACGCCGGCGGCGTTCATGGCGTGGGGCCACGCGCTGCCCGGGCGCCCGGTGGTGCAGGTCAACCATCCCCGGTTCCGGGTCTACGCGCTCTACGACACCGCCGGCTGGGATGGCGTGGCGTGGCCGCCGCCGTTCCCGCTCGACTTCGACGCGGTCGAGGTGCTGGCCGGCCACACCGCGTTCAACGCCCCGGGCGATCGCCGCGTCGATCAGAGCGTGCGCGACTTCTACACGCTGGCGTCGCACGGCGTGCGGGTCACCGGCGTGGGCAGCAGCGACGTTCACCACCTCAACGGCGTGCTCGACGGCGTGGCGCGGACCTACGTGCGGGTCGGCGACACCCGGCTGGCGCCGTTCGACGAGGCCGGCTTCGTCGCGGCCATCCGCGGGCGCCGCGCGGTCGCGACCACCGGCCCCTGGCTCGACGTCGAGGTGGTGGACCCGACCGCGGGTGCGCCGGTCGGGCCCGGCCAGGTCCTGCGCGCGCCGGGCGGTCGGGTCGTGATCGACGTCGAGCTGGCCCAGGCCTCGTGGGTGCACGCGACCGAGCTGCGCATCCGGGTCGGCGGCGCGGTGGTCCGGGTCGAGCCGGTGCCACCGGGCGCCACCCGGCACCGGGTCCGGCTCGAGGTGCCGGTCACCGCGCCGACCTGGATCGGCGTCGACGCCGGCGGGGACGAGCCGCTGCCGGTCGAGATGACCGGGACCTACCAGGTCGAGAAGGGCCGGCCCGGCGTGGTGCCGTTCGCGATCATCAACCCGATCTGGATCGAGTAGCCATGCGGATCGTCTCGATCGTCACGCTCGCCGCGCGCGGCTTCCTGGGGGTGGTCGCGCTCGCGGGCATCGTCGGCCTGATCGCGGGCGGCGTGCCCATCTTCGGCGAGGCCGCCCGCGCGATCGCGCATCCGCCGCACCTGGCCGCGATCGCCGCGGCGCTCGCGGTCGGGGCGCTGCTGGCGTGGCGGGGCCATCCGCCCGCGCGGCTGCTCGCGCAGGTCCCGGCCCGTGGGTTCGCGGCCGCGATCGTGGCGGTCGCGCTGGTGACCGCGCTGTGGGCGCACTGGCGCATCCACAAGCACGTGCCGCAGGTGCCTGACGAGCTGGGCTACCTGCACACCGCGCGTACGTTCGCCGGCGGCGATCTGGTCGCGCCGTCGCCGCCGGCGCCCGAGTTCCACTACGTGTCGTGGGGCACCCACGACGGCGGCCGCTGGTACGCGGTGTTCCCGCCCGGCTACCCGCTGCTGCTGGCCGGCGGGGAGCGGGTCGGCGCGCCGTGGCTGATCAACCCGCTGCTCGGCGCGGCGCTGGCGCTGATCCTGTGGGCGCTCGCCCGGGAGGTGCTCGGCGGCGACGGCGCGGGGGCGCGGCTCGCGCCGCTCCTGTTCCTCGGCTCGTGGTTCCGGCTGATGAACGAGGGCAGCTACATGGCCCATCCCACCGCGGCGCTGGCCGGCGCGCTGGCCGTGCTCGGGATCTGGCGCGGCGTCCTGGGCGAGGGTCGCCGGGCGCGGGTGTGGGCCGGCGTCGGCGGCGCCGCGCTCGCGTTCCTGGGGGCCACCCGCCAGCTCGACGCGGTGATCGTCGCGGCCGCGCTGGTGCCGGTGGTCGCGTGGGCGCTCGTGCGCCGACGGCGCCAGGTGGTGGGCCCGCTGCTGCTGGCGGCGCTGTGCGCGCTGCCGATCGCCAGCGGCTATCTCGCGTACAACCACGCGCTCACCGGCAGCGCGCTCTTGCCGCCGCAGCAGCGCTACATGCAGCTGAAGGAGCGCCGCGGCGACTGCTTCCGGCTCGGCTTCGGGCCCGGCGTCGGCGAGTGTCCGCTCACGCAGAACACCAGCTTCGGCAAGGACGGCTTCCAGCCCCGGCACGCGGTGGCCAACACCCGCAAGCGGCTCGACGCGTGGACCCGCTACTCGTTCGGCTGGGCACCACTGGCGCTGTTGCCGGTGCTGGGCCTGCTCGGCGGCGCCATCGCCGGCGGGGCCGCGGCGCGGCGGCGCGCGCTCCTGGCGGGGGTCGTGGTCGCCACCGTCCTCGGCTACGGCCTGTTCTTCTATCACGGGGTCGCGTACGGGGCGCGCTTCTACTACCTCGGGTTCCCGTTCGCGCTGCTGGCCTCGGCCGCGGCGGTGGTCGATCTCGGCGGCTGGCTCGCGCGGCGCGGTCGCGGCGGCGTGATCGCCAGCGGCGCGCTCGGGCTGGCGCTGCCGGCGGTGGTCGTCGCCGGCATGATCGCGCAGCGGCCCGCGATCGAGCAGCACGCCGGCAAGCGCCCACACCTGCAGGACGGCAAGGTCGTGCGCGTCCTCGACGCGCCCTCGCTGCACGGCACGCTGGTGTTCGTCGACTCGATGGTGATCCCGGCCGCGTTCAACGCCCACCCGGCCGCGGTCGGACGCAACCAGCCGCTGGTCGTGAAGGATCTCGGCGATCGCGCCAACGCCGGCTTCGCCCGCATCTACCCCGAGCGCGAGCCCTACCGACTGCGCGGCCTGCGCCTGCAGCGGCTGACCTACCCGCCCGACGCGCCGATGCGGCACGAGGGCGGGGCGCTCTATCCGCTCGAGCAAGCCCGCGGCGGGTTCGGCGATCGCGCACCGGTGCCGTGGGTCGGCAACCTGCCCCTGTCGAGCGGCGCCGCCTTGCGCTTCACGCTCGACCACGCGGGCCCCGCCCGGTTCGGCTTCCCGGTCTGGGCGATCGCCGCCGATGCCGGGCCCATCACGCTCGGCCTCGGCCTCGCCCACCACCCGCGCGGCCCCACCTTCGACCTCCTCGTCGACGGCGTCCCGGTCGCACGCGGCCTCGCCACCGCGGCGCCAACCTGGACCCTGGTCGAGCACCCCGTCGACCTCGAGCTCGGCCCCGGCCGCCACTGGGTCGAGCTCGCGATCCCCTCCGGCCGCCCCGCCGACGTCCTCTTCATCGACTACGCCGAGCTCCGCCGCCGCCCCACTCCCACTCCCACTCCGCCATCACCGAAAAGGTGACACCCGATCCAGCGCCTGCCGCTCGCTCAGCCGCGCCTTCATCACCCGCAACCGCTCGGGCTGGCTCCCGGCAACATCCCGCAGCTCCGCCGGATCCGTCGCCAGGTCATACAGCTCGAATCGGCCCAGCTGCTCGATCAGCTTCCACGACCCGTGCACGAGCGCGGCCCGCCGCTCGCGGATGAACCGGTCGACCATCATCGCCGCGTACGCGCGACCGCGCTCGACCTCCGGCCGACGCGCGCCGGTCAGCACGTCCGCGAGCGAGCGCCCATCCATGGTCGGGGCGCCCGGCGGCACGAAGCCAGCGAGATCGAGGATGGTCGGCGCGAGGTCGACCAGCGCCACCGCCTCCGCCACCCGGGCGGTCACCACCCCGGGCCCGGCGACGATCAGCGGCACCCGGATCTGCGAGTTGTACAGGTCCGACGAGTGGAACGGCTGACCGTGCTCGCCGAACGCCTCACCATGATCGCCGGTGACGATGATCAGCGGCTGGTCCTCGGCCGGGCGATCGGCGGTGGCGGCGACCAGCTCGCCGACGAAGCCGTCGACCTGGGTGAGGATCTCGTCGTAGCGGCGACGCAGCTCCGGCGTGAGCGCCGGGTTGCCGCCGGCCCACTCGTGCAGCTCGATGAAGTGGATCCACGTGAAGGTCGGCGCGGCGCCCGGGACCCGGCCCCGGATACGATCACGGTAGGCCGCGACCAGGGTCGCGCCGTCGTGCTCGATCACGAGATCGTCGATGCCGCGCTCGAGGCCGAGCCGTCGGCGCGGCGCCCAGAAGCCGTCGCAGCAGAACAGCCCCAGCGTGCGGTAGCCACCGGCGCGCAGCCGCTCGGCGACCGTGACGTGGCGCGGATCCATCCGCAGCGCCCAGCCGCTGACCCGGCCATGGATGCGCGGCGGGGCCAGCCCGGTCGCGATCGCCGGGATCGACCGGCGGGTCACGTTCGACGGCGCGAACGCCCACTCGAACAGCGTGCCGCGACGGGCAAGCTCGGTCAGCGTCGGCGTCCGGGCCGGGCCACCGTACGGCTGGATCCGCTCGGGTCGGAACGTGTCGATCGTGACCAGGATGATGTCGCGGTGGGGCGCGCCCGCGCGGGTCGGCGGGACCAGGTCGGCCGCGGGCACGTCGTTGCGCACCTGGTACAGATCGTAGACGAGATCGATCGCGTCGGCGCCGAGCCCGCCGTCGCCCCACAGGCCGAGCACCAGGCCCGGACGCGCCTGGCGCACCCACAGCGCGAGCCCGACCAGGCCGGTCGCGGCCGCGATGCTGACCAGCGCGGCGATCGTGCGCGCGGTGCCGCGCCGTCCGGTGCCGACCCGGCGCCAGCCGAGGTGACCGACGATCAGGCCGGCGACCACGGCCGCGACCACGCGCAGCTCGCCGATCGCCACGTGTCCGAACACCGGACGAAGGAGCAGCTGCCAGACCACTCCGCCGCCGACCACGAGCACGATCAGCCCCGCGCCCGCGATCCGCCGCGGCGTGAACAGGGGCCGGTCGCGGCGGCGCTGCCAACCGGCCTCGGCCGCGGTGGCCAGCCCGCCGGCCCCGACCGCGACCGCGCGGGTGGCAAGGATGACCGCCACCACCACGAGCACCATCGCGATCGGCAGCAGGTACGCCATCGTGCGCGGCTTGAACGCGGTCGCCCGCGCGAACACCCACACGGTCTGGTTGGTCGCCCACACCAGCAGCGCGATCCCGGCGAGCAGCCCGACGATCCAGCCGAGCAGCCGGGGCGCGCCGCCGCCCGGGTCGGACAGGCCAGCGATCAGGGCGCGCGGTCGCCACGCGGCGGCCAGGATTCGCCCGATCAGCGCCAGCCCGAGCGCGACCGGCCAGGCCACCGCGAGCGCGAAGCCGGCTCCGGCTGCGACCGCGAGCGCGCCATCGCTGGCAGCCGCGCTCTCGCTCACCGCGGCGATCGTGGTGGTCAGCGCCGCCAGGGCGACGGTCGGAGCCAGCCACGCGGCGGCTCGGCGAAGGCGTGAGGCCACGAGAAGACATATATAGTACACGGCCGGTGACCGCGCGCGCTCCGACGACTCCTCGCTGGCGACGCCTGCGCTCGCTGGTCCGGATCGGCGCCGGCCTCGGCCGCGCGCCCCGGCTGCTGCTGGTCGCGGCCTGCCTGGTGATCGCGTGCATGTACTGCACGAACGACGACATGGGAGGTGACCCGACCTCGCCCCGCGGCGACGGCCGGTACCGCCCGGTGCTCGCCCGCGGCGACGGCCACATGACCTACCTGATGCTGCGGTCGTTCGTGTTCGACCGCGACCTCGTCTTCGACAACGACCTGGCGCGGTTCGGCGATCCGTGGGGCCAGGCCCGCACCAGGACCGGCCGCAAGGGCATCCCGCACCCGATCGGACCGGTGCTGGTGTGGGCGCCGCTGCTCGCCGCGGCCGACGGCGGCGCGATGGTGGCCAACCGGCTCGGCGCCAAGATCGAGTCCCACGGCTACACGATCTGGCATCAGCGCATCGTGTTCGCCTCGAGCGTCGGGTTCGGCTGCCTCGCCGTCCTGCTCGGTGTCTGGGTGTTCCGCCGGCGGATCGGCGGGACCTGGGCGCCTGCCTGGTCGGCCGCCGCGGTGCTGCTCGGCACCTCGCTCACCTACTACGCGACCTACATGCCGAGCTACGGCCACGCGATGGACGCCGCGGCCGCGGCCGGGTTCCTCGCCGCGTGGGCGCTCACGCTCGGCGACTGGCGGTGGCGCCGGGTCGCTCTGCTCGGCGGGCTGCTCGGGCTCGCCGCGCTGGTGCGCGCCCAGGAGCTCGGCCTCGGCATCGTGGTCGCGGTCGAGATCGTCGCCGCGATCGTGGGCCGTGCACCCGAGGGTGGCTCGCGGTGGCGGTGGCGGGCCGGGCTGGTCGCTCGCGGCGCCGCGGTGCTGGCGATCGCGCTGGTGGTGTTCGTCCCGCAGTTGCTGGCGTGGACGATCATCTACGGCGATCCGTTCGCGCTGCCGCAGGGCCCGCACTACACGCGGCCGACGCACCCGATGATCGTCGAGCTGCTGTTCGCCGCGCGCAACGGCTGGTTCGCGACCACCCCGATCGCGTACGCCGGCGTGCTCGGCCTGGTGCTGCTGGCCGTGCGCGGCGCCCGGGTCGGCGACCGGGCCCGCCTGCTCGCGCTCGGCCTGCTCGCGGCGGTCGCGGTGCAGGTCTACCTGAACAGCATCATCTATGACTGGTGGGGCAACGCCAGCTTCGGCGCGCGCCGGCTGTGCTCCATGACCCTGCCGGTCGTGGTCGGGCTGGCCGGGTGGCTGCATGTCCTCGGCCGCGCGGTCGCGCGCTGGCGGGCGCCGCGCGTGGTCTGGCACGCGCTCGCCGGGCTCGTCCTCGGCTGGTTCGTCGCGTGGAACCTGGGCCTGGTCCTCAAGCACCACAGCGGCCGCGCGGCCGAGCGCCGGGCCGGGCCGATCTGCTGCCGGGGCGTGCCGGGTCCGCTCGCGTGGGTCGCCGCGCCGATCTACCGGGCGATGGGCAACCCGTTCGCGCTGCCGGCCAGCGCGGTGTTCGGGTGGCAGCACGGGCTGCCGGCGCGGCGGTGGGACGAGGTCATCGGGGACTATCCGTTCGCGCCGCCGATGGAGTACACGCGCGCGTCGCTGCGCGGGATGACCGCCGACTGGGATCTCGGCGGCGGCGGCATCGAGCCGTACGTGATCGGCGGGGTCGGGCCGCCGGTACCCGGTGCCGGGCGCGCGGTCCGGTGGACGACGGCACCGCACGCGGCGTTCTTCGTGCCGGTGCTGATCCCGCAGCCACACCGGCTGTCGTTGCCCCTGACGTCGGCGCGCGCCGATCAGGCGGTGGTCGTGCGCTGGAACGACGAGGTGATGGTGCGCGCGACCCTGCCGGTCGGGACGACGGTCGTGAGCTGGGATGTCGCGGGGCCGGTCGGGCTGCAGGAGCTCGCGATCGAGACGGCGATCGGGCCGGTGGCGGCCGGCAGCGCCGGGGCGCAGGTCCCGACCGGGTCGGTCGGCGTCGCGGTCGGCGTGCTGCGCTTCACGGGCCTGTGACGCGCGACCGAGCCGTCGTGATCACGGGCCGGTTTTCCGGCGCCGCGCGCGCTTGCGCTCGCGCGTCGAGGGACGACGGGCCAGCAGGCCGGCGATCACCGCGCCCAGCAGCAGCGCGCTGCGGCCGTCGTCGCGGACGCTCGAGCAGCAGCCGCCCGGGTCGACCGGCGGCGCCGGCGGCAGGTCGGGGCAGGGCGCGGCGGTGGTGGGCGTGATCGCGGCGGCGGCGGGGGCGAGCGCGCGCACGGTGCCGTCGTAGGTGGCGACGATCAGGTAGTCGCCCGCGGGCGCCGGCGCGCTCACGATCGGCGCGCCGAGATCGGTCGACCACAGCTCGCGGCCATCGTCGGCGGCGAGGGCGACCAGGCTGCCGTCGGGGCGCGGGACCCACACCAGATCGCCGGTGACGACCGGGCTGGCCGCGAAGCCGGGCTCGGCCGAGCGGTAGTGCGCGAAGTTGAGCGGGCCGAGCGGCGTGGTGGCCCGCCACAGCTCGGCGCCGGTGGCGGCGTCGATCGCGACCAGATCCTTCCACTGCGTCGGCAGGAACAGACGACCGCCGGCGACCGCGGGCGCAGCGGTGACCGAGTAGCCCCAGTCGAAGCCGCCCGGCGTGTAGCCGTTGCTCCACAGTTGCCTCGCGGTGGCGATCTCGACCGCGGTGACCGCGCCGAGCGAGCTCACGATGTACGCGATGCCGCCCGCGATCACCGGGGTGGCGTTGATCGCGACCGACCGGCCCGACTTGATCTCCCACAGCTTCGAGCCGGTGGCGGCGCTCCACGCGGTCAGCCCGTCGTCGCGCGAGTACGTCGCGATCGCGGCGCCCTCGCCGGCGGCGACCGCGGCCAGCGTGCCCAGCCACGGATACACCGGCACCAGCGCCTGCTCCCAGCGCGGCAGGCCGGTGGCGAGGTCGATCGCGGCCATCCGGCCCTGCACCGTGACCAGGACCGCGCCATCGGCGATCGTCGGCGCCGCCCACAGCGACGACTCGAAGGTCGGCAGGCCGTCGGCGACGTCGTAGCTCCAGCGCCGCGCCCCGTCGGCGAGCCCGACCGCGTGGATCTCGCCGTGGCCGAGCGCGACCACGACCGTGTCGCCGTCGATCGCGGGCGCGTTGCGCACCGGGTAGGGCGTGACGTAGCGCCAGCGGACCGCGCCGGTCGCCAGATCGAGCGCGACCAGGCCGCCGCCATCGCCGGCCCCGAGATCGGTCACCGACACCACGACGATGCCGTCCGCGACGACCGGCGAGCCGAGCACCACCGTGCCACCGACCGAGGTCGCCCAGCGCTGGGTCAGCGGCGGCGCGATCGGGCGCGGCGCGTTGCCGGCGTGGGCAGGACCGCCGCCGAGCTGCGGCCAGTCACCGGGCACCGGCGCCGGATCGGTCGTCGCGCACACCTCGAACGAGACCTGGCGCGTGTGGCTCCGTCCCGACGGCGAGGTCGCCTGCAGCGTGACCGCGTGCGGGCCCGGCGCCAGCGCCGGCACCGCGGCCGCGAACGTCCAGCCGCCGCGCGGGGCCAGCTCGATCGGCTCGCCGCAGTCGAGCCGGGCGGTCACCTCGGGTGTGGCGGCATCGAGCGCGGCCGCGACGATCAGCTCGAAGCCCGACGGCGGCGCGCAGCTGCCGGGGTGGGGCGCGGTCAGCGCCAGCTGGGGCGCCAGCAGGCGCTCGCGGTGGACGATCGACGGCACGCCGCCCTCGAACGTGATCACGCGGTAGCCCGACGGCGACTGATCGATGCTGCCCATCACGAACGTCTGGGTGCCCCACTCGACCAGGCCCTCACGCTCGACCCGCCGGTTGGCATGCCAGTGCCCGGTGAACAGGTAGTCGACGCCGAGCGCGGCGAGCTGGTCGGCGACCGCGTCGTTCGGCGACGCGTGGCCGAGCCCGACCACGGTCATCGACGGCGCGACGTGCGCGAGGTCGGCGGTGACGAACCCGATCTGCCGATCGTCGGACAGGTTGGTGTCCCACACGATCACGTGCAGGTCGCCGACGTCGAAGCTGTAGTTGTCGGGACCCCAGCGCGCCCGCCAGGCCGCGCCGCCGTCGTACCAGTCGTGGTTGCCCGGCACCGGCACCCACGGCACCGTCACGCCGTCGAGCGCGGCGTCGATCCGGGCGAACTCGCCGGGCTGGTTGCCCTGGGTGACATCGCCGACGATCGTGAAGAAGCGAGGCGGTTCGGGCAGCCCGATCGCCTGATCGATCGCGTCGGCGAGATCGCCGCCGTCCCAGGGGTCGGCCGGGTTGTCGGTCATGTGCGAGTCGGCGGCGACGACGAAGGTGACGGGCGCCGCGGCCTCGTCGGCCGTGAGCGGAACCACACCCAGGTCGAGTTCGCCGGCCTGGGCCGGGCGCCACACCGGGCCCGGGCGAAACCCGTCGGGGACCCGCACCCACACGATGCCGGCCACCAGCGGTACGTCCAGGACGTACTCGCCGCGCGCATCGGTGACCGCGAAGGCGGCGCCATCGAGGGCGACCACCGCCCCGGGCACACCGGGCTCGCTGCCCTGGCGGACCCGGTCGCCGTTGCGGTCGATGTAGACGGCGCCGGTCAGGGTTGCGCCGCACGCCGTGGCCGGGATCGCCGCGAGGGCGGTCAGGCACGCGGCCGCGAGTGCCCATCGCATCCTCCCATCGTGGCGCAATTGCACGACCACGCCAAGACGCAACCGCGTGATGCCAGGCACGATAGGTCGGGCCGATGAGGGCTCACCTGAAGGTTTCGCTGGCGATCCATGGCGGCACGCCGCGTCCGATCGAGCTCGGCGGCAGCGCGCTGGTCGGCAGTGGCCGCGCGGCCGACGTCCGCGTCGCCGACCCGGCGCTGGCGCCGGTCCACCTGCGCTTCCTGCGCGATGGCGAGGGCGTGGTCGCGATCGCGCTGGCGCCCGGGGCCTTTCTCGACGGGGTCGAGCTGGTGGTCGACGAGCTGCGGGCCTGCGCGGGCCGACCGGTCGACATCGGCCCGGCTCGCATGGTCGCGGTGCCCTGGGACGGTGAGGCCGGCACCGGGCGCGATCGCACGGAGTCGCTGGCGCGTGAGCTCGTGCGCGACCTGCTCGGCGGCGAGTCGTCCGAGCACCCCGAGCTGGCACCCGAGCTCACGGTCGAGGAGGGCCCGGTCGCCGGCCAGCGGCTGGCCTTGCCGCCGCCGGAAGCGCGGGTGGTGATCGGGCGCGGCGACACGTCGACGTGGGTGCTGCTGGATCCGGATCTCTCGCGCAACCATGCGGTCATCGAGCGGCGCTTCGACGGGGTGTGGGTGACCGATCTGGACTCGAAGAACGGCACGCAGGTGGACGGACGACCCGCGCCGCGGGAGGCGCCGGGGCTGTTGCTGGCGGATGGCGCGCGGATCACGCTGGGGGCGACCGTGGTGCGGTACCGGGATCCGGCGGCGGCGATGCTGGTGGAGCTGGAAGGGCGGTTGAGCGCGGGCGGGGCGCAGCTGCTGGAGACGGTGACGCGGGCCGGGAAGCGCGCCGGCGCGGGGGCGACGGGGCGGATGCCGGTCGCGGCCGAGGAGCGGGAGGAGGAGGCGAGAGCGTCGCGGTGGCCGGCGCTGGCGGCGGCGGCGGTCGCGGTGGCGGCGATCGGGTTGCTGATCGCGTTGTTTGCGACGTCGTAGCGGTCGCGCAGCGGGCCCGCGCTCTGCCCTTCGACGCGGCGCCTTCGGCGCCGGCTCAGGGACACCGGGAAAGGATGAGCGCTTCCGATCACATGGAGACCTGTGATCAATCCTGAGGGCAGCGCGTCGAAGATGGGGTGCTGCACCTGGCAGGCTGCCGTCTGCCCTTCGACTCCGCGCTGCGCGCTTCGCTCAGGGACACCGGGCGGGGGAGCGGTGCCGCTGCTGATGCTGATGCTGATGCGGGTGCTGGTGCTGATGCGAGTGCCGGTGCCGGTGCCGGTGCTGACGCGGGTGCCGGTGCTGATGCGGGTGCCGGCGCTGATGCTGGTGCCGCTGGTGCCGCTGCCGATGCCGATGCCCGTGCCGCCGCGGATGCGGCCTCGCCTCGCTACGGCCCGACGCTCCGCAGCCGGATCCGTCGACCGGCGGCGCCGCCGTCCGCGCGCACGACCTCGACGCCATCGACCGTCAGCCGCCCGGGCCCCACGACCTCCGCGCTCAGCCAGCGTCCGCCGCTGCCCTCGGCCGCGAACGTCACCGGCGCGCCGTTCCACGCCGCCGCGCCCGGCCCGAACCCGCCCGACCGCACGTAGGTGAGCCCGCCGGCCTCGGTCATCGTCCGCACGCCGCCCGCGCCGGGCGCCTGGCACGGGTACAGCCACAGCTCGCGGTCATCGCCGACCGCCGCGGCCGTCACCACGCCGGCCCCGGCTACCCCCGCGGTCGCGACGACGGTATCGACCCGCTCGGGGTACATCGCGAGCACGCTGCAGTCCGGCACGAACGCGGGGATCTCGGACACGGTCGCGCTCACCGACAGCGGCCGGTCCCCGTCGCTGTCGAGCGCGGCCCCGTCGAGCAGGCCGTACCACCGGCCGGCCGGCAGCCGGACCTCGCGCGACGTCGCGCCCGCCACCACCACCGGCGCGACCGCGATGCGATCGCCGAGCATGTACTGGTCGGCGAGGGACCAGCCGGGTGTCCAGGTGGGGTGATCGATCACGAACGGGCGGAACAGCGGCGCCCCGGTGGCGTGGGCGTCGACGGCGAGCATCCGTAGATAGGGCACGAGCTGCATGTGCAGCTTGGCCCAGCGGCGCAGGTGCGCGGTGGTCTCGGCGTCGCGCTCCCAGTGCCAGTTCTCGCGCGCGCTGCGGCCGTGATGGGTCCGCATCACCGGCGACAGGGCACCGAACGTCACCCAGCGGAACCACAGCTCGCGGCTGACCGGCACGGTGGTCTGGCTCATGTAGCCCGCGATGTCGTGGCCGAAGTACGGAAAGCCGGTGAGCCCCAGGCCGATCCCCATCGGGATCACCGACGGCAGGCCGTCGCCGACGGTGAAGTCGGTCTGTTGATCGCCCGCCCACACCACCTGCATGTACGGCTGGGCGCCGAGGCCGCCGGCGCGGGCGAAGTAGAGGCGCTCGATGCCGTCGCGGGCCTGGGCCTCGGTGAACAGCTCGTGGTTCAGGCGGAGCCAGTCGGTCGCGTACTGGTTGTGGTAGTCGAGCCCGGACTCGCCGGAGGCCAGCACGGCGTCGGTCGGCAACCACTCGCCGAAGTCGGCCATCCAGCCGTCCGAGCCGATCGCGAAGGTCTCGCCGTACACGCCCTTGGCCCACGCGACCGCGGCCGGGCTCGACAGATCGAGCAGGGTCGAGTCGCGGAACTTCACGCCGAGGAAGTCGTGGACGCTGCCGTCCGGGCGCTTGATCGTGTGGCCGAGCGCGATCGCCTCGGATCGCACGTCGGCGTCGGTGTCGATGAAGGTGTTGGCGTAGGTCAGGAACTTGTAGCCGCTGTCGTGGAGGTGGCCGGCGAGCCCCTCGAAGTCTGGGTAAATCGTACGGTCGACCCGCCAGTCCTCCTCGAGCACGTAGCCACCGGCCGGGCCGGTCTCGTCGTTGCCGCCGCGCCAGTCCTCGCTCCAGATCACGCTGACCGGCACGTCGGCAGCCCGCAGCGCGTCGGCGACCCGGCGCACGTTGGCCTGGCCGTAGATCGCGTCGAGCCACGGCGCGAACGCGAACGCCGGTGGCACCGCCGGCCGGCCGATCCACGCGGTCATCCGCGCGATCGAGTCGCGCGGCGAGTTGCCCACGAACAGCCGCACGGTGAGCTGGTCGTCCCAGGCCTCGAGCCGGGCCAGCGCGGGGTCGGTCGCGCACAGGTCGAAGCGCGCCCGCCGGTTGGTGTCGAGCGCGAGCGCCCAGCCCCGTGACGACAGCATCATCGGCATCGGCGTGTGCGTCGAGTGGCGGCGCCCGGTCAGCGCCCACACGCCGTCGTAGTTGTCGTCGGGCACGTCGAGCTTGCTGATGCCGTCCTCCTGCACCCACAGCGCGACCGACTGGCCGCGGTGGTCGACCGCGAACGACTGGCCGCCCAGGCCCAGGAAGTGATCGCGGTCCTCGCAGGCGAATGCGATCGAGGCGCGGTTGCCGCCGACCGCCGACAGATCGAGCCCCAGCACGACCTCGCCGGCGCCGTCGGCCGCGGTCAGGGTCACCTCGCCGGTGCCCATCGGGTCGCCGACCCGGTCGCGCAGCTCGAACGTGATCGTCGCTGCGGTCTGCGCGGTCACGGCCAGGGTCGCCACGCCTCGCCACGGCGTGTCGTCGTCGGGCTCGAACCGGAACGAGCCGAACTGCATGCTGACGGCGGCGTCGGTGCGGCGGGTCGCCGCGAACACCGCGGGCTCGTCGCCGTCGCGGGCGAGCCCGGGCGCGGTCGCCCACAGCACCTCGTCGCCCCGGCGCACCTCGATGCGCGCGGGCACCTCGTCGAGGCGGACCTCGAGACCGCCGACGGTCAGGGTCGCCGGGGCGCGCACGACGTTATCGCCGCAGGCTCCCAGCACGAGGACGAGGACGACGCCAGCTCCGAGCCGCATGCCCAAATGCTAATGCACCCCGCGCGAGATCGCGTCACCGCGGGGTCTGGGATCGGCGGCGCGGTCTCGACGGGGCTACAGCACCTGCGTCACGACGTACGCACCCGCGCCCGCGACCAGCAGCAGCACCACCAGGATCGCGATCAGCATGTTGCTGCCCCCGCGCTGGTGCAGGCCGGTGCGATCGGGCTCGAGCATCGCCTGCAGCGACTCGACGTCGGTCGAGCTGGACCCGGGCGGCCGGTTCGGCGGGGTCCCGGGCGAGGCGGTGGGCTGCACCGGCGCGCCGGCCGGTCGCGCCGCCGGGCGGGGCAGGTTGCCGGTGGTGTCCATGTCGCCGGCCCAGGCGGCGGTGTCCACGAAGTGCAGCGGGTCGAGGCTGGCCGCGCCGCCGCCGCGCGGATTGGGGTCGACCTCCTCGGCGCCGACCAGCGAGCTCAGGCGCTGGACCTCGTCATTGATGAGCGCGCCGATCGACTCCTTGGGCTCGGAGGACCGCTTGCGCATCATCTCGATCTGCGTGTCGCGCACGAGATTGGTGATGTCGCGCGCCGTGACCTTCATCCGCCGCGAGAACAGGTACTGGGCGAGCGCGTCGCCGAGATCGGCGGCGCTGGCGTAGCGGTCGTCGGGCGCGCGCGACAGCGACTTGCGGACGATCTGCTCGAGCTCGGGCTCGATCTCGGGGTTGAGCGCCTGCAGCGAGGGCACCCGGGCCTGCCGCACCTGCTCGACCGTCTGGTAGTCGGTATCGCCGTAGAACAGCCGGCGGCTGGTGAACATCTCCCAGAGGATGATGCCGACCGCGAACACGTCGGCGCGGTGGTCGACCGGCAGGCCGCTGGCGGCCTCGGGCGACAGGTAGCTGAACTTGCCTTTCACCACGCCGGGATCGGTCGATTCGATCTGGCTGTTGGCCTTGGCCAGCCCGAAGTCGACCAGCTTCACCTCGCCGTTCTTCGACAGCAGGATGTTCGGCGGCGAGATGTCCCGGTGCACGATGCCGAGCGGCTCGTTGGTCTCGGGATGCTCGAGGTTGTGGGCGTAGTTCAGCGCCTTGCAGCACTCGATCATCAGGTAGATCGTGGGCGCGATCTCGATCCGCTTGCCGCGCTGCTTCTGTCGTTCGATGAGCGCCTTGAGGTTGCACCCATCGACGTACTCCATCACCAGGAAGTACGCGTTGTCGGGGGTCTTCGAGATGTCGAAGACCTGGACGATGTTGGCGTGCTGCAGGAACAGCGACAGCCGCGCCTCGTCGAGAAACATCGAGACGAACTTCTGGTTCTTCGTCAGGTTCGGAAGGATGCGTTTGATCGCAACCGACTTCTTGAACCCCTCGATCGACTCCGCAACGCCGCGGAAGACCTCGGCCATTCCGCCCTGGTCCAGTCGCTCCGTGATCGTGTAGCGGTCGCGCATTCGTGGACCCGTGAGGGAACGCTACCAGACCTTTCCGGTGGTTAGCAAACCCGGGGCACCAGCGCCGCGCCGGTCACTCGCCGTTGTCGTCGGCTTCGACCTGCTCCTTGGCGCTCTTGCACTCGAAGCACAGGGTTGTCACCGGCCGGGCCATGAGCCGCTTGAAGCCGATCGGCTCCGCGCACTCCTCGCACTCGTCGATCTCGCCGCCGTCGATCCGCTTGATGGCGTCCTGGATCTTGCCGATGAAGAAGGTCTCGCGGTCGTGGAGCCGGAGCTGGGTCGAATAGAGCTCTTCCTCGGTCGACTCGTCCATGGAGTCGCGGCCGATGCGATCGCGGTCACGGTCCATCGTGAAGCCGATGGCGGCCTGGGCATTCGCGGCCAGGCGGGCCAGCTCCGCCTCGAGACGCTGGCGTAGCTCTGCGGTCTGTTCAGGCGTGAGCATGAGGGAAAGCTTATGGACCGGTTCAAGCGCGCGTCAATGCACGGCGTTCGGGATGAGGGGGAGCGCCTTACATCCTCTTGACGCGGCGGTAGAAATGAACCAGGCGCTGAGATCGTTCCACCAGGGCAGCCGTCCTAGCACCGGGACCTTCCAGGAGCCTTCTTGACCACCCTTGGCCGCTACCGTCTCGCCACCGTCTTCTTCGCCCTCACCACCGTCGTCGCCGGCTACGCGGCGTGGTCGGGGCCCGCCGACCCGGGTGGGCCGGTCCAGCAGGGGGGGCGGGCCGGCAAGAAGGGCGACGCCTCGCAGCTGCGCCGCCCGGTCCGGGTCTCGGCCGCCTCGCTGGGCCTGTCCGAGGCCAAGCTGATCGACCAGCTGCTGGCGGCGCGGAGCCCACAGCAGGTCACGATCATCGCCGACAAGCTGGGCACGGTCGGCACCGACGACGCGGTCGCGGCCATGGCGCCGCTGGCCGACGACCCGCGCCCGGGCGTCCCCGAGGCCGTGATCGGCGCGATCGGCCGGATCGCCACCACGCGTGCGATCGATCTCCTGCTCGACCTCGTCGACGACCCGCGGCCGCGGGTGCGCAACGCGGCGGTGACCGCGATGGGCTCGGCCGCCGATCCGCGGGCGCGGGCCGCGCTGGTCGCGATCGCCGAGGACCGGGGCGACCCGGCCCGGGCGATGGCGCTCCAGGCGCTCGGCCAGATGGGCGGCGACGAGGCGGCCGCGGTGCTGGCGCGGATCGCCAGCAGCGGTGACTTCGAGGGCGCCTCGACCGCGGTCTACGCCCTGGCCCAGATCCCGTCGCCGCGTGCGCAGGAGCTGCTCGCCGAGCTGGCGATGGCGCCCGACGTTCGCATCCGCGCGGTCGCGCTCGCCAACCTGCAGCCGAGCGATCCCGAGACGATCGCGATGCTCGCGAAGCTGGTGAAGACCGGCGACGCCAACACGATCACGGCGGCGCTGACCGCGCTCGGTCGCTCCGGTGATCCCGCGGTGCTGCCGCTGCTGATCGACCTCGCCCAGCGCGGCCCGCAGTTCGCCAAGTGGAACGCGATCTCGGCGATGGGCGAGATCGGTGGCGCCGAGGCGATCAAGGCGCTCGGCCAGCTGCTGGGCTCGGGCGATCGCAACCTGGTCTCGAACGTCGCGCAGACCCTGGTCAACCTCGGCGGCGACGACGCCCGCGAGCTCCTGATCGAGGCGGCGCTCGCCGGCGACGCGACCAGCTCGTCGGTGATCTACGCGCTCCAGCAGCTGCGCAGCCCCGACGTCGAGCTGGCGCTGCTCGCGATCGCGCGCACCGGCAAGGCGGCCGACCGCCGGGTCGTGCTGCCCGGCCTGGTCAAGGCCGGCAACCCCGACGCGATCGGGATCGCGATCGACCTGGCCGAGCACGGCCCGCGCCAGGACAAGCTCGAGGCCATGCGCATGCTCGCCGACACCGGCGCGCCCGAGGCCCGCGCGGCCTTGCTGCACATCGCCGAGCGCGGGCACGGCCAGACCCGGACCTTCGCGCTCGACATGCTGGCCAACGCCCAGCCCGACGATCCGGCGGTGACCGCGATGCTCGCGGACGCGCTGTTCGCGGGCAAGTCCGACGAGGCCCAGGGCGCGGCGTGGATCCTCGGCCGGCTCGGCACCGAGGACGCGCGGTCGGCGCTGCTGGCCGCGCTGAAGAGCGACGACGCGGCCCTGGCCCAGGCCGCGATCGGCGCGCTCGGACAGAGCGGGAGCCCCGACGACGTCCGCGGCGCCCTGGCCGACGTGGCCCGCACCGGCAAGCCCGCGCTGCGCACGCAGGCGCTCCAGCAGCTCGTCAACGCCGGCTCGGCCGAGGGCCTGGCGATCGCCGAGGCGGCGCTGAACGGCAGCGATCCCGAGCTGGCGCGGACCGCCGCGTGGGCGCTGTCGAGCCTGGGCTCGGCCGACTCGCAGCGGCTGCTCCGGCACGCGGTGCGGTCGCAGGACGCTCAGGTCCGCTCGGCGGCGGCGAGCGCGCTGGCCCAGGCCGGCGACGACGCCTCGACCGACGCGCTGATCCAGCTCACCCGCGACAGCGACGCCGGCGTGAAGGGGCAGGCGCTCGCCGCGCTCGCCCAGGTCGGCTCGCCCCGCGCGGTCGACGCGCTGGTGACGGCCAGCCAGGCCACCGACCCCAACGAGCGGCTGGTCGCGGTGTCGACCCTCGGCCAGCTCGACGACCCGCGCGCGAGCCAGACGCTGTCGCGCCTGATCGAGGACGGCGACGAGCAGGTGGCGGCGGCCGCGATCTACGCGGCGTACAACGGCGGCGAGGACGTCGACCGCGCGCTGGTGCGGGTGTTCGCCAGCACCGGCGCGACCGACCAGGTGCGGATGGCGGCGGCCTCGCAGCTCCGCCAGCGCGGCGTCGACGTCGACGACGCCACCCGCCAGCGGCTCGACGAGCTGCTCGGCGCCGCCGCCTACGGCGGGGGCGGCTACGGCGGCTTCGTCGGTCACTACGGCGGCCACCACTACGGCGGCGGTTGACCGCGGCGCAGCTGCGACCAGCGCCGCGTCTCAGCTGGCCGCTTTGGACTCGAGCACGAGCTCGGGCCGGCCGCGGCTCTCGACGACTTCCTTGGTCACCACGCACTCCTTCACGCCCTGCAGCGACGGGATCTCGTACATCACGTCGAGCATCACCTCTTCCAGGATCGCGCGGAGGCCACGCGCACCCGAGGCCCGGCGGCTGGCCTCCACGGCGATCGACCTGAGGGCGTCGGGCCGGAAGGTCAGCTTCACGCCCTCGAGCTCGAACAGGCGCTGGTACTGCTTGGCCAGCGCGTTGCGCGGCTTCCACAGGACCTCGGCCAGCGCATCGACGTCGAGCTGGTCGCACGAGACGATGACGGGTAGGCGGCCCATGAACTCGGGGATCATCCCGAACTTCACGAGGTCCTCGGTCCGCGCGTTGCGGCGCAGCGAGTCCTTGTCGTCGTCTTGCTGGTGGATGCTGGCGCCGAAGCCGAGGCCACGCTGCCCGACCCGGCGGCGGACGATGTCCTCGATGCCGTTGAAGGCGCCGGTGCAAATGAAGAGGATGTCGGTCGTGTCGATCTGGATCAGCTCCTGCTGCGGGCGATTGCGCGCCCCGTCTGGAGTGATCGTCGCCGTCTTGCCCTCGAGGATCTTCAGCAGCGCCTGCTGCACGCCCTCGCCGGACACGTCGCGGGTCGGCGATGGGACGCCGCCCTTGCGGGCGATCTTGTCGATCTCGTCGATGCAGATGATGCCGCGCGCGGTCTTCTCGACATCGCCGCCGGCGGCGCGGAACAGCGCCTTCACCACGCTCTCGACGTCTTCACCGACGTAGCCCGCCTCGGTCAACGTGGTGGCGTCGGCGATCGCGAACGGGACGTCGAGCTTCTTGGCGAGGGTCTGGGCGAGCAGGGTCTTGCCGGACCCGGTCGGTCCGATGAGCAGGATGTTGCCCTTCTGGACCTCGACGTCGGTCTGCTTTCCGCGCAGGCCGATGCGCTTGTAGTGGTTGTAGACGGCGACTGACAGCGCACGTTTGCCGTGGTCCTGGCCCACGACGTAGCGATCAAGCTCCTCGACGATGGCGCGAGGCGGCGGGAACTTCGGACGCTCCGCCGCCTCCTCCTTCGCGAGGATATCGTTGCAGAGCGTCACGCATTCATCGCAGATGAATACGCGCGGTCCGCTGATGAGCTTGCGCACCTCGCGGCGCTGCTTGCCGCAGAAGGAGCAGTGGAATTCCTCCATCTGAGGGACGATTCTTACATGTTCGACGGCGTCGGCAACAGGTCACACGCCTCGACGATTCGCTTGACGCGTTGGGTCATCGAAGCGATCACTTACCGGGATGAGAGCCGTCGTGATCTGTGCCGAGCCCGAGACGGCGATCAATGAACGTGACTCGATCGCCACGGTGCTGGCGGATCTGGGCTGCGCTACCCGTCTGGGCAGGTTCGACCTGGGCGGCCTTGACGAGGAGGACCTACTCCGGACTCCTCCGACCGTGGTCGTGGTCGACGCCGGCGACGACGTGATGCGCGCCCAGCGGGCCATCAAGAAGATGAAATCTGGCGGGGTGCTCGCCGAGGTACCTGTGCTCATGGCGCTCACCTTGCCGCGCCTGCCCGGGCTCGACTTCTCGACCGGCTTCGACGACTTCGTCCTCCTCCCGATCGTCCCCGCCGAGCTGTACGGCCGGGTCCGCCAGCTCGACTGGAAGACCGCCGCGTTCGGCACCGACGAGACCCTCAAGATCGACGAGCTCCACATCGACGTCGCCGGTCATGAGGCCAAGCTCGGAGGCCGGCGACTCGCGCTCACCCACCAGGAGTTCGAGCTGCTGCGCTTCCTCGGCCAGCACCGCGGACGCGTGTTCACCCGCGAGCAGCTGCTCGAGCGGGTGTGGGGCTACTCCTACGCCGGCGGGACCCGGACGGTCGACATCCATGTCCGCCGGCTGCGCGCCAAGATGGGGGCGGTGTCGGGCGGCCTGATCGAGACGGTCCGCAACGTGGGCTACAAGATGCGCGGCAACCGGTAGAGGCGCAGGCGCCCCGCGGCGTATCGTCGCGGCCAATGTTCCAGGTCCTGGATCTTGGTGCCGATGGACAGCCGGTCGTCCGCGAGGGCGACGAGTCGGTCGCCGCGCCACCCGAGGGGGTGACCCGCTGGATCGACCTGGAGCAGCCCGATGACGCCTCGTTGCAGCTGCTCCGGCAGCGGTTCGGCTTCCACCCGCTGGCGATCGAGGATTGCGCCGTGTTCGGCACCCAGTCGAAGGTCGACGACTACGATCGCTACCTGTTCGTGGTGATCCACTCCTTCACCGCGTCGCCCGACGACGCGCTCGACATCCAGATCCACGAGATCCACGCGTTCATCGGCGATGGCTACCTGGTGACGGTGCACGACAACCCGCTGCCGTCCCACGAGCGGGTCTGGCAGAAGGCGCAGGTCGACGCCACCGTGCTCGAGCGGGGGCCATCGTGGGTGCTGTACCTGCATGTCGACGCGATGGTCGCCGCGACCGAGCCGCTGGTGCAGCACATCCGCGACCAGCTCGACGAGATCGAGTGGTCGATGATCGACGCGACCGCGACGTTCGATCTCCGGACGATTGTCCGGATGAAGCGGGTCGCGGTCGCGATGCGGCGCGTGATCCGACCGCTGCGGGACACCATCGGCATCCTGCATCGCCGCACCGACGAACGCATCTCGCAGCGGACGGTGCTGCACCTGCGCGACGTCACCGACCACGTCGCCCGCCTGGCCGAGATGGTCGAGGAGATCCGCGAGGTCTCGAACGGGCTGGTCAGCAGCTACCAGGCGTTCCAGGCCCAGAAGGCCAACAACGTCATGAAGAGCCTGACCGTGTTCTCGGCCATCTTCCTGCCGCTGTCGTTCATCGTCGGCTTCTTCGGGCAGAACTTCGAAGACCTGCCGTACGACAGCCCGTTCTGGATGGGGGTCATGCTGGCCTCCCTGGTCCTGGTCCCGGCCGGCCTGATCGAGTGGTTCCGGCGCACGATCCTGTGAGAGCCCCGACCGGCTTTCAGATGATGTGCCCAGCCGTGGCCCACGTGATCGGGGCGACTCGGATATGATGCACGGGTGAGATCGACGATCGTCGCCGCGGCGGTGACCCACGTCGGCAACGTGCGCGACCACAACGAGGACTCGCACCTGGTCGACTCGGACGAGGGCATCTTCATCGTCTGCGACGGGATGGGCGGCCATGCCGCGGGCGAGGTGGCGTCCGCGCTCGGGGTCCGGGTGACCCGGCAGGAGTGGCTGGCCCCGCCGACCCAGAAGGCGCTGGCGACCTGGGCCGGCGCCGGCAGCCTCGAGGCGCGCCGGGCCGCGCTGCACGCGGTCAAGGGGGGTGTGCTCGCTGCGCACCGCACGATCTGCGAGCAGTCGCTCGCCGATCTCGCCAAGAAGGGCATGGGCACCACCTTCACCGGCATCGTGGTGGCCGGGGGCGACGCCATCATCGCCCACGCCGGCGACTCGCGTGCCTACCTGGTGCGCGGGGGCATCGCCATGCAGCTCACCGAGGATCACACGCTGCTGGCCCGGCTCCTGGCCGCCGGCCTGCCGATGATGGAGAGCACCGAAAGTCACCGCTGGAAAGGCGTGATCACCAACGCGCTCGGCTTCGGCGATGACACCCGGGTGATCACGTTCACCGTGCCGCTGTCCGACGGCGATCGGCTGCTGCTGTGCTCGGACGGCGTCAGCGAGTACGTCGGCGAGGCCGAGGTCGGCGAGGTGCTCACCTCGCAGCCGAGCCCGGCCCGGGCCGCCCAGAAGCTGGTCGATCTCGCGCTCGAGCGCGGCGGCGAGGACAACGCGACCGCGCTGGTGATCAAGGTGATCGAAGCGGGCGAGACGCCGGTGCCCGCGGCCCAGCGTCAGCGCGACGCCGAGATCTTGTCGCTGTGCCCGCTGCTCGAGCAGCTGTCGCCGCAGCAGCGGCTGCGGACGCTGCGGATCGCGATGAGCCACGACTTCGTCGCCGGCGACATCCTGCCCGAGAGCACGCTGGAGAGCCGGGTCGGCTGGATCCTGCTCGATGGCGAGGTGCTGATCGGCGGCGACACCGAGGGCGCCGGCTCGATGCTCTATCCCGAGGCGCTGCTCGGCCGCGGTCAGCCGCGCCGGGCCGAGTCGCTCGCGGTCGCGATCAGCGAGGTGCGCGCGCTGGCGGTGCGCGGCGATGACTTCGCCGAGCTCGCCAACGAGGACGCCGACCTGGCCGAGTTGCTGTACGCCGCCCTGGCCGACATGGTCGCGCCCGCCCCGTAGCGCTCGCTAGATCAGGGGTGCTGGTAGTCGACCAGCTCGATCGTGAGCTCGCCGTACTCGGTGTGCGCCTTGACCAGCAGCGGCACCCGGTCGGCGTCGTCGGACAGCCACACGGTGAACCGGCGCGGCGGCTTGCTCGGGTCGAGCGTGAGATCCGGGCGAGCGCGATGCGAGGTGCCGTCGAGCCGGATCGCGGCCTGGTTGCCGAGCCGGGTGCCGATGACTTCGTGCCCGACCGGCCAGATCTCCGACCGCCAGATGCGGCGGCCCCCGATCATCCACATGCCGAGCCGATCGCCGGGTTCGGCGCGCCAGGTCCGCACGCGCGCCATCGCGGTGTGGGCGTCGTGGACCTCGTGCTCGCCGAACTTGTAGGTGAGCGTGGTCACCGCGCCGCCCTCGGGCTGGTACTGGATGGTCGCGGCGTGGTCGTCGTAGGCGGCGGCGGCGGTGTAGCGCTTGTCGCCGAACACCACCTTGGCGGTGCTGCTGATCGGCGTGAGCTTGCGCATGTCCACGATCGAGGTGGCCTCGTCGCGGACCACCTTGAGCAGCGCGAGCGCGCCGGCCGACGCGATCCGCGACGACACCGCCACCGCGCGGATGCCGCCGACCAGGCCGGGCTCGCCGACCGCGACCTGGGCCTCGCCGGCGAGCACGCCGGCGATCCGCACGTCGAACCGCATGACCTCGCCGGCGACCAGCCCGCTGACGTCGTCGGCGCGCACGGTCTCGGTCGCGACCGGCCCGGGCCCGGGCGCCGCCGGCGCCTCGAGGTCACCGGTGACGGCGCCACCACAGGCCGCGAGCACAGCGATCAGGATCGGGGCGGCGCGCATGAGGTCAGTGTTGATGGACCCGCGCGTCACTGCAATCCTCAACATGCGTACCCCTGCGAGGTTCGCCGTAGGACGCGCGCACCTCGCCACGTCGGGGCACGGGCGACCGCCCCGGCGCCGGTGTAGGTTGCGGCGATGACCATCGGCATCACGCTCGGCGATCCGGCCGGCATCGGCCCCGAGGTCGCCGCGTGGGCGATCGCGCACGCCAGCGACGCGCTGCGCCGCCAGCTGGTGGTGTTCGGCGACGGTGACGTGCTGGCGCGGGGCGCCCGCGCGATCGGGGTCACGGTCGACGTGCCGTGCGAAGGCGAGCCGGCGCCGGGGGTGGTCGCCGGCGTGCCGGGCGCCGCGGCCGGTGCCGCCCAGGTCGCGTGGCTGGAGGCGGCGATCGCGGCGGCGCGCGCGGGCCGGGTGTCGGCGCTGGTGACCGCCCCGATCTCGAAGACCTGGGCGCGCCGGGCCGGGTTCGGGTTCCCTGGCCACACCGAGCTGCTGGCGTCGCGGCTCGGCGCCGAGCGGGTGGCGATGACCTTCATCGGGCCACGCCTCAACGTCGCGCTGGTCACCGTGCACGAGCCGCTGGCCGCGGTCGCCGGCCTGTTGACCGTCGATCGGATCGTCGGCGTCGGCGAGCTGCTCGCGGCCTGCCTGCGCCGCGACCTCGGCCGGGCCGCGCCGGTGCGCCTCGGCGTGGTCGGGCTCAACCCGCACGCCGGCGAGGGCGGGCTGCTCGGCGCCGAGGACGACGCGGTGATCGCGCCGGCGGTCGCCGAGCTCGGCCGCCGGCTCGGCGCCGGGGCCCACGTGACCGGCCCGCTGGTGCCCGACGCCGCGTTCCGCCACGCCGTCGACGGTGGCTATGACGGCCTGGTCGCGATGTATCACGACCAGGCGCTCATCCCGGTCAAGCTCGTGGACTTCGAGGAGGCCGTCAACGTGACCCTCGGGCTGCCGATCGTGCGGACCTCGCCCGATCATGGCACCGCCTACGATCTCGCCGGCACCGGCCGCGCGCGTCCGACCAGCATGGCGGCCGCGCTCGCGCTGGCGGCGCGGATGGTGGCGGCTCGCGCCGCGACCGACGCGGGCCGTTAGCGCAGCGCGGTGAGCTACAGCAGCGCGCGCAGGGCTTCGAGGTCGCTCAGGATCACCTTGCGGCCGTCGGTCGAGATCAGCTTGCGACGCTTGAACTGCGACAGCGTCAGCGACACGGTCTCGCGGGTCGAGCCGATCAGGTTGGCCAGCTCCTGGTGCGTGATCTTGAGGGCGACCAGGGTGCCGCGCGAGTCGTCGACGCCGTACTCGTCGCCGAGCTTGATCAGCAGCTCGGCGAGCTTGGAGGTGACGTCGCGGAACACCAGCGCCTCGAGCTTGTTCTCGAGATCGTGACGGCGCGTGATCATCAGCTTGGCGACGCCGGCGGCGAGGATCGCGTGCGTGATCAGCAGGCGATCGAAGTCGCCGCGATCGATCTCGGTGAGCATCGCGTTCTCGACCGCCTCGGCCATCTCGGTGCGCGCGCCGGTGCCGACCAGGCAGGTCTCCCCGAACATCTCCGACGGGCCGCAGTACCCGAGCGTCAGCGACTTGCCGTCGCGGGTCACCTTGCAGACCTTGATGCGCCCGCCGTTGACGAAGAACACGCTCTTCCCGGGATCCCCGGGGAGATAGACCACCTCGCGGCGGCGGACCTCGCGCATCTCGACCCGCTCAGCGAGTCGAGCCAGCACCTCGGGACCCATGTCCCCCAGTAGCTGGATCTTCTTGAGATACCAGAGCGTCCTCTTAGGGTCGGTCACGATCAAAATGTATCAGACCGTGCATCTGCTTGTCATCGTGTCATCGCGCTTACGATTGACTCTCAGGCGCGCTGACGGCCGATCCAGGCCAGCGCAAACCCTGCCGCACATAGCCCGCCAGCGACGGTGACACTCCCGAAAGGGTGCGATCGGATCGCGGTCGCGAGCTGGGGAGCGATCCCGGCCCCCACCGCGAGCGCGACCGTGTTGTTGACCCCGTGCAGGACCACCGCTGGCCACACCGACCGGGCCCACACCGCCAGGATCCCGGCGGCCAGGCCGAGCAGCGCGGCGGTCGCCATCCGGGCCGGCTCGAGGTGCAGCGCGGCGAACAGCACGGTGGTGATCGCGATCGCAGCGACCCGACCCAGGCGCGGCGCCAGCGCGCCGAGCAGCATGCCGCGATGCAGCAGCTCCTCGCACAGGCCGGGCGCGAGCGCGTTGGCCGCGATCACCAGCGGCAGCGGCATGGCCGGCGCGAGCAGCCGGTGCGACAGCTCGCGGGTCGCCTGCTCGGACCCGGTCGCCTCGATGATCGGCAGCGCGAGTCGCAGCGCGATCAGCCACAGCCCGGCCCCGATCACGAGCGCGCCGATCATCCCCAGCAGCGGCGGGCGCTCGAGGCCGAGCTGGCGTGGCGCGACGCCGTGCAGCCGGAGCGCGGCCACCGGGATCACGACGAACGCGACCGCCTGGGCGACCGCCGAGGCCAGCAGGCCGCCGCCGAGGGTCAAGTGGATCGCGAAGAAGGTCGCGGTGGCGAGCCCGTAGATCAGCAGGGCGAGCCCGGCGGGGAGGGGCTGGCCGACGCCGTGGTACAAGCGAGGAGTGAAGTTCTGGCTCGGGCTCGCCATCGGCCTGGTGCTCGGCGTCGCCGGAACATACCTCGCGATCGAGCCGCCATGGCGCACCGGGGTCGCGCCGATCGAGGTCGCGCGTGAAGCCACCACCCCGGGGCTCGACGCTGGCGTTGGCAAGAAGAAGGGTCGGCGCCGTGGCGGCGGGCCGCGCGCCGGCGCTGCCACCGAGGCCGCCGAGCCCTACGAGGTCGACGAGGCGATCGAGCTGACCGCGGCCGATCGCATGCTCGAGTGGCGCGGCGACGCGGTGGCGCTACCGCCGGGCCGGGTCGATCTCGGCGGCGCCGACGACGCCCGGCCGCTCGACGACGGCGAGATCCAGGGCGGCATCGCCGGCGGCTCGTCGGCGATGGTCGGTTGCATCAAGGACGCGGTCGGCGGTGCGCCGCTGTCGGCCCAGGTGACCATGCAGATGCTGGTCGGTGGCGACGGTGGCGTGCAGAAGCTCCGGGTGCGGGCCCCGGCGTACCTGCACGGCAACGGGCTGCTGGCGTGCGCGCGACGCGCGGCCCGCGGCTTTCCGTTTCCCGGCACCGGCGCGGCCACGATCGTGACGGCGCCGTTCCA
>JBKJLC010000218.1:0-50322 GCA_046597055.1 Kofleriaceae bacterium | reverse complement strand
TTTTTCAAGATCAGGGTCCGGGGTCGGCTCGGCTGTGGGCCTTGTGGAAAGGCGCGCCCACCGCCCCACCCGCGCGACTCCACGACCCGGAGGCGCGGCTTTCCAAGCGCCTGTGGTGAGTCGCGCCCCGTGCTCGCCGCCCAGCAGCCACACGCGACTCGTAGGGCGCGCGCTCCACAGGCGCGTCAAGCCCACAGCCCGGCCGCCGCCGGCCGCCGGCCGCCGGCGGCCGCGCCCCACCCATGTGCCCACCTCGGCCAGGAAACCCTTGTTTCCGGCCCCTTTCACGATATCGGTAATTTCAATGGCCGCGACACGCCAGCTCGACATCGTCTATCGGGCCCGGCCCGGCAAGCGCGGCGGCGCCCGCGCCGGGGCCGGCCGCAAGCCGATCCTCCTGGCCTGCGGCAAGCGGCTGCACCGACGCGTCACCCGGCGACCGCGCGTCACCGCCCGCGAGCCGGTGCACGTGGTCCTGCGGATCACGAACGAGGTCGGGCGGCTGCGCCGCCGGCGCGCCTACCAGGCCATCCGGCGCGCGTTGCTGACGGCCCTGGCCAAGAAGGCGATCCGCGTCGTCCACGTCAGCATCCAGCGCAATCACATCCACCTGATCGTCGAGGCCGCGAGCGAGCAGCTGCTGGCCAGCGGGATGCAGGGACTCCAGATCTCCGCAGCGCGCCACCTCAACCGCGCCGTCTCCGTCGATCGCAGGCTCGCGACACGACGCACGGGCCAGGTCTTCGTCACCCGCTACCACGCCGAGATCATCCGGTCGCCGCGCCAGGCGCGGCACGCGCTGGCGTACGTTCTGAACAACTGGCGGCGGCACCGCGAAGACCTCGCGGGCGTTGCCCCGCGACGTGCCCAGGTCGATCCGTATTCGAGCGGGATCCGGTTCGATGGCTGGCGCGGCGTGGCCGTGCCGTGCGCGATCCCGGCCGGCTACCAGCCGCTGCCGGTCGCCGCCGCGGCCAGCTGGCTGCTGACCACCGGCTGGAGAAGCCACGGTCCGATTGGTCCGCGTGAGGTTCCCGGGCCCGTCGGGTGACATGGCAACGCCGCGACACGCGTGGCGGGCGATGCGCGTCCGCGCACGGCCGGCGCAGGTGCCCGGCACGCCGGTACGGCGTGGCTCGCGCCGGCCGCTGCGGTCGAGCTCGAGCGTCGCTTTGCCTCGGACACACTCCATGAACGACGCCACCCTCCATCGCTGCTTCGACTTCGTGCTCGGCGACGCGCGGCCGAACGCCGCCCCCGCCCCAGGCGGCGACCGCCGCGGCGACGGGGGTCTTGACGTGGGCGGCGTCGGCGACCGAGCCCTGGCACACCAGGAGCACGGGGCCGTCCAGTTCGCCGACTGGTTGTACGAGACCAGCAATGATGACTGGGGCGATGCCGAGGCGCTCCACCTCGAGCTCCTCGACATCGACTACCGGACGCCGCACGCGGAGTCGGTGGCGAGGGCGATCCTCCGTCGCGAGCTGGAAGCTCGACAGCCTGGCGAGCTGGCGCGGCGACGCGCAGGCTCGATCGCCCGCGGCTTGCTCGACCGACGGATCGATCCGGTCGACGCCTGCCGCGCGCTCGCGCGGCTACACCACGAGGGCGTCGCGGCCGTGGCGGTGATCTGGGTCGGCTTCGACTCCGAGCTCGATGTGATTCCACCTCCGGATGCGCGGGCGCACTGGTCGGCCGGGGCCCTCGCCCGAGCCATGGCGCAACTGAAGGCCTATCACCCCCGGATCCTCGCCGAGGCCGCGGCGCTGCTCCGCGCGCTGGATGACGCCCCGGACCCGGCGGGGCACGTCCGCTGACCGCACGCGAACCGTCCCGGGCCGAGGCCGGGGCTGCAGCCGCTCGCGGCGGATCCCGACCCGGGTATGCTCGCGCCGTGGCCGATCTTTCCGACTGCGTCGTCACCGACGACATCCGCACGGCCGAGACCCTGCCGGCCGCGGCGTTCCTCGACCGCGGCATCCTGGCCCACGAGCTCGAGACCCTGTTCGCCCGGGCCTGGCTGGTCGTGCCGGAGCCGACCGAGCGGGGCGACGACGTCAGCCGGTCGCTGCTTGACCAGCTCGCCGCCCGCGGCGCTCGGGTCCCGATCGGCCTGCATGGCCGGCCGCTGTTCCTGCAGCGAGGCTGGGATGACGATCAACTGCGCGGGTTCCCCAACACGTGCACCCACGCCTGGTTCCCGCTGGTGGCCGGCCCCAGTCGCGGCCCGACCCTGGTGTGTGGCCAGCACGGCCGTCGCTTCGACTGCGCCGGTCGATTCGTGTCGCAGCCCGGCTTCGGCAAGGACGTGCCCGACTTCCCGCGCGCCTGCGACCACCTGCGCGCGTTGCCGGTCGCGACCTGGCGCGACCTGACGTTCCTGCGGCTCGCGCCGGACGGGCCGCCCCTCGCGGCCACCCTCGCCGATGTCGACGCGTCCCTCGTCCGGTTCCCGGACACCCTGACCCGGACCGCCACACCCGGCGAGGTCCGCGAGGTCGCCGGCAACTGGAAGCAGCACGTCTGGAACTACCTCGATCGCTTTCACATCGGGTTCATCCACCGGGCACCGGGCGGCCTGGCCGACGCGATCGACCTCGGCTCGTACACGACCGAGCTCCACGCCGACGTGGCGCTGCAATGGGCCTACGCGCGCGACCCGGCCGACGGCTTCGACCCCGACCAGCTGCCCGACCGGTTCCGCGATCCGGGCGGGCGCCGCGTGTTCGCCCTGTGGTGGTACGTCTGGCCCAACCTGACGCTCAACTACTACCCGTGGGGGCGCTCGGTGAACGTGTACCAGCCGATCGCCGACCGGCCCGACGCGACCCGCTTCCTCTGGTACCACCGGGTCCTCGACGCGGCCAAGCACGCCGAGCGCGACCGCCGCTGGCTGTCGGCCCAGGTCGACGCCGAGGACGTCGACGCGCTGGCCCAGGTCCGGGCCGGGCTGCGCTCGGGCTTCGCGCCGCGCGGCCGGTTCGCGCCCGGTGAGGAGCAAGCCGCCCACTGGTTTCACCACCGGGTGTCGCGCGAGCTGCGCGCCGACCCCGGCGCCGGGATGCCCTGACGATGGGGCAGCTCCAGCACGCGGGCGGCGACGGCCCGGTGGTCCGCTGCAAGCTGTGCAGCCGCGCGGCCGCCGGGCCGTGCGCCCGGTGCAAGGCCTCGGTGTGCGGCGACTGCTCGGTGCTCACCGACGGCGGCGCCACCACCTTCGCGATCTGCCTGGCCTGCGCCGAGGGTGGCACCAGCCTGCGCCGGCCCTGGCTGGGTCTCATCGCGTGGACCGGCGCGATCGCGCTGATCCTGGCTGCGGTCGCGGCCGCGCTGATCCTGCTGCGGACGTAGCCGGGGCAACCCCACAGCGCACCCGGCGCGTTCGACCTCGCGCGGTCAGCGCCGCTGCAGGCCGCCAAAGGCGACCACGCTGTCGTTGCCGAGGCCGGCCGCGTTGGCCTCGTCGGTGTCGAGGTGGAGATCGAGCGTGTACTCGGGGTTCACCCGGACGATCACGTCGCCCATCGTCATCTCGCGCTCGCCCTCGACCCGCACCGTGATCATGTCCTGGTCGCCGACGCCGAACCGGCGGGCGTCGTCGGGGTGCATGTGGACGTGGCGGTGGGCCAGGATCACGCCGCGCGCGATCGTGACCTCGCCGGCCGGGCCGCGCAGGCGCAAGCCAGGGGTGTTGTCGAGCTTGCCCGACTCGCGCAGCGGCGGGTCGACGCCGATGCGGAGGGCGTCGGTGCGCGCCAGCTCGACCTGGGTCTCCTTGCGCAGCGGCGCGATGATCGCGACGCCGGTGAGCTCGCCGCGCGGGCCGATCAGGTCGACGGTCTCGCGGGTGACGTACTGACCGGGCTGGGTCACGTCGCGGCGCCGGCTCAGCTCGTGGCCGGGGCCGAACAGCGCGTCGGTGTCCTGCCGTGACAGGTGGACGTGGCGGACCGAGACCCCGACCGGGATCGGCTTGCTGCGGACGCTGCGCATCGCCGCCGACGGGCCGACCAGGCAGCGGACCACCTCGCGCGCGATCATGCGCTCCTCGTCGGTGCGCACCACCAGGACCCGGGTCCGGGCGTGGCGGTCGGCGACGTCGACCACGCCGCCGTGGTCGGCCGGGCGCGCCGCCAGGTTGCGGTCGCGATCGAGATCGACGCCCATGAAGCCGAGCGGCGCGCACACCTGCTCGCGTACCAGCGCCGAGTTCTCGCCGATGCCGCCGCTGAACACGATCGCGTCGGGGCCGCCGAGCAGCGCCGCGTACGCGCCGACGTACTTGCGCAGCCGGTGGATGAACACGTCGATCGCCAGGCGGGCCCGGGCCTCGCCGCGCTCGGCGGCGCCGATGAGGTCGCGGAAGTCGCCGCTCACCCCTGACAACCCGGCCAGGCCCGACTTGCGGTTGAACAGCTCGTCGAGCTGCGCGACGGTCAGGCCCTGGCGGGCCAGCACGATCGGGATCCCGGGATCGAGATCGCCCGTGCGGGTGCCCATCAGCAGGCCCTCGAGCGGGGTCAGGCCCATCGAGGTATCGACCGAGACGCCCCCGTCGATCGCCGCGACGCTGCAACCGCCGCCGAGGTGACAGGTGATCAGCCGCAGCTTGTCGAGCGCCGTGCCCAGCTGCTCGGCCGCGCACTGCGCCATGTACTGATGGCTGGGACCGTGGAAGCCGTAGCGACGGATGCCGCGCTCGAGGTAGTGCTCGTAGGGCAGCCCGTAGACGAACGCGGTCTCGGGCATCGCCGCGTGGAACGCGGTGTCGAACACCGCGACGTGCGGGATGTCGCCGAACACCTCGCGCGCCGCCCGGATGCCGGCGAGGTTGACCGGGTTGTGCAGCGGCGCGAACGCCGCGCACTCCTCGATCACCGCCTCGACCTTGGCGTCGACCTTCACCGGCTGGATCAGGCGCTCGCCGCCGTGGACGACCCGGTGCCCGACCGCGCCCAGGCCCCCCTGCGCCAGCGGACCGCTGCCCTCGGTCAGGCTGGCGACGATCGCGGCCATCGCGGCGCGCGCGTCCCCGGCGACCACCGGCGTGCGGATGCCGTCGCGGACGTGCGCGGCCTCGGCCGTCCCGACCCGCTCGATGACGCCGCGGGCGAGGCTCTGCTCGATATCCATCTCGTAGAGGTCGTACTTGACCGAGGTCGAGCCGACGTTGACCACCAGGACCTTCATCGTCCGCGATGGTACGTCAGCCACCTCCGCCGGAGAAACGACGAGCGGGGCGCATGCGCACCTCCCGCGCACCGGCTCCGCGTCTCGACCACGCCGTCTTGAGGCGCGCGTGACGGCGGCGGCCCGGCTCGCCCTCTTCGCCCCAAGAACTCGTATTCTCGAGCGCGTGCTCGATTGCGATCACGCTCCCGACCGGGGCTCGGGACGCGGGCGGCCGAGCAACGCCGCCACACCGTGCACGCGCGACACAAGGCGACGCTGTTCGACGCGCTATCTCGCTATTTTGACCAAGGACACCGGATCTAGCGTCTGGTACAGGTCTCGCACCGCCCACCGGCCGTGCCGACTTCGTTTCGTGTGCGACCTCACCGGCTGTCAAACGTCGCCGGGGTGGCGTGGCCACACGGCTCACTTGCGGGTATCGACCTGGGCAATCTCGCTGCGGCTGCGGACGCCGACGCGCTCGACCCCAATACGTGGTCGATTGTCATGGCGGGGGGCGACGGGGCCCGGCTCCGCGACTACGTGCGCCAGCGGTTCGGTCGCGCGGTGCCCAAGCAGTACTGTACGTTCACCGGCACCCGATCGATGCTCGAGCACACCGTCGACCGCGCGCGCCGCTTCGCGCCGCCCTCTCGCACGCTGACCGTGGTCGGGCGGCGCCACCGTCAGTTCGCGCTCCCGCAGCTCGAAGGCCGCAGCGACCACGTGATGTGGCAGCCGAGCAACCGCGATACCGGCCCTGGCCTGATGTTCCCGCTGTCCTATGTCCATCGCTGGGATCCCGACGCGCTGGTCGCGGTCTTCCCGGCCGATCACTACATCGCTCCGGAAGGGCGCTTCGCCGAGGTGGTCGCCGACGCGCTGCGCGTCGCCCGCCAGTTCTCCGATCGGGTCGTGACGCTCGGGGTTGCCCCCGACGAGCCCGACTCCGACTACGGCTACATCACGGTCGGAGCCCCGGTCGCCGGCGCGCCCGGGCTGCGCCAGGTCGCGGGCTTCGTCGAGAAGCCGGACCTCGCTGCCGCCCGCCGCCTGTGTAGCGCCGGCGCCATGTGGAACACGATGATCACCTGCGCCACCGCGTCGGCGCTGTGGGAGCTGGCCCGCGCCACCCAGCCCGAGATGATGGAGCTGTTCGATGCGTTCGTGCCGCTGATCGACGAGCCCGAGGAGACCGAGGCCGTCAACGTGATGTTCCGCGAGCTGCCGTCGGTCAACCTGTCGCGCGACATGCTGGCGCTGGCGCCCGAGCGCCTGCTGACGATGCCCCTCGACGGCGTGAGCTGGAGCGACTGGGGTCGCCCCGAGCGGATCGAAGCTGTCCTCGCGTCGGGTTCGACGCCACGCCGCGCGGTGCCGACCGTGGCCGCCCGTCCCGTCTCATGATCCCGATCTGGCCGGGGCGCCCGTATCCCCTGGGCGCGAACTTCGACGGTGCCGGCACCAACTTCGCGCTGTTCTCGAGCGTCGCGTCGGTGGTGGAGCTGTGCCTGTTCGACGCCGACGATGTCGAGACCCGGGTCCGCCTGCCCAAGGGCACCGGTCAGACCTGGCACGCGTACCTGCCTGGGGTCGGCCCTGGCCAGCGCTATGGCTACCGGGTCCACGGTCCGTGGCGACCGTCCGAGGGCCTGCGCTGCAACCCGGCCAAGCTGCTGCTCGATCCCTACGCGCGCACCTTCACGGGTGGGCTGTCGTGGAGCCCCTCGCTCATGGGCTACGCCAGCGATCCGCTGGGCGACGCCAACCACGAGGACAGCGCGCCGCACATGCTGCGCTCGGTGATCGCCCAGCCCTACTTCGACTGGGGCAACGATCGGCCGCTCGACATCCCGTGGGACGAGACGGTGATCTACGAGCTGCACGTGAAGGGCTTCACCCAGCGCCACCCCGACGTGCCGCCCGCGCTGCGCGGCACCTACGCCGGGCTCGGCCACCCGGCCGCGATCGATCACCTGCGGCGGCTCGGCGTCACCGCGGTCGAGCTGATGCCGGTGCACCAGTTCGTCCACGAGGGCCACCTGCTCGATCGCGGGCTGCGCAACTACTGGGGCTACAACACGATCGGCTACTTCGCGCCGCACGACGAGTACGCCGCCAGCCGCGAGGTCGGCGCCGCGGTGCCCGAGTTCCGGCAGATGGTGAAGTCGCTGCACCGGGCCGGCATCGAGGTGATCCTCGACGTCGTCTACAACCACACCGCCGAGGGCAACCACCAGGGTCCGACCCTGTCGTTCCGGGGCCTCGACAACGCCGCCTACTACCGGCTGGTCGGCGACGCGCCCGGCTACTACATGGACTACACCGGGACCGGCAACAGCCTGCACATGCGGCACCCCAACGTGCTGCAGCTGATCATGGACTCGCTGCGCTACTGGGTGCAGGAGATGCACGTCGACGGCTTCCGGTTCGATCTCGCCAGCACCCTCGCGCGCGAGCTCCACGAGGTCGATCGGCTGTCGGCGTTCTTCGATCTCATCCAGCAAGATCCGGTGGTCAGCCGGGTCAAGCTGATCGCCGAGCCGTGGGACGTTGGCGAGGGCGGCTACCAGGTCGGCAACTTCCCGCCGGGCTGGTCGGAGTGGAACGGCAAGTACCGCGACTGGATCCGCGACCACTGGCGCGGCGAGCCCCACACGCTGCCCGAGCTGGGCACCCGGATCACGGGCAGCTCCGACCTCTACCAGGAGGGCGGCCGCTTCCCGCACGCCAGCATCAACTTCGTCACCGCCCACGACGGCTTCACGCTGCGCGACCTGGTCTCCTACAACGAGAAGCACAACGAGGCCAACGGCGAGGACGGCCGCGACGGCGAGGGCCATAACCGGTCGTGGAACTGCGGCGCCGAGGGTCCCACCGACGATCCCGCGGTGCTGACGCTGCGCGCGCGCCAGCAGCGCAACCTGCTCACGACCCTGATGCTGTCGCAGGGCGTGCCGATGATCGTGTCGGGCGATGAGCTCGGTCGCACCCAGCATGGCAACAACAACGCGTACTGCCACGACGACTCGCTGTCATGGGTCGATTGGACCAGCGTCGACGCCGAGCTGCTCGAGTTCACCCGCCGCCTGATCGCGCTGCGCCGCGATCACAAGGTGTTCCGGCGGGCCCGCTGGTTCGCCGGCGACCTGATGCGCGACGACCCGTCGCAGCGCGGCGACGGGCTGCCCGACGTCGCGTGGTTCGGCGCGGCCGGCCGCGAGATGGGCGACGACGACTGGCACGGCAACCCCGGTCCGGTCGGGATCTTTCTCGACGGCGAGGGCCTGGCCGCGCCCAACCCGCGCGGCGAGAAGATCCTCGACGACAGCTTCTTCGTGGTGATCAACGCCCATCCCGATCAGGTCGAGTTCCACCTCCCCGACCGCCGCTGGGGTGATCGCTGGTTCGTCGAGCTCGACACCGCGGTCGGCTTCGTCGACGGCATCGTGCGCGCGCCCGGCGATGTCATCACCGTCACCGGCCGGTCGATGATCGTGGCCCGCTGTCCACGCAAGCCCCGCCGGCCAGGCGGGCCCGGCTCGTTCGGTTCGCCCGGCACGCCCGGCCCCCACGGTTCCGGCGCGCCCGGCGCGCCCGGCACGCACGGCACGCCATGACCGCTCCAGCGGCTCCGCCCCTGCTCGCCACCTATCGCCTCCAGCTCACCGCCGAGCACGGCTTCGATGCGGCCGCCGCGCTGGTGCCCTACCTCGCCGCGCTCGGCGTCAGCCACCTGTACGTGTCGCCGATCATGGAGGCGGTGCCCGGCAGCACCCATGGCTACGACGCGGTCGATCCGGGCCGGGTCCGCGAGGAGCTCGGCGGGGATGCCGGGCTGGGCCGGCTGACCGGCGCGCTGGCCGCGGCCGGGCTCGGCCTGATCGTCGACATCGTGCCCAACCACATGGCCGCGCACGAGCGCAACCCGCGCTGGTGGGACGTGCTGGAGAACGGCCCCTCGAGCCGGTACGCCGCCCACTTCGACGTCGACTGGACCGGCGGGGGCGACGACCGCATCCGGCTGCCGGTGCTCGCGACTCGCTATGGCCGCGCACTGGCGTCGGGCGATCTGCACCTCGAGCGCGCGGGCGCCGACGTCGCGGTGGTGGTCCACGACGGCCTGCGCCTGCCGGTGGCGCCGCGCTCGCTGGGCCGGGTCCTGGCCGAGGCCGCGCGCCGGCTCGGCCGCGACGAGCTGGCGTTCCTGGCCGACGCGCTCACCATGCTGCCAGCGGCGAGCTCGACCGATCGCCCCAGCACCCTGCGCCGCCACCGCGATCGCGCGATCCTGCGCGCGCTGGCCGGCCGGCTGCTCGGCGATGATGACGTCGCGGCCACGGTCGACGCGGTGCTGCGCGAGATCGCCGGCGATCCCGCGTCGCTCGACACGCTGCTCGAGTGGCAGCCGTACCGGCTGGCCTTCTGGCGGACCCAGCGCACCGAGATGGGCTACCGGCGCTTCTTCGACGTGGCGTCGCTGATCGGCGTGCGGGTCGAGCTGCCCCACGTGTTCGACGACGTCCACGCCCGCATCCTCGGGCTGGTCGGCGATGGCTCGGTCACCGGCCTGCGGGTCGATCACGTCGACGGCCTGCGCGATCCCGCCGGCTACCTGGCCCGCCTGCGGGCGGCGGCGCCGGCGGCCTGGATCGGGGTCGAGAAGATTCGCAGCCCCGCCGAGCCGCTGCCGCCCTGGCCGATCGACGGCACCACCGGCTACGAGCTGGGCGAGGCGATCGGCGCGGTCCTGGTCGACCCCACCGGCGAGGCGCCGCTGACCGCGCTGGCCGAGCGCTTCACCGGCGAGGCGTTCGTGCCGGCGGTCGAGGTCCGGCGCGCGCGATGCGAGATCCTGGCCGGCGCGTTCCACGGCGAGCTGCGGCGCCTGAGCCGGCTGGCGATGATCGCGCTCGCCGGTGACCGCCGGTTCCGCGACGTCGGCGACGACGAGCTGGTCGAAGCGCTGACCGAGGTGCTCGCCGGCTATCCGGTCTACCGGACCTACTTCGTCGCCGGCGAGGCCGCGCGCCCCGACGACCTGGCGTGCGTCGCGCGGGCCGCCGACGCCGCGCTCGAGGCCCGACCCGAGCTCGATGGCGATCTGGTCGCGTGGCTGCGGGCCGCGCTGGCGCTGGGCGGCGGCACGCCCGAGGCCGACGAGCTCGCGCTCGCGACCCAGCAGGTCACCGGCGCGGTGATGGCCAAGGCGGTCGAGGACACCGTGTTCTACCGGCAGGTCCGGCTGCTCGCGCGCAACGAGGTCGGCGCCGACCCGGCGGTGTTCGCGCTCGACCGCGCCGGCTTCCACGCCTGCATGGCGGCGGCGGCCCGCTCGCCGCGCGCGCTGGTCGCGACCTCGACCCACGACAGCAAGCGCAGCGGGGACGTGCGGGCCCGGCTGACGGTGCTGGCCGAGCTGCCCGACGCGTGGAGCGAGGCGGTCGAGAGCTGGAGCGTCCGCGCCGAGCGCCACCGGCGCGGCGCCCTGCCCGACCGCCACGCCGAGTACGTCATGTGGCAGACGATCGTCGGCGCCTGGCCACTCGACGCCGAGCGCCTGACCGCGTGCATGGAGAAGTCGATCCGCGAGGCCAAGCGGGTGACCGCATGGACCCGGGTCGACGCCGCCTACGAGGAGGCGGTGCGCGCGCTGTGCACCGGCGTGCTGGCCGACGAGGCCCTGTGCGCCGACATCGCCGCGTTCGTCGACGCGATCGCGCCGGCCGGCTGGCGCACCGGGCTGAGCCAGACCCTGCTCAAGCTGACGGTGCCGGGCGTGCCCGACCTCTACCAGGGCTCCGAGCTGTGGAACCTGCGCCTGGTCGATCCCGACAACCGCGCCGCGGTCGACTTCGCGGCCCGGCGCGCGATGCTGGCGGAGCTGGGCCCGGGCCCGGCCACGTCGGTCGCGATGACGCCGCCGCCGGGTCCCGGCGTCGAAGACCTCGGCGACGGCCGGGCCAAGCTGCGGCTGATCCGCGAGGCGCTGGCGCTGCGTCGACGCCGGCCCGAGGCCTTTGGTGGCGGCTACCAGCCGCTCGCGGCGGAGGGCGGGCGCGCGGACCACGTGCTCGCGTTCGTGCGCGGCGACGACGTGATCGCGGTCGCGCCGCGGTGGACTGCCAACCTGTCCGACTGGGCCGACACCCGGCTGGTGCTGCCGGCCGGCACCTGGCGCGACGTGCTCACCGGGGTCTGCCGCACCGGCCCCGCGCCGCTGGCCGACCTGACCGGCGACTTCCCGGTCGCCCTCCTGGAGCGGGACTGATGCTGATCGAGATCTGGGCGCCGCGTGCGACGCGGCTCGAGCTGGTGGTCGACGACACCCGTACGCCGTTCGCCGCCGGCGAGCGCGGCTGGTGGCAGACCGAGGCGCCCGCGCCGGGCACCGACTACGCGCTCTCCATCGACGGCGGCCCGCCGCGGCCGGATCCGCTGTCGTCGTGGCAGCCCCACGGGGTCCATGGCGCCTCGCGCGTGGTCGATCACGCCGCGTTCGCATGGACCGACGCCGGCTTTCGCGCCCCGCCGCTGGCGAGCGGGCTCATCTACGAGCTGCACGTCGGGACCTTCTCGCCCGAGGGCACCTTCGACGGCGTCATCGCGCGGCTCGATCACCTGGTCCGGCTCGGCGTCACCCACGTCGAGCTGATGCCGGTCGCCGCCTATGCCGGCCGCCACGGCTGGGGCTACGACGGGGTCGCGCTGGGCGCGGTCCACGAGCCCTACGGCGGCCCCGACGGGCTCAAGCGCCTGGTCGACGCCTGTCACCGCGCCGGCCTGGCCGTGCTCATGGACGTGGTCTGGAACCACCTCGGCCCCGAGGGCAACTACCTCGCGGAGCTGGGGCCCTACTTCACCAACCGTCACCCGACCCCGTGGGGCCTGGCGGTCAACCTCGACGGCGCCGGCAGCGACGAGGTCCGCACCTTTCTGCGCGCGTGCGCGCGCCGCTGGCTGGTCGACCACCACCTCGACGGCCTGCGCATCGACGCGGTCCACGCGATGGTCGACACCTCGGCGCACCCGTTCCTCGAGGAGCTGGCGACGTGGGTCGCCGAGCAGTCGGCCGCGCAGGACCGGCCGCTGGTGCTGATCGCCGAGAGCGACCTCAACGACCCGCGCCTGGTGCAGCGCGCGCAGCACGGCGGCTTCGGCCTCGACGCCCAGTGGTCCGACGATCTGCACCACGCGATCCACGCGGCCATCACCGGCGAGCGCGGCGGCTACTACGCCGACTTCGGCCGGGTCACCGACGTCGGCGCCGCGCTGACCCGCGGCTTCGTCTACGACGGGCGCGCCTCGGGGTTCCGCGGCCGTCGCCACGGTCGCCCGCTCGGCGACGTCTCGGGCCATCGCCTGGTCGGCTACGCGCAGGATCACGACCAGGTCGGCAATCGCGCGCGCGGCGAGCGCCTCGCGCACCTGGTCGGGCTCGATCGGGCCCGGATCGCGGCCGCGCTGGTGTTCATGGCGCCGCACGTGCCGATGCTGTTCCAGGGCGAGGAGTGGGCGGCGCGCGCGCCGTTCCCGTACTTCGCGGACTTCGCCGATCCGGCGCTGGCGCAGGCGGTGCGCGCTGGCCGCCGCCGCGAGTTCGCCGACGCCGGCTGGACCGACGCGGTCCCCGATCCGATCGACCCGGCGACGTTCGCCTCGGCGGTGCTGGCCTGGGACGAGCTCGCGCGCGAGCCCCATGCGGCGATGCTGGACTGGTACCAGGCGCTGGTCGGCCTGCGCCGCGCGCATCCGGCGCTGCGCGACGGCCGCTGGTCCGGGGTCGACGCCCGCTGCGACGACGCCGCCCGGACGATCGTCGTCAGCCGCGGCGAGGTCACCCTGGTGGCCAACCTCGGTGACGCCCCGCTGGTGCACCGGCCCGGCCGCGGCCAGCTCGCGCTGGCGTCGCGACCCGACCTCGCGCTGATCGATGGCCGGCTCGAGCTACCCGCCGCCAGCTGCGGGTTCGTCGTGCGCTGAGCCGCGCGGGGCTCGCGCGTCGTCGCGCGACCAGCGCCCGGCCGGGATGATCGAGATGCCGCCGCTGCGCTCGAGCAGCGCGTACTTGATCTGGTCGAGCCGCTCGAGCCCGTGGAGTCGGCGCGCGGCCTCGAGGATGTCGTCCTCGCCGACCCGCGAGTGCTTCATGCGATCGGAGATCAGCGTGCCGTGCTCGAGAAGCACGACCGGGAGGTCGTCGACCACGCGGCTGACGAACGGATGATGCGGCGCGATCCAGCGCATCGCGAAGTCGAGCGACACCAGCGTCAGCACCAGGACGAAGCCGCCGGTGACCGAGCTGTCCTCGCCGACCATGGCGTTCTGGACCGCCTCGCTGACGATGAGCAGCAAGATGAAATCGAACGCGGTGATCGGCGCGAGGCTGCGCTTGCCGCTGATGCGGAACACCGCCATCAGGAACCCGTAGACCGCCGCGCCTCGGCCCATCAGGGCCAGGTGCGGCTCGGGTCGCCACCACACCAGCGCCGCCAGCGTGATCAGCGCGGTGATCTGGCCGACGTGCTCGGCGCGCCACAGCCGACGCTGGACCTGCAGCAACCCCGGTTCGTCCGACGCCGCCACCCCGTGCAAGGCTCACCGCCCCGTGATCGTGGTCAGGTTCTCCTCGACCGTGTTGACCTGGGTGTCGAATTGCTGAACGGCCTCGCGCCAGTCGACCTCGAGGGGACCGTGATGCTTGTCGCGATGGCCGGGGAGCACGCACATGGCCAAGAGGAGACCGAGCACCGGACGCATGCCAGGCATGGGTTGCAAGCGAGGCGCCACCGTCCCGTCGTCGCTCCGCGGTGCTGTCGTGGCAGCGGCGCACGACGAGCCCTGCAGGCACACCGTCGAGGTCGCGTCGTCGAGGCCAGCGGGCTGGCCCGTGACATGCATTCGCGATCGACCAGATGGATCAAGCAGTCGTACCCGCAAGCTCCGTCGTGACGTTTGTACGAGCGATCTCGCTCGGTGAGGCGCTGGCGGCCGCCCTCCGTCGCTCGCCAGCGATCGACGGCGCCGAGCTGGCGGGCGGCGCCCGCCGCCGCGCCGAGCCAGCCGGCGAGCTCGTGGTGATCGTCGCCGCCCGCGCGATCGCGCCGGTGTGGTCGGTGCTGGCCCGGGTCGCCGAGGTCGACACCGTGCGTGCCGCGGGTCCGATCGCGCTGGCCGCCGACATGTGGAGCGGCCCCACCATCGAGGTCCGGGTGGTCACGCCCGAGATGCACGGGGCCGCCCTCTTGTTTGCTACCGGTAGCCCCCGCCACGTCGCCGCGCTGGTCGCGCGCGCCGCCAATCGCGGGCTCCACCTCGACAGTCACGGGCTCTGGAACCGTGGCGAGCGGGTCGCCGGGGCCACCGAGCGTGACATCTACGCCAGGCTGGGGCTGGCGTACATCGCGCCCGAGCTGCGCGAGGCGAGCGGCGAGATCGAGGCCGCGGCGAGCGGCCGACTGCCCCGGCTGCTCGAGGAGGCCGACGTCGTGGGCGACCTCCACGTCGGGGCCTACGCCGGCGCCGTGGCGGTCGACCTCGATGACCTGGCGGCGACCGCCGCGATCCAGGGCCGCAGCTACCTCGCGGTGGTCGAGCGGGTTCGCTTCGACGGGCTCGACCTCAACGCGCTGGCCGATCACGTCACCGCCGTGCGGGCGGCGTCGAGCCGCCGCATGCGCCTCGCCGCCGGCATCGAGCTGGCCGTCGGCAGCGAGGGATGCCCGGAGATCGCGCCGTCGACCCTCGCGATGCTGGACTGGGTGGTGGCCGCCGCCGCCGACCGCGCTCGCCCGGGCGAGCCCGGCGACGAGACCGACGGCCTGATCGCGGCGCTCGACACCTGCATGATCGACGCGGTGCGGATCGGCCCCACCGCCGACCTCTCCGAGGTGCTGAGCGCGGCCCGGGCCCGCGGCGCGGCGCTCGAGCTGAGCGTCCGTCCCGGGGAGCTCGAGCACGCGGTCCGCCTGGCGCGCGCGGCCCAGGCCGCCCGGGTCCCGATCGCGCTGACCAGCCGCGCCGACGGTCCCGACGCCCTCGACCACCTGCGCCTCGCGGTGTGGGCGGCGCGCCGGGCCTGGATCGAGCCGGGTGACGTCATCTCGACCCGGTCGTGGGACGAGCTCCAGCAGTGGCGGAGCCGGCGCTCGGTCAGCGGCCCGCGCCGGGTGCGCCCCGAGCGATGGGTCCCGGCGGTGGTCGGCGCTGTCGAGCGGTAGCGAGCGCATGCCCTCAGGACGGCGACTCGGGGCGCGCCCGGCAGCGAGGCGCAGGCGCCCCTCGCCGGGCTCACCGTGGCGTCGAGCCACACCGCCCGACCCACCCCGGCCGCCGGATCCTGGGCGCCGGCCGCGCCGGGGCCGGGCGGGTCACGGCCGGGAACCGGACCCCGCCGGGCCGATCTCGAGCTCGGGCAGCCCACCGAGCTTGACCCCGTGCGGAACGTCGGTCCCGGGCCCTGCCGGCGGCGCCAGGACCCGGATCGCCCCCGGGATCACCTCGACGGTCACCGGGGTCTTGCCGACCAGCTCGCCGTCGACCAGCACGCTCTGCGGCGGCGTGGTGTCGACCTGGACCCGCGCGCACGAGAGGTATCCGATGTCGTCTCGGCTGGCGGCCTCGCCCTGCCGCGCGGTGCGATAGAGATGCACGCCGGCCGCGATCAGCCCGGCGATCGTCTCTCCGGCGACGATGGTCACGTCGAGCAGCCCGTCGTCGGGCGAGATCGCCGACGGCCCGTGGGCCAGCACGGTCTTGGCCGCGGCCAGGTTGGCGATCGCCACGTCGATCGCGCGACAGCGGATCACCCGGTCATTGACGGTCAGCTCGGCAACGAACGACTCGAGCGAGCTCAGCTCCTGCGCGGCGGTGGCCAGGTACGCGAGCACCCCCCAGCGCTGCTTGGCCTCGGACGAGGTCTCGCCGATCGCGTTGGCGTGGATGCCGATCATGCAGTGCATGATCATGGTGCGGGTCTCACCCGCGCAGGTCACCCGCGCCAGGTCGATCACCCGCTCGGACCCGGCCTGCACGCTGGCCCGCATGGCGTCGGGCCCACCGTCGATCCCCATCGCCGCGGCGAACGAGTTCGACGTGCCCAGCGGCACCACGCCGAGCCGCACCGGGCGGCCGACCAGCTCGCTGGCAACCGCCGAGACCGTGCCGTCGCCGCCGGCAGCGATCACGGTGGTCGCGCCCGCGGCGACCGCCGCCCGCGCGCATGCGCACGGGTTCTGCTCGTCGGTCACCGTGTACGCGGTGACGGTGGCGCCGTCCCCCTCGAGGCTGCGCTTCAAGTCCTCGACGCTGCGGTCAGCCGCGCCGCTGGCCCCCGGGTTCCAGACGATGGCAATCATGGACGAGCGTAGCGGCGGGCCGCTGGTCGGCAAGTTGGCTCAGCCGATCGGCGGCCAGGTCGAGCAGTCGACCACGATCGACGGGTCGAAGCGCAGGCCCCACGAGAAGATGAAGCCGTTGTCCGACGGCCAGTCGTCCGTGACCCGCAGGGTCCAGTCGCCATTGAGGGCGCAGCCCATCAGCATGTTCATCGGGGTGAACGACCGGAAGTCGCCGGCGGGCAGCCGGACCGGCTGGAACAGCGGCGCCGGGTTCGCGTCCGCCCAGCTGAGCCAGGTCGGGTTGGTCGCGGTCGGCGTCCAGCAGTACTCGGCGCCGACGCCCGGGACCGGGTCGATGTCGTCGGTGTCGTCGGGGGTGCCCGCGTGGACCTCACCGCCGTTGCGCCCGCCGAAGTTGTGCAGGACGATGACCTGGCCCGATGGGCAGGTCAGCTCGACCTTCAGGTCGCGGACCCAGGAGTGCTCCATGGTCACGCAGACGCCGCGAAACAGACTGACGTCGGTCAGCGCCTGGCCCGGGCCGAACTGCGTGAAGTTGATCGTCGACGCGTACGAGACCTTCATGACGCCATCGGGCAGCGCCAGGGTGGCCTCGGGGTGCTCGATCTCACCGCAGTTCGCGCAGCCCGACTGGCCCTCGCAGTCGGCGTCGTCGCAGTCGGTGAGCCCATCGCAGTCCTCGTCACCGCCACCACCGCAGATCTCGGGGGTGTTGACGCAGTCTGCTGGGTTGGCGTCGATCCCAGACGACGAATCGTCATCGCCGTCATCATCGTCGGCTCCCCCATTGAGGCTGGGGCCGCAAGCGACCAGGGACGAAATAGCGACCGAGACCAAGGCCAGAACAAGCTTCAAGGATCACCTCGTCCGTAAGTTGCCGGGTTATGCCGCGCGGACTTGAGCACACGCACTGAACCCGAGTAACCCCAATCGTTCTGTCAGCAACTGGCGGAATCGCGGTGCCACCGCCGCGAACGGTTAGACCGGATTCCGGACAGTGCACGATCGAGTGGGCACTGCGCCGAAGTTACGTAAGCCTGATCGCGCGAGAGGACCGACGACGGCGCCTGCGCGTGGGCGCGGTCGCCACGCTTCATTAGATCAGAGCTGCGTGTTAGCCAGCTCGAATGGCCGCGTCCCCCCGCCCCCCGGGTCGTCAACGCGCGGCGGCGGTTCCCGCGCGGCGCGGCGCGGTCGACGTGGCGGCCGGCGCGGTCCTCGAGCGGCTCGCGATCGCGGTGTCACCGGCGGGTCACCTCCAGCTCCGCCCCGGTGACGAGCTCGACGGGGTCGACGGCGTGATCGCCGCGCGCATCACCGCCGCGTTCGATCGGGGTGCCGGCGCTGGCCTGGTCCACCTGGGGACCGCCGAGGTCGCGAGCCGGCTGCCGCCGTCGCTGGGGTTCTGGCGCGACCTCGGCGCGCGCCACGTCGCGGCGGTGTGCGCGCGCGGCGACGACGCGGTGGTGACGCCGGTGCCCCCGCCGGGCGAGCCGGCCCTGGCCGAGCTGGCCGCGACCGCGCCGCCGATGATGGGCGGCGAGTATGTCGGCGCCGAGGTCCTGGCCGCGCGCTGGCGCGACCTCGACGCGGCGTTTGCCGCCGAGGTGGCCGCGGCCGGCGGCCGGGTCGCCGACTTCCTGCGCAGCCGGCACCCCGCCTGGCAGCTGGTCGGCCGGGTCCACTTCAACCTGGCCGAGAACCGCGGCGACGAGGAGGCGCCGTTCGCGTTCCTCGCGACCTACACCACCCGGCTGTCAGCGCAGGCCCGGGCCCAGCACGTCGCGCTCGGGCAAGCGCTGCGCGAGTACGCCGGCGCCGCCGCCAAGGATCAGCTGCGCGCGCTGCTGACGCCGGTGCGGCGCGCGGCCGAGGCGTGCCCGTGGCTGGCCGAGCTGGTCGAGCGCAACGAGATCTTCCATCCACTGCGGTGGACCCCGGCCGAGGCGGTACGGCTGCTGGTCGACGCGCCCCGGCTGGAGAGCGCCGGTGTGGTGGTGCGGATGCCGGCGGCCTGGGGCGGCGCGCGGCCGCCGCGCCCGCAGGCGACCGCGACCGTCGGGGCCCGCCCGCCCGGCGGCGTCGGTCAGGACGCGCTGCTCGACTTCCAGGCCGCGGTCACCCTCGACGGCGCGCCGCTGTCCGCCGACGAGCTCGACGAGCTGCTGGCCGGCACCGACGGGCTGCGCCTGCTGCGCGGCCGCTGGATCGAGGTCGACCGCGACCAGCTGCGCAGCGCGCTCGATCGGTTGCGCGCGGCCACGCGCGCCGCCGCCGAGGGGCTCAGCTTCGCCGACGCGCTGCGCGGGCTGGCCGGTGCCGCGATCGGCTCGGACCCGGCCGCGGCCGCGACGGCGCCGCGGGTCATCGCCGGGCCGTGGCTGGCCGAGACCCTGGCCGGGCTGCGCCGCCCCGAAGGCCTGGCCGCGGCCCTGCCCGGTCCGGCCCTGCGCGCCGAGCTGCGGCCGTACCAGGCGGTCGGCGTGCGCTGGCTACACCTGCTGTCACAGCTGGGCCTGGGCGCCTGCCTCGCCGACGACATGGGCTTGGGCAAGACCATCCAGGTGATCGCGCTGCTGCTGATCGCGCCGCCGGCCGCGGCCGCGGCGCGGCCGAGCGTCCTGGTCGCGCCCGCCTCGCTGCTGGGCAACTGGACCGACGAGCTGGCCCGGTTCGCGCCCAGCCTGCGGGTGGTGGTCGCCCATCCGTCGGCGATGCCGGCCGCCGACCTGGCCGCGACCGAGCCGCCCGCGCTCGCCGGGGTCGACCTCGTCATCACCAGCTACGGGACGCTCGTGCGCTCGCCGTGGCTGGCGCGGGCGCGCTGGCGCTTCGCGATCCTCGACGAGGCCCAGGCCATCAAGAACCCGGCCGCCCGCCAGACCCGCGCGGCCAAGGCGCTCGACGCCCACGCCCGCATCGCGCTCACCGGCACCCCGGTCGAGAACCGCCTGGGCGATCTGTGGTCGATCTTCGACTTCCTCAACCCCGGCCTGCTCGGCACCGCCAGGGAGTTCACGAAGTACACGAAGCACCTCGACGCCGGCGGCTACGGTCCGCTGCGCGAGCTGATCCGGCCCTATGTGCTGCGCCGGCTCAAGACCGACCGCACCGTGATCGCCGACCTGCCCGACAAGACCGAGGTGGTCGCGCACTGCGGGCTGTCGCGCAAGCAGGCCGCGCTCTACCAGCAGGCGATCGACGAGCTGGCCGAGCGGCTGGCCAGCGCCGACGGCATGCAGCGGCGCGGCGTGGTGCTGGCCTCGCTCATGCGCCTCAAGCAGATCTGCAACCACCCGTCGCAGTGGCTCGCCGACGGCGACTGGCGCGAGGCCGACAGCGGCAAGCTCGGTCGCGTGCGCGAGCTGGCCGAGGTGATCGCGGCCAGGCAGGAGAAGCTGCTGGTGTTCACCCAGTTCCGCGAGGCGACCCAGCCGCTCGCCGACTTCCTCGCCGGCGTGTTCGGCAAGGCCGGGCTGGTCCTGCACGGCGACACCGCGGTGAAGGATCGGGCCAAGCTGGTCCGCCGGTTCCAGGATGACGAGGCGCTGCCGTTCTTCGTCCTGTCGCTCAAGGCGGGCGGCACCGGCCTCAACCTCACCGCCGCCTCCCACGTGCTGCACTTCGATCGCTGGTGGAACCCGGCGGTCGAGGATCAGGCCACCGACCGCGCGTTTCGCATCGGCCAGCGCCGCAACGTGCTGGTCCACAAGCTGGTCTGCCGGGGCACCGTCGAGGAGAAGATCGACACCTTGATCACCAGCAAGCGCGTGGTGTCGCAGCAGGTGCTCGCCGGGGGCGCCGAGCTCAACCTCACCGAGCTGTCCGATGCCGAGCTCATGCGGATGGTCGCGCTCGATCTGGGCAGCGCGATGGTGGAGACTCCGAGCACCACAGAGGACGACCGACCATGAGCTGGGGCTATGACGACTACGGATATGGCGGCTACCCGCCTCGCAAGAGCGCAGCCGCGCGCCGGGCCGAGGCCGCGGCGACGATCAAGGCGGCCGCGCGCCGCGGCACGCCGATGTCGCCGGTGGAAATCACGGGGCGCACCATCGCGCGGACGTTCTGGGGCAAGGCGTGGTGCGACAACCTCGAGCGCTACCGCGACTTCGCGTACCGGCTGGAGCGGGGCCGGACCTACGTGCGCACCGGCGCCGTGATCGATCTGCAGATCCGGCCGGGCCGGGTGGTGGCGGCGGTCATGGGCACCGAGTGCTACCGGACGGAGATCGACATCGAGGAGGTCTCGGCGTCGGCGTGGACCGCGATCCAGCGCGACTGCGCGGGCAGCATCGGCTCGCTGGTCGATCTGCTGGCCGGCCACCTGTCGGAGACGGTGATGGCGCGGCTGTGCGCGGCCGGGACCGGGCTGTTCCCGGCCCCGCGCGCGATCACGTTCTCGTGCAGCTGTCCCGACGCGGCCTCGATGTGCAAGCACGTCGCAGCGGTGATGTACGGCGTCGGCGCCCGCCTCGACGCGGCGCCGGAGCTCCTGTTCACGTTACGAACGGTGTCCGCCGACGCGCTGATCGCCTCGGTCGCCCGCGACCTGCCCACCGGCCGGGGCGCGCCGGCGTCGGCCCGGGTGCTCGCCGATGACGGCCTCGCCGCGCTGTTCGGGATCGATCTGGCGACCGAGCCGGCCGCCGAGCCGGCCGGGGGCGCGGCGGTGTCGGCGCCGGCGGCGAAGGCGGCGAAGGCGAAGGCGGCGGCGAAGTCGCCACTGGCGAGGGCGGCGAAGGGCGCAAAGGCGCCAGCGGCAAGGGCCGCGCGGACGACCGCGACGAAGCGGCTGGCGAAGGCGTCGATCACTACGGCGACCCGGCCCGCGACGCCGGCGCGGACGCAGCCCCCGGCGCCGGCCGCGAGCAAGGCGCGGACACAGCCCCCGGCGAAGCCCCCGACGAGAACCGCGACGCAGCCCCCGGCGAGAACCGCGACGCGGCCCCCGGCGCAGCCCCCGACGAGGGCCGCGCCGGAGCCACGGACGCCCGTGGTCAAAGCGGCCGCGCCGCGCGCACCGGCGGCCCCGCGCACGCACGCGAGCCGCACGCGCAGCAGCCGGCGCGTCGCCCCGGCGTGAGCCAACGGGCAGCGCGCGCCAAGCGCGTCCGGCCCCGTGGGCCACTGCGTCGCGCCGGTTCGCCCGCTACCCGTCGAACCGCGACCCCGACGAGGGCGGCTGCAGGAGCTGCGGCTGGGGCAACGGCAACGGCAACGGCAACGGCAACCGCAGCCGCAGCCGCAGCCGCAGCCGCAGCCGCAACCGCAACCGCAGCCGCAACCGCAGCCGCAACCGCAGCCGCAACCGCAGCCGGCCGCAGCGGCAGCCAGCCGCAGCGGCAGCCAGCGCTGGCAGGGATGCCGTGCAGGGACGGCCTCGTCATCTCTGGATCCGGAAGGTTTTTCAAGATCAGGGTCCGGGGTCGGCTCGGCTGTGGGCCTTGTGGAAAGGCGCGCCCACCGCCCCACCCGCGCGACTCCACGACCCGGAGGCGCGGCTTTCCAAGGCCAGACGCGCAAGGTGCAGCACGTGATCTTCGACGGCCTGCCCTTCGATCGCGGGCTCGCTGCGCGGCCCCGGCCTGACCGTGGGACTCGGCCCACTCCTCACGATGCGCGGCGCGCCATGCCGTCGAGACGTGTGCCCGACCGCGGCGGCTACCAACCGCTCCCGCTCTCGAGCGCACGGCGACATCGCGGGTTAGCCAGGTGGCACCCTCGACGGGAGCGCCGACCCGGCTGGTTCGGGCGAGCCGGGAACCGATCCTCGGCGCATCTCGTAGTACGTTGCACGGAGGGGAACCTTGTCGAACGACTACATCAAAATGCCAGCCGAGCCAGGAAGCGTCAGCGGTGGAACCGTGGCGCCGTCGCCGGGGCGACGCAGCCTGAGCGAGCGGTTGCCCGTGCAGCGCAAGGCCACATCCGCCGGGGGCGCGCCGTCAACGGCGTGGGCCAGCGCCGCGGCCGAGACGTCGACCGGCGAAGATCCGTTTGGCATGCACCTGCTCGGCGACTCGCCAATGCTCGGAGCCGACGGCGGCAGTGAGCGCGAGCCCAGTTCGCAGGCCGCCGCGGGCGCGACGGCTGCGGCCGAGGCCTCGACCGGCGACGATCCGTTTGGCATGCACCTGCTCGGCGACTCACCAGCGCCCGGGGCCGACGACGCCGGTCGCCAAGAACCCGACGACAAGAACAAGCGTGCCCGCGGCGGCGGATCGCCCAAGGTGAAGTCGTCGCTGACGAGGGTCGAACCCGGCGGGGGCAGCGCCGACGCGGCGGTCGCCAAGCAGAAGGAGACGCTCAGCCGGATGCAGCCGGCCGGGCCGAACGCGACGGCCATCCACGACGGCTGGGGGGTGTGCGACACCGAGACGGTCGAGCCGACCCTGACGCTCAAGAACGACGGCACCAACTTCGTGGTCGACAGCGTCGACTTCCACGGCAACTACTCGAAGATCGTCACCCTGGTGGCCGGGGTGGCGGAGACCGGTGGGCCGGGGGTGGACACGACGGCGGCCAACTACAAGAAGCAGATGGGCGATCTCCGCTTCATCGCCGACGACTACGTCGGGACCGATCCGGGCGGCGCGAGCGCCTGGTACATGCTGCGCGCGGTCGACGACCACGAGGCGGTGCACGAGAGCCGGCTCCTGCCGGCGCTGACCGCGGTGCAGGCAACCCTGGCGGCCAAGTTCACGCCACTGTCGGTACCGTGCGCAGGCACGGATGTGAACGCCGCGCTCCTGGCGATCAAGGCCAAGCCGGAGTACACGAACGCCGTCGCCTCGCTACGCGATATCTGGGACGCGAAGTATGTCCAGTTGATCGGCGGCGATCACGCGGTGCTCACGCCCGCGGCCGAGCACCGAGTCGTCGACCCGATGATCGCCAAGATCGACACCTGGGCGAAGACCGAGGGCCCGGAGAAGCCCGCGGCCGCGGCCGAGCCGAACCAGTCGGTCCAGCCGGTCGAGCCGAACCAGTCGGTCCAGCCGGCCGCGGCCGAGCCGAACCAGTCGGTCCAGCCGGCCGAGCCGAACCAGTCGGTCGAGCCGAACCAGTCAGTCCCGCCGTGACCAGGCGACAACCAAGGCGCCCCCACCACGGCGAGAGTGCGGTGGCCCTGGTGCTGTCGGTGCTGGCCGCGGCTGCGTGCAACACTCCCAGATCCAAGCCGGTCACCGGGCACGCAGAGACTGTGCCGGGCGCTGGCCGCCGTGAAACCGTGTCGGTCCCCGAGCCCGGAGAAACCATGCAGACCCTCGCCTTCACCCCGCTCGGCCAAGAGGACCGAGTCCCCGCGATCCTGACCGGTCTCGAGCTGACGCTGGCGGTCGAGCCGATGCAAGCCGCCGACGCGGGCCTGGCCTTCTCGGTGAGCGTCAAGAACGCCTCCGCGGGCGCGATCTCGCTCCACAACCCGTACGACGTCCTCACGTACCAGCTCGCCAACGGCGGTGGCTTGCCGATCGCGACCCGCAGTCCGCCGTCGCGGATCAAGACGGGTCGGTTCGTCGATCGCTCGAGCTACCTGCGGGTGCGCGGCATCCGGATCGACGGCGCGGCCGTGGCCGACCTCGACGCGCAGCTCAAGACCGACGCGCTGACGATCGACGCCGGCACCACGCTGACCTACGACCTCGCCATCGAGCAGGTCGCCCCGCCCAAGGACGCCGACTGGCCGACCACGATCGTCGCCGGCGAGTACACCCTGAGCTGCCTGGTCTCGCTCATCGCGTTGACCCCGTCGGATCCACCCGGGGCCACGATGTCGAGCGGCGACGTCCACGTCGTCGTGAAGTAGCGGCGCGCGCCGCGATCGCCGCATGCCCCGGCTGTCCATCGTCACCCCGGTGCGCAACCGGGCCCACATCGTCGGCGAATCGGTCCGCAACTCGCTCGAGCTGGCCGACGAGGTGATCGTGGTCGACACCGGATCGACCGACGACAGCATCGCGGTGGCCGAAGCCGCGGGCGCCCGCGTGGTGACGATGGCGGCGGACGACTTCACCTACGCGCGCGCCCGCAACCTGGGCGCCGGCGTTGCGACCGGCGACTGGATCCTGCAGAAGGACTCGGACGAGCTCATGCACGGCCGCTACCGGGCCGTGCTCGAGCAGGCGATGACCGCCGGCGATTTCGACGTCTGGGAGTTCCCGCAGCTCAACAAGCTGGCCAACGGCTCGCTCGAGCTGGTCACCCAGCGCCGCCTGTATCGCAACCACTGCGGCTTCTACTGGGGCGGCCTCGCGTTCGAGTGGCTGTACCCGCTCACCTCGGCCGGCATCGCCAACGCGATCATCCTCAACCACAACCACGCCGGGCGGATGGCACCGGTGTCGCGCGCGATCCGCGAGCGGCTGATGACGCGCGAGGTCGAGGCCGTGCTCCACGCCGGCCTCGACACCGCCCTCGACCCCGCGATCCTCATCTCGCGGTGCCGGCACCTGTGCTTGCATGCGCGTCACATCGTCGACGTCGAGCCGGTCGCCGCGCTGGCCTGGCGCTGCTTCAAGGAGCTGGTCCGCGGTCAGGAGCGGGGACCGCACGCGCGCCACGAGATCGGGCGCTTCTTCGAGGCCGCGGGCAAGGTCCGGGCCGCGTACGAGATCTATCGCGACTATCCGCTGCTCGAAGCCCCGCCGATCTACCTCAATCACTTCGCCGCGGTCGCGATGGCCGCCGTCGGCGATCCCCGGATCTCGCTCGGCGCGCTGGGCCACGCGATCGCCTGCTGTCCGAGCGCGATCTTCTACGTGAGCAAGGCCTCGATCGAGGAGCTGATCGGCGACCAGGTCGCCAAGCAGGCCTCGGTCCAGGAGATCGAGCGCATCCTGCCCGAGCTGCTCAGCTACGGCCCACGTCCGGCCGCGGCCGGGTGAGCGTCAGCCGGTGGCCCGGGTCAGCCCGGACCCGCAGCACGCACGCCAGGCATCAGTCGTCCCCTCGGCGCGAGGCCGGGAGCGCATCGAGCTGGGCGCGCAGGTGGCGCGACTCGACCGAGCCACCGTGGGCGGCCTCGAAGGCGTCGAGCGCCGACAGCGCGCGGGCGAACTGCTGGGCGCGGGCCAGATCGACCACCCGGGCGTAGGCCTGGTAGCTCGCCTGATCCAGGTTGCGCGGGTAGACGATGGTGACCCGGCCGGGGACGATCGGCGGCAGCACGCGCTCGGGCTCGCGCTCGTCGGCGAGCTCGTCGATCGGCTCGTCGGCCGCCACCGCGGGCTCGACGGCGAGCGCGCCGGGCGCGGTCACCGGCGGGGTCGCGGTCGGCGCCGCGTCGGTGCCGCGATCGCCGCCTCGCGACAGCGCAGCGATCAGGCCGACCACCCCGAGGGTCCCGACGATGCCGGCGACCAGCCAGGTGGTGCGGCGCGGCGGTCCAGCGGTGCGCGGCGGCGACGGGAGCGCGACCGGCAGCGGCGACGGGGTCGGGGTCGGGGTGTGCGACGGTCGGACGGCGCCGACGCTCGGGGCCGGCGAACCCGGCAGGCTGGTCGCCGCCCAGCCCGACACGCTCGCCGAGGCCGCCCCCGGCAGGCTGGTCGCCGCCCAGCCTGACACGCTCGGCGACGGCGCCGCCGCCAGGCTGCCCAGGGCCCCGACTGGGGCGCGCGGTGGCTCCGGTCGCGCGGCCTCGGGCCCCGCCGGCGTTGATCCGCTCGCGACGATCGGCACCGGACCGGCCTGCAGGATCGCGGTGCCGTCGGACGGCACCTCGCCGGCGGCGAGCAGCTCGGCGAACCCACCGGCAGTCGGGCGCCGGGCCGGATCGCGCGCCAGCGCCGGTCGCAACGCCCCGGCGACCATCGCCGGCACCTCGGGCGGCAACACGATCGCGTCCGCGCTCCTCTGGACCAGCTCCGACAGCGTGGCGTTGCCGCGCAGGCGGGCGCCGGTGAGCGCCTCGACCAGCGTCACCGCGAGGCCGAACACGTCGGACTTCTCGCTGAACTCCCCGAGCGTGAGCGCCTCGGGCGCCGCGTACGCGGGCGTGCCGAGAAACTGGCCGGTGACGGTCATCTCGGACTCGGGCACGCGCGCGACGCCGAAGTCGGCCAGCTTCCACTGCCCGGTCGGCGACAGCAGGATGTTGGCCGGCTTGATGTCGCGGTGGAGGATGTGGCGGCGGTGCGCCGCCTCCAGCCCGCGCGCGAGCTGGATGCCCATCGCGCGCACCTCGGCCGCCGCCATCGGGCCGGCGGCGAGGCGCTCCTTCAGCGAAGGTCCGTCGACCAGCTCCATCACCAGGTAGGGCTCGCCGTCCTCGACCCCGAGATCGTGGATCTGCACGATCGCCGGGTGCGACATCGTCGCGAGCGCGCGCGCCTCCGCCTCGAAGCGCATGCGGAACACCTCGGCCTGCATCCCGAACAGGTTGCGCACGGTCTTGACCGCGACCTCGCGGCCGAGCCGCTCGTCGCGGGCGCGCAGGACCTCGCCCATGGCGCCCGAGCCCAGCGTGGCGATCACCGTGTAGCGGCCGAAGCGACGTTCCACGGGTGCAGGATAGCAGCTGCGCGCCGGCGACTGGCTCAGCGGGGTCCGGGCGCTGGCCGCGACGGGGGCGATGCTGGGGAGGGTTCGGAGCGTCCGGACGCGGGCCGGTGCCGGAGGGTCCGCGCGGTGATGAACGCGGCGGTTGCGGTCGCGACGAACAGGGCGACCAGCGCGACCGCGCGCCCGGGTCGGCGCCCGCGCGGCACCGGCGGCTCGTCGGAGACGAACATGGTCTCGTCGGGGACGAACACGGTCGCATCCGGCGCGGCAGCCGCGGCCGCCGCGGCCGGCGCATGCGGCGCAGCCGCGACTCGCGCGGCCGGCACCGCCGGCGGCGCGTGCGACGGCGCAGCCGTCACCTGCGGTCGGGACGGCGCGCCCGCGGCCACCGCGGCCGCCGCGGGCACCGTCACGTACGCATGCCCGTACGCGCCGGCGAGCGCGATCAGCCCGTCGACGCGGAAGCGCGCGACGCCCGCCGACGCGATCGGCAGCGGCGCGGGACCGCCGCGATAGCCGGCCAGCGCTTGCGCGACCACCGCCGGCAGCCCCGCGAGCGTGCCGCGGCCGAGACACAGCGCGTCGCGCACGACGTCGTCGAGCACGAGCTGCACCGGCACCGTCACCACGTCGGTCACGCACGGCACGCCGCCCAGCCGGGTGTCGAGCAGGAGCCGGGGCCCGGGCCCGGTCCGGATCACGCCGACGATCTCCTCGCGGTGCGTCACTCGGCCGCCGCCAGGTAGCCGAGCGCGCGCGCGGCCGCGAGCACCTTCATCGCGATCGGGCCGGCGGTGGCGGCGCCGGCGCCACCGCGCGGGACCACCACCGCGACCGCGAGCCGGCCCGGCGCCACCACCGCACACGCCGGCACGGTGGTGGGCTCGGCGAACGCAACGAACCACGCGTGCGGTGGCGCGTCCTGCCCCGGCGCGATGCCGAACGGCGCCTCGCCGCGAAAGCCGCGCACGTCGGCGGTCCCCGACTTGCCGTACACGCGCAGGCCGCTCGGCTCGGTCAGGCGCGCGCCGGTGCCGTCGGTCATCACCAGGCGCATCCCGGCGAGGATCGGCGCGAGCGCGGCGGGGTCGTCGACCAGGCTGACCTCGTCGCAGGGCGCGCCCTGCTCCATCGACGGCGGACAGCGCCGGTAGCGACCGCCGGCGGCGAGCGCGGCGACCAGCCGCGCGGCCTGCATCGGGCTCATCACCATCGCCCCCTGGCCGAACCCGCTGCTCGCGAGCGCGCGGGTCCCGGCCGGCCCTGGATCGAAGCCGCCGCCGGCGTAGCCGATGTCGACGCCGGCCGCGCGCAGCGCCACCAGCGGATCAGGCCCGAGCTCGAGGCCGAGCTGACCGAAATAGACGTTGCAGCTCACCGCGATCGCGCCGGCCAGCTCGATCTGGCCGTGGATCGGATCGCGGCCGTGATCATGGATCGGCCGGGGCCAGCCCGGCCGGGTGAACATGGGCCCCTGCGCGTCGCGCTGGTCGCACGCGTAGCGGGTGGTCGAACGCGCGCGACAGCCGGCGCCGCTCGCGATGACGGCGCCATGGCGGACCGCGGCCAGCGCGGTGAACAGCTTGGCGACCGAGCCAGCCTGGAACATGCCCTGGACGCCGGTCTTGTCGGGCCAGGCGCCGTACGCGCCGTGGAACCGCCGGGTGAAGGCGGCGTCGCCGGCGAGCACGCGATCTTGCCAGTCGCCGTCACCGGGGTCGTAGTCGGGGGCCTGGACCCGAGCCAGCACCGCGCCGGTGTCGACCTCGATCACGACCACCGCCACCGCGGCGCCCCGACCGGCGGTGAGGGTCGGCGCGATCAGCGCGGCGATCGCCCGCTGCAGCCCGGCGTCCAGCGTGACCCGCACCGAGCGGGCCGCGACGTCGTCAGCCAGCACCCGCACCGCGGTCGCGCGCGCCGCCGGCGACCGCGCCAGCAGCGGCACGAGCGCGCGCAGATCGGGCCACGGCAGCGGCGCATCGGGGCCGCGAGGGTCGAAGGCGCGGTAACGCGGCCCGCCCGCGCGCACGCCGTAGCCACGCAGGCGCGGGTCGAGCAACCGCTCGAGCGCCCACGGCGCGCGCAGCACCCGGCTCGGCGCGATCCCGACCAGCGTGCCGAGCGCGGCCCCCAGCGGGTACCGCCGGACCTCGCCCTCGGTGATCGCGATCGGCGCGCCGTGGCGGTCGGCGATCGTGCCGCGCCGCAGCGCCCGCGCGATCGCGAGCAGCCGCGGGTTCTGCCGGTGTTCGAGCGTCCCGTCGGCGAGCCGCGCGACGATGCCGCGCGCGGCCACCTCGCTGCGCGCGACCACGGTCGTCCACAGCACCAGCCCGGCGCCGGTGCCCAGGAGCACGACCGCGACCCCGGCGAGGCCGCGAGCCCCGCCGGACAGCTCGTCGAGCTCGTCGGTGCGCTCGCGCGGCGGCCCGTCTTGCGACAGCCGCACCACGATCGCGATCAGCAGCAGGAACGCGATCATGCTGGTGCGCCCCGACGACAGGAACGGCACCACGATGCCGGTCAGCGGCAGCACGCCGAAGCTGCCGGCGTGGATCAGCGCCCACTGCACGACCAGCAGCAAGGACGCGCCGCCCGCGATCAACACGCGCTCCGGGGTCCGGCCCCGGGCCGCGACCCGCAGGCCGCCGAGCACGAGCACCGTCAGCAGCGCCAGGTACGCGAGCGCGCCGACCGCGCCGAGTTGCTCGATCAGCGGCGCCAGGATCAGGTCGGTCTTGCCCGCCGGCGGCAGCGGGACGTGGGCCTGGGCCAGTCCCTGCCCGGCCGGCCCGCCCGCCGCGATCGACCACAGCCCCTCGCCGACCTGGTGGCCGTGGGTGAGCCCGTTGGTCCACGGGTCGCGCCAGATGCGGATGCGGGTCGCGACCCGGCCGGTCTCGACCAACCCCGGCCACACCGCGATCACGGCCAGCATCGCGGCCACCAGCGCGAGCGCGGCCACCGCCCAGCCGGTCGCGCGGGTCACCAGGTAGAACATGCCGAGGAACACCGCGGCCAGGAGCAGCACCGGCCCGAGGTCGCCGACGACAAACAGGCCGGCGAAGCAGCCGACCACCGCGAGCAGCGCCGGCACCAGCAGCGCGAGGCGCGGCCAGCGCAGCCCGAGCACGCGACGGCGCTGCCAGCGCAGCTTGGCCGCGCGCTTGCCAAGGAAGCCGGCCAGGAACAGCACCACCAGCGGCTTGACCACCTCGATCGGCTGCACCGGGCCCAGGTTGATGCGGGTGCCCGAGCCGCCGGGTCCGCTGCCGGCGACCGCGAGCGCGACGAAGATCGCGGCGATCGAGAGGCCGATCGGCACGCACAGCCGGGTCGCGAGCCGCCCCAGATCGATCGGCGCCACCAGCAGCGCGGCGGCCACGACCGCGCCGAGCAAGAAGCCGCCGGCGAACCCGACCGCGGTCGGCGCCAGGATGCGGCCGTCGACCACCTCGACGGTCGCGTGATGAATGATCAGCCCGAGCAGGCTGGCGAACACCGCGGCCGGCACCAGGTACGGCACGGCCAGCGGCCCCGGGGCGCGGCCGTGGGCGAGCGCGCGCGCGCCGCCGAGAACGATCACCGCGAGCGTGAAGTACAGGTTGGCGCGCTGACCGAGCCCACGGACCACGTCGGCCGCGGGCGCCGCGAGCCCGAGCTGGGCCACCCGGGCCAGCCAGGCGTCGGTCGCGATCCCGCCGGCCAGCCACGCGACCACGACCGCGACCGCCAGCGCGGCGAGCTCGAAGATCGCGCGCGGACGCCGCACGTCAGCTCCGCGCGATCGTGACGACCAGCTCACCGCGCGACAGCGACACCTCGGCCGGCGCGGCGATGCTGATCTCGGCGCCGGCCGCGATCGGCGCGCCGTTGACGTGGACCGGGTTCGCGCGCGCCATCCGGCCGACCCGCACGCCGCACGCGCTCGCCGTGATCCACAGGTGCTGCTTGTTGACCCGCGCGCTGGCGCCGGTGAGCGCGACGAACTGCGCGGGCGGCGTCGCGTGGGGCCGGCCCAGCACCAGCGTGGCGCCGATCGGCAGCGCGGCCTGGCCGCCGGCCCAGCGCACCAGGTAGCTCGGGTGGCCGCGGTCGGTGTCGTCGACGATCACGGTCGCGGTCGGGCCGACCGCGCGCAGCTCGCCGGTCGCGCGCACCGCGTCGAACCGCACGGTCAGCTCGCCGGCGCGCACCGTGGGCAGCTGGTCGCTCGGCACGAACCCGACCCGCACCACGCCCTCGCCGACCGGCAGCTCGTCGGCGTCGTCGGGCACCACCGTGATGCGCAGGTCGCCGACCCGCTCGGCGGCGCTGACCGCGGGCTCGGCCGCGAGCACGGCGATCAGGTCGCGCTCGAGCGGCCCCTGCAGCGAGCGCACGCCCTCGTAGTCGGCGCGGGCCAGGACCACCCGGTACTCGTTCCAGAGCAGCCGCTGCCCCGAGGCCGCGCGCACGGTGCACACGGCCATCACGCCCGCGATCGCCCGCGCGATCAGGAACGGATCGACCTGCACCGGCGCGCCGCGCTTGAGCCCGCGGGTGACCATCCGCGCCAGCTCGGCGAAGCGGATCCGGAACGTCTCGGCGGTGTCGCGCTCGATCGGGGCCATGGTCAGCTCGCGACGACCCGGCGGGCGTGGAGCCGCACGGTGGCGCCATTGCCGTCGGCCAGCTCGATCACGTCGCCGGCGCGGACGAGGACCCGGCCGCGCGCGGTGCGGGCTGGCCGCAGCACGTCGCCGGTCGGCCGCCGCACCAGCAGGAGATCGCCCTGATCGAGCGCGGCCAGCTCGAGGTGGTGGCCGGCGCGGAACAGCCGGCCGGCCCGGCGGCTGACGAACTCGGTGCGCTCGCACACGACCAGATCGTTGCGGACCTGCTGATCACCGCCATGCCACTCGCCGCGCCCGAACGACAGGTCGCTGGTGCCCGGCGGCAGGCTCAGCATGTGGCCGTCGAGATCGCCGCCCTCGATCGTGAGCTGCCAGCTGCGCGGCGCGGCCTCGGTGGCGGTGACCGCCACCCGCTCGGCGGCGATCACGTTGTACTGCCGGACCGGCAGCTCGGCGACGGCGACATCGAACCGGTTGGCGAGCGCGGCGCCGACCTCGCGGTCGAAGCCGAGGTCGTCGACGAACGACTGCACCACCTCCACGCTCGCCGCCGGCACCGCGACCAGCACGCTGACCTCGGCCGGGAACGCGACCGCGCCCCGCGCGCCGTGGTGCGCGACCCCGGCGATCGTGCCGACGCACCGGCGGACCAGATCATCCCAGCCGATCTCGTCGCTGCCGCCGGTGAGGAGACCGGTGAGCCAGCCCATCAGGTTCCACGGTACCCGCGGCAAGCCCGTGGGCGCAACACCGACACCGGCCCCCTGGCGGGAGCGCTCATGCCGACCGCGGGCGCGGGCGCGCGACCGGCTCGAGCTCCCAGCGATCGCGCTGTGCGTCACGGCCGATCACGCGGATCTCGAGCGGATCGCCGACCGCGAGCACCTCGTGGCCGGCGTCGTCGAGCAGCGCCCCGCCGGCCGGCGACGGCACCAGCCGGCCCCCGCGGAACCCGCGGCCCGCGTCGGACATGTAGAGCTTCACGTCGATCGGCGGCGCGTCGAGCGTGAGGTGGAGCTTCGAGGCGGTCACGCCCATCACCGTCGCGGTCCGCGCCGGCCGCTCGGCCAGCGGCCGGGCCAGGTCGTCGGCGAACAGCTGATCGAGCACGCGCCGGTTGGTCAGGTCGTTGAGCCGGCGTTGCCGATCGCGGGCCCGGTTGGCGCTGGCGAGCACCTCGTCGCGCAGCGCCGCATCCTCGGCGGCCGGCCGGCGCGGCGCCATCCCCAGCAACTCGACCGCCTCCTTGTGCACGAACACCCCCACGATCTCGCGCATCGGCGCCGAGAACCGGGCATACGGCTCGGCCCCGACCCCGTAGTGGGCGCCCGGCTCGCTGGTGAACACCGAGCGCACGTTGACCATCACCGCCTGCCGCTGCAGCGCGCGCGCGACCCGGGCGTGCGGATGATCGGCGCCGATCGGCAGCGCGTCGACCCAGTCGGCCAGCGGCGCGAGCGCCTCGCGCCACGCCCACTGCGCCGGATCCAGCTGGTGCAGCGCCACCACCTCGCCGATCTGATCGGCCAGCTCGCCGAGCCGCTCGGCGGTTGGCGCCGGATGGACCCGGTAGATCGCCTGGGTCGCCGACGACACCCGATCACCGACGACGTCGCACAGGACCCGGCCACCCTCGGAGTTACACAGCAGCGACAGCTGCTCGTTGTAGCGCTCGACCAGGTGGCGGATCGCGACCGTGGCGACGAACACGGTGCCGGTCAGCCCGACCCGGATCTCCTCCCGGTGGAAGCGGATCACCCCGCGCGCCGCCGCCTCGCGCTGGCGCAGGGTCCCGACCACCGGCAACAGCGCCAGGCTGGCCGCGTACGGCTGCCGCGCCAGCGGCGACCTCGCGGGGTCGTCGAGCAGCGCCTGCACCTCGGCGAACGACAGCTTGGCCTGGCTACGGATGCGGGCCCGCACCAGGCGGGTCGACCGGCAGTGGCCGTCCCGGTCGAGGTCGATGTCGAACACCAGCGCGCGCCGCGGACCGTCGGGCCCGAGCGACACCGCACCCTCCGACAGCGTGCGCGGCAGCATCGGCACCGATAGCCCGGGCAGGTAGAAGCTGGCGCCGCGCCGCAACGCCTCGGCGAACAGCGCGGTCCCGGGCCGCACGTAGTAGGCCGCGTCGGCGATCGCGTAGCGGACCCGGTAGCCGTCGCCGGCTCGCTCGAGATGCAGCGCCTGGTCGAGGTCGCGCGTGTCGGCACCATCGACGGTGACGAACGGGATCGCCTCGAGATCCAGCAGCGCCGGATCGTCGAGCCCGGGCTGCGCGACCAGCGCCGCCGCCTCGGCCTCGACCTCGTTTGAAAACCGCGGATCGATCCCCTCCGAATCGAGCAGCGCGCGCAGCGGCGCGGACACGTCGGCGTCATCGGCTACCAGCTCGCCCATCGGGCCATGGTACCCGGCCCCGCCTCGGCGCGTCCCCCGGGCCGGTCGCCAGCGCCGGACGTGGGCGCGCGAGTCCCGCGCTACCAGCGCGTGAAGCGCGCGATGCGGTTGACGCGGCTGTAGTTCCACGCGCTCACTGCGGGGCCGCGCTTCATCCGGAGATCGTAGTCGAGAACCAGGTGGACGGGCGAGCTCGGTCGCGCCGCGGTCGTGGAGCCACGCGGCACCACGGGTGAGCCCGGTGGTCACGATGCGCGCTGGCCACCGATCACGAAGGTGGTACCGTCAACGCGACGTCCTCACGGGGTGAGGGCGGGAACACGGGGGCGTGATCGGCGGAGGGGGACCATATGCGCAGGACAGTCCTGGGGGTCTGTTCGTCGTGGGCAAGCGTGCTCGTCGCGTGCGATCCGGCGGGCGTCTGGCCGGCCGGCGTGCCGCCGGGAGCTGAGGTCGTCGCGACGTCGCCCGACGACGGTGCGCTCGGCGTCGAGCCGTACGCGGTGGTGCGCGCCATCCTCTCGCGAGACGTCGAACCGGCCACCGTCGACACGACCTCGTTCGTCGTGACGCTCGACGGGGAGCCGCGGGCCGGGCGCGTGACCTACGACGCAGCCACCCGCACCGCGACGTTCGAGCCCCACGCCCAGCTCGCGCCGGGCAGCTACCTCGCCACCGTCACGGAGGCGATGACCGACCTCGACGGGATGGAGGCGACGGCCCACGCGTGGGCCTTCACGGTCCGCGACCGCGCGTGGGCACGCCCGATCCAGCGCGTCGGCGGGTCCACCTGGCCCCGCGTCGGATTCGACGCCGCCGGCCACGCGATCGCGGTCTTCGCTGGCGTCTCCGCCGCGCGCTACCACCTCTTCGACCACCAGTGGGAGCTGCCCGAGGTCATCGGCGCCATGGATCCGCCGCTCGACGTGCGTCCGCGCATCGCGGTCGACGCAGGCGGCGACGCGGTCGCCGTGTGGAGCGACGCTACGTCGGGTCCCGGCACGCTCTGGACCAACCACTACCAGGTCGCCGCTGGCTGGCGCGGCGCCACGGCGATCGGAACCGGCTTCGACCCGCAGGTCGCGGTCGACCGAGCTGGCAACGCGATCGTGATCTGGTCCGAGTGCGAAGCGCCGCCCGACGGACGCTACGAGATCCGGGCCAGCCGGTACCAGCCCGGGACCGGCTGGAGCCCGCCGTCCTCGCTCGACGTCGACGCCGCCGCCGACACGGAGCTCGCCGGCCACGCGTACCAGCCGCGGATCGCGATCGACGGCCGTGGCAACGCCCTCGCGGTGTGGACCCAGCTCGACGGCGCGGGCTCCGACATCTGGGCCAACCACTTCGTGCTGGCCCAGGGCTGGGGCGAGCCCGAGCGGATCGAGCTGGCCCCGGGCGTGGCCCGCAATCCCCAGCTGGCCGTCGGTCTGGCCGGCCACGCGGTGGTCGTCTGGAGCCACGCCGACGGACCCGCCTTCCACATCGCGGCCAACCACCACACCGTCGGGGCGGGCTGGGGCGTTTCGTCGGTCATCGATCACGACGCCCGCGGCGCGAGCCGACCGCAGGTCGCCGTCGATGCCGCCGGCAACGCGATCGCCGTGTGGGACCAGCTGGATCGAAGCGCGTGGGCCAGCCGCTACGTCATCGGCGAGGGCTGGACCGACACCATCGCGCTCGCCAGCTCGGTCACCGGCGGCGCGGCGCCCCAGGTCGCCACCGCCGCGACCGGCGACACGTTCGTCGTGTGGGAGGAGCAGGGCTTGCACACGAGCGTCATCCACGCGCGTCGTCACGACGGCGCGGTCTGGGAGCCCGCCACGATGCTCCACGGCGTCGCGCTCTGCCTCATGCCCGTCACCGGGACCAGCCGCAACCTCCCCTGCACCGGTTGGCCGGCCGGCAACGCCCAGGTCGCCGTCGACCTTGCCGGTAACGCGGTGGTCGTCTGGCAGCAGTCCAACGGCATCCGCGCGACCAGCTTCCGCTGACCCCGGCGCCGCACCGGCCAGGCGTCACGCCCGATCGCCAGCGGGCGTCACGCCGGATCGGCGTCGGGTGGGGGCTCGGGCTCGGGCTCGCCCGAGGTGATCGGCACGTCGGTGGCCTCGAGGCCCTCGGCCGCGTCCTCGGCCCGGATCTCCTTGGCGAGCTCGGTCGCGATCACACCGGCCTCGGCGGCCGGCGCGCCGGCGCTGCGCTGCTCGTAGAGCGCCTCGGCGGCCTGGTCGCGCTCGATCAGGGACTGGTCATGGGTGTCGTCGCCGGGCATCTCGACCCGCAGCTCGCGGGCGATCATCTGCAGACCGGCCGCGATCGGCAGCGCGAGCAGGGCGCCGATGATCCCGAGCAGCGTGCCGCCGATCAGGAGGGCGAGCAGGACCGCGGCCGGCGACAGGCGCAGCACCCGGCCGTAGACGCCGGGCACCAGGATCCGACTCTCGAACTCCTGGTAGATGAACAGCACGACGCCGACCACGATCGCGGTGCCGGTGCCGCGCGTCAGCGCGACCAGGACCGCCGGCGCGGTCGCCAGCAGGCCGCCGATGAACGGAATCAGGTCGGCGAACCCGGCCAGCACCGCCAGCGACAGCGCGTTGGGCACGCCGCACAGCATCAGCAGCGTGAACGTGAACAGCGTGATCGCGGCCGACGTGATCATCTGGCCGCGCATGTAGCCGCCGACGATCGTCTCGAGATTCAAGATGATGCGCGACAGCCGCAGGTGGTAGTGGCGGGGCACCACCGCGTAGATCGCGCCCTGCGCCCGCTTGCCGTCGGCCAGCAGGTAGAACGCCAGGAAGATCATCGTCACGCCGTAGCCGATGACGGTGAGCACCTGGGTCGAGTAGTCGAGCAGCGAGTCGCGGGCCGACCCGAACACCTCGTTCATGTTGCTGTCGCGCAGCGAGTCCGCGAACGCCGTCGTGACCGCGTACTGATCGAGCCAGGCGACCAGCTTGGCCTGGTTGGCCGGCGCGTTCTCGAGCATGGCCGCGAGCTGCGACACCAGCGGCGGGATCGTGATGAACACGAGGCCGACGAACCCCAGCAACATGCCGATGAAGATCATCGCGAGCGCGATGCCGCGACGGATGCCGCGGCGCTCCATCCACTCGACCACCGGGTGGAGGGTGCCGACCACCACCAGCGCGACCGTCATCAGGACCAGCACCGGCCACAGCTTGAACAGCAGCCAGACCGCGGCGACCGCCAGCAGGGTCAGGCCGAGTGAGCGCGGGTCGAGCTCGAACCGGATGGTCCGAGACACCGGCGGCCGCGGCTCCCGATCCTTGTCGATCATGCCGTCATCTAAGCAGGTTCCTGCCTCAGGCGCGACCGGCGGTGGCGGGCGCCGACGAAACGACCGCGACGCCGTGACGCCGCTACCCCGGCGGGTCGGTGCCGCGCCGCGGCCGGCGCGCTACGATGCCGCGATGCGCTGGCACCACCTCGGCAGGCTGCTGGTGGCGCTGGTCGGCTGCTCGCCCAGCCGCGGCAACGACGGTGCGGTGCGGCCGCCACCGACCACGGCCCGGCCGCCGCCGCCGCCCGGGTCCGATCCGGCCCCGGGGCCCGACGGCGCGGCACCCGCCGCGCGGCTGCCCCCGGTCAACGCCGCGGTCGACTACCAGCTCGGCGGCGCCTACCCGCCCGCGTCGGGCGTGCAGATCGTCGTGCGCGACCGCCGGGCCGCGCCGGTGCCCGGCCGCTACAACATCTGCTACGTGAACGGCTTCCAGGTCCAGCCCGACGAGGCCGACCGCTGGCTTGCCGACCATGCCGACCTGGTGCTCCGCGACCGCCGCGGCCAGCCCGTGATCGACGGCGACTGGAACGAGCTCCTGCTCGACGTCGGCGCCCCGACCCGACGCGCGGCGATCGCCGCGATCGTCGGCGGGTGGATCGCGGGCTGCGCGCGCGCCGGGTTCCAGGCGGTCGAGATCGACAACCTCGACTCGTTCACGCGCGCGGGCGGGCGCCTGACCGAGGCCGACGCGATCGCCACGATGCGGCTGTTCGCCGACGCGGCCCACGGCCACGGCCTGCCGGTGGCTCAGAAGAACGCGGCCGAGCTGGTCGGCCGCCGCGTCGAGCTCGGCACCGACTTCGTGATCGCCGAGGAGTGCAACCGATACGCCGAGTGCGCGACCTACCGCGCCGGCTATGGCGACCAGGTGATCGTGATCGAGTACCGCCGGGACGACTTCGAGCGCGGCTGCCGCGACTTCCCCGGGTTGTCGCTGGTGCTGCGCGACCGCGCGCTGGTGACACCCGGCGCGGCGGGCTACCTGTTCGCGGGCTGCTGAGTCGACCGATCGGCGCGCGCTGATCAGCCCGGCGGCGGTCGCTCGACCGGCAGCCGGACCGTGAAGGTCGAACCCTCGCCCTCCACGCTGCGGAACGTGAGCGTGCCGCCGTGGCTGGTGACCACGTCGTGGGCGCTGGCGAGGCCGAGCCCGTCCCCGTGGACGCGCCCGAGCACGTTGGGTCCGCGGCGAAACGCCCGGAACAGATGGGGGTGCGCGGCCTCGGGGATGCCGATGCCGGTGTCGATCACCTCGATCACGACGACGGGCCCCAGCGTCCCCTGGCCCGGCGCGGCCGCGACCGTGACCCGGACCGCGCCCCCTGGCAGGCTGAACTTCAGCGCGTTCGAGAGCAGGTTGGCGAGGACCCGCTCGATCCGGAGTCGATCGACCGCCGCGGCCAGCACCGGCGCGGCCGCCTCGAACGAGAGGGTCCGGTCGGTCCACAGCTGACCGAGCTCACCCACCATCTGGCGGGTGAGCGCGACCAGGTCGGTCGCGCTGTAATGAAGCTCGTTGCCCCGGTGCGCCTCGAGGCTGGCGACGTCGATCAGCTCCCGGATCAGCGCACGCATGCGGCGGGCCGCGGCGCGGATGCGATCGGCGCTGGCGACCTGCTCCTCGGGCGTCGCCTCGCGAAGGAGCTGGCTGTTCAGCTCGATGACATTGAGCGGGTTCTTCAGATCGTGCGCGACGATCGCGAGCACGCGATCGCGCAGCCGCAGCGCCTCCTCGGCGGCTCGCAGGCGCTCCGTGAGGCGCCGCATCTCGGCCTCGTCACCCCCCATGCGCCCTCACTGTAGCAGGACGCGAGGTCGCGATCGAAGCCTTGCGCGCGCGACCCGGCATCACCGTTCCCACCGATCGCAAGCTGACCGCGCGGCCCCGCGCCCGCACCTGGCTCGGTGCGGCGCCGGTTCGACCGCGAGGCCTCCGCGCTGGCCGTGATCGCGAGCGCCCACGTGGTCGAGCTGATCTCGGCCGGCACCGCCGAGGACGGTCGCCCCTTCCTGGTCCTCGAACGGCTCGACGGCCGCGACCTGCAGGAGGTGCTCGGCGCGGTGGGGCCGCTGGCGCCGGCCCAGGTCACCCGCGTGACCGGCGAGGCCGCCGCCGCGCTCGAGCTGGCGCACGGGCTCGGCATCGTCCACCGCGACCTCGAGCCGGCCAACCTGTTCCTGCACACCACGCCGGCGCGGACCCAGATCGTGAAGGTGCTCGACTTCGGCCCGGCGGTCAGCTGGCTCATCACGGGCCTGCTACCGCTCGGGCTACCTCACGAGCACCGGGTCGACCTCGAGCCGCTCGACGCGCCCGGCCCGGGGCCGATCGGCGCCGACGAAGCCGCCACCTTCGCGGCGGTCGAGCTGTTCGTGCTCAGCGCCCGCCAGGCGGTGCCGAGCTTCGGGTTCGACGACGACAGCGTGGCCGACGTGGTGGCGATCTGCCGCGCGGTCGAGGGGTTTCCGCTCGGCATCGAGCTGGCCGCGGCCCAGCTGGGCGTCACCAGCCTGCCGCAGATCCGGGCCGCGCTCGAGGACGATCGCCCGGGCAGCGACACCTCGACCGTGCGCCACGCGGTGGCGCGGAGCTCCGGCCTGCTCGCGCCCGGCGAGCAGGCCATCCTCCGCCACCTGGCGCTGTTGCCGGCCGGCCTGACCTTCGAGCAGGTCAAGCGCGAGCCGCTCGGCGTCGCCGACGAGCCGGCCTACGCGGTGCTGCGGCTGGTCCAGAGCCACCTGCTGGCGTGGACCAGCGACCAGCCGCGGCGGCTGGTGATGCTCGATACCGTCCGCGAGCTGTGCCACGACACCACCGGCGCGCTCGGCGACGAGGCCGCGCTGTGGCAGGTCGCGTGTCGCCATGCCGAGGACATCACCGGCGCGGCGGCCGCCGCCGGTCAAGAAGCCTGGCTGGCGCTGATCGACGCCGAGCACGACAACCTCGCCACGGTCCTGTCGCACCTGCAGGGCGCCGCGCCCGCGGTCGCGAGGCGGCTCGCCGGCCAGCTCGCCTGGTACTGGTACCTGCGTGGCCACTCCACCGAGGGCGCGCGCTGGCTCGAGGCGTCGATCACGCACAGCGGGGCCGAGGGCGGCGACGATCTCGTGCGCGCGCTGTACGGCGCCGGTCGGCTGGCGCTGCTCAGCTGCCGCTACCAGCGCGCGCAGGAGCTGCTCGCGCGCGCGCGGGCTCGGCCACGACGGCGGCGATGGGACGCGGGGACCGGGCCGGCCGGTCAGTTTTCGCTGCCGGCGCGGCGGCGGGTGACCAGCGCCGGGGGCGGCAGCGGCGCGGTGCCTCGAGCCGCCCGCGGCCGCGGCGCCGCATCGCCGCAGATGAGCCGCACCGTGTGCCGGAGGTCGACCAGCGACGTCGTCTTCGGCAGCCACGCGCGTACGCAGCCTGGCAACGGCCCGGGTGGGCGCGGCTCCGACGTGAGCATGACGACCGGGACGCCCCGGAGGATCGGATCGCGGTCCTGGCCGGCGAGGAACTCGAGGCCGTCCATCACGGGCATCTGGACATCGAGGATGATGACGGTCGGGCGGACCCGGACCCGATGGGCCTGGTCGTAGCCGTCCTGCCCGTTGTAGGCCCCGACGACCCGAAAGCCGTCGGCCATCAGCGCTTCCCCGACCGTCTCGCGGAAGTCGTCCGCATCGTCGACCAGGAGCAACAGCGGGTTCACAGGCCGAGACGCAGCAAGGCGCATGCCGCCGATGGCGACGCTCGCAACCAGCCGGACTCATGAAGGCGCGTCGGCTAGGCCCCGAAATGGGGCCCCTCTCGATCGAGCGCCTCGGCTCGAACCGGCGTGCATCCGACCGTGACACGGGCTGCCCTGCCACACGGAAAAGGTCCCCGGGAACCCCCGGACGGTATGGGCCCACCCGCATGCCCGAACGGTAGTTCGACCCGTGCGCACGTCTGCCAGCGGACCCGGCAGGCCCCCGCGGGCCCGCGCACCGGCGGGTGCCCGCGGCCCGCTCCGGCCGGCGCCGCCCCCGCGCGTGAGATTGCGGTATACCGCCTCACTGTCGACGACGAAGCGGCCCCAAGCACCCTCTCTGTCGGCGATCCTCGACCGCTTCGGTCGCGATCGTTTGCCCGCGACGGACGCGCTGGTCGAGGAGCCTCCGCTCCGCGCGGAGCTGTTCAGCATCACCCAGCTGGAGCGCCACGCCCTCACGCTGGCGGGCGCGCACGAGCTGAGCACCCGCGCCAGCAGTGACGACCGCCTGCTGGCGCGCCTGGCCGACAACGATCGCGTGCTCGCCGAGGCCTACGTGCTGGTCGCCGACGCGGTGGCCCGCGGCCGCCAGATCACCCCGGCCGCCGAGTGGTTCGTCGACAACTATCATCTGATCGAGGAGCAGATCGGGACCGCGCGCCAGCACCTGCCGCGTGGCTACAGCCGCGAGCTGCCGCGCCTCGTGCGCGGCGGCGGCGGCACGCCGCGGGTCTACGACCTCGCGCTCGAGTTGATCTCGCACGCGCACGGGCGGGTCGATCTCGAGGCGGTGCGCGCGTTCATCGCCTCGTACCAGACCGCGCGCCAGCTGCTGCTCGGCGAGCTGTGGGCGATCCCGATCATGCTGCGCCTCGCGCTGATCGAGAACCTGCGCCGGGTGATCGCCGGGGTCACCGCCGGCCGCCGCGACCGCGAGCTCGCCGGCCAGTGGGCGGAGCAGCTGCTCGACGTCGGGTCGACCGATCCGTCGCGGGTCGTGCTGGTGCTCGCGCAGCTGATCGACGCCGACCCGCCGCTCACCAACGCGTTCGTGTCCGAGCTGGCCAGCCGGCTGCAAGGTCAGGGGACCGCCGCGGTGTTCCCGCTGTCGTGGCTCGACCATCGGCTCGCCGAGCGCGGCCAGACCGTCGAGCACGCGTTCCAGCTGGCGAGCCAGAGCCAGGCCGCCGACCAGGTCTCGATCGGCAACAGCATCGGCAGCCTGCGCTTCCTGGGCGCGACCGACTGGCGGGTCTTCGTCGAGTCGCTGAGCGTGGTCGACCAGACCCTGCGCAACGATCCGGCCGGCGTCTACGCCGCGATGGACTTCGCGACCCGCGATCGGTATCGCCACGTGGTCGAGCAGATCGCGCGCCGCGGCACCATGACCGAGCCGGCGGTCGCCGCCCGCGCGGTCGAGCTCGCCGCCCGCGAGACCGATCGGCGGCGGCACCACGTCGGCTACTACCTGATCGACCGTGGCCTCCGCGAGCTCGAGGCCGCCGCCGGCCTGCGCGCGCGTCACCGGGGACCGGCCGGGCGCGACGGCCATCGCGGGCGGTTGCAGATCTACCTGGGCGCGATCGTCGGGCTCACCGCCGCGGTCACCGCGCTGGTGGTCGGCGCCACCCCGACCGCCGGGCTCGCCACCGCCGGTCAGATCGCGTGGGCGATCGTCATCGGCCTGTGCGCGAGCCAGCTCGCGATCGCGATCGTGCACTGGGCCGCGACGCTCCTGATCCCGCCGCGCCTGATGCCCCGGCTCGACTTCGCGAAGGCGATCCCGCCCGAGCACCGGACCCTGGTCGCGGTCCCGACCCTGCTGACCAGCGCCGCGACCGTCGACGAGCTGGTCGACGCCCTCGAGGTCCGCTTCCTGGCCAACCGCGACGCCCACCTCGCGTTCGCGCTGGTCGGCGACTTCCGCGACGCGCCCCAGGAGCACCTCGACGGGGACACCGCGCTGGTCGAGCGCGCGCGCAGGGCCATCGACGCGCTGAACGCCCGCTACCCCGATCCCGCCGCCGGCGGCGGCTTCTTCCTGTTCCATCGCGGGCGCCGGTGGAACCCGCGCGAGCGGGCGTGGATGGGCTGGGAGCGCAAGCGCGGCAAGCTGGAGGACCTCAACGCGCTCCTGCGCGGCGCGCCCGACCGGTTCGCGACCGTGGTCGGCCCGATCGAGCGGCTGGGCGAGATCCGCTACGTCATCGTGCTCGATAGCGACACCGAGCTGCCGCGCGACGCGGCCCGCGAGCTGGTCGGGACCCTCGGCCATCCGCTCAACCAGGCGGTGTTCGACCCGACCCGCGGTCGGGTCACCGACGGCTACGCGATCCTGCAGCCCCGGGTCGGCATCAGCCTGACCAGCGCCAACGGCTCGCGGTTCGCGCGGCTGTTCGCCGGCGAGTGCGGGATCGATCCGTACACGCGCGCGGTGTCCGACGTGTACCAGGACGTGTTCGGCGAGGGCTCGTTCATCGGCAAGGGCATCTACGACGTCGACGCCGTGCGCGAGGCGATGGGCGGCAAGTTCCCCGACAACCGGGTGCTCAGCCACGATCTGCTCGAGGGTGCCTACGGCCGGGCCGGCCTGGTCAGCGACGTCATGCTGTTCGAGGACTACCCGTCCGCGCACGCGGCCGACGCCAGCCGGCGCGCGCGCTGGATCCGGGGCGACTGGCAGATCGCCCGCTGGCTGTTCGGGCGGGTCCCCGGCGGCGACACCCGCCGCATCCGCAACCCGATCTCGGTGCTGTCGCAGTGGAAGATCTTCGACAACCTGCGGCGCAGCCTGGTGCCGATCGCGCTGCTGGTGCTGCTGGTGATGGGCTGGACCGTGCCCGGCATCGCCGCGCCCGCGCTCTCGCTCGCGGCCGCCACCCTGCTCCTGCCCGGGCTGCTGTCGGCCGCCTCGGCGCTGGCGCGGCGCCCACGCGAGGTGGGACGGCGCGCCCACGCCCGCGAGGTCGCCCAGAGCCTGGGCCGCCAGGTCGTCCGCGAGGGCTTCGCCCTGGCCTGCCTGCCCGCCGACGCGCTGCTCAGCCTCACCGCGATCGTCCGCGCCACCGGCCGGGTGCTGATCACGGGCCGCAAGCTGCTCGAGTGGCGGACCGCCGCCGATGCCCAGCGCACCGCGCGCACCGGCCTGGCCGGCACCTTCGCGTCGATGTGGGTGGCGCCGACAATGGCGCTCGCGGGCGCGACCGCGATCGGGCTCGGCGAGGTCGCCGCGCCGCGCCTGGCCGCCCCGGTGCTGGTGCTGTGGGCGCTGGCGCCGGCGCTGGTGTGGTGGGTCAGCCGGCCCCTGGTGGCGCCGCGCGCGCGGCTGTCGTCCGACGACCGGACGTTCCTGCGCTCGCTGGCGCGCCGGACCTGGCGCTTCTTCGAGACCTACGTGGGCCCCGACGACCACGACCTCCCGCCCGACAACGTGCAGGAGGATCCGCCGGTCGGCGTCGCCCACCGCACCTCGCCGACCAACATCGGCCTGGCCCTGCTGGCCAACGTGGGCGCCTACGACTTCGGCTACCTGTCGGCCAGCGAGGTCATCGATCGAACCACCCGGACCCTCGCCACCATGGACCGGCTGCAGCGGTACCACGGCCACTTCTACAACTGGTACGACACCCGGACGCTCGAGCCGCTCCGGCCGATGTACGTCTCGACCGTCGACAGCGGCAACCTGGCCGGCCACCTGCTGGTGCTCGCCACCGGGCTCGCCGAGCTGGCCGGCGACCCGATCGTCCGCGCCGAGGTCCGCAGCGGTCTTGGCGACACGCTCGAGCTGATCTTGGCCAGCGGCGCCAGCACCGACGAGGTCGCGCCGGCCCGGGCGCTGCTCGCGCGCACGCCGTCGACCTTGCGCGGTTGGCGGGAGCTCCTGACCGAGCTGGTCGTGGTGGCGCGCGAGCTGGCCGCGGCCACCGGCAAGGCTGGCTCGTCGGCGGACGACCGCACCTGGTGGGCCCAGGCCTTCGATCGGCAGTGCCAGCACGCCGCGACCGAGCTCGACCAGATTGCGCCCTGGCTCGCGCTGCCGGCCGACCCCGGTGCGCTCGGCGCCCGCCTCGACACGGTGCCGACCCTGGCCGAGGTCGCCCGGCTCGAGACCACGCTGGCGCCGCTTCTCGCCGAGGCCGGGACCCCCGAGCTGCGGGCCGCGGTCGCCGTCGCCGCCGAGCGCGCGACCCAGCAGCTGACCGAGCTCCGCCAGCTCGCGACCCGCTGCGGCGAGCTGGCCGACCACGATTACGAGCTGCTCTACGACCGCGGCCGCCACCTGCTCGCGATCGGCTTCAACGTCGTCGATCGCCGGCTCGACAACAGCTTCTATGATCTGCTCGCGTCGGAGGCCCGGCTCGCCAGCTACCTCGCGATCGCCCAGGGCAAGCTGCCCCAGGACCACTGGTTCCACCTCGGTCGGCGGCTGACCACCTCGGGCGGGCGCCCCGCGCTGCTGTCGTGGAGCGGCTCGATGTTCGAGTACCTGATGCCGCTCCTGGTCATGCCGAGCTACCAGGGCACGCTGCTCGACGCGACCTACCGGGTCGCGGTCGCCCGCCACATCGAGCACGGCGACGAGCACGGGGTGCCGTGGGGCGTGTCGGAGTCCGGCTACTACAAGACCGACGCCCAGCTCAACTACCAGTACCGCGCGTTCGGCGTGCCCGGGCTCGGCTTCAAGCGCGGCCTCGCCGACGATCTGGTGATCGCGCCGTACGCGTGCGTGATGGCGCTGATGGTCGAGCCGGAGGCCGGCTGCACCAACCTGCGCCGACTCGCCGACGAGAGCCGCCTGGGCGGCCACGGGTTCTACGAGGCGATCGACTACACCGCGTCGCGGCTGCCGCCGGGCACCGCCAGCGTGACCATCAAGTCGTACATGGCCCACCACCAGGGCATGGCGCTCCTGTCGCTCGTGTACGTGTTGCTCGACCGGCCGATGCAGCGCCGGTTCAGCGCCGACCCGGCCCTGCGCGCGACCGACCTGCTGCTGCAGGAGCGGGTGCCGCGCACGCCGATGGTGTTCCCGCACCCGGCCGAGGTGACCGCGGTCCGCGCGCTGTCGACCGAGGGCGAGGACGACCTGCGGGTGTTCACCAATCCCAGCACGCCGGCCCCCGAGGTCCACCTGCTGTCGAACGGCCAGTATCACGTCGCGATCACCAGCGCCGGCGGCGGCTACAGCCGCTGGAAGGACCTGGCGGTCACCCGCTGGCAGGAAGACCCGACCCGCGACTGCTGGGGCACCTTCTGCTACATCCGGGACGTCACCACTGGCTCGTTCTGGTCGACCGCGCACCAGCCGACCCTGCGCGCCGCGACCAGCTACGAGGCGATCTTCTCCCAGGGCCGCGCCGAGTTCCGCCGCCGCGACGAGGAGCTCGACACCCACGTCGAGATCAGCGTGTGTCCCGAGGACGACATCGAGCTGCGCCGGATCACGATCGCGAACCTGGGGCGCACCGCCCGCACCCTCGAGCTCACCAGCTTCGCGGAGGTGGTGCTGGCGACGCCGGCGGCCGATGCCGCCCACCGGACGTTCTCCAACCTGTTCGTGCAGACCGAGCTGGTCGCACGCCCGGCCGCGATCCTGTGCACCCGCCGGCCTCGCTCGGGCAGCGAGCAGCCGCCGTGGATGGTCCACCTGATGACGGTGCACGGCACCACCACCCGCCCGGCCTCGTTCGAGACCGACCGCATGGCCTTCATCGGCCGCGGCCGGTCGCCGGCCGATCCCGCCGCGATGCACCGCGACGCGCTCACCGACTCGGTCGGCTCGGTGCTCGATCCGATCGTCGCGATCCGCAACACGGTCGAGCTCGGGCCCGACCAGACGATCCAGCTCCACATCGTGACCGGCGTCGCCGAGACCCGCGCCGGGGCGATCGGCCTGATCGAGAAGTACAGCGATCCCCACCTGGCCGGCCGCGTGCTCGAGCTGGCCTGGACCCAGAGCCAGGTCGTGCAGCGCCGGCTCGAGGCGACCCGCGCCGACACCCGCCTGTGGGAGCGGCTGGCCGGCAACGTCCTCTATCTCAACCCGGCGCTGCGCGCGCCGCGCACCGTGATCGCCCGCAACCGCCTCGGCCAGTCGGGGCTGTGGGGCTATGGCATCTCGGGCGATCTCCCGATCGTCCTGGTCCGCGTCTCGTCGGTCGACAACGTCGACCTGGTCCGCCAGATGATCCGCGCCCACGACTACTGGCGGCTCAAGGGCCTCGCGGTCGATCTGGTGGTGTGGAACGAGGATCCGTCGGGCTACCGGCAGAGCCTCCACGAGCAGATCATGACGGTCATCACGTCGATCGGCGACGCCGGGCTGGTCGACCGGCCCGGCGGCATCTTCTTGCGCCGCAGCGATCAGATGTCCGACGCTGACGGCGTGCTGATGCAGACGCTGGCCCGCGTGATCATCAACGACACCGCCGGCACCCTGGCCGAGCAGATGGAGCGGCGGCCGCGCGCCGAGCTGCCGGCGCCGCTGGTGGTCGGCCGCGACCGCAAGCGGCTCGAGCTCCCGATCGCGCCCGCGGTCGAGCGGACCGACCTGACCGCCTGGAACGGCCACGGTGGCTTCACCGCCGATGGCCGCGAGTACGTGATCGTCACCGGCCGCAGCTCGCGCACGCCGGCGCCGTGGGTCAACGTCCTCGCCAACTCGTACTTCGGCACCGTCGTCAGCGAGAGCGGCGGCGCCTACACCTGGTGCGAGAACGCGCACAGCTACCGGCTGACGCCCTGGCACAACGATCCGGTCGGCGATCCCAGCGGCGAAGCGGTCTACCTGCGCGACGAGGACGACGGCGGGTTCTGGTCGCCGACCCCGTTGCCGGCCACCGGCCCGCAGCCGTACACGACCCGCCATGGTTTCGGCTACAGCGTGTTCGAGACCGTCCAGTCCGGGGTGGCGTCGGAGCTGCGCACGTTCGTCGCGACCGACGCGCCGGTGAAGTTCCTCGTCATCAAGGTGCGCAACCGCTCGGGCCGACCGCGGCGGCTGTCGCTGACCGCCTGCTTCGAGCTGGTGCTGGGCTCGCAGCGGCCGGCCAACCTGCCCCACGTCATCACCGAGGTCGACCTCAAGACCGGCGCGCTGTTCGCGCGCAACCCGTACAGCAACGAGTTCGCGCCGCGGGTCGCGTTCCTCGAGTGCAGCGAGGAGCAGCGCTTCCTCACCGGTGACCGCCAGGAGGTGATCGGCCGCAACGGCAGCCTGGCGAGGCCCGCGGTGATGACCCAGGCCCGGCTGTCGGGTCGGGTCGGCGCCGGCTTCGATCCCTGCCTGGCGATGCAGGTGTCGATCGACCTGGCCGACAACCAGGAGCGCGAGATCGTGTTCGCGTTCGGCTCCGGCCGCGACCTGGCCGACGCCCGCCACATCGTGACCCGGTTTCGCGGCGTCGGCGCCGCGCAGGGCGCGCTCGAGCAGGTGTGGGACTTCTGGAACCGGACCCTGGGCGCGGTCCACGTGCAGACGCCGGACCCCACGCTCAACTTCCTGGCCAACGGCTGGCTCATCTACCAGGTGCTGGCCTGCCGCATGTGGGGCCGCAGTGGCTTCTACCAGTCAGGCGGCGCGTTCGGGTTCCGCGACCAGCTGCAGGACGCGACCGCCCTGCTCCACGCCGAGCCGGCGCTGCTGCGCGCCCAGCTGGTGCGCTCGGCCGCCCACCAGTTCCCCCAGGGCGACGTCCAGCACTGGTGGCATCCCCCGCTCGGGCGCGGCGTGCGCACCCGCATCTCCGACGACTACCTGTTCCTGCCGGCGGCGGTCTGTCGCTACGTGGCCGCGGTCGGCGACACCGGCGTGCTCGACGAGCCGATCGAGTTCATCGAGGGCCGCCGGGTCAACCCCGACGAGGACAGCTACTACGACCTGCCGACCCGGTCGACCGAGACCGGGTCGCTCTACGAGCACTGCATCCGCGCGATCCAGCGCGGGCTCCGGTTCGGCGTCCACGGCCTGCCGCTGATGGGTACCGGCGACTGGAACGACGGCATGAACCTGGTCGGCGACGAGGGCAAGGGCGAGAGCGTGTGGCTCGGGTTCTTCCTGCACGACGTGCTGATCCAGTTCGCCGCCCTGGCCCGCCGCCGCGGCGACGTCGCCTATGCCGATCGCTGCGTCGGCCACGCTGCCGAGCTCCAGCGCAACCTCGAGGAGCACGCCTGGGATGGCGGCTGGTACCGCCGCGCCTACTTCGACGACGGGACGCCGCTGGGCTCGTCGACCAGCCCGGAGTGTCAGATCGACTCCCTGCCGCAGAGCTGGGCGATCCTGTCAGGCGCTGGCGACCCCGAGCGGGCCCGCCAGGGCTTGGCCGCGGTCGACGCCCGCCTGGTCGATCGCAAGCTGGGCCTGATCAAGCTGTTCGATCCGCCGTTCGACCGCTCGGCGCTCGAGCCCGGCTACATCAAGGGCTACGTGCCGGGCGTCCGCGAGAACGGCGGCCAGTACACCCACGCCGCGGTGTGGGCGGTGATGGCGTTCGCCGCCGCCGGCCAGACCGAGCGGGCCTGGGAGCTGTTCCGGTTGATCAACCCGATCCACCACGGCGACAGCGCCGCCGCGATCGCGACCTACCGGGTCGAGCCGTACGTGGTGGCCGCCGACGTCTACACCAACCCGCAGCACGCCGGCCGCGGCGGCTGGACCTGGTACACCGGCTCGGCCGGCTGGATGTACCGGCTGATCGTCGAGTCGCTGCTCGGGATCCGCCTCGAGGTCGACCGGCTCCGGATCGAGCCGCGGGTGCCCGCCGACTGGGACGGCTTCCACGTCCACTACCGCCATCGCGACACGGTCCATCACATCCACGTGCAGAACCGCGGCGGCGGCGGCGGCACGGTCGTGCGGGTCGTGTGCGACGGGGTCGAGCAGGCCGATCGCACCATCCCACTGCGCGACGATCGGACGGAGCACTGGGCAGTGGTCGAGGTCGGCGGGCCCGGCCCTCGGACCTGATCCCGTCGCGCCGATGGGATCGAACGCGCGCACCGTTCCGGGTGTCCCTGCGCGGAGTCGAAGCGCAGCGCTCGGCCTTGATCACTTCTTTCGCTTAGGTCGAACGCGCTTTCGCTTCGACCCGTGGCGGCGCTGGGGCACGCGCGGCCGGCCTCGCCGTCGGCGAAGCCGAGGTCCCGGCGCTTGCTCGATCCGGGGTCCCCGGGCGTGACGCACGCCGGTGCCATTGCCCCAACCCGCCGACGCA
>JBKJLC010000069.1:0-19037 GCA_046597055.1 Kofleriaceae bacterium | reverse complement strand
CCACGGAGGAGCGCGACGCCGCACTGATCCTAACCTTCGAGCGCTTCAAGTCCACCCCCTCGCTCCTCGCCGGCCATGTCGCCCGGTTTCTTTGATCCAGGCTCCATGCGATGCTGGTTAGGCAGAGGGTTCGTCGAGATCTCGATAGGTCTGCGTGTACCGCCCAGGATTGTCTATCCCACGGATCAGGAGGTCAACCATGTGAGCTTGTCTCGCTCCCGCAAGCTGCTGTTCTACGGCGATAGTTCCGGTCGAGGTACCCTCGTGCGTGTCTCGGACTGGTCATTGGTCTCGACGTATGAAACAGGATCGCCAGTGCGAGGGGTAGAGGTTTCGTCGGACGACCGCTGGTTGGCGATGGTCGCCGAAGATTCTGCCGTGATAGTGGATCGAGACGGCTCGGGCCAATCCCTCAAACTGTCCTTGGATGCGTACGCAGCGGACTTTTCGTCAGATTCTGCGACGCTCGCTTTCACGCGCAAGTCGGGCGGCGTCTGTTTCTTCAGGACTAGTGATCGAGCGTGGGCCTGTGAATCGCCCACGGCGGGTCTCTCACTGTTCGGATCATTCTCAGCAGACGGCTCCTCGTACCTGTTTGCGGGCATGGAAGGGTACGTTTTTCGCGTGAGGGTCCCGGGCTTGTTTGTTCGGAGGGACGCGAACTAAGTTTTCGTTCGCGCTGCTGCCTCATCCTGCGTGGTTAGTTAGGCGAGGCACATGCAGGCATGGCCCGAGCCCCGGGTTGTTGACGCTCGATTTCATCCGCGTCGCCGTCGCGGCTACCGCCGGAACGTGACTCTCAACTTCGTGGCCGGCTACCGTGCCGCCGTGCCGGTCCGCCTCGGCCCCGGGCCCGTCCCGCCGGCATGCCGCTGACCCCTCATCCCCCTCGCTCATCGGACTCGAGTCGACGAGGCCGCGACCGCCCGCGCGCGGCCCGACGGCATCGCGCCATGTTCGGTCTTCAGCCCTGGCAGCCCAGCGGCCTTCACCGCTCGCGAGAATTGACCCGGGTGTGCTCTCCAGAAATGGCCCTCCGCCGTCGGCCGACGATGTCCAACCCGACGCTCGTCGTGCGGCGGCATCGTTCGTGCTCACCTTGATTGCGGAGACCGCAGAGCGCGCGTTTTGGCGCGCGCCAACATCGCGCCACGAACACGATCGAGAACACGACACCCGAAACCGCGACATCCCTGACACAGCAGACGGGCTCGACGTGAACGTCGAGCACCCGGAGAGCCTTCGCTCACCCTGAGCGTCAAGGCTTCCCTCGCTGCGCTCGGCGCTTCGCGGCCTTGACGCCGGGCTCGCTGCGGCTGGCGAGCGGCCAGGAGGGCCGGCGGCCCTCCTCGTCTTACGCGACGAACCTGCCGGTCGCCGCCGCGAGATGCGCCAGGTGGTCACGCCGCGTGGGGCGAGGCGCCACGGCTCGAACCGCCCGCGCCACCGCGTCGCGAACGGAATCGTGGGCGTGCGGGTGGGTCACTTCTGGAGAGCAGAGGTGGGTCACTTCTGGAGAGCGCCGAAGAGCGGCCTAGATTCCGGTGACCGAAGCGACCTGGGAGGCGGTGCTCGCCCGGCTTGCCGTCCAGGCTGGCGGAGCGAAGGCGCGAGTGGCACACGACCTGCCTGAACCTGCGTGGACACTGGCAACCACTGGCGGGCAAGGGACATTCCCGTCGGTTGCGGGGACGCGGTCGAGGCGCGCGCGCATCACCGGGGCGCGCCGTGGTCAGCTGCGGTGGGCTTGCTTTCGCCGGACTTTTCCAGAAGATCCGCGCATGCAACTTGTTCGCTGCCTTGCACTGGGTGCGCTCACCGGCGCGCTCGTCGCGGCCTGCACGCCGGAGATCCCACGCACGTCGTTCACGTATGCCGAACGACGGGGCGTGCTCGAATCCAACGGGCTGCGCTTCGTGATCATGCCCGACGCCACGACCACCCAGGTCGAGGTCGACATCCGTTACATGGTCGGGTCGCGCGAGGATCCGCCGGGCAAGGCGGGCATGGCCCACCTGGTCGAGCACATGATGTTTCAGCAGCGCCCCGACGGTGACGGGACGGCGCCGCTGATGCAGTCGATCGGGCAGCTGACGACTTTTTACAACGCGTACACCAACTGGGACACCACGCATTACATGCTGGCGAGCCGCGCCGAGCAGCTCGACGCCCTGCTCAAGATCGAGGCGATGCGGCTCTACTTCCGCTGCCAGACGATCTCCGAGGAGGAGTTCCTGCGCGAGCGCGAGGTGGTCCGCAACGAGATCCGCCAGCGCGGCGGCACCGCCGAGGGGCGTATCCCCGACCTGGTGCTCACCGCGCTCTATCCCAAGAACCACGCGTACGCGCGGATGATCGGGGGCGACGACGCCAACCTGACCAACATCACGCTGCCCGACGTGTGCGCGTTCATGAACAAGTACTACACGCCCGACAACGCGACCGTGATTGTCGCGGGTGGAGTGGACGTCGAGAAGACGGCAGAGCTGATCAAGAAGTGGTTCGGCCCGCTCGAGAAGCGGGCCGCCGGGGCCCGGGTGGAGGTGGCGGCGGTCACCGCGGTCAGCAAGGACCGCACCGAGATCGAGCTAGACATCGAGCGGCCGTACGTGGTGGTCGCGTGGCCCATCCCGGCCGGCAACAGCGCCGAGGGCCGCGCGGTCGACTTCGGCCTCAACCAGGTGTTCTTCGGGACTGCCGTGAAGGCCAGCCAGTACGAGTTCGCCTACGGCGTCCAGCCGATCATCCTGGGAGGCAAGCTCGCCCCGGTGTTCGGCATGTTGATCGAGCTCAAGGGCATGGACAAGCTTGGCGAGGCGCTCGACTTCGTCGAGAAGGCGTCGAAGAGCGCACACCGCGGCTTCGACGGGGGCAGCTGGCAGCAGCTCGAGGACTCGAAGGCACGTACCAAGGCCAACTTCCTCGCCGACCTCGAGACGCTGATGGCGCGCACCAACGCGCTCGGCGAGGCGGTGCAGTTCGACGAGGACACCGAATTTGCGTCGGCCGACGCGTATCTCATGAAGGAGATGAGCCGCATCAACGAGTTCGACGGCACGTTCATCGGCCGCGAGGTCAAGAAGGCGCTGGCGTGGAACAAGGCCAAGGTCATCGTCTTCAAGCCCAGCAAGGCCGGCATCCAGGGCGACAACCGCGCCAAGGTCGTCTTCCAGACCAAGTCGCACGAGAAGCGCGACATCCCCGAGGTCGATCCGGCCGAGGCCAAGCGTCCGCTCAAGGTCGCCGCCGACTTCAAGGTGTTCGACGCGGCCAAGCGCTTCACGCTCGGCAATGGCATGAAGGTCGTGCTGCTGCCGCTCGACACGCCGTTCCCCCTGGTCTCGGCGCAGCTGATCTTCAACGTCGGTGATGTCCACTCCGGGTCGACCCCGGGCCTGGCCGACCGGGCGGCGTCGCTGCTGAGCCCGCCGATGGACATGGAGGCGCTGTTCCGGACCGGCATCGGGGTGCGCGGGTTCAGCGACAGCGACGGAACGGTGTTCATCGCGCGCGGACTCGACATCTACCTCAACGTGATCCTGAAGGGCATGGAGCGCACCATCCTGGCGGGCGAGTACCAGCAGGAGGACGTCGAGCAGTGGCAGAAGCGGCTGCGCGAGCAGTTCGGGCGCAAGGACTTCCAGCAGGACATCGAGTTCCAGCGCCAGCTCCTCACGGCACTGAACGGTGCCGATCACCCCTACACGAAGCAGGGCTTGTTCACGCCAGACTCGGCCAGTGGCATCGGGCGCGACGAGCTGGCCGCGTTCAGGCGCGAGCACTACTCCGCGGGCAACGCCACCCTGATCGTCGCCGGGAAGTTCGAGGTCGCTCGCGCCGAGTCGCTGGTACGCAGCACGTTCGGCGAGTGGAGCAAAGGACGCGTTGACCAGCCCATCAGCGGCGAGCTGCGCACCCGCGGGGCGTCCGAGGTCGTCGGCGTGGTCGGCACCGCCGGCCCCCAGATGAAGGTCGCGATCGCCTATCCGGCGCCCGCGGGCATCGATGGTCAGGAGGCCGCGCGCCGGGTCCTCGCCGGCATGCTTGAAATCCGCATGGGCGATATCCGGTTCAAGCTCGGCTCGACGTACGGCGTGTACGCGCGCAAGGCGACCCAGGTCGGCCCGGGCTCGTACGAGATGGGCGGCGATGTCGACGCGCCGCGCGCCGGTGAGTCGCTCAAGGCCATGCGCGACGGCATCGAGAGTCTGCGCCAAGGCGTCAACTTCGACGCCGACTTCGTTCGCGCACGTCGCGCGCTGATCGAGGACCTCCTCGGTCAGTCGACGGTGTCGAGCCAGATGACCCAGCGGCTCGGCGTGATGGCGCGCTTCAACCTGGCGCCCGATTACTACGAGCAGCTGATCAAGCAGATCGCGGCGTCGTCGCCGGCGCAGGTGAAGGCGCTGATCAAGACGGACCTCGACCCGAAGAACGAGGTCGTGGTGTGCCTGGCGGACCGGCCGACGCTCGAGAAGGCGTTCCGCGAGGCGGGGCTCGAGCAGGTCAAGATCGTCGAGCCGGACTACCGCTGACGCGGCGGTCAAGCCGGCCGGCCGATTGGCCGCCCTGATCGAAGCGGGCGCCAGGTGCCAGGTGCGCCATGTCGCCCGCGCCGAATCAGCCGCGGCGCATCGCGGGAGCATGGCGGCGATGGCGACCGCTGCAAAGCGGCGGTGCGCGCCAGGTCGCGGGCGCGGGCTGGTCCCATTGCGATGGCGCGGTGGTAATGAAGGGCGTGGTCGCGCGCGCGTGGATCTTCGTTGCCCTCGCCGGTGCTGCGAGCGCCGGCGTGGTGCTGGTCCGCTGCACGCGGGCCGCGCCGCCCGCCGCGCGAGCGCCGGACGATGCTGGTGCGGCCGCGGTGGTGGCCCCGGCGCTGCTGCCGACCGCGCCGCTGCCCGCGGGCACCGGCGTCAACCTGGTCGTACAAGATGACACCGGCAGCGCGCCGCGGGCGGCGGTGCTGACCGCCACCGGCGCGGACGGTCGCGAGGTGGTCGCGCAGGTCGGTCCGGGCGGGCAGGGCACCCTGGCGATCGCGCCGGGCGCGTGGACGATCGCGGCGCGCACGCCCGACGGGGCGCCGCTGGCCGTGACCCGGGCCAGCGCCTGGCAGCTCGGTGAGCAGCCGCCGCCATGGATCGACGTCCGGCTGGCGGCGGTCGGCGCCGAGGTGGTGGCGGCGCCGCCGTCGGGGCCGGCGCGACTGATCGGGATCGCGACCGTCGATGGCGCGCGGCCAGCCGATCTGATCGTCACGCCGATCTGGCTCGGTGGTTTCGGGCCCGGCCACGCGGTGACCCACGACCGGATCCCGCAGGCGATCGTGCTGCCGGCGCGGCGGTTCATCGGCACCGGCGGGGCCTGGAGCCTCGAGGGCGTGCCCGCCGGCGGGTATGCGCTGCTGGTGGTGGTGCCGTGGCGCGGCGCCGCGCTGGTGCGCGCGACCGCGACCGGGGAGCTCGCCGGGGACGGCTCGGCGGCGCTGACCGGCGCGGTCCAGCTGTCGGGATCGGTGCTCGATCAGCGCGGCAGCGAGATCGACGGCGCGACCGTCAGCATCCGGTACGGCGACCTCGCGCTGGCGCACACCACGACCGGCTCGCGCGGCGAGTTTCGCTTCTTCGATCTGCCCGCCGGCGAGGTCACGATCGACGCGCGCGCGTCGGGCTGCTTCGGCGAGTACAAGAGCGAGACCGTCGCGCCTGGCACCGACGCGCGGGTGAACCTCGCGATCGTGTGCGACCTGCCGGCGGCGCCGCCGCCCTGATCGCGGGCGCCTTGGCGATCTGCCCGTGGGATCCAGCCCACGTTCCGGTGGCCCTGAGCCAGGGCTCGTCGTAGCGAGCCCGGGTCGAAGGGCAGCCCGTCGACGATCACGTGCGGCACCTTGGCACTCTGCCCTTCGACACGGCGCCTGCGGCGCCGGCTCAGGGCCACCGGGAAAGGTGAGCGCTTCCGGTCACATGAAGACTTGTGATCAATCCCGAGCTCTGCTCTTCGACACGGCGCCTGCGGCGCCGGCTCAGGCCCACCGGGAAAGGGTGAGCGTTTCCGATCACATGAAGACTTCTGATCAATCCCGAGCTCTGCCCTTCGACACGGCGCCTGTGGCGCCGGCTCAGGGCCACCGGGAAAGGGTGAGCGCTTCCGATCACATGAAGGCTTGTGATCAAGCCCGAGGGGTGCGCTTCGACTCCCGGCGCTTCGCGACCGGCGGCGCCCGGGTCAAGTGGTGGATGGACTCAGGACGCACGGTACGGGCTGTCGCATGAGAGGCATCTCCGTCGAGCACGGGGCGGGTGTTCGAGAGCAGCACGGAGGACGAGCCGAGGCGGGGACGAGGTCCCAGGCGCGCTCGCAATTTCCACGGCCGGGTGGTGCGTGCGTCGGCGGGTTGGGGCAATGGCACCGGCGTGCGTCACGCCCGGGGACCCCGGATCGAGCAAGCGCCGGGACCGCGGCTTCGCCGACGGCGAGGCCGGCCGCGCGTGGCCCAGCGTCGCCACGGGTCGAAGCGAAAGCACGTTCGAACCACAGCGAGAGAAGTGGTCAATCCTGAGGTCTGCCCTTCGACTCCGCGCTCACGCTTGCGCACGGGCACGGGGAAGATGAGCGCTTCCTTTCGGGCGGAGGATCCGCGGCGAGCCGGCTCAGACCAGCTGGATCCACACGTGCGCGCCCTCGACGACCGCGGGGTAGCGGCGGAGGATCAGCGAGGCGTCGTGGCGGCACACGCCGGTGCGCAGGTCGAACTGGTAGCCGTGGCCGGGGCAAGTGAGGCGGGTGCCCTCGAGGTCGCCGTCGGCCAGGGCGACGTCCTCGTGGGGACACACGCCGGCGGTCGCAATGATCTCGCCGTCGAACACCCCGGCGAGCACCGGCCAGGTGACGCCGGGCACCGCGAACGCGGTCAGGCTGCCGACCGGCAGCTGGTCGGCGCGGCACAGCCGGACGCGCAGCATCAGCTCCGTCCCCGCTGGCGCGGGTCGAAGCGGTCGCGCAGGCCGTCGCCGAGCAGGTTGGCCGCCAGCACCACCCACGCGATCGCCAGGCCCGGCGCGAACGCGTAGTGGCTGTAGCCGGGCTTGAAGATGAAGCTGCGGCCCTGGTCGAGCATCGCGCCCCAGGTGTGGTCGGTCTGGGGCCCGAGGCCGAGGAACGACAGCGAGGCCTCGATCAGAATGATGCCGCCGAAGCCGAACGTCATCTGCACCATGATCGGCGCCATGAGGTTGGGCACGATGTGGCGCATCATGATGCGGAGGTCGGACGCGCCGATCGCGCGGGCGGCCGCGACGTAGTCGCGCTCGCGCAGCGACAGCACCTGGCCGCGCGCGACGCGCGCATAGCCGACCCAGCCGTTGACGATGAGCGCGGCGATCACCAGCCCGACCCCGGGCTCGGCCACGGTCGCGACGATCGCGATGTTGAGCAGGATCCCGGGGAACCCCATCAGCACGTCGATGACGCGCATGATCACCTCGTCGACGATCCCGCGGAAGTAGCCGGCGATCACGCCGAGCGTCACGCCGATCAGCGCGCAGATCGTGACCACGATCACCGACAGCTGCAGCGCCGCGCGCGCGCCGTGCAGGAGCTGCGACAGCGCGTCGACGCCGTTCTCGTCGGTGCCGAGCCAGTGCGCGGCCGACGGCGACAGGAACTGGGGCGCCTGATCGACCGCGGCGACCCCGACCGGGTAGGGCGCGATCCACGGGCCGATCACGCCGAGCACGACGAACACCGCGAGCATCACCGCGCCGACCCACGCCGACGGCGACAGGCCGTCGAGCCAGCCGCGGGGCGGGGCCTCGCGCACGGGCGCGGCGCTCATGCCCGCCGGATCCTCGGATCGACCAGCCCGTAGGCGACGTCGACCGCGATGTTGACGAGCACGTAGGTCGCGGCGATCACGAGCACGGTGCCCTGCACCACCGGGTAGTTGCGCTCGGCGATCGCGTCGAGCAGCAAGAGTCCGAGGCCGGGGCGCGCGAACACCTTCTCGGTGATGATCGCGCCCGACAGCATCGCGCCGAACTGCAGGCCGGCGATGGTGATCACCGGCAGGAGCGCGTTGCGCAGCGCGTGCTTCACGATCACGACCCGCTCGGGCAAGCCCTTGGCGCGCGCGGTCCGCAGGAAGTCGTCGCCGAGCACCTCGACCATCGACGACCGGGTCATGCGGGCGAGCATCGCCATCAGGTGGGTGCCGACCGCGGTCGCCGGCAGGATCATCGCGAGCGGCCCGGTCTCGGTCGGTCCCGGCAGCCAGCCGAGGTTGACGAAGAACAGCAGCAGCAAGAGCGGTCCCATCAACATCATCGGGAACGCGATGCCGGACAGCGAGATCAGCGCGGCCAGGGTGTCGATCCAGGTGCCGCGCCTGAGCGCCGCGACGATGCCGAGCGGCAGCGCGAGGATCATCGCCAGCGCCATGCCGCACAGCGCCAGCGCGACCGTGCTCGGGAACGCGTCGGCGACCCGACCCATCACCGTCGGCTTGCTGCCCGGATCCGGGCACTGGTGGCCGAGCGTGCCGTCGGCGATGTGCCCGAGAAACCGCCCGAACTGCACGTACATCGGCTGGTCGAGCCCCATGCACGCCTCGATCTTCGCGCGCAGCTCGGGCGTGGCCTGGTCGCCGCCGGCGAGGTTGTCGACCGGATCGCCCGGGATCAGGTGCAGGAACAGGAAGACCAGCACCGACACGCCGAGGATCGAGAGCAGGCCGAGCCCGAGCCGGCGAAGGATGAAGGCGCCGAGCGGCACGGTCGCAGCCTACTACTGTCTGCGGTGGCACGCGATCTACCGAGCCCTGCCGAGTCGTGCCAGCGCCAGGGGGCCGACCGCGCGACGTGGGGGCGTTCGGGCGTGAATGCCTGCGGTGGCCGCGTACAGTGGGGCGTGGAGCGCAAGGCGGCAGGGCCGGGGCAGGGCGTGGACGCGGGCGGTGGCGCGACCGGGTCGGCAGCACCCGGGAAGTCCAGCCGGGTGGCGCGTCGGTACCCGGCCCTGGGCAAGGTCATCCAGCCGCAAGGCGAGGGCGGGGAGGACCCGACGATATCGGACCGTTCCTCAGATCGATCTGATGCGAGGGCCCATGACCCGATACTTCACGCAGTTCAGGAACGCACGGCCGCTGAAGGAGATCGACGAAGCGGAAACGCACCGCCGCGATTTCTATGCGGAGGAAGTCGACGACGTACCACTGCGCTACCGCTGCTACGTCCACGACCAGCTCGACAGGGTCGTCTATCCGGGCTGGACGGATCCCGCGGTGCCGCTCGCTGACTTCCGAGCGCGCCGCGAGGGCGTCCGGGGCGAGATCTACTCCCCCGCGGAAAACGATGGCGACACTGTCCGATGGCGCACCTGGTACGTCGATCCGTCCGGTGAGATCGTGAAGATCCTCGCGCCGGTGCACGGCACCGCGGACGGGCGCTTCCTCACGGAGCACCATTGCGGCCCGGATGGTGAGCTTCGCAGCTACGGCGTCTATCACTACGACGAAGATGACGAGCTGCGCGAAGTCGTCAACCACGCGCCCGACGGCACGGTGATCAACCGCGAGCGTTCATGACGACCTGCCCCGCGTTCAACACCCAGCGCCTCTCGTTTGGCATGATCGTCGAACTCGAACACTCCGCGCTCGGTCGCTCGGGCCCGCGGAAGGCCCCGGCCGGGATCGTCGCGGTGAGCCGGCCGCCGCCAACGCCATGGCCCCAGCGCCCCCAGGGACCGCGAGCACGATGATCGCCGACATGGGTGACTCATGAGCCGGTACTTCACCCAGTTCAGCAATGCGCGTCCGATGAAGGAGATCTCCGAGGCGGAGGCCACCGGGCGGGACTTCTACGCAGTGGAACTGGACGATATGCCGCGACGCTATCGTTGCTTCGTGGGGCACGAACTCGACAGAGTCGTCTACCCGGGCTGGAGTGATCCAGCCGTCCCACTGGCCGATTTTCGGGAGCGGCGCGAGGGCGTGCGCGGCGAGATCCACACGCCGCCGCAACGGGACGAAAACACCATCCGATGGCGCACCTGGTACATCGAGCCATCGGGTGACGTCGAACGGATCGTCGATGCTGTGTACGGACTCGCGGACCTTCGTGCGCTCACGGCGCACTGGCTCGGCCCCGACGGCGCGCTGCAGGGCTACCACGTGCACCACTACGATGAAGAGGACGAGCTGAGCGAGGTCGTGACACACGCACCTGACGGAACGGTGACCAACCGGCAGCGCGCGTGACGTGACCCGCGAACCTCAGACGGTCAGAACAGCTTGCGCGAGTCCAGGAGGATCGTGACGGGGCCGTCGTTGACGAGCTCGACCTGCATGTCGGCGCGGAACACGCCGGTCGCGACCTGGGTCACGCCGGCGGCGCGGGTCCGGGCGACCACGTCGTCGTAGAGGGCCTCGGCCGGGCCGGGCTCGAGGGCGTCGACAAAGGCGGGGCGGCGGCCCTTGCGGGTGTCGCCGTAGAGGGTGAACTGGGAGATCAGGAGGACCCCGCCGGTGACGTCGAGGACCGACCGGTTCATCTTGCCGTCGTCGTCGGCGAAGATGCGCAGGTTGACGAGCTTGTCGACGAGGTACTCGACGTCGGCCGGGCCGTCGCCCTTGCCGGCGCCGACCAGGACGCAGAGGCCGTGCTCGATGGACCCGACGACCTGGTCGGCGACCGTGACCCGGGCTCGCCGGCAACGCTGGACGACGGCGCGCATGTGCCCGGACTCTAACCCCCGGGGCCGGGCACGGTCACAGGCAACCCCCCCGCCTTGTCAGGGGTCAAACCCGCCGATAGGATGCGCGTCCCCATGCGTCTTGCCCGCCTGCTTGTCGTCGTCGTTGCCACCGCGCTCGCGGTCGGTTGCGGCAAGGAGATCGGCGACGACTGCTCGCTGAACATCGATTGCGACCCGGAGGGGCAGCGCACCTGCGACCTGGCCTCGCCCGATGGCTATTGCACGATCCCCGGCTGCACGTTCGACTCGTGCCCCGAGGAGTCGATCTGCGTCAGCTTCTTCATCGCGTCGTTCGAGAACCGCGCGTGCGACTTCGGCGGCGCCGACGTCTGCGGCCGCGATGAGGTGTGCACGCTCAGCGGCCAGTGCGTGTCGAGCGGGTCCGAGGTCCGGTACTGCATGAGGAAGTGCTCGGAGGGCGACGATTGTCGCGACGGCTACGAGTGCCGCAACGAGCAGCTCATGGTCGACAATGGCGGCCAGCCGGTGCCGCCGCCGGGCGAGGCCCTCGTCGGCGAGCTGCAAGCGTTCTGCGCCGCCGCGCCGGGCTGACCCGCCCGCTGCGGCGCTGACGAATCTCGCGTGGGTCGCGGCGCCGGTGCGGCCGCCTGCGGTACGTTTCGCGCGATGTCGCTCCGGGGACCGCTGGTGCTCGCCGCGTGCGCGGCAACCACGATCGCCTCGGCCACGGCCGCGACCGCGTCGCCGCTCGACCTGTTCGGGTTCGGTGGCCGCTCGCCGGGGCTGGCCGGCGCCGGGGTCGCATCGACCGCGGGCTACGATGCGGTGTTCCTCAACCCGGCCGGCCTCGCGCACGTGCCGCGCAAGCGCGCGACGGTCGGCGCGCTGTACGGCAGCTTCGCGCTGCACCTCGACGGCACCGCGACCGAGACCGACGACGCCACCGGCCTCTTGATCGGCGGCGCGCTGCCGATCCCGCTCGGCGGCGCGCTGCGCGACCGGGTCGGCCTCGGCTTCGGCTTCTACGTGCCGGGTCAGTCGATCAACCGCGCCGCGGCGCCGTTCCCGGGCACGCCGATCTACGCGCTGCTCGAGCATCGGTCGCACGTGCTCGCGATCGACGTCGCGCTCGGCTACCGGCTGCGCCCGCGCTGGTCGGTCGGGCTCGGCGTCAACGCGCTGGCGGTGCTGCGCGGTGGGATCGACGTGACCACCGACGGCTCGGGCCGGTTCACGACCCAGAGCGAGCAGCGCCTGCTCACCCGGTTCGCGCCGATCGCCGGCCTGCGCTGGCAGCGCAGCGCGCGGCTCACGCTGGGCGCGGTGGCGCGCGCGCCGTCGCGGTCCGACTACGACATCCGGGTCACCAACGATCTGTCGGACGTGTTGCCGCTCGCCTTGCCCGCGATCCGCATCGCCGGCGCCGCGCAGTACGATCCGCTGACGGTCGCGGTCGAGGCGGCCTGGGTGGCGCGGCCGGGCATGACGCTCACCGGTCACCTGGCCTGGCAGCACTGGAGCGGCTTTCCGCTGCCGACCGAGAACGCGGTCGCGGGCAACCCGACCCAGGCGGCGCCCGGCTTCCACGACACCGCGGTCCCGCGGCTCGCGGTCGAGCAGGTGCGCGCCGCGCTCGGCGGCGAGCTCGCGCTGCGCGGGGGCTACGCGCTCCTGCTGTCGCCGGCGCCCGAGATGCGCGGGCGCCAGTCGCTGCTCGACAACCACCGCCACCTGCTCGCCGCCGGCGTCGGCCTGGGCTGGCCGGGGCGCACGCTGCCGCTGCACCTCGACGGCTGGCTCCAGCTGCACCTGCTGCAGCCGCGCCGGCACCGCAAGGACGCCGGGCTGTTCGAGCCCGGCCAGGCGCCGTTCGACGTGATCGACACCGGCGGCCGCGTCGTCGTCGGTGGCGTCACCGTCGGGGTCGATCTGTGAGGCGGGTCGCCGCGCTCATCATCCTGGTTGCCGCACCGGCGGCGGCCAACCCGGCCGACCTGTTCGGCTTCGGCGCGCGCGGCCAGGCGATGGGGGGCGCCCAGGTCGCGGCGGTCGACGACGCCAGCGCCAACTACTACAACCCGGCGCTGCTCGCGGGCAGCGACGACATCCGGGTCGACCTGGGCTACCAGCTCGCGGTGCCGCGCCTCGCGATCGACGATCGCGACACCGGCGTCGATGGCTCGCGCGGCCTGGCGATCGGGCTCGCGGTGCCCGGCCGGATCGGCGGCGTGCGCCTCGCGGTCGGCGCCGGCATCTTCATGCCCGACCAGCACCTCACCCGCACCCGGACGCTGCCGAGCGGGCAGCCGCGCTGGCAGCTCTACGACAACCGACCCCAGCGGCTGTTCCTCGCCGCCAACCTCGCGATCGAGCTCCCGCACGGCGTCTCGATCGGCGGCGGCCTCGCGTACATGTCGAGCACCGAGGGCACGGTCGGCCTCGACGGCATCGTCGGGTTCCCCGATCCCGCCGCGAGCCAGCTCGATCTCGCGATCGACGTCGACCTGCGCACGATCCGCTATCCGCAGGCGGGCGCGGCGTGGCGGGTCCGGCCCTGGCTCACGGTGGCCGGGTCGTACCGGGGCGGCTTCAAGCTGATCCTCGATCAGACCTTCGACATCACCGGCGACATCGGCACGCCCGGGTTCGACCCGCTGGTCGACGATGGCTACCTGCACCTGCGCTCGCGGGCCCAGGATCTGTTCCAGCCGGCCCAGCTCACCGTCGGCCTCGACGCCCAGCTCACGCCGCGGCTCGGGGTCGCGTTCGATCTGGCGTGGCACCGGTGGAGCGCGTTCGAGAACCCGGCCGCGAAGATCGACCTCGACCTCGACCTCGGCGACTTCAACGACCTCGTCAACATTCCGCCCCAGGACGCGTTGCCCGCGCCGCACTTCCACGACATCGCGGTGGTGCGGCTCGGCGTCGAGTACCTCGCGGCGCGCTCGGCCACCCGCGCCTGGCGGGCCCGCGGCGGCTACGTCTACGAGCCGACCCCGGCGCCGGCGCAGGTCGGCGCGACCAACTTCATCGACGGCGACAAGCACGCGCTGTCGATCGGTGGCGGCGTCGAGCTGCCCGGGCTCGGTGGCATCGTGCTGCGTCCGCTGTCGCTCGACCTCGCGCTGGCGGCGACCTGGCTGCCCGAGCGCACGCACCGGAAGCTGATCGCGGCCGATCCGGTCGGCGACTACTCCGCCGGCGGTGTCGTGCTGGCGGCCAGCCTCGAGTCGCGGTGGCGGTTCTGATGCGCGCTGCGGTGCTCGGGCTCGCGGCCGTGGTCACCGGCTGCGGCTTCGGCTTCGCCGACGACAGCTCGGGTGGCAGCGATGCGCTGCCGACCAGCGGCGCCGGGCCGTTCCACCGACCCGCGACCGATCTGGCGTCGCCCGCCGACGAGCCGTGGCTCGCGACCGATCGCAGCCTCGACCTCACCGAGCCCGAGCTATGGCGGCGCGATGGTGGCGGCTTTCACTACTGGGTGACGCGCGAGCCGGCCGATCTGCCCGCCGGCGACACCGAGATCTGGCGCGGCGGGATCCGCGATCCCGGCCAGCTCCCCGACGAGCCGCCGGTGCCGGTGCTGGTCGCCGCGCTGCCCTGGGAGGAGGGCCACGTCGCGGCGCCCGCGATCGTCCGGCTCGCCGATCGGCTGGTGATGTTCTACGAGGGCGGCCTGGCCGCGCCAGCGATCGGCCGCGCCGAGTCGGTCGACGGCGGCCTCACCTGGACCCGCGCCGCGGCCCCGGTCATCACCGGCGCGCGCTCGCCCGGGGTCGGCTTCGATGGGACCACATGGATCCTCGCGTTCGTGCGTCCGGACGCGCCCGGTATCTGGCTGGCGCGCTCGACCGACGGCGCCGCCTTCGCGATCGACGCGGCGCCGGTCCTGACCGCGCGGCCCGAGGTCAGCCGCGGGTTCGACGCGGCCGAGGTCACCACGCCCGCGGTGCGCTGGCTGGTCGAGTCGAGTGGCCGGGGTCACTGGGGCCTCTGGTACGCCGGGCTGGCGGTCGCGCCGGCGCCCGACGACGCACCGCGCTATGCGGTCGGCTTCGCCGCCTCGTTCGATGCCGTCGCGTGGCAACGGCCGGCAGGCGGACGCCCGGTCCTGACCGCGCCGGCGGGCGCGCCGGCCGTGATCGTCGACGGCGCCGAGGCGATCCTGCTGTTCGATGCGCTCAACGGCCGTCGACCCTCGGTCGGGGTCGCGATCCACCCCTGAGGCGAGCGAAGCGAGCCGGCTCTGCTGATCCGTACAGAGCGGGCGCGGGCTCTGGCCCGCGGCCGACCGATCGATAGGGAGGGTGGGAAGCGAATGCTTCCCACCCCTGAGGGATGGGCGTACGCCCGACCTTCCGGGCCCGGGCGGGAGCCATCGCTGGCCGGCCTCATGTGGGACCGCGCCCGCGCCGGCGATGCGTGTTATCGTCGAGCCGCGCTCGCGCGCGCGGCATGAAGGTCCGATTCTGGGGCGTTCGCGGCTCCATCCCCGTTCCCGGGCGGAGCACCAATCGTTACGGCGGCAACACGTCGTGCGTCGAGGTGCGCCCGCGTGGAGACTGGCCCATCATCATCGATGCTGGCACCGGCCTGCGCCGGCTCGGCAAGCAGCTCATGGACGATCGGTTCGGCGACGGCGCCGGGACCGCGCACATCCTCATCAGCCACACCCACTGGGATCACATCCAGGGGATGCCCTTCTTCTCGCCGCTCTATCACAAGGGCAACCGGCTGCACGTGTTCGCGCGCCAGCAGTCGGACACCCACCTGAAGGCGGTGTTCGCGTCGCAGACCGAAGATCCGTACTTCCCGGTGCCGCTGACCGCGCTCGAGGCCGATGTCGAGTTCCACGAGCTGGTCGAGGGCGCGCGGTTCGCGATCGGCCGCACCCAGGTCGCGTGCACCCGGCTCAACCATCCGTGGGTGGCGATGGCCTACCGACTCGACGTCGATGGCGCCTCGGTCGTGTACGCCTCGGACACTGCGCCGTTCACCGACATCCTGCTCGAGCACGAGTTCGTGTCCAAGCCACCGGCGGTCGGCGCGCCGCTGCCGCCTTCGCTCGCCGACAAGCTCACCGCCATGCACGCCGCCCTGGTCGCGATGTGCCGGGGCGCGGATCTGCTGATCTACGACACCCAGTTCACCGGCGACGAATACCGACAGCGCCCGCACTGGGGCCACTCCACGCCGGAGGACGCGCTCCTGATCGCGCGCCAGGCCGGGATCAAGACGCTGTGCCTCTTCCACCACGCGCCGATGCGCAGCGACGACGCCCAGGACGCGATCCTGGCCGCCACCCGCGTCCGCTCGCGCGCGGCCGGCGACCCCTTCGACGTGATCTGCGCGTACGAGGGCCTCGAGGTCACGTTGGGGGACGACGAATGAAGGTGACGTTCTGGGGCGTGCGCGGCTCGATCCCGGCGCCGGGACCGGACACCAACCGCTACGGCGGCAACACCTCGTGCGTCTCGGTGCGGTCGAACAGCGGCGAGCTGACCATCATCGACATGGGCACCGGGCTCATGCACCTCGGCAACGCGCTGCTCGCGACCGAGTTCGGCCAGGGCACCGGGCAGGCGACCATCCTGCTCTCGCACGCCCACTGGGATCACATCCAGGGCCTCGGCTTCTTCGCGCCGGTGTTCATCCCGGGCAATCACTTCGTGCTGCGCGGCCACGGCAAGTCGAGCTCGATGCTCGAGGGCATCCTCGAGGGCCAGATGGACCCGAACTTCTCGCCGCTCTACACGCTGCGCAACCTGGGCGCGACCTTCGACGTGCGCGCGGTCAGCCCCGGCGAGCCGTTCCTGTCGGGCGGCCTGCGGGTGACCGCCCGGCCCAACCCGCACGGCTCGACCACCGCGCTCGCGTTTCGCCTCGAGGAAGCCGGCCGCGCGTTCGTGTACGCGTCGGACGCCGGCTATCCCGACGGGGGGCCGACCCGCGACGTGCTCGAGCTCTACCGCGGCGCCGACGCGCTCCTCCACGACACGACCTACACCCCGGCCGATCAGGCGACCCGGCGCAACCGCGGCTTCTCGTCGTACGAGCAGGCCGCCGACGTCGCGATCGCCGCGGGCGTGCGCCGGCTGGTCACCTTCCACTACGACCAGGACTACGCCGACGACGACGTCGACGCCCTGCGCGACGCCTGTCGGACCTACCTCGACGTCCACGGCGGCGGCGACATCGAGCTGGTCGCGTCGGCCGAGGGCATGGAGCTCGAGGTGTAGCCGCAATGCCGATCAGATAGGCGCAAGCGATCGGGATCGAACAGTCTTTTCCGTTCGTCCTGAGCGCAGAGCGAGCGCGAGCGAGCTCGAAGTCGAAGGACGCCCGCCGCGCACTGGTCGTCCTTCGACTTCGCCCGCCGCTTCGCGCCGGGCTGCGCTCAGGACGAACGGAAGAGCAAGTGATCGAATTTGTGAGTGCCAGAGCTTATGCGACCGGCATTGGGTCTAGCCGCGGGAGTGGAGGCACGCGGGCGAGTGCCACTTCTCGCCAGCTGAGCCCGCGAGCGGACATGATAGAGCCCGCGGATGGGACGTGGGACTTCGTTGACGGGACGGGCGATCGTGGCGGTGCTGCTCATGATCGTGTTCTTCGCGCTCGCCGCCGGCGCGGTGCTCGCGCTGGGGTTCGCCGGCTTCAAGGTGATGGGCTTCGCCGGCGACCTGAACGGACGGGGCGCGCTCCTGATGTTGCTGCTCGGCCTGGGCCTGGTCGGTGCCGCTGGCGTGGTCGCCTGGTCGATCCTGCCGCGGATCGATCGCTTCGAGCCACCCGGACCCGAGATCGACCGGGCCGGCTATCCCGCGCTGTTCCGCGAGATCGACGACCTGGCCACGCTGACCGGCCAGCGGGGGCCGCGCCACGTGTATCTGGTCTACGAGGTCAACGCGTTCGTCACCGAGCGCGGCGGCTTCATGGGCCTCGGTAGCCAGCGGGTGATGGGCCTCGGCCTGCCGCTCCTGCAGACGGTCACCGTCGGCGAGCTGCGCGCGATCATCGCCCACGAGCTCGGGCACTTCCACGGCGGTGACACCCGGCTGGGCCCGTGGATCTACAAGACCCGCGGCGCGATCGGGCGGACCATCGTCAACCTGCACAACGCGACCACGCACGCGGCCTCGATCGACGCGCTGGCGGCGGTGTTCGGCCTGGTGCAACTGCCGTTCTCGTGGTTCGGCTCGCTGTACATGCGGATCACCCAGGCGATCAGCCGCGCCCAGGAGTACGGCGCCGACGCGCTCGCGGTGCAGACGGTGGGCGCGCCGGCGCTGACCTCGGGCCTGAAGAAGATCGCGGGCGCCGCCCTCGCGTACCAGGTGTTCATCCGGAACGAGGTCGACCCGCTGTCGGAGATCGGCTACATGCCGCCGATCGGCGAGGGCTTCCGGCTGTTCGTCGCGGCCAGCGCGCAGCTCGACGAGGCGCTCGCCAAGGCGGTCGACGAGCAGCTGGCGACCGAGTCCCAGGACCCGTTCGATTCGCACCCGCCGCTGCGCGACCGGGTCGCGGCGGCCGAGCGGCTGCCGTCGACCATCGTCGCGGTCGATGATCGGCCCGCGATCGAGCTGGTGCCCGACGTGGCCGCGCTCGACCGGCTGTTGCTGGAGCGGCTGGCGTCGCGCACGGAGCTGCGGCCGGTCTCGTGGGAGCGCTCGGGCCCGCTGCTCACGTACCAGTGGCGCGAGCGCTACCAGCACGCGCCGAGGCTGCTGAAGGGCTACACCCCGGCGACCTTGCCGATCGACCGGGCGACCGTGCGTCGGCTGGCCGGCCCCGCCCTCGACGATCGGATCGGCGTGATCCCCGACGATGTCCTGCACGACTGGGCGACCGGGTACTACGGCGCGGTCCTGATGGGCATGCTCACCGCCGATGGCTTCGAGGTGCGTAACCGGCCGGGGGCGCCGCTGCAGGCGGTGCGCGGCGAGCTGACGCTCGAGCCGTACCGCGTGAGCGGCGCGTACGTGCGCGGCGAGCTGTCGGCGGACGCGTGGCGCGCGCAGTGGACCGAGGCCGGCATCGCCGACCGCGCGTTCGAGGGGGCCGGCGGCGTCCGGCCCACCGACTGACCCGCGCGCTGACCGGCTTACGGGACGACGACGAACTCGCGCTTCATGAGCGCGACGAGGTTCTGCGCGCAGTCGAGATCGCTGCCGGGGTAGTGGTCGAGCACCTTCTGCAGCTGGCCATGATCGAGCACGAGCTGGAAGGTGTCGAGCTCGCCAGGGGACAGGTCGCGCAGGCGGCCGGCGAGCGGGGTCGGCACCGCGAGCGGCGAGCCCGGCGGCGGCAACATGTGCGAG
>JBKJLC010000231.1:0-9695 GCA_046597055.1 Kofleriaceae bacterium | reverse complement strand
CGTCGAGATGTTCCTCGACGAGGCGCGCATCGGTGCGCTGCTCAATCATCCCAATATCGTCCACGTCTACGACGTCGACGAGCACGAGGGCGTGCCCTACATCGCGATGGAGTACATCGTCGGCGAGGAGCTCAACCAGCTGTGCCGCCGCGGCCTCGCGCTCGGCAAGTTCCTGCCGCTCGAGCACGCGATCGAGCTGATGCGCCAGGCCGCCGCCGGGATGGGTTACTTCCATCATCGTCGCGCCGGAGGAACCGTCGCGGGCGGCTCCGGTACTCAGAGCGGGGAGGACGATCTCGAGATCGTTCACCTCGACATCTCGCCGACCAACCTGCTGGTCACCGAGGACGGCTTCCTCAAGGTGATCGACTTCGGCATCGCCCGCGCCCGCGGCCAGCGCCCGCGCGAGGACGGGATGATCCCGGGCAAGCTGTCGTACATGTCGCCCGAGCAGGCCGGGCGCGGCGTGATCGATCACCGCTCGGACATCTTCTCGCTCGGCGTGGTGCTGTACGAGATCACGGTCGGCAAGCGCCTGTTCAAGGGGCCGGCCCACGAGGTGATCCGGCGCCTGACCGAGCGCACGATCGAGCCGCCGACCTTCGTGCGGCGCGACTTCCCGGGCCAGCTCGAGTCGATCATCATGCGCGCGCTCGAGGCGCATCCCGACAGCCGCTACCAGAGCGCCTACGATCTCGCCGACGATCTCGAGGACTTCCTGCGCGACGCGCGGCTTCACTCGGGCCCGGTCCGGATCGCGCGCTACCTCGACGAGCTGGCCGAGGCCGCCGGCGGCCAGCGCCGGCCCGAGCTGATCTCCGAGGGCGAGCGGCGCCGGGCCGAGCAGGAGCTCGACTTCGACGATCGCCAGCTGTTCGACGGCTACCAGCCGGCGACCGACGAGGCGCCGCCGTCGGAGTGGGACGAGTTCCAGGAGGCCGACGACGAGGTCGCCGCCGCGCTCGGGCTCGACCTCGATCAGCTCAAGCTGATGCGGACGCCGGTCCCGCACCGCGACGGCGACGTGATCCGATTTCCGCTGCCGGCACCGTCGAGCTCGAGCGAGCCGATCGTGATCACCGCGCCGCCGCTGGCTTCGCTGGCGATCGCGCCGTCGTCGATGACATTGTCGCCCGAGGCCGACGCGGTAGCGCTGGCCCCCGAGGCCCCGGTGCCGGTCCCGCGCGCCGCGACCCCGCCGCCGCGCGCCACGACCCCGCCGCCGCGCGCCGAGACCCCGCCGATCGCGGAGGCGCCGGCTGCCTCGACGTCGCCGACCGCGGCCGTGGTCGCGCCGGTCCCGACCCCGCCGGGCCGCGCCGCGTTCTTGCCGTGGTTGGTCCTCGGCACCTGCGGCGGCGTGGCGATCGGGATCCTCGTCAGCCAGCTGCTGTGACCGGCGCCGGGCGGGCGCCCGGAGCGGAAGCTGCTAGTGTCGCTGGCGTGCGTGGTGCAGCGATCGTCGTCCTCGCCGCCGCGGCCGCCGCGTGCGGGCGCAGCAAGGACGCGAGCCCGCAGCGCTTCGACGGCGGTCCGCCGCCGCGCCGCGTGATCGAGCCACCGCCGCGCGATGTCCGGGCCCTGCCGCCGCACGCGATCACCGCCGGCGGCGTCGGGCCCTACAAGCTCCGCATCCCGCTCACCGAGATCATGAAGTTGTTGCCGTCGGGGCCACGCATGGCGCTCCTGCAGATCCCCGGCATCGTCGACTACGCGGCCGCCCGTGACGAGGGCCTGCTGATCGGCGGCGAGCGGCAAGGCGATGCGTCGTTCATCGCAGTGCTCCGCGAGGGCATCGCGCGCACCGCCGGCGGCACCGGGGTCGGCGCGTCCGAGGCGGCGATGATCACCGCGCTGGGGCCGCCGATCGAGGACCCGCGGGTCGCGCGCGATCCCAACCTGTGGGTCGGAGCCGGCCTGCCCGGCGCCCGCTTCGTGCTTCAAGGGGGGCGCGTGCTCGGCGTCGTGCTCACCGCGTCACCGGCGACGCCCGACCCGGCGCTGGTCGCGCCCGGCGCGGCGCCGGTCGTGGTGGCGCCGGTCGATGCCGGCGCGGGGCCGCCGCCATCGCCGGCGTCAGCCTGCACCCGCACGCCGCCGCCCGGCACCGCCTACGCCGGCGTGATCCCGTCCGGTCTGCGCTTCGTCGGAGCCTGTCTCGGCGCGGCCGACGGCCTCGCGGTCACCGGCGACGTCGTGATCGTCGCGGCCCGCGCCAGCGGCGAGACCCGGGCCCGGCGGATCGCCGTCGCCGACGTGCGCGGCCTGCGCTGGGCCGCGCCGGTCCGGGTCGAGAACGATCGCGACGAGGTGATCGTGGTCAGCGAGGACCGCGTGGGCGGTGCCCGCATCTACACCGTGGTCGCGCTGCGGGTCGACGGCGGGCGCCTGACCCGGGTCGCCGACGCCGAGGTCTATCGGCTCGACGAGCAGAGCGCGGCCTGGTTGGGCGCGTCGCTCGACGACCTCGCGCTGCGGCTCGAGGTGACCAGCGACGGCGACGCGCTGATCGTGGGCGGTGTGCTCGTTCACGCACACGGCACCCAGGCCGAGACCCTGGCCCCGCTGCAGCCGGTCACGGTGCGGCGCCGTCGCGTGGTCTCCGACGGTGCCGAGCGGGGTCGGACCGACGCCGATGCCGGAGGCGACGCGGCTGCCGCGACCGCGCCGGTCGACGCCGGCGTCGACGGTCCCTGAACCGGCCCCACCACTTCCGGAGCGCTGACTACCCGAGAGCGCACTGAGAGGGCGCTTGCGGCCTTTGCGATCGGGCCGCAACCATTGCAGAATACGTCTGTTTGAAGTTCCTCTGCGACCGCTGCAAGACTCGCTACTCGATCGCCGACGAGCGCGTTCGCGGCAAGATCCTCAAGATCCGCTGCAAGAACTGCTCGGCGGTCATCACCGTGCGCGAGGGCATGGACGAGCCGGCCGACTGGGCTTCACCGGCTCCTGGCGACGGCGCGCCCGAGGGCACGCCCCCGTCGCCGCGCGCCAAGGACGCGACCACGCCACCACCACCGCCGGCGCTGCAGGAAGAGTGGTACCTGTCACTCGACGGGCACCAGGAGGGGCCGTTCGCGCTCACCGAGGCCCAGGGCTGGGTCTCGGCCAAGGCGACCGATGAAGACCTGTTCTGCTGGAGCGAGGGCTTCGACGACTGGCTACCGATCGAGAAGGTGAGCCACTTCCGCGGGCTGCGCGGCCAGCCGGGCAAGCGCCCGCACCCGCCGGCCCGCCCGCCCGGTCGCGGCGCCGCGCCGCGCCCGACCGCACCCGAGGAGGAGGCGCGCCCGCTGTTCGCGGCGACCCTCGCCAAGATCGAGGCCGACGGCCGGCCGGCGCTCAAGGACGCTTCGGCCTCGGCCAGCATGGCAACGCCGACCACCCCGGCCTCCGCGAGGCCGTCGCCGCTCGGCAGCCTGGCCAAGCCGACCCCGGCCCCGACCTCACTACCCGCCAGCGCCGGTGGGCCGGCCGCGCGCCCGCCGGTCCCCGCCGCCGGGCCCGGGAAGCCGTCGGGCGCGAAGCCGCCCGGGGCGCCCGCGGTTCCGGCTGGCGCCAAGAGTGGCAAGGCCGCGACCCCGGCCCGCACGGTCCCGCTACCATCGCCGGCCGCGGCGAATCGCGCGGCCGACGCCGCGCCGCTGGCGCCGCCGCCGCCGCCCACCGCGGCGACCCCGCGTCCGGGCGCCGCGACCGCGACCGCGCCGCCGCCGGTATCGCCGACGCTGCCGCCCACCGCGCGGTCGGTCCCGCGGTTCGACACCGGCGACGACGACTCGCTCGGTGACGCCGCGCGCGGCAGGCACGCGGCGGGCAACGGCAAGGTCGGTTCGATGCCGCCGGCCGACGAGGACTCCGGCGATCGCCCGGCCGCGGGCGACGACATGGAAGACGGCGACTTCCAGATCGGCGAGGTGTCGCGGGTCGTGCGGCTCGCCGACATCGTGAAGCAGACCCGCCCGATCCCGCGCCAGGGGATGGGCGCGGCGGCGGTCCGCAACACGACCGGCGCGGTGCCGGTCGCGCGGGGCACCGGTGCGACCAACGTGCTCGGGCCCACCCCGCCGTCCGCGGAGGCCGACCCCTTCGTCGGTCCGCCGACCGAGACCGACCAGGTCGCGCTGCCGCAGTTCGAGTCAGCGGTCGCGCCGGCGCGCCGCCGCCGGGTCATGCTGCCGCTGCTGCTGGTCGTGCTCACGGTGGTCAGCGTCGTGGCGGTGGTGATGTCGACCAGCGGTGACAGCGGGGACGACGGACCCGCTGGCGGCGCCACCAGCAACTACGAGAACCTCGGCTTCCAGGTCGACGACCCGCGGAGCAAGCGTACGCCCAAGGAGCCGGTCGCGCTCGACGCCGGCGTCAGCACCAGGCCGCGCTGGACCGGCGGCGGTGGCAACGGCGGTACCGGCGGCGGCAACAGCGGCACCGGGTCGACGGGGCCGGCCACCGGCAAGGGCGAGGCGCTGCTCGGAGCTGACGGCCGGCCGCTGCGCGAGATGTCGCCCGACGAGGTGATCTCGATGGCGGCGCGCATGGAGATCGGCACCCGCCGCTGCTACGAGCGCGCCCTCAAGGACGACCCGTTCCTCAAGGTCTCGAAGATCAAGGCCACGCTCACCGTGAAGCCGGCGGGCGAGGTCTCGAGCGTGGTCCTGGCCTCGATGGCCAACACGCCAGTCGGCATCTGCCTGTCCAAGGCGATCCAGCGCTGGAAGTTCCGGCCGTCGGCGACCGGCATCGTCAGCGAGATCTCGCTCGTGTTCGAGCAGCGCTAGGGTCGATCGCCCGTCGGGATCGATCGCTCGGCTCAGGTCGCGAGGTCGCGGACCGCGTCGACCAGGATCGCGGCGGCGTGCTCGACGTCGGCGAGCTGGGTGTCGAGCCCGAACGAGACGCGGACCATGCCCCAGCTCGCTGGCAGGCCGATCGCGCCGAGCGCGCCTGATGGCTTGGTGCCGGGGCCCGCGCACGCCGAGCCCGATGACACGATCACGCCGCGCGAGGCGAGCACGTTGCGCAGGCCGTCGGCGGCGACCTGGTCGAACGCGAGGCTGACGATGTGCGGCGCGCGCGCGCCGGGCGCGAGCGCGCGCCAGGGCCGGCCGGTCGCGGCCGCGGCCGCCAGGATCACGTCGGCCATCGCACCCCACTGGACGCTCGCGGCCGGCATCGCAGCGACCGCGCGCTCGGCGGCGAGGCCGAGCCCGGCGGCGCCCGGCGCATCCTGGGTCCCCGGCCGCAGCCCGCCTTGCTGGCCGCCGCCGCCGAACAGCGGCGTGAGCCGCGCACCCGCGCGCAGCCACAACGCGCCGGTGCCCTTGGGCCCGTGCAGCTTGTGGCCGGCGACCGCGAGGCTGTCGACGCCGAGGTGGGCGACGTCGATCGGCAGCTTGCCCAGCGCCTGGGTCGCGTCGCAGTGCAGGTGACAGTCGGGCGTGCGCGCGCGCACCGCCCGCGCGATCTCGGCGATCGGCTGCACCGTCCCGAGCTCGTTGGACACCAGCATCACCGCGACCACCCGGGTGTCGGCGTCGAGGCCCGCGATCAGGGCGTCGACGTCGATCGTGCCGGCCGCGGTCGCCGGGGCCACCACGACGCGGTAGCCGTCGCCGGCCAGCGCGGCCGACGCGGCCACCGCCGGATGCTCGAGCGCCGACACCCCGATCGCGCCGGGGCCACGGGCGCGCGCGGCGCCGATCACGGCCAGCGCGTTGGCCTCGGTGCCGCCCGAGGCCCACACCAGGTCGCCGGTGCCGGCGTCGCCGAGCGCGGCCAGCAGCTGCCCGCGCGCGAGCGCGATCCGCCGCCGGGCGGCGGCGCCGGCCGGATGCGCCGCCGACGGATTGCCGTAGTCCTCGCGCGAGACCTCGGCGACCCGCGCCAGGACCTCCTCGGAGACCCGGGTCGAGGCCGCGTTGTCGAGGTAGATCATCCGTGGGAAGGTGTCGCGGTGCACGTGTCTCCCGAGCGCGGTGGAAGCGTCGACCTCGGCGTGTATATCCACTTTCCGTGGTGTCGCAAGCTTTGTCCTTACTGCGATTTCCCGGTCGTGGTCGCGCGCGGCGAGCCGCCGCACCAGGCCTACCTCGCCGCCATCCTCGGTGAGCTCGACGCGCAGGCCGCGCGCTTCGCCGGCCGCACGCTGCGCTCGATCTACTTCGGCGGTGGCACCCCGTCGCTGTGGGAGCCCGCCTGCCTGGCGGCGGTGATCGCCGCGGTGCGCGCGCGCTGGCCCGGCGCGGCCGCGCTCGAGCTCACCGTCGAGGCCAACCCGGTCGACTGCACGCCCGCGCGCATGGCCGCGTGGCGCGCCGCCGGCATCGAGCGGGTCTCGATCGGCGTGCAGTCGTGGGCCGACGACGAGTTGGCCGCGCTCGGCCGCGATCACCGGATGGGCGACGGCCCGGCCGCGATCGCGCGGGCGCGGGCCGCGGGCTTCGCGGCGGTGTCGGCCGACCTGATCCTGGGCGCCCCCGGGGTCGCGCCCCCCCCGAGCGGGACCGCGCCGGGGTCGGTGCACGCCGCGATCGCCAGCGGGGTCGATCACCTGTCGGTGTACGAGCTCACGATCGAAGACCGGACCATGTTCGGCAAGCGCGCCCGCGCCGGCCAGCTGCCGGTGCTCGGCGAGGACGCGCTGACCGACCTCTACGAGGCGAGCCACCACGCGCTGACCGCGGCCGGCTTCGAGCACTACGAGATCTCGTCGTACGCGCGGCCGGGCCGGCGCGCGGTGCACAACGGGCTGTACTGGAGCGGCGGCGAGTTCCTCGGCCTCGGCTTGGGCGCGGCGTCGTTCTGGCGGGGCAACGACGGCGGCGCCGAGCGCTGGACCGGCACGCGCGACCTGGCGACCTATCTGGCCGGCGGCCCCGATCGGGTCGCGGAGCGAACCGTCCTCGACCCGGGGACGGTCGCGACCGACCTGCTGTGGCTGGCGATGCGCACCCGTGACGGGGCCCCAGCCGCCGCGCTGCCACCGTCGGTGGTGGCCTGGATTCTGGCCGGCGGCCTGGGCGAGCGCGATGGCGACCACCTGCGGCCGACCCTGCGAGGCTTCCTGTTCGCCGACCAGGTCGCGGCGCGCATCGTCGGCGCCGCGACATCGCCTGCGAGGTGATATCGTTCCCTGTCGTTCATGAGCGCACCCGATCTCAGTCGCCGGGCCAAGAAGATCTTGCAGGCGGTCGTCAGCGAGTACCTGCACAGCGGGGACGCGGTCGGCTCGCGCACGGTCACCCGTCGCCACGACATCGGGCTGTCGCCGGCGACGGTGCGCAACGTGATGGCCGATCTCGAGGAGCTCGGCCTGCTCGAGCAGCGCCACACCTCGGCCGGCCGGGTCCCGACCGAGTCGGGCCTGCGCCTGTTCATCCAGTCGATGCTCAAGGTGCGCGGCCTGTCGCCGCGCGAAAAAGACGACATCCGGGCCCGGGTGCTCGCACCGAACTCCGACGACATGGTCCAGAACGCGTCGCGCCTGCTGTCCGAGCTCACCCAGCACGCGGCCGTGATCGTCGCCCCCGATCCGGCGTTCGCCCGCTTCGGCCACATCGAGTTCGTGCCGATGCGCGGCGGCAAGCTGCTCACGATCCTGGTGACCGTCGACGGCCGGCTCGAGAACCGGGTGATCGCGAGCGGGACCACCGAGCCGATCGATCCGGCCCGGCTCGAGCGCATCCACAACTACCTCAACGAGCTGCTGTCCGGGCTCACCCTCGACGAGGTCCGGGCCCGGGTCGAGCACGAGCTGGGGGACGAGAAGCACCGCTACGACACCGAGGCGGCGACCGCGCTCCGCCTCGGCCAGCAGGTGTTCGCGGCCGCCGAGCCGCGGACCGCCGACGTCGTGATCTCGGGGCAGTCGAACCTGGTCGATACCGACACCGTCGGCGACAAGGCGCGCCTCGATCGCATGCGCGACCTGCTGCGCACGCTCGAAGACAAGGAGACGCTGATCCAGCTGCTCGACCGGACCAAGACCGCCGACGGGCTCCAGGTCTTTCTCGGCGCCGAGACCGCGCACGCCGCGCTGTCGGAGTCGTCGGTGGTCGCGATGTCGTACGGCCCCGACGAGCGTCCGATCGGCGCGATCGCGGTGATCGGCCCCATGCGCATGAACTACGGCAAGGTGATGTCGGTCGTTGATTTCACTGCCGATCTGCTGAGCCAGATGCTAGGCGAGCTGGAGTAGCCGTGAACGGGGAACGTGTATATGGTGTCGGCCATGACTGACGACGATCCGCAGCCGGGCACCGGCCCGGGCGCCGACGTCTCCGCCGACCGCGGAGACGGCCTGACCATCGAGGTCGACGCCTTGGACGCGCCCGCCGCCCGCATCGCCACGCTCGAGACCTCCCTCGCGCAGGTGGAACAAGACAAGAAGGACAACTGGGAGAAGTTCGTCCGCGCTTCGGCTGACCTCGAGAACTACCGTCGCCGCGCCAAGCGCGACCTCGACGATGCCAAGGCCGAAGCCCGGACCCGCGTCCTCAAGGAGATGCTGCCAGTCCTCGACAACCTCGAGCGCGCGGTCGCGGCCGGGACCGGCGACGCCAGCGCAGTGCTCGAGGGCGTGCGCCTGGTGCTCCGCCAGTTCGCCACCGCGTTCGAGCGCCTCGACGTCACCCCGGTCGACGCCGAGGGCAAGCCGTTCGATCCCAACCTGCACGAGGCGATCGGGCAGCAGGAGAGCGACGCCGCCCCGGGCACCGTGGTGAGCGTGCTCCAGCGTGGCTACAAGATCGGCGACCGCCTGCTGCGGCCGGCGCTGGTCGTGGTCGCCAAGCCCAAGGCCGCGGTCGAGGCTCCCACCTCTGGCGGCGAGGCGCAGGGATAAACCCCGACCGTGGCGCGCGTCGTCGGGATCGATCTGGGCACGACCAACTCGTGCGTCGCGGTGATGGACGGTGATCAGCCGGTGGTGATCGCCAACGCCGAGGGCGCGCGCACCACGCCGTCGGTGGTCGGGTTCGCCCCGTCGGGCGAGCGGCTGGTGGGGCAGGTCGCCCGACGGCAGGCGGTCGCCAACGCCGAGAACACCATCTACGCGGTGAAGCGGCTGATGGGCCGCAAGTTCGAGGACGCCGAGGTCCAGCGCCAGATGGCGACCTGTCCGTACGAGATCGTGGCCGCTGGCAACGGCGATGGCCACGTCATGGTGCGCGGCCGCACCTACTCGCCGCCCGAGGTCAGCGCGATGGTGCTGGCCAAGATGAAGCAGACCGCCGAAGACTGGCTCGGCGAGAAGGTCACCGAGGCGGTGGTGACGGTGCCGGCGTACTTCGACGACGCCCAGCGCCAGGCGACCAAGGACGCCGGCCGCATCGCCGGCCTCGACATCCTGCGCATCATCAACGAGCCGACCGCGGCCGCGCTCGCCTACGGCAAGGACCTGCCGACCGCCCAGCGAATCGCGGTCTACGATCTCGGCGGCGGCACCTTCGACGTCTCGATCCTCAAGCTGCACGCCGGCGTGTTCGAGGTCCTCTCGACCGGCGGCGACACCCGTCTGGGCGGCGACGACTTCGACACCCGCCTGTTGGATCTGCTGCTCGCGGAACTCCCGGCTGCGCTGCGCGATCACGCTCAGGTCCGCGCGCAGGTGCTGGCGATGGCCGAGCAGACCAAGCGCACCCTGTCGGCGTCGGAGCAGGCCGAGGTCGTGATCGCGCTTCCGGGCGGTGACG
>JBKJLC010000142.1:0-7330 GCA_046597055.1 Kofleriaceae bacterium | reverse complement strand
CGACTTCGCGCGCCGCCTGCCGCAGTCGCAGCCGGGCACGCTGTTCGGCGTCCCGCTCGCTACGCTGCGCGACCCGAGCCTGCAGCGCAAGGCGCTGTTCTTTCTCGGCATCGCGCTTGCGGTGTCGATCGTGATCCCGTTCTCGATCAGCCCGTTCAAGCTGTTCCTTCAGATCGACGCCTTCCGCGGCCTGATCTGGCCGGCGATCGCGGCGGCCGCGTACCTGCTGGTCGCGGCGGCACCTCCACACATTCGCAACCAGGTGCCGCCGGTCGTGCTCGAGTGGCTGCCGTTCGGCATCTCGTTCGCCGGCGTCCAGATCATGGGGCTCGGCGGTTTCGCCGGCCTGATCGAGACCAGCCCCCTCTACTCGATCGGCATGGCCACGCTGATTTTCGGGCTGCTTGCTCGACTGGCCAATCCCACCGATCAGACTGCGCGCATTATCATCGCCGTCGGTGCGGGCTGTCTGCTGATCCCTTTCATCGACGCATTCAAGCTGTTCGACCTTCCCGGCTTCATGTTCAAGATCTACGCGATCCTCACCCTGGTCGTGCTGGTGATCGGGATGGCATGCGCGCTGTTCGTCGTGCCCCCCCAGAAGCTCCCGCCGGCCCTGCGCGCGATCGACGCGTTCGCGCCGCACGTCACAGCGCTACTGCTGCTCTGGCTCCCGGCGCAGACGGTGCTGCTGCTCTTGGCTGTGATGATCCACGCGCCGGGCGTCAATATCCTGGAGGTGGTCCTCTTCCTGGCCCGCTCGCTGCTCGTCCTACTAGCGTACTTCGGGGTGCTCATGCTCACCGCGCCCGCCGCGTACGACTCGATCATGAACATGGTGAGGAACAAGAACCGCCAGCTGCCGCCGGGCGGTGGTGGCTACCCGCCGCAGGGCGGAGGCTATCCGCCGCAGGGCGGTGGTTACCCGCCACAGGGCGGAGGGGCACCACACGGCCCGCAAGGCGGTGGTGGTTACCCGCCGCAAGGCGGTGGTGGTTACCCGCCGCAGGGCGGTGGTGGTTACCCGCCGCAGGGCGGTGGTTACCCGCCGCAGTGACGCTGATCCTCGCCTCGGCCTCGCCGCGCCGTCACGAGCTGCTCGAGCGCATCGGCCTCGAGCTGGTCGTCCGGCCGGCGGACGTCGACGAGTCGGTGTGGCCGGGCGAGGCGCCGCTCGCCTACGTGCAGCGGGTCGCCGCCGCCAAGGCCGACGCCACCGTTCGCGGCGACGGTGACTGGGTGCTGGCCGCCGACACCATCGTCGAGATCGACGGCGTGGTGCTGGGCAAGGCCGCTGACGGCGCGGAGGCCGCCGCCATGCTGCGGCGCCTGTCGGGTCGCACCCACCGGGTCTCGACCGCGATCGCGCTGCGCGGTCCGGCGGTCGCGTGCGGCGAGGTGGTGACGTCGGAGGTCGACGTGATCGCGCTCGACCCGCGGCTGATCGCCGGCTACGTCGCGGCCGGCGAGTGGCGCGGCAAGGCCGGCGCCTACGCGGTGCAGGGCATGGCGGCGGCGATGGTGCGAGCGGTGCGCGGCTCGATCACCAACGTGATCGGTCTGCCGCTGGCCGAGGTGGTCGCGCTGCTCGAGCTGCACGGCGCGGCCACGGTCGGGTTCGAGCGAGGCCGGCCGGCATGACCACGGTCGGGGACCGCTGGCGCGGGGTGCGGCAGGCGGTCGATCAGGCGTGCGTGGCGGCCGGGCGCGATCCGGCCACGGTCACGATCGTCGCCGTCTCCAAGCTGCATCCCGCCGCCGTGATCGCGGAGGTCGTGGCCGCCGGCGCGACCGACGTCGGCGAGAACTACGCGCAGGAGCTGGTCGCCAAGCAGGCCGAGGTCCGCGCGCCGGTCCGCTGGCACTACATCGGTCGGCTGCAGCGCAACAAGGCGCGGCTGGTCGCGGGCCAGGTCGCGCTGGTGCACGCGGTCGACTCGCTCGAGCTCGCGGTCGAGCTGGGCAAGCGGGCCGCCGCGCTCGGCAAGATCCAGCCGATCCTCGCCGCGATCAACGTCGGCGGTGAGGCCCAGAAGAGCGGCGTGGCGCTCGCCGACGCGCCCGCGCTGATCGGCGGTCTCCAGCGCGTGGCCGGGGTTCGCCTGGATGGCCTGATGACCCTGCCGCCGCCGACCGACGATCCCGACGCCATGCGTCCCTGCTTCCGCGCGCTGCGGGAGCTGCGCGACCAGCAGGCGACCGCGGCGGCGCCGCTTTCGCACCTGTCGATGGGGATGAGCGACGACTTCCAGGTCGCGATCGCCGAGGGCGCCACCCTGGTCCGGATCGGGACCGCCATCTTCGGGCCGCGGCCTGTCACAGCGGCGCGCTAGGGTTCCGACCGACGTGCGCATCCTCGGCATCGATCCCGGCAGTCGGGTCTGCGGCTACGGGATGATCGTGGCCGGCCCCTCGGGCGGCCTCACCTACGTCGAGTGCGGGGTGTTGACCGCGCCCGCCGACCGCGCGGCCGAGGTCCGGCTCGGCGAGATCGCCCGCGGCCTCGGCGAGGTGCTCGACGAGCTGCGGCCCGAGGTGGTCGCGGTCGAGGCGGTGTTCACCCGCATCAACCCGCGCAGCGCGCTGGCGCTGGCCCAGGCCCGCGGCATGGTGCTGGCGGTCGCGGGGCTGCGTACGCTGACGGTCGCCTCGTACACCGCGCCGCTGGTGAAGAAGATGATCGCCGGCCGCGGCCGGGCCGACAAGGACCAGGTCGCGCGCATGGTGCAGGCGCTGCTCTCGCTGCGCACCACGCCGCGTGCCGACGCCGCCGACGCGCTGGCGCTGGCGATCGCGCACGCGCGCACGGTCGCGGCTGACGCGACCCTGGCGTCACGCGCGACCTCGGCGCTGCGGCCTCACGCCGGCGGTGGCTCGTGATCGGACGCCTGCGCGGCACGCTGGTCGATCGCGCCGGCATGCACGTGGTCGTCGACTGCGGCGGGGTCGGCTACGACGTCACCTGCTCGGGCTACACGCTCGGCGCGCTGCCGGCGCTGGGCGAGGAGGTCGTCCTGCGCGTGTTCACCCACGCCCAGGAGAACAAGATCGCGCTGTACGGGTTCTTCACCGCCCACGAGCGCGAGCTGTTCGACCACCTCATCACGGTGAAGAACGTCGGGCCGTCGTCGGCGATGGCGATCCTGTCGGGCGGCCACGATCCGCGCGGGATCGCCGAGCTGATCTCCAAGGAGGACACCGCCGGACTCACCCGCCTGAAGGGCGTCGGCAAGAAGACCGCCGAGATGCTGGTGGTCGAGCTGCGCGAGAAGTGCGAGCTGCTGCTGCTGACCTGGTCGGCGGCCGGGGGCCCGCGCCCGGTCGCGGCGCCGGCCGGCACCCGCCGGGCCCGCCATCCGATGCTCGACGAGGTGCAGAGCGCGCTGGTCGGCATGGGCTGGAAGCCGCTCGAGGCCGAGGCGGTGGTCGCCGAGCTGGCGCTCGAGCCCGGGATCACTCTCGAGGCGCTGCTTCGTCAGGCGCTGCGCAGCATGCCGAGGTAGAACCGGCCGTGGCTCGCAACAAGCACGTCGACGGCGCGACGCCGCCGGTCGCCCCGACCGCGGGCGAGCGCGAGATCGCGCCGGACGAGCGCCAGACCGAGCGGTCCTGGCAGGCGACCCTGCGCCCGCGGGGCTTCGACGAGTACATCGGCCAGAAGGACATGATCGAGAACCTCCGGATCAGCGTGCGCGCCGCGCGCGAGAACGGCTGGCCGCTCGATCACTTCCTGTTCGCCGGCCCGCCCGGCCTGGGCAAGACCACGCTCGCCCACGTGATCGCCAACGAGCTCGGGGTCAACCTGGTCGTGACCAGCGGCCCGGCGATCGATCACAAGGGGATGCTGGCCAGCCTGCTGACCTCGCTTGGCGAGCGCGACGCGCTGTTCATCGACGAGATCCACCGGCTGTCGCCGGTCGTCGAGGAGAACCTGTATCCGGCGATGGAGGACTTCCGCTTCGATCTGTTCATCGGCGATGGCCCCCACGCCAAGGCGATGACGATCCAGCTGCCGCGCTTCACGCTGCTCGGCGCGACCACCCGGATGGGCCTCCTGTCGGCGCCGCTGCTCGATCGCTTCGGCTTCCACTGGCAGCTGCGCTACTACGCGCTCGACGACATGACCGCGATCGTCCGGCGCAGCGCGCACCTGATCGGCGTGCCGGTCGACGAGCCCGGCGCGATCGAGATCGCCCGGCGCGCGCGGGGGACGCCGCGGATTGCCAACCGGCTGCTGCGCCGGGTCCGCGACTTCGCGACGGTCGAGGGCGACGGCTCGGTCGACGCGGTGCTCGCGTCGGGCGCGCTCGACCGGCTCGCGGTCGACCATGCCGGGCTCGACTCGCTCGATCGCGCGTACCTCGGCGTGGTGTGCGAGCGCTTCGACGGCGGCCCGGTCGGGGTCGAGGCGATCGCGGCGTCGCTGTCCGAGGAGCGCGGCACGCTCGAAGAAGTGGTCGAGCCATTCCTCCTGCAGATCGGGTTCATCGCCCGCACGCCGCGGGGTCGGCTCGCCACGGCGGCGGCCTACGCCCATCTCGGCCTGATCGCACCGGCCAAGGCGCCGACCGGCGGCGGCAGCCCGCAGGGCCGGCTGTTCTGAACATTCGTCCGGGTCCGGGCCCTTGCGGTGACCGGCCGGGAAGGCATCCTTGGCCCATGAAGACCGTCGACGAGGGGCCCCGGGCCCGCAGCGCCTGTGTGGTGTCGGGCGCCAGCCCTGATCAGGTCGCGGCCGTGGCCGATGGCGATCGCATCGTGATGCAGCGCAACGCGCTGGGAACGCTGGTGACCGGCCGGCTCGGCTCGCTGCCGATCGACGTCGCGGTGGCGCTCCCGGGCCCGGTCTACGACGTGCTCTACAGCGCCAGCACCGGGTGGTTCGTGGTGACCGTCTACCACGGCGAGGCCCCGCCGGTGCGGTGGGACAACCGGCCGGGCGACGACGCCGGCTACCCGCGGGTCGAGGCGATCCTCGGGGCCTCGACGCCGACCACGATCCTGGCCGCGCTCGACATGTCGCCCGACTCGATCGGTTACGCCGCCGCCTGAGCCAGGCCGACGGCGAGGCGGCGCTGCGCCGTGCCGATCGGCCGCGGGCCGCGGCCGACCGATCGAACGCGAGGGGGGGATTCGAGGATCACCGCCGTGAACCTCACGTGAGTGGTTGTGTCGGAGGCCCCGGCGATGGTGTGATCCCCTCATGGCGATGGGGTGCCCACGGTGCGGGGCGGTTCCGGAAGTCGGGCTGCTGTGCGCCGGGTGCGCGACGGCGGTGCCGCGGAGCGACGGCCTGCTGCCCGAACATGTTCGCTCGATCGTCCCCCGCGCCGACGCGGCCGGCTGGCTGGTCGACGGCTTCGGCGCGTCCCATCCGATCGGCGCGCGCGCGGTGATCGGCCGGGTCACCGGGGCCCACGTGATCGTGCTCGACGGCTCGGTCTCGCGCGAGCACGCCGAGCTCGCGCGCGTGGACGGCGGCTGGCAGCTCCGGGACCTCGGCAGTCGCAATGGCACGCAGCTCGATGGCCAGCGGGTCGTCGGTCGCGCGGTGGTCGCGCGCCGCGCGCTGATCAAGTTCGGCGACGTCGCCTTCGTGTTCGTCGGCGAGCCGATCGCGCTGCGCGACGGCGCCGCCGATTCGGTCGAGACCGGACACGCCGCCAGCGACGGCGCGTTCCGCGTGCTCCTGCGCGGCGCGCAGGTCGAGCTGTGCGTGGTCGGCGTGCGCGGCGAGGGCGACGCCGGTGGCGCGCTGCTCCACCGCCTGGTCGGCGCCCCGACCTGGTCCGAGCTCAGCTTGCCGCCGCTCGAGTTCCAGCTCCTGCGCACGCTGTGCAATCGCGCCGGCGAGGAGGCCCAGGGGCCGGCGCGCGTGCGCGGCTGTGTGCCCACCAAGAAGCTGGCCAAGGATCTGCCGTTCCAGTCGCGCTACGCCAACGAGGAGAACGTCCGCCAGGTCGTGCGCCGGCTGCGCGCGAGCCTGATCGACATCGGTGCCGACGGGTTGATCGACGCGGTCCCCGGCCGCGGCTACTACCTGACCTGGCAGATCGCGGAGGCCTGACCTCGCGGGGAATGCGCGGGCCCGGTCCGCAGTTCCCGGCTCGATGTCCACGTCTTCGATCGCTCGCCGCGCTCGCGCCGCGCCGTGGCTGGCCGCGGGGCTGGCGCTGCTCGGGCTCGCCGCCAGCGCGGCGTCGCTCGCGGATGCGCTGGCGCCGGTGCCGACGTTCTGCGCCGATGGCGGCTGCGCCACCGTCCGCGCCAGTGACTGGGCCCGCCCGCTCGGCGTCCCGCTGCCGGCGCTCGGCGTCGGCTTCTTCGTCCTTGCGCTCGGCGCGCTCGCGGCCGGGCCCCGCGCGACCGGCGTGCGTCGCGCGCTCGCGATCACCGGCGGCGGGGTCGCGCTCGGCCTGGTGGCGATCCAGGGGCTGGTGCTGGGCGCGTGGTGTCGGTCATGCCTGGTCGTCGACGGCGCGGCGCTCGGGTACGCGCTCGCCGCGGTGACCGCGCGGCGGTGGCCGCGGCTGGGCGTCCGGCCGATGGCGGCGATCGGCGCGCTGGCGATCGCCGCGATCGCGATCCCGCTGCGGATGCCGGCGCCGGCGACCGGGCTGCCGGCGACGATCGCGACCACCGCGGCCGGACTCCCGCCGGAGGTGGCGCGCGCGCAGGTGGCCGGGACGGTGACCGTGGTCGACTATGTCGACTTCGAGTGCCCGTTCTGCCGCGCGCTCCATGCCCGCCTGGTCGAGGCGATCGCGCGGGTCGGCACGCCGGTGCGCGTGGTCCGGAAGATGGTGCCGCTGCGGATGCACCGCGGCGCGCTGGCGGCCGCGATCGCCTGGTGTTGCGCCGAGGCCCAGGGCCAGGGCGACGCGATGGCGGAAGCGCTGATCGAAGCGCCGGTCGCCGACCTCACGCCCGCCGGCTGCGAGCGCCTTGCCGCCACCCTCGGGCTCGATCTCGAGCGCTACCGCGCCGACGCCGCCAGCGCCGCGATCCTGGCGCGCATCGACGCTGACCTCACCGCCGCGCGCGCGGCTGGTATCCGATCGCTGCCCACGATCTACATCGGCGATCAGGCGATCGTCGGTGCCGGCGCGACCGTCGACGAGCTCGTCGCGGCGCTGCGTCGCGCCGCCGAGGCGTGAGTCGACCCAGCACGCGTCCAGTCCAGCCCGGTCATCTCCCCGTGCGCCCTGGTGCAGCGGCACGGGGACCGTCTGCTCGGGCGAGCCGCTCGCTAGATGAGCGGGGTCGCGGGGGCGGGAGGACAGAGCGGGAGCACCGAGAGGGAGCGGGAGCAGGAGCAGGAGCGGGAGCG
>JBKJLC010000228.1:0-18634 GCA_046597055.1 Kofleriaceae bacterium | reverse complement strand
GGGCGGGTCCAGGGCGGACGCTCGGCCGCGTGCTGGATCAGGAGGGTGTTGGCGGTTTCGCTGTCGCCGACGCCCAGGTGCGAGCGATAGAGCAGGTACTCCGCCAGATCCTGCCGGGCGGCCTCGCCCAGGTCCCTGGCTTCGATCGCAGCGCCTGGGAGCTTGTGCGCGACGCCCGCGTCGAACAAGGTCTCGCACAGCTCGAGCGCCGGCGCGCGCCAGCCAAGCCCGCGCACCAGCCAGTCGAAGTACACCGAGGCCAGCGTGGGCAGCCGCGCCAGCGCGGCCAGGCGCGCGAAGGCGCGGAGGCTCTCACGCGTGGGCAGGCGCGCGAGCAGCTCGTCGTCGCGGTCGAGCAGCTCGTCGAGGGCGCCGAGGTGCTGATCGTAGGACAGCGCGAGCAGGTCGACCGCGGTCGCGCTCGCCAGCGCCGGCCGCGCATGCCGCTCGATCAGCGCGCGCGCCGGATGCGCGCCGAGATCGACGCCGAGCTCGCCGGCGGTCCGCGCGGCGCCGAGGAGGTTCGCCGCAGCCCGCAGCTCGGCGACGAAGGGGTCGCGCGGCGACCAGATCGCCTGGGCGAGCACGTCGACCGCGACGAGCGCGCGCTCGAGCGGCCGGCCGTCGAGCTTCGCCCACAGCGCATGGACCAGCTTCGGATCGCTCCCGCGCCGCGCCATCTGGCCGAGGAGGCGCCTGAGGTCCGTGGCGGCGGGCTCGATCAGCCGCGGGTCCGACGGCGCGAGCCTCGGATCGATCCGGGCATCGGCCAGCGCCTTCGCGGTCACCAGCAGGCCCAACCCTCCCGCACGCTCGGCGATCTGGTTCATGGGGCCGGCGGTAGCTCGATGACGAACATCGTCCCGCCGCCGAGCGCGCTCTCGACCGAGACCCGGCCACCGAGCCCGCGGACGATCTCGCGCACGATGGCCAGGCCGACGCCGGTGCCCGCGCCGCGCTTGGTCGAGAATAGCGGCTCGAAGATCAGCGGCAGCACGTCGGGGTGGATGCCCGCGCCGGTATCGGCGATGGCCACGCGTGCCCAGCCCGCCTCGGTGGTGTCGAGCTCGATGGCCACCGCGTTCCCGGCCGGATCTCCCTCGGGCAGCGCCTGGGCCGCGTTGACGAGCAGCGAGACGAAGACGTGGCCGAGCTGGCGCGGGTTCGCGCGCACGAGCGGGGCCGGGAGGTAGCTCGCGACGAGCTGCGCCTTCGACCCGATCTCGCCCCGCGTGAGCGCCACCGCTTCCTCGAGCACCGTCCGGAGGTCGAGCGGACCGAGCGTGCGCGCGTCGACGCGGCCGTAGTGATCGAGGTAGGCCGCGAACGAAGCCAGTCGGTCCCGCACCAGGTTCGCGTCGGTCGGAGGCTGCGCCAGGAGATCATCCCGGCCTTCGGCGGCGGCCCGCTCGCGCATGCGCTCGATCAGCGCCGGGAGGGTCTCGGAGAGCGCCAGCAGGTGAGCCCTGACCCGCTCGAGACCGTCCTCGCTTCGGCTCACGCCTATCACCGTATCATGGCCGAAGTGCCGGTCTAACCGGCGGAGATGGCGTGGTCCTGGTGGCGGCTCCCCCGCGCGCGACCCGCGAGCCCGCGGGCGGGCCCGTGGAACCCGGCGGCGAAGACGGTAGCAGCCCGCTCGCTGGCACCGACCGGTCGGCTCTGATCCGAACCTAACGGCGCGGCGGCGGTCGCTTGCCGCTCGCGCGGTAGGCGACGTAGTCGGCGACGATGGTGCCGTGGTCGAACACGAGCGGGGCGGGCAGGGCGGTGAGGTCGAACACCTGGGCGTGCTCGGCGTCGTCGCCGCCGGCCGGGGTGCCGGCGGCGCGGGCCAGGAACACGGTCGAGACCGTGTGGAAGCGCGGGTCGCGCGCTGGATCGCTGTAGGCGTGGAACAGCTCGGTCAGCTCGACGTCGAGCCCGGTCTCCTCCTTGGCCTCGCGCGCCGCCGCGTCGGCCAGCCACTCGCCGTCGTCGACGAAGCCGCCCGGGATCGCCCAGCCGCGCGGCTCGTTCTTGCGCTCGATGAGCACGATGGTGCCGGGGCGACCGTCGAGCTCGATCAGCACGTCGACGGTCGGCTTCGGGTTCTTGTACTCGGTCATGAGGCGCCTACTGTGCCAGCACGCCGTCGACGAAGCCGGCCATCAGCGCCCTCATCTCGTCGCGCTTGGCCTGGGCCTCGGCGGACTTCATCAGATCGCGCTTCTCGGCCGGGTCGCTGGCGAGGTCGTAGAGCTCCTGACGACGCTGCGAGACCACGTCGTGCAGCTTCCAGGCGCCGTCACCGCTGACCGCCATCTTGATGTCGTGGTCCCAGCCCGGATAGGCCAGCAGCTCGGCGAACGCCGGCGCCGGCGCCAGCGGCTCGCCCCGGATCGCCGGGGCCAGGCTGCGACCGAGCCAGTCCGGCGACGGCGCGACCCCGAGCAGGTCGGCGACGGTGGGCGCGAGATCGATCAGCTGGACCACGCCGTCGACCTGGCGGGGCGCCGCGCCCGGCACCCGGAACGCGAACGGCACCCGGATCTGCTCGTCGAACAGGTTGGTGCCGTGGAACATGCTCTCGCCCGCGAACGAGTGCTCGCCGAACGACTCGCCGTGGTCGCTCATGACGACGACCACGGTGTCGTCGGCCAGGCCCTCGCGCTCGAGCGCCGCGAAGATCTTGCCGATCCACGCGTCGACGTACTTCACCTCGTAGTCGTAGCGCTGCGAGTGGGCCCGGGTGCCCTTCTCGGTGATCGGTGGCTGCCCCTCGTGCTCGATCCAGCTCGAGTGCGGCTCGAACAGGTGGACGAACATCGCGAACGGCTGGCCGCTCTTGCCGTGCTCGGCGAGCTTGGCCTCGACCTTGGGCACGGTCCGCGGCGACGCGACGTCCTTGTTGGACGGCCCGATGTCGAGCGCGCCCTCGTTGTCGAAGTCGTCGAAGCCCTGGGTGAAGTTGCGCTCGGGCCGGAAGTAGAAGTGCGAGGCGATGCCGATCGTGCGGTAGCCACCGGCCTGGAGACGCTCGAACAGCATGTCGTTGGCGTCGTCGAGCTTCGGGTACTTCGCGTACATCTTGTCGACCTTGACCATCGACGGGTAGCGCGAGGTCATGAACGACGGCATGGACCGCGGCGTGTTGTTCGCCTGCGCGTACGCCTTGCGGAACCACACCGCCTTGCCGAGAAAGGCGTCGAGCTGCGGCGAGATGGTCGCGCCATCGCGCTGGTAGCCGCTGGCGCCGAGCCGGTCGACCCGGAGCGTGTCGACCATGATGATGAGCAGGTTGCGCTTGGGTCCCGCCGGCGGGGCCGCCGTGCCAGTGCCAGTGCCGACGCTGCCCGCGGTGCCGGTGCCGGTGCCGGCGGTGCCGGCGCCCGCCACCACCGCGGCGTCGCCGTACTGGCAGTTCTCGTCGATCCCGTTGCCCGGGATCTCCTTGGCGCCTGGGTTGATTCCCTGGTTCCGGTCATCGCAGTCGGGGCCCCGGAAGAACGCCGAGTATCCGTCCTTGTCGCGATCGATCATCGTCTTGCCCAGCGTCACCAGCAGCCGCGACACGCCGCCATCGTTCGAGATCCCGGTGGCCACCGCCACCGACGGCTGGCGGGTGAAGGTCAGGCCCGCCAGCGCCAGCGCCAGGACCGCGCCGCCCACGACCAGCGCACCCCGCGCCGGGATCCGCCCGCGGACGCGCGCCAGCGGTCCGAACGCCAGCGCCGCGATCCCGATCGTCAGGACCGGCAGCAGCGTCAGCTGGAGCAGCGCGGTGGTCGGCAGCGCCTCGTTCTCGAAGCCGGCGCCGTACAGCCGGCCGCGCGCCCACACCACCAGCACCAGCCCGATGACCGCGGCGACCAGCCCGCTGCGGGGCAGGGGCCCCAGCACCGGGAGCAGCGCGGTCCCCCGGCGCAGGACGCGCTGGGCCGGGATCGCGAGCAAGCCGAGCCCGATCACCGCGATCACCGCGACCACCGGCAGCAGCGCGGCCCCGGCCTCCTTGCGCTGGGCCTTGACGACCAGCATCGTGAGCGCGGGCTTCAGCACGATCGCCAGCGCGAACAGCAGGATCGCGCCGCCGAGCAGCGCCGCCGCGACGCCGGCGTCGAGCCCGCGGTCTGCGCGCAGGCGGGCCAGCGGTCGCGGCCCGAGCGCCCCGAGCACGCCCGCGGTGACCGCCCCGGCGTGTACGCCGAACCCGAGCACCGGCAGCGCCCACAGGCCGAGCACCGTCGGCAGCACGCCGGCACCGCCGGCGGCCAGGGCGTCGATCACGCCGAGGGCGAGGCCGGCGACGAGCGTGCAACCGAGACCGGCGATCCAGCCGTCACGAGACAGATGAAGCGGCAGCGGCGCCGCGGGCTCTTGCATGGCGAAGCGTTACCACACGCCCGCCCCGATCCTCATTCATCCCGAGCCCACCCGATCCCCGGTCAGATCCGGGTCTTCACGAACGCGAGCGCGTCGTCGCGCTCGGGGATGCCGTCCCACGGGCCGAGCCCCTGGCACGACAGCGCGGCCGCTGCCGAGGCCAGCTCCACGCAGCGCGCGAACGGCAGCTCGCCCAGCAGGGCGGCGACGAACGCGCCGTGAAACACCGAACCGGCGCCGGTGGCGTCGATGGTCTCGACCGGATAGCCAGGCACCTCGATCACCTCGCCGCCGTGGCGACCGACCGCGCCCGCGGCGCCGAGCGTCACGATCACCGCGCGCGGTCCCAGCGCGACCAGATCACCGAGCGCGCTCATCAAATCGCGCCGCGGCGCCAGCTCCGACACCATGCGCTCCGACGAGATCAGCACGTCGGCGAAGGTCACCAGCTCGGCGGTGCCCTCGACCGGCGCGGTGACGTCGACGATCACCGGAATGCCGCGCTCGCGCGCCCGCGCCGCCGCCTGCGCCTGCACCCGCGGGCACGAGTCGTCGAGCAGGAGCGCCGCGGCGCCGTCGAGCAGCAGCTCGAGATCGATCGGCAGCGTGTCCTCGTCGATCTGGTCGCCGTCGCCACGCTGGACCAGCCGACGCCCGTCGGGATCGACGGTCACGATCTCGCAGCGCGACCCGCCGGGTGCGGCCCGCACCAGCTCGACGTCGACGCCGGCGCGGGCGAGGGTGGCCCGGGCGAACGCGCCCATGCCATCGGAGCCGACCCAGCCGCCGATGCGACCGCGGCAGCCGAGCGCCTGGGCGGCGCGCACCGCGACGGCGATCCCGGGGCCCGGAGCGAGCGAGACCGCGGCCAGCTCGGCCGCATCACCCGATCCCGCCTCGGGAACTCGATGAGCCAGCGCTGTCACGGAGACCCCGATGCGCCCGAGGCCAGCCACGATCGGGCGGATCACGGCAGGCCCTGCCGCGTGGGGTACGTCACGATGCCGACTCTAGCATCGCGACCCGGTATAAGGTGTCCCGTGGTGCGAGAGCGCGACTGGCCCAGGCAACCAGCGGATGGGCCTGCCGGTCCTACCGAGGAACCCGTGCCGATCGCTCACGCCGCCACCGACGACCTGCCTGGCCCCCGCACCCTGGCCCCCGCGGCGGCGCTGACCGCCGCCGTCACCGACGACGCCCAGCTGGTGGCTGCCTGCCAGCGCGGGGAACGGCGGGCGATGGAGGCGCTCTATCATCAGTACAAGCGGCGGGTGTTCGGCCTGTGCCACCGCATCGTCGGGGCCTCCGAGGCCGAGGAGGTCGCGCAGGACGTGTTCGTGCGCGTGTTTCGCGGCCTGGCCAACTTCCGCGGCGACTCGCAGCTCGGCACCTGGGTGTACCGGCTGGCGGTCAACGCGTCGTTGACCCACCTCGGCAAGCAGAAGCGCCGCAGCGAGGTCTCCGACGACGAGCTCGAGCAGATCGCGGCGCCGACCGCGCCGGCGCGCGACCCGCGGCTGTCGAGCCGGGTCGAAGCGGCGATGGTGCGGCTGCCGGCCGGCTACCGCGCGATCCTCGTGCTCCACGACATCGAGGGCCTCTCGCACGAGGAGTGCGCCGCGATCCTCGACTGCCGGGTCGGCACCTGCAAGTCGCAGCTGCACAAGGCGCGCGGCAAGATGCGGGAGCTGCTGGGCCCGGCGCTCGCCGCCGAGCGCGGCCTGGCCGCGCCGACCACGCCAGACGCCACCGACGCGAGCGATCGGGAGGGTGCATGACCTGCCGCGAGGCGCTGGGGAAGCTGACGTCCTACCTGGACGGCGAGCTCGACGGCTCCAACGCCAGCGCGGTGCGCGGCCACCTGCGGGTGTGCGCGACGTGCCGGATCTGCGCCGAAGACCACGCCGCGATCCGCGACAGCCTGGCCGGCCTCGAGCGGGCGGAGCCGACCCCGGCGGTGTGGGACGGCGTGCTGGCCCGCCTCGGCGAGGCCGAGATCGCCGACGGCCGGCGCTCGCGCTGGGCCCGCCTGTACGATCGACTGCGCCCGCACCTGGCCCCGGCCAGCATCGCGGTCGGCGCGTGCGCGGCCGCCGCCATGGTCATCCAGCTGCGCAACGCCGAACCGCCCGCTCCGACCGGTGGCGCCGACCTGGTGCTCACGCCCACGCCCGAGCGCGCGGCCGAGCCGGCGGTCACCCCGGATCGGCCGCCTCGGCCGCCGGTGGCGCGCGACGCCACCGCCGAGCTCGCCGACGAGACGGCGCGGATCGATGCCCGCTACCGCCGGGTCACGGCCGACCTGCTCGCGCAGGTGCGCAGCACCCTCGGCGACGGCACCCGGGCCCGGCGCCGCTTCGATCGCGAGGTCGCGCTCCTCGAGCACGTGGTGCTCGGCGCCGCCGACGGCAAGCCGCGCGACCGCGCGTGGCACGCGCTGATCGGGTTCCTCGAGCGCAGCGCGCTCGGCGAGCAGGTCGCCGAGGTGCGCCGGTGAGGCTGCCGGTCGCGCTGGTGGCGGGGCTGGTCGGGGCGCTCGCCGCGATCGCGCCGGCCGCTGCCGAGGGCCCGGTCGGCGACGCCGACGGCGAGGTCGTCGAGCGGGCCGAGCTCACGGTGGGACCGGCGCGCCGGCCGATCGGGGCGGTCGTGATCGACAACCAGCTCGGCGACGTGACGATCGAGGGCCACGATGGCGACGGCGTCACCATCGTCGCGGTCAAGCACGCGCCCGACGTCGACACCCTCGAGCGCCTGCGGGTCACGCTGGTGCCGGACCCCGACGGCACGGTCCGCCTCACGACCACCCTGGCCAGCGCGCGCGAGCGCCGGCCGGTGGCGCTGTCGAGCCTGCGCATCGATCTCGTCATCCGGGTGCCGAGGTCGGCCCGGGTCGAGGGCCGGGTCGGCGGCGGCAAGCTCGAGGTGGCCAACGTCGACGCCGGCGCGGAGCTCGACGCCGGGGCCGGGGCGATCGCGGTCCGCAACGTCGCCGGCCCGGTCCGCACCCGCTCGGTCGACGGCAATCAGCGCTTCCAGGACGTGTTCGGCTCGGTCGACGCCCACGCGATCGACGGCAATCTCGCGCTCGACACCGTGCGCGGCCAGCTGCTCGCGGCGCAGGTCTACGATGGCGACATCGAGGGCCAGCACATCTCGACCCGCGAGCTGCGCCTGCACGCGATCGGCGGCGACATCCGGGTGGCCGCGTCGGCCCAGCCCGGCGGCGTGATCGTGGTGTCGAGCCTGCGTGGCAAGGTCGACGTCCAGATCCGCGCGGTGGCGCGGTTGACGGTCAAGGCGCGCGCCGGCGGCACCCTGCGGTGGGCCGGCCCGGCGCCGGTGTCCGGCCGCTGGACCGACGGCCAGTTCGGCCGCGCCGGCAAGCCCGGCAGCGGCGGCTCGGTGCGGGTCGAGTCCCGCTACGGCGACGTCGCGTTCGGCCTGATCGAGTAGCTGCCCTCGTCGACGGCAGGTCGCGCCAGCTTGACCGGGTCGGGGGGGAGCGCCATTCTTGGTGGATGGTTGTTCCCATCGCCGCAGGCGCCCCTCCTCGGGTGCACGAGTACGCGACCCAGGCGGTCGAGTACGTCCGCCGCGCGATCGGCCTCGAGCTCGCCTACGACAGCGACACGCTGCCGCTCCTCGACCACTATCTCCGCTCGGTGCCGGGTGATCAGCCGGCGACGCTCGAGCTGATCTCCCTGACCTCGGGCGCGTACTTCGGCGAGGTCGTCCGGCGCCGGCTGGGGGGCCGCTGGGACATGTCGGACGACGACGTCATGGCGTGGCGGGTGGTCCTGCCCACCGGGGTTCACTTCTCGCCGATCGGGTTCGTCGCGGCCGCGATCGTGCGCGGCGAGCTCGCTGATCTCGATCTCGACACCGGCCTCGACGCGCCGCCGCGGATGCTGCCGTACGTCGAGCAGACCCTGGCCCGGATGGGCGAGGTCACCGAGGACGACTACTACTCGCTGTGCGGTCGGCTCGACACGCTCGAGCACGTGCACGAGGTGCTGGTCGCGGTCGCCGCCCGGATGATGGGCCAGCAGACCGGCGACGACCCCGACGAGCCCGAGACCGACCCGGCCGGCGTGCTGACCGGTGCGCTCGACGCCGACGGGCTGATCGACGGGGAACCTGACGATGACGACGACGACGACGCGGGCGACCCCGGTCCGGTCGCGCTGAACTGACGCTGCGCCGGGACCGCGCCGACCGCACACGCCCGCGCCGCTCGGGTGCGAGCGCTCCTGATCCCGAAGCAGGTTCCGTGTTATGCCCACGGCATGGCCATTCCCCGGGGGCGGGAACGCGCGCCGTCCCACAACGCGTACCGTGGCGCTGCCGGCGCCAGCCGTCAGAGCTCGATCCACGTCACCCTGCCGGGTGGTGAGCTCGTCACGGCCAAGGTGTGGGTCGCGGTCGACGTCGTCGCCGATCCCGAGCTCGGGCAGCGGCTCCTCGCCGACGAGGCCGAGCGCGCGCTCAACCTGGTGCGGGCGCCCGACGGTACCGCGGTGGTCATCGGCGTGCCGGTCGTCTATCACGACCCGGCCACCGAGGTGTTCGCGGTGGTCCTGCCCGAGACCGACCGCCACCGCGAGCTGGAGGCGCGCGCTGCGCTGTACGCCGAGCTCGCGCGCGATCCCGGCGCGTCGGTCCCGGCGTACGTGCGCGACTTCGCCGTGGTGTTCGGCGCGGCCGGCCTACGCAGTCACCTCGAGCGGCTGGCCGAGCGCGCGCTTGCCGGCCAGCGCGGCGCCGACCTCGAGCGCGAGCGCGGCCAGCACGAGCGTCGCCGGGTCGAGCTGGGCACCCGCGAGGCCGACCTCGAACGGCGCCTGGCCGAGCTCGAGCGCCGGGGCCGCGAACTCGACCGTCGCACCGCCGAGGTCGACGTCGCCCGCGCCGACCTGTCCCGGCAGCTGGCCGAGACCGCGCAGGTCAAGTCCGACATGGAGCGGGCGCGGATCGAGCTCGAGCGCGCGCGGCACGGCCTCGAGCGAACCCGCCGCGGCAGCGAGCCGCCGGTCGCCGCCCTCGTCACCGTGGTCGAGCCGCTGCTGTACGACGAGTCGTCGACCGCGCCCGGCGTCGACCCGACCGCGCTGCCGCGCGAGCCCCCCGACGACGTCACCACCCCGTTCGACATCGTCGACGAGATGGACGCGCCGGCGCTGCCGGCGGCGGCCGACCCGGTGACCACCCGGACCGCGGACGGCGCGGTCGGGCCGGCGGCGGGCGCCGACCCCTGGGCCGACGCGTTCGCCGCCGGCACCGCGACCTCGGCGATCACGCTCGACGACGGCCGGGTGCGCGCCGCGCTGCGGATCCCGGCCGGCAGCGCCGCCACCCTGGTCGGGGGCGCGCTCGACCTGCGGCTGCAGGTCCACCGGCTGCCCGAGTACCCGGTCGTCACCCTCCTGTTCGGCTCGGCCGGCGCGCTGCGCGGCATCGGCCCGGCCCACCGGGGGCTGGTCTTCCTCGACGTCGCCGCCGACGCCGACCGCCGCGTGATGGGCCAGCTCGAGCGCGACTTCACGATCGATCTCGACCTGTGGATCGAGCGCCGCCAGGTGCGAAGGGTCCGGGTCCGCGCGCCGCTGTCCGAGAACGTCGGGTACATCATCCGCGCCGCCATCGATCACCTGCGCAGCGTGCCGCCGTCGCAGCAGAGCCCGGCCCGGGCGGTCGCCACCCTCACCGGGGGCGATCGGGACCTCCTCGGCCTCGATCATCCCGAGCACGGCGAGTTCCGGGTCGACAAGCTCGAGCAGCTCACCACCGCCAACCAGGTGCGCCGGGCCCTGGCGATCGCGCGCCGCTTCACCCGACCCGCCGGCGAGGACTACCTGGTCACCGTCCGCGCGTTCCCGCTCGGGCGCTGGCGCGAGCTGCGCACCGGCGTCCTGGCCCGCGCGGTCGGCCTCGGCTTGTGGATGGGCACCGAGCTGGCGCAGACCGCGGTGTCCGAGGGCCTGGCCCGGTCCCGCAAGGATCTGATCGGCAAGCTCGAGGTCGGCTTCGGTGCGCTCCTGGGTGACGCGGTCGCCAACGACCTCGACCCCGACTCGATCGAGGACAACCGCAAGGCGCTGTCCGACGAGGCCGCGGTGCTCGGCGTCGGCGGCGCGGTGGTCAGCGAGCTCGAGCCGGTGGTGTCGGGCACGATCGGGCCGCGGCCGTCGCCGGCCCTGGTGCGCGGCCGCTCGGTGCCGGACCTGATCACGCTGCTCGACGATCGCGAGCGGCGGCTGGAGGCGGCGCTGGAGCTGTGCGAGCGCGGCGACGCCTCCGCGATCCGTCCGATCATGCACGCGGTTCGGCGCATGGCCCGATCCGAGGCGGTGCGGGTGCTGGGGACGATGGTCAAGCTGGGCCCGGCGACGGCGCCGGCCCTGACCGCCGGCCTGGCCAGCTCCAAGGCGTTCCTGCGCCACGGCTGCGCGCTGGCCCTGGCGCTCCTGCGCACCGAAGAGGGCACCCAGGCGGTGGTCGACCTGCTGATGTCCGAGCCGACCGAGATCTGGCGCGAGATCGCGCGCGCGGTCGGCCACATCGGCCCACCGGCGCTGATGCCGCTGGCGGCCCGGCTGGGGCGGCTGGGCGAGCGCGCCGAGGCCGGCGATCAGGAGCGGCTGGCCTGGGCGATGGCCCATGTCGGCGTGCGTGGTGGCCGTGCCGCGATCGAGACCCTGGCCGCGGGCCAGAGCGCCGTCGCGCCGGTCGCCCGCATGGCGCTGGAGCGGATGGAGCCGGCCGCCCGCGACGACGTCCGGGCCGGGGTCCCGGCCCGCGAAGTGACGGTCAACCGCCAGTACTCGCGACGCTTCTTCGAGGCCCTCGAGCGCGGGCTACCCGAGCTGGCGGCGACCGAGCTCGAGGCGATGGATGCGTCGACGCCGATGGAGCTGCTCGACGAGGCCGACCTCCTGGAAGAGGAGGCCTGGGAGGTCGACGAGGCCGTGCTGGACGAGAACGATCTCCTGCCCGGATAGGGAGTGGATGCGAAGAATTGCGTAACCCTCACGCGAGCGTCCGAAACCGGGTATGATTTCGGCCGAGGGCGACGGGGCCCCGCCCAGTACATGCGCATCGGAATCTTCAGCGACGTTCACGCCAACATCGAGGCCCTCACGGCCGTGATGGAGGCGTTCAAGAGCGAACGGGTCGACGAGTACGTCTGCATCGGCGACACCGTCGGCTATGGGGCGTCCCCCAACGAGTGTTGCGATCTCATCCGCAACGTCTCGAAGTTCACGATCCTCGGCAACCACGATGCCGCGGTCGCCGGGCGGATGGACTACTCGTACTACTACGACGCCGCCCGCCAGGCCCTCGACCTCCACGCCCGCCAGCTCAGCGCCGAGAACATGGCGTGGCTCAAGACGCTTCCCTACGAGCGCCGCGAGGGTGACGTGACCTTCTGCCACGGCTCGCCGGTCGCGCTCGAAGAGTTCGAGTACATCTTCTCGACCGAGCAGGCCGCCAAGTGCCTGGAGATCTGGGACGATCTGGCCACGGTGACCTTCATCGGCCACTCGCACCTCTGCAAGTCGTTTGCACTCTCGCGCGACGACGTGTTCGAGGTCGTCGCCCAGAAGTTCGCGATCCGCCCCGACCATCGCTACATCATCTCGGTCGGCTCGGTCGGACAGCCGCGCGACTACGACAACCGGGCCAGCTACACGCTGTACGACACGGTCGAGAGGGTCTTCGAGTTCAAGCGCGTGCCGTACGACATCGACGCGGCCGCCCAGAAGATCTTCGCCAGCGATCTCGAGCGGAACTTCGGCAACCGCCTGTTCCTCGGCGTCTGACCGGCGTCGCGAATCGAAGGGCCGACACCCACGGTGGTGGCGTCAGCGCACCGCGCCGGGCCGGAGCTCGAGGCGTTCGCCGCGGGCGAAGCGCGCGGTGTCGGCATCGATCACGCCGCTGCGGCGCATGGCGCGCAGGACCACCTCGACCCGCTCGGCGGTCTCGGGGTCGAGCCCGCGGGCCCGCCCGATCCGGGCCGTGATGGTCCGGGGCGCCGGGGTCAGCGCGGCCAGGAACGCCGCCTCGCGCACGCTCAGGTCGCGCGGCGCCTTGCCGAACCAGTGCCGGGACGCCGCGGTCAGCCCGTACACGCGCGGGCCGAGCTCGATCACGTTCAGGTAGCGCGCGAGGATCGCGCGCTTGTCGAGGACCGCCTCGAGCCGCCAGGTGAGGACCGCCTCCTGCAGCTTGCGAGCGAGGGTGCGGCGGTGGTGCAGGAACGCGTTCTTCACCAGCTGCTGGCTGATGGTCGAGCCGCCGCGCGCGAAGCGATCCTCGCGCAGGTCGATCTCGAGGCTGCGCGCGATCTGGGCCAGGTCGAAGCCGGCGTGGATCCAGAAGCGCGCATCCTCGGCGGAGACGAACGCGCCCCGGACGTAGCCGGGCAGCTCGAACGGATCCACCCAGTCGCCGACCCCGGGCCCGACCGTGGCGCGATGGCCGTCGGGGAACGTGTGCTCGGAGGGACCGGTCAGCGTGCGCGGATCGGCCGACGGCGCGTCGGTGACCACCTCGCAGGTGCCCGGATCCAGATCGAGCGTGAGCTCGACCCCTTCGGCGCCGGGGTCATCGAGGTCGAAGCCGACGTGGGCGGCGCCGGCCAGGGTGCCGCGCACCGCCAGCTCGTCGAGCGGACCGCGCAGCGCCGGCGGCAGCGCGTCGACCAGCCCCCGGCAGTCGGCCGGGGCCAGCGCGAGGGTGGCATCGGCGGCGACCAGCCGCCCGCGGGCCCGGCGCAGCCAGCCGTGGCCCTCGAGGATGAGCCCTTCGCGCCCGACCGCCAGCCGGGTGATGTCGATCCGGTTGGCGCCGATGCGGGCCTCGAGCGCCAGGTTGCCGTCGAGCGCGATCGGCGCGTCGGCCAGCGCGCGGTGATCGCCGACCGCGCCGTCGAGCGCGAGCGCGGCGGTGACCCAGGCCGCGCGCGACCGGGTGGCCACCGCGATCGCAACCGTGCCCGAGGCGTGGGCCTGGTCGAGGGTGAGCCCGGGCGGCGCCAGCGGCGCCAGGATCGCGACCGGGATCCGATCGGCCGTGATCGCCAGCGCGGCGCTGCCGCCGCCGGCGCGGGCCGCCAGCTCGAACCGGCGGGGCGCCCCGCGATCGTCGACGATCGCCGACAGCCGCCACGGCTCGCCGACGCCGACGCGATGGACGTCGATCGCCGCGGCTACCAGCGCGTGCGGGCCGGCGGTGAGCGCGGCGCGACCGCCGACCGCGACCAGCCGCTCGATCGCCAGGCCGGGCAGGCGCACGTCGGCGCCGAGCCGCGCCAGGTCGCCGCGCAGCCGGAACGGCCCGCGGGCGCCATCGACCTCGACCGCGCCGGTGACCAGCCGGACCCCGCCGCGCTGCGGGTGCAGCTCGACGTCGCGCGCGGTGACCTGGAGCCCGGCGACGTCGATCACCAGGTCGCCGCCCGACACCACCACCCGGCGCAGCCGTTGCCGGGCGCGCGCCGCGCTGACGCTGCCCTTGCGATCGGCGAAACGATGGAGAAGGTCGTGCCAGTCGGACCGGCCGTCGGCGCCGACGTGGACCCGGATACGCGGGCGGATCACGCGGATCTCGTCGGGCGACAGGTCGCCGGCGAGCAGCGAGTCGAGCGAGACCGCGGCCTCGATCGCGTCGGCCGCGAGCAGCTCGCCGACCACGACGTCGCGCAGGCGCAGGTCGCCCGACAGCCCGGCCTCGACGCCGCCGACCGCCACGTGCTGGCCGGCCGCGCGGCCGATCGCCGGGGCCAGCTCGCCGGCGACCCGGCTGTCGAGCCAGGCCGCGGCGGCCGCGGGCACGGCGAGCGCGACCGCGCAGGTGGCGGCCAGGAACGTGCGCTCGCGGCGGCTCGCGCGCATGACTCTAATGATGCGCGGCGGTGGCGCGGCGGTCTTCGCCTCCGTAGCCGCGCTGCGCGATGCGACGATCGCCGCGCGGGCGGTGCGAGGGCAGGGCGGCGGCGAGCAGCATCGCCTCGCACAGCTCGCCGAACTCGATGCCGACCGAGGCCGCGATCTTCGGCAGCAGGCTGGTCGGGGTCATGCCCGGCACCGTGTTGACCTCGAGCACGAACTCGTTGCCAGCCTCGCTGACGATCATGTCGACCCGGGTCGCGCCCCGGCACCCGAGCGCGACGTGGGCACGGACCGCCTGGGTCAGCACGCCGCGGTAGCGGTCGGGCGACAGCCGCGGCGGGATGACGTACTCGGTGGCGCCGCTGATGTACTTGGCGCCGTAGTCGTAGAAGCCGCCGCTGGGCGTGATCTCGACCGCGCCCAGCGCGCGGTCGCCAAGCACCGCGACCGAGACCTCCTGGCCCGCGATGTAGCGCTCGACCAGCACCGAGCCGTCGAAGCACGCGGCCTGCTCGATCGCGGCCGGCAGCGCGCGCTCGGTGCGCACGATGGTGACGCCGACCGAGCTGCCCTCGCGGGCCGGCTTGACCACGCACGGATAGCCGAAGTCGCCGTGCCGGGCGATCGCGTCGACGTCGCCGCTGGCGACGTAGTAGGCCGGCGTCGGCAGGTTGTGCAGGCGGAACAGCTCCTTGGCCTTGACCTTGTGCATCGCCAGCGCCGACGCGAGCACGTCGGAGCCGGTGTACGGCGTGCCCATGGTCTCGAGCAGGCCCTGGACGCAGCCGTCCTCGCCGTAGCGGCCATGCAGCGCGATGAACGCGATATCGATCTCCTGCTGGCGCAGGACCAGGTCGAGGTCGCGATCGACGTAGACCGGCTCGGCGGTGTAGCCCCGCGCACACAGCGCGGCGAGGACCGCTTCGCCGCTGCGCAGCGAGACCTCGCGCTCGCTCGACAACCCGCCCATCAGCACGCCAATCTTTCGGTTCTTCATCGTGAAACTCCTGCGCGGTCGAGACCGGGGCCGAGACGGTAGCGGCCGGGGAGACCCAGCGAGATCCGCGGGCTTGGCGGCCGCCGCGGCGGCGGTCGAACGCCGGCGCGTCCGACCGTCGACGACGCTACGGAGCGCACCCGATGCGGGCAACTTTTTGTCGTGGGTACGCCGGCTTGACGCATTGCAGGACGCGCGTTATCCACGCACCTCCCCGAGGGTGGAAACCGATGGCCAGCACCAAGACCGAGAAGCCCGAGAAGTCCCGGACCGCGAAGCCCAAGTCCAAGGCGGTCGGCAAGCCCGCCGCCAAGGATGGCAAGGACAAGGCGCCCGCGGCCAAGGCGAAGGTGGGCAAGGCCGCGCCACCCAGGGCAACCAGCGCGCGCGGCAAGGCCCGCGTGACCAAGGTCCCGCCGATCAAGCAGCTCGAGCTCGTCGAGGAGCAGGGCGAGTTCGCCGAGCCGATCTCGTCCGACGCGATCGTGCTCGAGGGCTTCGCGCCGGTGCCCGATGCCGACGATCCTGCCGCCGCCGAGCCGATCGACGAGGACGAGGACGTCCTCCACGAGCGCATCGTCGCCGAGCAGGCCGAGATCGCGGAGGCCGAGGTCGAGATGGCGCCGCCGCCGCTGTCGGCCGAGGAGCAGGAGCTCGCCGCGATCTACGGCGACGACCTGTCCGCGGCCCCCGCGGCCGCCGCCCACGCCGAGTTCTCCGACAGCCGCACCGCCGACGAGGATCGGCCGATGACGCCCGAGATCAACGGGCGCGTCGAGCGTCAGAAGCGGTGGGAGGAGCGTCGTGATCAGCGGCGCAGTCGCCGCGATCAGGACCGCCAGCGCCGCACCGAGCGCACCGGCGGGCCCCGTCCCGCTGGCGAGGTCGCGGCCCGGCCCGAGGTCCGGGCCGACCGGCCCCACGGCCCCGGTCCCGACCGGGTCCACGGCGACGCCCGTCCGACGCCGACCAACGGCGGTCGCGATGTCCGAGCCGCCGAGGCGCGGGTCCCCGAGGTGGTGCGTCCGGTGGTGGCTCCGGTCGCCGCGACCGAGACGCCGGCCGATCTCGACAGCACCGGCGTGATCCGGGTCGGCAACGCGCTGGGCGACGCCGCCTGGCAGGTGTTCGCCTCGATCAAGGGCGCGCAGCCGATGCCGGTCCGCCAGCTCGCCGGCATGATGCGGAAGCGCGGGCTGATCGACGCCGACCCCGAGGTCCTGTGGCCGCACCTCAAGGCGGCGCTGCTCGGCGACGAGCGCAGCTACAAGAGCGTCGGCCTGCGCCCGCGCATCGTCTATCGCGGTCGCGATCTGTTCGGCCCCGGCCCGGTGGCGCAGAGCGCGACCGTGACCGCGGAGACCGATCTGGCGCGGGCGCTGTCGGTGATGGCGGTCGCCACCCACCGCACGCTGAAAGACCGGATCGCGCAGGCCAACCAGGCCGGCTTCGAGCGGCTGGTCCACGCCTACCTGGTGGCGGCCGGCTTCCGCGACATCGAGTGGGTCAAGCGGGTCGAGGGCATCAGCTACGCGACCGCGCTGCCGCCGGAGAGCGCGAGCACCGTGCTCATCAGCGCGCGCGCCGGTGGCCAGCCGGTCGATCGCCGCGGCATCGGCGAGCTGCGGGTCGGCGTCGAGGCCAAGCAGCTGCTCGCGGGCTACCTGTTCTCGGCGCGCGAGCTGTCGTCCGACGCCGAGCGCGAGCTCGAGCGCAACGGTCGCTCGATCACCGTGATCGCCGGCGACTCGTTCGTGTCGGCCCTGCTGGCGCTCGGCGTCGGCGTGGTCACCGCGGCGGCCCCGGTCCGCTACGTCGACGACCAGCTGCTCGGCGAGCTGCTCGCGGGGTGACCCAGCGGCGGGATGATCCTGCGCCCGAGCCAGCGAGCTCGGTGGCGGAGGGCGCCCGCCTCGCGTGGGAGTGGCTCGGCCGCGTCAGCCACGCCGACGCGGTCACCCGGATGGAGGCCGCGCGCGAGCGCGTCCTCGCCGGCGACGCCGGTGCGCAGCGGGTCCTGCTCGCCGAGCACCCGCCGGTGATCACGCTCGGCCGCAGCGCCGAGGTCGGCCATGTCGTCGCGGCGCCGGCCGCGCTGACCGCCGCGGGCGTCGAGGTGGTGCCGACCTCGCGCGGCGGCGACGTGACCTACCACGGCCCCGGTCAGCTCATGATCTACCCGGTGGTGCGGATCCGCGGCGTGGTCGGGTTTCTCGAGACGGTGGCGGCGGTGCTCGCCGAGGTCGTCGCCGAGCTGGGCGTGCCCGGTGCGGGGTTCCGCCGCGATCCCGCCGGGCTGTGGCTCGGTGACGCCAAGCTCGCCGCGTGCGGCTTGCACCTGCGCCGCCAGGTCGCCATCCACGGCTGGGCGCTCAACCTCGCGACCCCGCCGGCGATGTGGCAGCTGATCGTGCCGTGCGGGCTGGCGACGCCGGTGGTCTCGCTCGATCAGGCGCGCGCGGCGCGCGGGCTGCCGCCGGCGCCGCCGTGCGCCGAGGTCGCGGCGCGGGTCGGCCCGCGGCTCGCGATCGCGCTCACCACGCCCGCGCGTGCCATCACACCGCTGCGGTAGAGTCCCCCGATGCCGTTGCGGATCGCGGTCCTCTTCAACAACGACTTCGAGTTCGTCGCCGGGGCCGGGGTCGACGCGATCGCCGTCCGCGCCTCGGCCGAGTCGATCCGCGACGCGCTGCGCGCGGCCGGCCACGACGCCGAGCTGATCTCGATCGAGGGGCGCGACCTGGGCGCGGTGCTCGAGCGGCTCGAGCGCGAGAAGCCCGACCTGGTCTTCAACCTGTGCGAGTCGCTGCGCGGGGTCGCCGCCAACGAGATCGCGGTGCCGGCGATCCTCGACCTGTTCGGGCTGCTGTACACCGGCGCCGACGCGGTCGGGCTCGGGGTGGCGCTGTCCAAGCCGCGCACCAAGGACGTGCTGCTCGGCCGTGGCATCGCGACGCCGCCGTACCGGGTGATGACCACGCTCGCCGAGATCGACCAGGTCGCGGCCGAGGCGCTCGACTGGCCGTGGTTCCTCAAGCTGGCCAACGAGGACGCCTCGGTCGGCATCACCGAGGCCAACGTGCTCGCCGACGGTGCCGCGCTGGCGGCGCGCGCCCGCGCGCTGCTGGCCGAGTTCGGCGAGCCGCTCCTCGCCGAGCGCTACGTGCCCGGCCGCGAGGTCAACGTCACCCTGCTCGGCTCGGGCGCCGACCTCGAGCTCCTGCCGCTGCACGAGATCGACTTCGCGGCGATGCCTGCCGGGCGGCCCCACATCGTCAGCTACGCCGGCAAGTGGGACGAGCAGCACGTCGACTACGCGGGCACCAAGCCGGTGCCGCTGCGCGACGTGAGCCCGGCGCTGACCGCCCGCATCGAG
>JBKJLC010000216.1:0-3510 GCA_046597055.1 Kofleriaceae bacterium | reverse complement strand
CCTGACCATCGCTGCGCCTCGCGCGAGGACCGCCTCGCGCGGACAGCCAGGCTGGAATCGGAGTACCGGTGCACGTCCGCGCGGTGACGCCAGGTGTGGCGCCCATCGTTCTTCGTGACGAAGTGCCCATCAAACATCGAGACCACGCTCAACGGGGACGACCCGGCCGCGCCGCTGCTCAAGGACCTGACCACGCTCGCGGTGACCGCACGACGCGCTCGCCGACGTGTTCACCGCGGCGGTCCCTGGACCGCCGTCCAGACCCAGGCCTGGCAGGCCGCAACCGACGGGTTCGCGACGCTGCAGGCCGCCATCGAGGAGACGCATGCTCGATCAGACCCTTCGCACCACGATCCTGACCCTCCATGACGCGGGGCGCGGCTCACGCGCGATCGCCCGCGCGCTCGAGGTCTCGCGCACCACCGTGAAGCGTGTGATCGCCGATGGCCGCGCGGTCCCGCCGGATCTGCCGCGACTCGAGAAGGCCGAGGCCGCGCGCGACGAGATCCTCGAGCTGCTCACGAGCTGCAAGGGCAACCTGGTCCGCGTCCACGAGGAGCTGCGCGTGCGGCACAACGTCGAGCTGTCCTATCAGGCCCTGACCGGCTTCTGTCGTCGGCACGGCCTCGGCCACGAACCGGTGCGGCCGGTCGGGCGCTATCACTTCGAGCCCGGCCAGGAGATGCAGCACGACACGTCGCCGCACCTCGCGCACCTCGGCGGCGCCGAGCGCAAGGTGCAGACCGCGTCGCTGGTGCTGTGTCACTCGCGGCTGCTGTTCTTCCAGCACTACCCGCGCTTCACCCGCTTCGAGTGCAAGGTCTTCCTCACCGACGCGCTCCAGTACATCGGCGGTGCCTGTCGCGACTGCATGATCGACAACACCCACGTCGTCGTGCTGCGCGGCACCGGCAAGGCGATGGTGCCGGTGCCGGAGATGGAGGCGTTCGCCCGCCGGCTCGGGTTCCGGTTCATTGCCCACGAGAAGGGCGACGCCAACCGCTCCGCGCGCGTCGAGCGGCCGTTCCACTTCATCGAGAACAACTTCCTCGCCGGCCGGAAGTTCACCGACCTCGCCGACGCCAACCGCCAGGCGCAGGCCTGGTGCGACAAGGTCAACGCGTCGTTCAAGCGGCACCTGCATGCCCGGCCCCGCGAGCTGTTCGCCGTCGAGCAGCCGGCGCTGCGCCCGCTGCCGGCCTGGGTGCCCGAGGTCTACGCGCTCCACCAGCGCGTCGTCGATCTCGAGGGCTACATCCACGTCGACGGCCACATCTACTCCGTGCCGTACCGGTTGATCGGCAAGCCGGTCGAGGTGCGCGAGACCAAGGACCGCATCCGCGTCTTCCTCGGGCCGCGCGAGGTCGCCGTCCACGATCGCGTCGTGATGACCGGCGCGAAGCAGCGCCGCACGCTCGCCGAACACCGACCGCCGCGCGGCCAGCTCGCCGCCCGCCTGCCGCGCTCGCCGGACGAGGCCGAGCTGGCCGTCGCCGCGCCGCCGCTCGCCGCCTACGCCGTGACGCTGAAGCAGAAGGCGCCGCGTTGGCCGCTCGCGCTGCGCCGGCTCGCGCAGATGCGCCGCGACTACCCGGCCGCCCCGTTCCTCGCGGCGATCCGGGACGCCGCCCAGTACGGGCTCTACGACCTCGACCGCGTCGAGCGCATGGTGCTGCGCAACATCGCCACCGCGTACTTCGTGCTGCCCGCCGGCCGCGTCGCCGACCCGGAGGACCGCGATGAAGGATGAGCTCGAGCAGCTGCTCAAGAGCCTCCACCTGCGCAAGATCGCCGAGCTGCTCGACGAGGAGGTGAAGCGCGCCGACAAGCAGAAGCTCTCCTACCAGGAGCTGCTGGCGCGGCTGCTGCGTGCACAGTGGCAGGCCAACCAGGAGAGCGCGCTGGCCTGGCGCATCAAGCGCGCCGGCCTCCCCGAGCAGTGGACACTGGAGAGCTTCCCGTTCAAGCGCCAGCCGGGCGTCAACCAGCGCCAGATCCGGACCTTCGCCGAGCTCGAGTTCGTCCCCAAGGCCGAGAACATCGTCTTCGTCGGCCCGACCGGCGTCGGCAAGACCGGGCTCGCCTCGGGCCTCCTGCTCAAGGCGCTGCAGAACGGCCACCGCGGCGTGTTCATGCGCGCCCAGGACCTCTTCGACGAGATGTATGCGTCACTGGCCGACCGCTCGACGCGACGCCTGCTCAACCGACTGGCCAAGGTCGACGTCCTTGTGATTGACGAGATGGGATATCTGAACCTGCGCCCCGAGCAGACCAACATCTTCTTCAAGCTCATGGAGGAGCGCTACCGCCAGCATCCGACCATCATCACGACCAACCTCGACTACGCCGAGTGGCCCAACTTCCTCGGCAACAAGACGCTCGTCGACGCCCTCCTCAGCCGCCTGCGCCACCAGTGCCATACTGTCAAGATCGACGGCCCGTCGCTCCGTGACGCCAGCCCCTGACCCGCTCGCCGCCCCTGCCTGCCACCGACGCCCTCGACGCCGCCCGCGCCGAGGGCGTCGTGCTTTCGGACCAGCTCACGCCGTCGCCAGCTCTCGCTGCGGGGTGGACCACGCCCAGAGACCGGTGCTCGACGCAGATCCGGATCCGCTGCCCGGACCACTTCTGGAGAGCAGGGGTGGGTCACTTCTGGAGAGCGCCGAAGACCTACGAGCGCGTGGTCGCCATGGTCGACGCACGTCCGTGCGTTGAACGCCACCTGGTCGTGGCCTTGGTCGGGCTCGGCGTGGCGCAAGTCTCGGCCAGGCGACCAACCGCGGCGATCGCACCCCTTGCTCGAGCGGTCGCCATCAGCGCGCCCAGGTGCAGGATGCGCGTGCCGCGATCGCCGCGGCCGCCGACAATCCCGAGATGCTCGCCGAGATCGACTCCTGGCTTGCGAAGCAAGCGCGGTTGCAGCACTGATCGTCCCGCGTCGAGGAACGGGACGACCTCGACGCCCTGCTGACGTACTGATTTGCGGCCGTGCCCACCGTCATTTCACCCGCGCCGGTCGTCGCACCGACCAGCGTCAAGACGCCGCTGCATGCACCGATCGCTCCGTGTAGTGTCGGCGCCCTGTGTCTGACGGTCACGACGATTCCACCCGCGCCTCACGACCCCCTGCCCCCGCTGGCGATCCGGCGCTCGACGCGACGGTGCCCTCCGCCGTCCCGTCCGCGGCCGGCGACCTGACCCCCGGCGCCCACGTCGGTCGCTACGTGATTGGCGAGCCGCTCGGTCGCGGTGGGATGGGCGTATTGTATCGGGCGCGCGACCCGGAGCTCGACCGCGAGCTGGCGATCAAAGTCGTGCAACCCGGCGCGCGGGGTGCCCGTGCGCAGGAACGTCTGCTGGCCGAGGCTCGGGCGATGGCTCGCCTTCAGCATGCCGCGATCATGCCGGTGTTCGACGTCGGCACGACCGAGCACGGCGTCTACGTGGTCATGCCCCTGGTCGCAGGTGGCACGCTCCACGACTGGTTGAGCGGCGCGAAGCGGCCGTGGC
>JBKJLC010000155.1:0-22895 GCA_046597055.1 Kofleriaceae bacterium | reverse complement strand
TCTCAGCGCTTGGGGCCGAGCGAAGCGAGCGCATCGCGCGCCTCGCCGGCACGGTTGCTGCGCGGGTGCTTCTGGACGAGCTCGGTCCAGGTGGTGCGAGCACGGTCGCGCATGTCGACGGCGACATACGCGCGGCCGAGGAGCCACAGGGCCTCCTCGTCGTAGCCAACGCCACGGTATTGCTCGAGGAGGCGGCGTAGGCGGAGCACGGTGCCCATCGGCTTGCCGCGGTCCCAGTAGTAGCGAGCGACGTACCACTCGTGGTCGGCGAGCCTCTTGCCGACCGTCTTCACGATCGTCTTGGCGCGGTCGCGGTAAGGCGAGTCCGGGTACTTGTCGAGGAAGCTTTTGAGCTCGGTCGCCGCGTCTTCCGTCGCGGACTGGTCCTTCTCGTAGCTCGGCGGGAACAGCCAGAAATCGCCGGACAGCTGCTGGTAGTAGGACTCGCCAATGCGGAACGACGCGTAGCCGTTCGCGACCATCTCGTGCGTCGGGTGAAACTTGATGAACAATCGGTAACTGTCGATCGCCTCGAGGTACTGCTCGGCGCCGAACTCGGCATCGGCGAGGCGGAGCTCGGCGAGCACCGCGAACTTGGAGTACGGGAACCGGCTCTTGATGAAGCCGAAGTACTTCGAGGCCGCGACCCAGTCCTTGCGGTCGAGCTCCTTGATCCCCTTGTCGTAGTTCTTTTGCGCGGAGACCGAGTAGTCGACGCTGCCGCTACCGCTCTTCGCGCCACAGCCCGTTGCGACGGGGAGCGCGAGTGCGGCAAGAACCAAGAGCCTCGTGATCATGAGGGAGTACCGTCCATACTCTGACCCCCGAAGCATGACAAGGGTTGCCCGCACCTGGGATAACAAAGGCATGCGAATTGGTTGGATTTCGTTGGCAGTCATCGGCTGCTCGGGCGGTGCGAGCCAGATCGAGATCGGCGCGACCCCCGCGAAGCGCACGCAGGGTGTGTTTGCCGGTCCGCTTTGTAATGGCGAGACGTGCAAGTGCGCGACGAGCACCGAGGAGGCAGGCGTGCCCACGGATGCCGGGTACAAGCGGTTCGAGGTGCGCCTGAGCTCGCCGCAGGCCGTGTGGATCAAGGTCCGCGACAACCTGATGTTCAAGGACGCGGAGCGTGCCGAGGCGTGCTTCTACGTCGACCTCGCGACCGGCGAGACGCCGATCGAGATGCGTGCGAGCGATCCCAATGGCGTGTCGGCGGCGTGGTCGGTCAAGGAGCTCGGAGCGCAGACCAGGAGCTGGTACGACACGTTCACCTTCAACTGCGGTTATCCCGGCGTGTGCTCGTTCGACGAGCTGCGCGAGAAGAAGGCTGATTACACCGACCCCAAGCGCGACAAGTGCGGCTCGGTGAAGGTCAAAGGCCTGACCTGGGACACCGGTCGGTCGCCGGATCAGCTGCACCCGGCCGAGCTGCTCGTCCGCGCCACGCTCGACGTCTACAAGTTCGTGCCCGATCGTCCGCACGGCGAGGACTGCGCGAAGAAGCAGGCCGCCGAACACGACGAAGACAACCCGAAGATGTGATCGCCCCGAGCTCGGTGGGCGACAGCTATCCGTTGCGGGCTTACGTGATCGCCCCCCGCCACGCGCCGAGGGATGCTAGACATGCCCGCGCCCGTGTACGAGTACCCCGATAGCTACGACATCATCGTCGTCGGCGCTGGCCATGCCGGTTGCGAGGCCTCGCTCGCCGCGGCCCGCATGGGCGCGCGCGTGCTCGTGCTCACCGGCAGCCTCGAGATGGTCGCGCAGATGTCGTGCAACCCGGCGATCGGCGGCGTCGCCAAGGGGCACCTGGTCAAGGAGATGGACGCACTCGGCGGCGAGATGGCGAGCGTCATCGACGTGACCGGCATCCAGTTCCGCCGGCTCAACTCGAGCAAGGGCCCCGCCGTGCGGTCGACCCGCGCGCAGGCCGACAAGCGTCGCTATCGCGACGAGATGAAGCAGCGCCTCGAGCAGCAGGACAACTTGTTCCTGCGCCAGGGCGAGGTCGCGAAGCTGCTGGTCGATGACGTCGCGACCACCACGAGCGCCGGCGCGACGTCGACCCGCAAGCGCATCGTTGGCGTGCAGACCACGATGGGCGTCGTGTACCGGACGCGCGTCGCAATTCTCACGACCGGCACGTTCCTGCGCGGCGCGATCTTCGTCGGCGAGGCGCGGGCCGCGGGCGGCCGTGCCGGCGAGGCACCATCGATCGGGTTGTCGAGCTCGCTCGCCGAGCTGGGCTTTCCGCTCGCGCGGCTCAAGACCGGCACGCCGTGCCGGCTCGACGGCAAGACGATCAACATCGAGGGTCTCGAGCTGCAGCCCGGCGACGATCCGGCGCCCATGTTCCGCTGGCGCGGGGTTGGGACGCCGCCGCTGCGCCAGCTGGCGTGCTGGGTCACGTACACGAACGAGAAGACCCACGCGCTGATCCGCGCAGGCCTGCCGCGCTCACCGCTGTATCGCAAGGAGATCGCTGGCACGGGCCCGCGCTACTGCCCTAGCATCGAGGACAAGGTCGTCCGGTTTGCGGACAAGGACCGCCACCAGGTCTTCCTCGAGCCCGAAGGCATCGACTCGGCCGAGATCTATCCCAACGGGATCTCGACCTCGCTGCCGTACGACGTCCAGCTCGCGATGATCCGGACCATCCCCGGGCTCGAGCGAGCCGAGATGACCCGGCCCGGCTACGCGGTCGAGTACGACTACATCGATCCGCGCGAGCTGCTGCCGACCCTCGAGACCCGGCGGGTCGCCGGGCTGTTCCTGGGCGGGCAGATCAACGGCACCTCCGGCTACGAGGAGGCGGCGGTGCAGGGCCTGCTCGCCGGCGCCAACGCCGCGCTCGGGCTCGGCTTCGGCGCGGGCCGCGCCGACGCCCTGGTGCTGCGCCGCGACCAGGCCTACGCCGGCGTGCTGGTCGACGACCTCACGACCCAGGGCACCCGCGAGCCGTACCGCATGATGACGTCGCGCGCCGAGTTCCGGCTGATCCTGCGCGAGGACAACACCGCCGAGCGGCTGGTGCCGATCGCGCGGCGGCTCGGCCTGTGCGACGACGCGCGCTGGCGCTGGTTCGAGGGCCAGCAGGCCGCGCTCGCCGCCGGGCTCGAGCGGGCCCGGGTCGCCTCGGTGACCGGCACCCCCGCGGTCAACGACGCGCTCGCGCGCCACGGCTCGGCCTCGCTCGCCGGGCGCCGAGTAACCCTGGCCGACCTGCTGCGCCGGCCCGAGCTCGGGTGGGCCGCGGTCGAGGAGATCGCGGCGGCCGGGGGGATCGTTCCGGGCCCGGCCGATCCCGAGATCGCCGACCGGGTCGAGACCGAGACCAAGTACTCGGGCTACCTGAAGCGTCAGGCGACCGACGCCAGCAAGCTCGCCCACGCCGACGCGGTCCGGCTCCCCGACGATCTCGACTACGGCGCGGTGCCCGGGCTGTCGCGCGAGGTGGTCGAGAAGCTGTCGGCGCTGCGGCCGGGTTCGGTCGGCCAGGCGTCGCGGGTGCCGGGCGTCACGCCGGCCGCCGTCTCGATCTTGATGACCCACGTCGCCTTGACGCGACGGCGGCAGGCCGACGTACAGTCGCCCTCCGAATGAAGGGGTACCACCAGGTCGCGCAGCCGCGCAGAGGCTGCACCACGTCAACCCTCCGCAAGGTGCTCGCGGGCGCAGCCCTCGCGCTGGCCGCGCCCGGGGTCGCCGTTGCCGGTGGCCTCGTGCTGCCCGGCGCCGGTCCAGTGTCGACCGGTCGCGCCGGTGCGTCGGTCGCCTCGATCGACGATCCGTCGGCGGTCGCGATCAACCCGGCCCGGCTGGCCGCGGTCAAGGGCGCGACCACGGTGCACGTCGGGACGTCGCTCATCGACTACGACATGACCTACACCCGGAGCGGCACCTACGACGAGGTGATCGAGCCCGAGACCAACGACCCCTGGGAGGGCACCCCGTACGCCGCCGTCGAGGACGAGTCGTCGCCGCCGATCGGCATCGGCGGCTTCCAGGCGGTGCCGGTGATCGCGGTGTCGACCCGGCTCGGTGGCAAGGTCGAGGGCCTGACCCTGGCCGCGGCGATCATCGCGCCCAACGCCTACCCGACCCGATCGTACGCGGCCGACTACCAGTTCGAGGACCCGACCCGGCCGCCGCCCGCGTCGCGCTACGACATCGTCACGCAGGAGGCGGCGATCGTGCTGCCGTCGATCGCGGCCGGCTACCAGATCAACGCCAAGCTCTCGGTCGGCGCGCGGTTCTCGGCAGGGTTCGGCCAGATCAAGGCCCGCAGCTACGTCTGGGGCCTGCCCAACTTCGACGAATGGACCGGCCGCGACTCCGAGTTCACGGTCGACGTGAAGGACAACTTCGTGCCGTCGTTCGGCGTCGGCGCTCACTATGCGATCACCGACGCGATCGAGGTCGGCGCGGCGTGGAACAGCGGCTACACGATCGAGGGCAAGGGCAGCGGCACCGCGCGGACCGGCTCCGGGGTCCTGGTCGGCGGGGTGCCGGTGACCATCATCCCGGCGCTCGAGCCGGTGTGCGAGGAGGGTGGCACCGCCGCGGCGCTCAAGGCGTGCGTGAACGTGCCGCTGCCGTGGATCGCGACCGTGGGCGCGCGCTATGTGGCCCGCGACCGTCACGGCGGTCAGGTCGCCGATGTCGAGCTCGACGTCGCCTACGAGGCGTGGAGCAGCGCCAGCGACTTCGACATCATCGTCGATGGCTTCGGCCAGGTCGGGGACGGCCCCAACCCGGTCGGGCTGTCGCTGCAGCCCACCAGCCTTCGCCACAATCTGAAGGACACCCTGTCGGTCCGCCTCGGCGGGTCGTGGCAGACGCCGATGAGCTTCGGCACCCTGATCGTGCGCGGCGGGGTGGCCCACGACACCGCCGCCGCGCCAGACGGCTGGGAGCGCCTCGACATCGACGGCGCCGCCCGCACCACCGGCACCATCGGCGCGTCGCTGCGGCTGGCCAAGCTGCAGTTCGACATCGGCGGGGGCCTGGTCTACGAGGGCGAGCGCACCCAGGGCACCGGCTGCAACCCGCTGCCGCGCGAGGGCTGTACGCCCGGCTCGACCCCGGACGGCCGCAACGATCGCCCGTCGCCCGACCCGATCCAGCCGACCGCCGACCCCGGCGCGCAGCTGCAGAGCCCGTTCAACGAGGGCACCTACAAGAGCGGCTACACCCTGCTCATGCTGGGCGTGAGCACCTGGTTCTGATCCGGGCTGACCCCGCAACACGGTGCCGGGCGACCGGCGATCGGGGCTACCGCTTGCGCCGGCCGGTCAGGTAGGCGTCGCCGACGCCGTACAGCCAGGTCGCGCCACCGACCAGGCCCGCGATGCCGCCGATGACCGGGATCGCGCCGATCAGGCCGAGGCCAGCGACGCCCCAGACCACGAACACGCCGATGGCCTTGTCGGTCTCGCCGTTGACGAGCTGGCCGACGCCGGGAATGATCGCGCTGCACACCGCCGGCACCACGCCCGTGCCGCCACCACCCGAGTGCTTGACGAGACTGCTGCTCATGATGGCCCGAGTATGACGCGGCCCCACACGGTGTGTGAGCCGGCTTCGCCGGGGCGGCGCCGGCGACCACGGCGGTGAGGCGGCAACCGGGCCGGGAGTGCTAGGCTGCGCCCCGATGGCCTTCGATCAGTTCACGCAGTTCCAGGGCACCGACACGTACATCGCGTCGGAAGATCTCAAGCACGCGGTCAACGTCGCGGTCGCGCTCGGGCGGCCGCTGCTGGTGCGCGGCGAGCCGGGCACCGGCAAGACCCTCCTCGCCGAGAACCTCGCCGGCGCGCTGGGCATGCCGCTCCTGCGCTGGCACGTGAAGTCGACGACCAAGGCCAAGGATGGCCTGTACGTCTACGACACCGTCGCGCGCCTGCACGACAGCCGGTTCGGCGACGGCGACGTGAAGGACATCTCGCGCTACATCCGGCTCGGGCCGCTGGGCGAGGCGCTGGCCGCCGACCACCGGGTGGTGCTGCTGATCGACGAGGTCGACAAGGCCGATCTCGAGTTCCCCAACGACCTCCTGCTCGAGCTCGACGCGATGCGGTTCCGGATCGACGAGACCGGTCGCGAGGTGGTCGCCAAGGAGCGGCCGGTCGTCATCATCACGTCGAACAACGAGAAGGAGCTGCCCGACGCGTTCCTGCGTCGGTGCGTGTTCCACTACATCGACTTCCCCGGTCGCGAGCTGATGACGCAGATCGTCCGGGTCCACCACCCCGACCTCGAGGACCAGGTGCTCGACCAGGTGCTCGAGACCTTCTACGGCCTGCGCGCGACGCCCAAGCTGCGCAAGCGCCCGACCACGTCAGAGTTGATCGACTGGATCAGCGCGCTGCGCAAGTCCGGCATCAACATGGTGCGGGTCGCCAGCGGCATCCCGTTCCTCGGCACCTTGCTCAAGACCGAGCAGGACATGGAGCTGGTCGGCAAGCGCGGGAAGGCCTAGCCGTCGTGCTGGTCGACTTCCTGTTCGAGCTGCGTCGGCACAAGCTCAAGGTGTCGACCCACGAGTGGCTCGCGCTGCTCGAGGCGATGGCGCTCGGGTTGCACGAGAGCTCGCTCGACGGGTTCTACCGGCTCGCGCGCACGATCTGCGTGAAGGACCTGAGCGACTACGACGCCTTTGATCAGGCGTTCCTCGCCTACTTCAAGGACGTGAAGGTCGACGCGCTGGCGCTGACCAAGGACCTGCTGGCGTGGCTGCAGGATCCGAAGAAGATGGCGCTCCTCACCGACGAGCAGCGGGCCGCGCTGCAGGCGCTCGACCTCGACCAGCTGCGCGCGCTGTTCGAGCAGCGGCTCAAGGAGCAGAAGGGCCGCCACGACGGCGGCAACAAGTGGATCGGCACCGGCGGCACCTCGCCGTTCGGGCACGGCGGCCAGCACCCGAGCGGCGTGCGCATCGGCGGCCCCGGCGGCGGCCGCAGCGCGATGCAGGTGGCGGAGGAGCGACGCTACCAGGAGTACCGCAAGGACATCGTCCTCGACGTCCGCCAGATCGACGTCGCCCTGCGCGGGCTGCGCAAGCTCGGTCGCGACGGCGCCAACGAGGAGCTCGACCTCGACGAGACCGTCGACGAGACCTGCAAGAACGCCGGCGATCTCGAGCTGGTGTTCCGGCCGCCGCGGCGCAACCGGGCCAAGGTGATCCTGCTGATGGACGTGGGCGGCTCGATGGACCCGCACGCCGAGCTGGCGTCGCGGTTGTTCACCGCGGCGTCGCGCTCGGGCCGGTTCGCCAAGTTCCGCAGCTACTACTTCCACAACTGCATCTACGATCAGGTCTACGAGGACGCGCAGTTCCGCCAGAAGGTCGCGGTCAGCGAGCTGATCTCGCACTCCGATCGCGACGAGAAGCTGGTCGTGCTCGGCGACGCGCTGATGCACCCGGCCGAGCTGCTGGATCCCGGCGGTGCGATCTACTTCTACGCCAACAACCGCACGCCCGGCCTCGAGTGGCTGCGCCGGCTCGGTCATCACTTCCGCCGGACCGCGTGGCTCAACCCCGAGCCGGATCGCTACTGGAGCGGCACCACGGTCGAGGTCATCGCGTCGGTGTTCCCGATGTGGCAGCTCACGCTCGACGGCCTGGCCGGCGCGGTGCGCTACCTGGTGCGCGGCGGCGATCGGCCGACCGTGCCCAACCCGACCAACTGGGCCCGGGCCGGTGGCATGGGCTTCGGCGGGGTCGGCGGCGGCTACGGCAACTGACCGGCGCGACCGGCGCGGCGCGGCGCGGCCGGGGCGCCGTGCTTGCGCGGATCGCTGGCGGCCTGGATCGAGCCGTCGGGCCCGACCACGATCATCTGCACCGCGGTCGGCTCGGGCCGGACCATCAGGGTCTGGCCGCGGGCGGTGAGGCCCGCGCGGACGTCGGTCGTCAGGTCGGGCTCGACCACCAGCGTGTCGGGCGACCACTGATGATGGATGCGGCCGGTCTCGACCGCGGCCCGCGGATCGAGGCCGAACAGCCAGACGTTCAGGATGGCCTGGAACACGTTGGAGATGATGCGGGGGCCACCGGAGCCGCCGACGCAGCCGACCACGCGGTCGCCGTCGAAGACCAGCACCGGCGACATCGACGACAGCGGGCGCTTGCCGGCCGCGACCAGGTTGGCGTCGCTCTGGGTCAGGCCGAACAGGTTGGCGACCTTGGGATCGAGCGCGAAGTCGTCGATCTCGTTGTTGAGGACGACCCCGCCGGCGGTGACCAGCTTGCTGCCGAGGTAGCCGTTGACGGTGGTGGTCAGGGCCACCGCGTTGCCGTGGCGATCGATGACGCACACGTGGGAGGTGCCGCCGGGACCGGGCGGCCGCGCGCTCGCCTGCGCCGGCGGTGATTCGCCGTACTGCGCGGTGGGCTGGACCCGATCGAGCGCGACCCGCTTCGCCAGTCGCTTCAGGCGGGCATCGTCGAGCAGCTGGGCCGCCGCGCGGCGCGCGCCATCGCTGTCGCCGAGCAGGCGGGCACGGTCGGCGAAGCCGTGCTTGCCGACCTCCGCGATCACGTGGAAGGCGGCGCTGGAGCCCTGGCCCAGCGCGGTGAGGTCGAGGCCCGTGCGATCGAGGATGCCCAGCATCTCGAGCAGCACCACGCCGCCCGACGACGGCAGCGGCACGGTCGCCAGGCGCAGGCCGTGCCACCTGCCCCACAGCACCTCGCGCTCGACCGGCTGGTAGGCGGCCAGATCGGCGGTGGTGAGGACGCCGCCCGCGGCGGCGGTGGTCGCCGCGAGATCGGCCGCGATCGGGCCCTGGTAGAAGGCGCGGGGGTCGGCCGCGATCGCGAGCAGGGTGGCGGCCAGGGCCGGCCGGCGCCACCGGTCGCCCCACGCCGGCGGGGTCCCACCGGGGGCGATCAGCGCGCGGAGCGGCCCGAACATCGGGGCGTCGGGCAGCGACTTCAGGACCAACGGAAGCCGGTTGCTCAGGAACCAGGAGGCCGGGGTCCCGTCGCGGGCCAGCTCGGCCGCCGGCACCACCAGCCGGCGCCACGACAGCCGGCCGTGGCGCTGCGACAGGAGCGCCAGCCCGGCCACCTCACCCGGCACGCCCACCGCCAGGCCGCCGAGCCGGGACAGCGACGGGTCGAGCTTGCCGTCGACGACGAAGTCCGACGGGTCGAGGGCCGCCGGGGCGACCTCGCGGAAGTCGTACACGTGGACCGAACCGGTCGCGGCGTCGTACACGACGGCGAAGCCACCTCCTCCGATTCCGGAGGAGATCGGATTCACCACCCCCAGGGCGAGCACGGTCGCGACCGCCGCGTCGACGGCATTGCCGCCGTCGGACAGCACCTCGGCACCGACCGCGCTGGCGGTCGGATCGTCGGCCGCGACCGCCCCGGCCCGGGTCGTGAGGGGTGGGGCATGGGCCGCACGTCCGGGTCCCGGCAGTGCGACCGCCAGACCAACGCACAGCCAGAGGCCCAAGCGCGTTGCATTCGATCGGGTCATGTTCGTAAGATGAAGCATATCGAAGCGTTGCGATCACCGGCGCCAGCCGATCTTTTGGTGACCCGGCTCTGGGGCTCATGACGCCGCGAACGCGCTGCGCAGGGGTCGCGCATGGCTCCGGTCCAAACCTTCGGTACTAGGGAGAACCTGGTGGACAGCAACACCCGTCAAACGAAGCGCGCTCCGGTCACGCTCAAGATCAAGTTCAAGAGCGCGACGATCGATCAGTTCATCGAACGATACGCCGTCGACGTTTCGCCGGGTGGCATCTTCATCCGGACCAAGGAACCGCTCGCCGTCGGCACGCAGATGCGCTTCGAGTTCCAGCTGCGCGACGCGACGCCGCTGATCACCGGCGAGGGCACGGTGGTGTGGACGCGTGAGAACGATCCGTCGCGGCCCAACGCCGCGCCCGGGATGGGCGTGCGCTTCGACAAGCTCGGCGACGGCAGCCAGCCCATCCTCGACAAGATCCTGGCCGAGAAGGCCAAGCAGCCGTCGGCGCCACCGCCCCCGGACGTGCCCAAGAGCTTCACCGATGTGCCGACCCGGGTCGCGCCATCGCCGCTGGTCGGCGCGCTCGCCAACGAGATGCGGCCCAAGCTCGGCAACATGGCGCCGTCGCGCGGCAGCTTCGCCGACGAGCGCACCGACAACACGCCGCTGCCGCGGCCGATGCCGTTCCATAGCGACGCCGACGAGTTCCCCGATGAGGCCTTCGAGGAGGCCACCAAGGTGCGCTCGCTCGACGAGCTGGTCGCGCAGACCGCGATCGGGGACTCCAAGGCGCGCGCGGCGGCCAAGGCGGTCGCCGAGGCCAAGGCCGCGGCGGCCGATGCCAAGGCGGCGGCCAAGCCGGCCGCGGCCGAGGTCAAGCCTGCCGACAGCGATGCGGTCGCGCGGGCCGCGCGCGAGTCGAAGTCGCCGACGGTCGAGACCAGGCCTTCCGCGCCGGGCGTGCCGATCACGCCGGCCGTCGAGGCCAAGCCGGCGGTGGTGACCAGGCCGGCGGTGGAGGCGAAGCCGGCCGAGCCCGCGCCCAAGGCGGCCGCCCCCAAGCCGGCCGAGACCAAGGCGGTCCCCGTCAGCAAGGCGGGTCGCGACTCGAAGGCCGCGATCGACGCGAAGGCCGACGCGAAGTCGGTGGTCGTCGATGCCAAGGCCGCGGCCGACGCCAAGCAGACTGACGAGCTCGCGGCGCGCCGCGCCGGGCGCAAGCCCACCGACGCCGGGGCTGCGGCGGCCAAGGCGACCGCGACCGACGGATTCTCCAGCAAGCCGGTGGCGCCGCCCGAGGGATCGAAGGCGCCGGTCGCCGTGATCATCGGCCTGTTGCTCGCGGCCGTGGTCGCGGCGGCGGTCTGGTTCCTGGTGCTGCGCAAGGATCACACCGACGATCTCGGCGAGGGCACCGGATCGCAGGCCGGCGGCGCGGGGTCGGTGGTGCCGGACATGGCGCTGCCGGGCACGGCGACGCCCGGAACCGCGGCGGCCCTGACTCCCGACGCGGCCACGATGGCGGCGGTGCCCGACGTCGACGCGGCGGCTGCGCCGGTGCCGCCGGTCGAGACCGGCACGGTCGAGATCAAGGCAAGCGTCGCGGGCGCGCAGGTCGAGGTCGTGGGCTCGAGCGGGGGCAAGTCGCCGTTCGTCGCCACGCTCGAGAAGGGCAAGAAGCACAAGGTGATCGTCACCGCCGACACCTACAAGCCGGTGGAGCTCGAGGTCCAGGTCGGCACCAAGGTGCCGACGGTGAAGCTCGAGCCGCTGCCGCGGAAGATCCGGGTGACGTCGTCGCCGGCGGGCGCCGCGATCCTGCTCGACGGTGGGCCGACCGGCAAGAAGACGCCGGCCGACATCACGTTGAGCGGCCGGCAGGTCGGGCGTGAGGTTCGCCTCGGGCTGCGTCGCAACGGCTACGCGCCGTACAACAAGGTGGTCAAGCCGGCCGAGTTCACGACCGATGGTGCGGCCATGGTCGCCTCGCTCGACGCCACGCTCGCGCAGGTGCGCGGCGGGGGTGACGGTGGTGGCGGTGGTGGCGGAACCGGCGGTGGCGGTGGCGGTGGGGCGGGCACCGCATCGACCGGCACTGGCGCGACGCCCGGCACCGGCGCGGGGACCGCCGCGGGCTCGGGCGCGACGACCGGCACTGGCGCGGGCACCGCGACCGGGACCGGCAAGGGCACCGCGACCGGGACGACCCCCGGCACGGGCGCGACCCCCGGGACCGGCGCAGGCACGGCGACTGGCACCGGCACCGGCACGACGCCCGGGACCGGCAAGGGCACCGCGGCCCCTCCGACGCCGGGCACTGGCACCGGGACCAGCAAGGGCACCGCGGCCCCTCCGACGCCGGGCACCGGCACCGGCTCGGCCGAGCCCACCCCCGACTGGATGAAGCCCTGATCCGGCTTCAGGGCGACCGGAAAGCGGGCAACGCTCTCGATCACATCGAGAGCTCGGATCAATCCTGAGGGCCAGCCTCGGGATCCAGCAGGCGGTGTAGCGAGGGCCGACGCGCGAACGTGCGGGCGTTCTCGGGGACGCGCTCGAGGAACGAGGCGCGCAGCGCTGGATCGGTGATGGCGGCGGCTCGCTCGAGCAGGCGGGCGCGGGCGCGATCGCCAGCAGCGATGGCCTCGGCGCGGCGGCCGACCGCGGCCAGGGCCTCAGCCCAGGTCAGCCGGATGATCGCCTCGCCGTCGTCGATGCCGCCCAGGCGCTCGTGCTGCTCGAGCGCGCGCTGGGCATGGACCAGCGCCTCATCGCCGCGGCCCTGCGCGAGCAGCGCCTGCGCCACGATCGCGAGCGACTCGGCCTGGTTGAGCGGCAGCACGGGCTCGGCCGACGCGATCGCGAGCGCGGCCCGCGCGGCGCGCTCGGCCGCGACCGGGTCACTGGCCTCGAGCGCGACGTGCTGGCCGGTCGCGCGGTCGCGGGCGCTGTAGAGGTAGCTCATGCCACCGCCGCCCACCGCGGCCTCGACCTCGAAGCGGTCCGCGATCAACTCGCCCGGTTCGAGGACCACCTGGCGAGGATAGCGCGCCCGAGTCCGGCTTCGAAGAGTCTTCACGGCACGGACCTCGCGTGGTTCGTGTAGATTTCTGCGCGATGTCGCGTGCCGTAGCTGTCCGTCCGATCCGCCGGGTCCTGGTCGCCAATCGCGGCGAGATCGCCGTGCGCATCATGCGCACCTGTCGCGAGCGGGGGATCGAGACCGTCGCGGTCTACTCCGACGTCGATCGGGCCGCGCCCCACGTGCTGTACGCCGACCGCGCGGTCGCGATCGGGCCCGCGCCCGCGCGCGAGAGCTACCTCGTGATCGAGAAGATCCTCGACGCCTGCAAGCAGAGCGGCGCCGACGCGGTCCACCCCGGCTACGGCTTCCTGTCCGAGAACGAGGACTTCGCCGACGCCTGCGAGGCGGCCGGGATCATCTTCATCGGGCCACGCGCCGACGCGATGCGGAAGATGGGCAGCAAGACCGAGGCGCGCAAGACCGTGACCGCGGCCGGCGCCCCGGTGGTCCCCGGCGACAACGGTCCCGAGGGCAACGGCTTCCCCGACGTCGGGTCGGCGCTGGCGTCGGCCAAGAAGATCGGCTTCCCGGTCCTGATCAAGGCGGCCGCCGGCGGCGGCGGCAAGGGCATGCGCCTGGTCGCGGCCGAGGCCGAGTTCGCGGCCGCGTTCGACGGCGCCCGGCGCGAGGCGCTCGGCGGCTTCGGCGACGACACCGTCTACCTCGAGAAGGCGATCCTGCGGCCGCGCCACATCGAGATCCAGGTGTTCGGCGACGCCCACGGCAACCTGGTCCACCTCGGCGAGCGCGACTGCTCGATCCAGCGTCGCCACCAGAAGGTGATCGAGGAGGCGCCGAGCCCCGCGGTCGGTCCCGAGCTGCGGGCCCGGATGGGCGCGGCCGCGGTCGCCGCCGCCGGTGCGGTCGACTATCTCGGCGCCGGCACCTGCGAGTTCCTGCTCGGCTCCGACGGCGAGTTCTACTTCCTCGAGATGAACACCCGGCTCCAGGTCGAGCATCCGGTGACCGAGCTGATCTACGGCGTCGACCTGGTCGCCTGGCAGCTCGACGTCGCCGAGGGCCGGCCGCTGCCGATGACCCAGGCCGAGCTCGACGGCCGCCGCCGCGGCCACGCGCTCGAGTGCCGGATCTACGCCGAGGATCCGGTGAAGTTCCTGCCGTCCCCGGGCCGGATCACGCACCTGCGCGCCCCCGACGGCCCGTACGTGCGCAACGACGCCGGCTGCTACGAGGGCTCCGACATCCCGGTCCACTACGACCCGATGATCTCGAAGCTGGTCGTGTGGGGCGAGGATCGCCGGGCCGCGCTCGGGCGCATGCGCCGCGCGCTCGACGAGTACCAGGTCCGCGGCATCGAGACCAACCTGCCGTTCCACCGGCTCGCGCTGCGCCACCCGCAGCTGATCGCCGGTGAGTTCGACACCGGGTTCATCGGTCGCGAGGCGGCGGCGCTGACCCCGCGCGCCGAGGGCCCGGCCCTGGAGGCGGCGATGATCGCGGCGGCGCTCGAGGTCGCGACCCGGGGCCGCAGCGCGGTCGCGGCGCCGACCACCGCGGCCGCCGCCACGACCAGCGAAGGTCCGACGCCGTCGGCGTGGCGCACCGGTGGTCGGGGCTGGCGCGGCGGCCTGTAGCCCCCAGCGAGCGGAGCGAAGCGGTCAACAATGACGCCGGGGTCCGGGGTCACGAGTCAGGTGCGAGGTCTGCCTTGTGCAGAAGCGCCATGGAGTACGCTCTCCTGGCCATGTCGGGGGCGGGAAGGAGCGCACGATGAACCGATTGACCAGACCCGCCTCGATCGCGGTCGCGCTGGGGCTGGCCCTGGCCGGCTGCAAGAAGCAGCCGGCGGTCGGCGCCGGCACCGGCACCGCGGTCGCGGTGCCCCCCGATGCGGCCCCGGCGCCGATCGACGCGGCGCCGGCGCCTCCGCCCGACGACGAGGGCAACCCGAGCGAGGCGGTGGTCGCCGCCGCCATGGGCGCCGCGCCCTACTACCAGGCGCCCGCGCTCGCCCGCGACGGCAGCCGGATCGTGTGGTGCACCGCCGCCAACAACGGCATGGCCAGCGTCAGCGAGGTGGTCTGTCACTTCGCGCCGGTCGGCAAGGGCGCCGCCGAGATGGTCGTGGTGATGGCCTACCAGGACGGGCTGGCCATCGAGGAGGCGAGCTACGACGACGACTCGGCCGATCCGGCGGCCAAGGCCCGCGCCGAGGCCGCGCGCACGCGGGTGCTCGCGGCGGTCGCCAAGGTGAAGGCCCGGGCCGAGGTCGATCCTGCGCACTTCGGCGCCTCCGCCGAGCGCTGCGCCACCTTCGACGGCAACACCGACGACGATCCGGCCGACGCCATCAAGATCGGCGTCGACGGCGCGTGCACGATCGGCGGCGCCACCGTGACCCTGTCCAGCAAGGGCGTGGTCACCGTGACCGCCGGGGGCACGCCGCTGTTCTCCGAGACCTTCGCCCCGGTCGGCGAGCGGCCGAAGTCCGACGACGATCTCGACTGTCAGCTGACCGCCAACCGGGTCGAGGCGGTGCTCGATCCAGCCAGCCCGATCCTCGCGCTCCAGGTCTGGCGGTCGAACCCCAGCGACGGCTGCGCCCTGACGACCGCCTACGCCATCCGCGCCGTCAAGCTGCGCTGACCGACGCGGGCATCCCGGTCGAGGCGTGATGGCTGCAGCGACGGCCGGGGCGCCCCGGCGGGTGCTCGACGGCCGCGTCGCTCGCCGGCAGCGGGAGGATCGAGCGTACCGCGAACCGGACCGCGGTTCGACGGCAAACGTCGCCGGTCCCGATCGCGGGAGCATCGGTACCGCGATGATTGCCAAGGGCGACCCGAGTCGGTAGAACCGCCGCGACACCATGGCCAACCAGACCAAGTACGTGTTCGTGACCGGTGGGGTGGTGTCGTCGCTGGGCAAGGGGCTGCTCGCGGCCTCGCTCGGCGCGCTCATGGAGAACCGCGGCCTCCGGGTCGCGAACATGAAGCTCGACCCGTACATCAACGTGGACCCGGGGACGATGAACCCGATCCAGCACGGCGAGGTCTACGTCACCGACGACGGCGCCGAGACCGATCTCGACCTGGGCCACTACGAACGCTTCGTGTCGACCAAGATGTCGAAGCTCAACAACATCACGACCGGCCAGGTCTACTCGAACGTGATCGCGCGCGAGCGCCGCGGCGAGTACCTGGGCTCGACGGTCCAGGTGATTCCCCACATCACCGACGAGATCAAGAGCCGCATCCTGCGCTGCGCCGAGGGCCTCGACCTGCTGATCGTCGAGGTCGGCGGCACCGTCGGTGACATCGAGTCGCTGCCGTTCCTCGAGGCGGTCCGCCAGCTCCGGGTCGAGCTCGGCAGCCAGAACTCGCTGTCGGTCCACCTGACGCTGGTCCCGTGGATCGCCGCCGCCGGTGAGTTCAAGACCAAGCCGACCCAGCACTCGGTCCAGAAGCTGCGCGAGATCGGCATCCAGGCCGACATCCTGATCTGCCGGTGCGAGCGCCGCCTCGAGCCCGAGCTGATCAAGAAGACCGCGATGTTCTGCAACGTCGCCAACGACGCGGTGTTCCAGTCGATCGACGTCGACACCGTGTACCGGCTGCCGCTGCTCCTGAAGGAGCAGGGGCTCGACGACAAGATCGGCAAGCTGCTCAACATCTGGTCGCGCGCGTCGCAGCTGTCGGCCTGGGAAGAGATCGCCGAGAAGGTGATCATGCCCAAGCGCAAGGTCGCGATCGGCTTCGTCGGCAAGTACGTCCAGCTGGTCGAGAGCTACAAGAGCCTCAACGAGGGCCTGCTGCACGGCGGCATCGCGAACGACACCCGGGTCGAGATCCGGCACATCGACAGCGAGCACATCGAGCAGCAGGGCGCGGCCGCGCTGCTGGCCGACGTCGACGGCATCCTGGTCGCCCCCGGCTTCGGCGCCCGCGGCACCGAGGGCAAGATCTCGGCGGTCCAGTACGCGCGCGAGCAGCGGGTGCCCTTCTTCGGCATCTGCTTCGGCCTGCAGATGGCGGTCATCGAGTTCGCCCGCCACATGTGCAAGCTCGACAAGGCCAACTCGAGCGAGATCGATCCCGAGACCCCGCAGCCGGTGGTCGATCTCATGCCCGACCAGCGCGGCGTGACCGACAAGGGCGCGACCATGCGGCTCGGCGCCTATCCGTGTGTGCTCAAGGCCGGCACCCGGGCCGCCGAGCTCTACGGCAGCAACCAGATCTCGGAGCGCCATCGCCACCGCTGGGAGGTCAACAACAGGTACCGGGAGACCCTCGAGCAGGCCGGCATGGTCCTGTCCGGGCTGTCGCCCGATGGCCGCCTGGTGGAGATGATCGAGCTGCCGTGGCACCCGTACTTCGTCGCGTGCCAGTTCCATCCCGAGTTCAAGTCGCGCCCCACGGCTCCGCATCCGCTGTTCGTCGGCTTCGTGAAGGCCGCGCTCGAGATGCAGGACCGGCCCCGCAAGACCTGAAAGCCGCGGCGCCGCCGCTGGCACGCGAGCTGCCGTGGGAGCGGCGGCGCGCGCCATCGCGTGGGCCTATCGCTTGCTTCAACCCGGCGCAAGGGCTTGTAAAAGCAACATCCAGGCCACGGGTTGTCCCGCAGCCTTTACATCCCAATTGGCATCGAGTAGTGTCCTTATACACGCGGCGTGCCAACGATATGTTGGTTCGTAAAATATTGATCTAACAAGGAGATTCCCGATGGGAATGGAGATGCGCCAGGAGCTGAAGCTTTCACAGCAGCTCGTCATGACGCCTCAGCTGCAGCAGGCGATCAAGCTGCTGCAGCTCTCCCGCATGGAACTCGCGGACATGGTCCACGAGGAGATGCTGGAGAACCCCATCCTGGAGGATGAGTTCGAGACCGCCGAGGAGCGGAACCGGGATCGGGAGGTGCTGGGCAGCGACGAGGCGATGCAGCTCCAGTCCGAGCGGGTCGGCAACACCGAGACCCCGATGGAGCAGCCTCAGGTCGAGGGGGCGGGGCAGGTCGACGTCAAGGGCGACGCCAGCGCGGTCGGCGAGATCGACTGGGAGAACTACCTCGACAACTACACGATGGGCCCGCCGATGCCGGCCTATCGGGGCGACAGCGACGAGCTGCCATCGCTCGAAGCCACGCTGACCAAGCCGCCGTCGTTGACCGACCACCTGGCCTGGCAGCTGAAGCTGTGTGACCTGAGCGATCGCGAGAAGGAGATCGGGCTCGTCATCATCGGCAACATCGATCCGGCCGGCTACTTCAAGGAGCCGACGGTGCCCGAGCTGGCCGCCGACGAAGAGGTGTCCGAGGAGGTCGTCGAGAAGATCCTCGAGAAGATCCAGACCTTCGATCCGGTGGGCATCGGGGCCCGCAGCCTGGCCGAGTGCATGCTGATCCAGTGCGTGCACGCCGGTCAGGACGACGACCTGTGCATCAAGATGATCCGGTCGCACCTCGGCAACCTGGAGAAGAAGAACTACCAGGCGATCGCGCGCGATCTGAAGGCGCCGCTCGAGGAGATCTACGAGGCGGCCAAGGTCATCATGGAGTTCGACCCGCGGCCGGGTCGCCAGTACGCGTCCGAGGACGCGCACTACATCACCCCCGACGTCTACATCCACAAGATCGGCGACAAGTTCTTCGTGGTGCCCAACGACGACGGCCTGCCCAAGCTGAAGATCTCGAACTTCTACCGGGCCGCGATGGGCAACGGGGCGGCGAGCAAGGACTACGTGCAGGACAAGCTGCGCAGCGCGCAGTGGCTGATCCGCTCGATCCAGCAGCGGCAGCGCACGATCATCAAGGTCACCGAGTCGATCCTGAAGCACCAGCGCGACTTCTTCGACAAGGGCATCGCGTTCCTCAAGCCGCTGATCCTCCGCGACATCGCCGAGGACATCGGGATGCACGAGTCGACCGTGTCGCGCGTGACGACCAACAAGTACGTGCACACGCCGCAGGGCATCTACGAGCTGAAGTTCTTCTTCAACTCGGGCATCTCGCGCACCAACGGCGAGGACCTGGCATCGCAGGCCGTGAAATCGAAGATCAAGGAGCTGGTCGACAGCGAGGACGCCAAGCGTCCGCACTCCGATCAGAAGATCGTCGAGCTGCTGAAGAAGACCGGCATCGACATCGCCCGCCGCACGGTCGCGAAGTATCGCGAGCAGATGGGCATTCTCAGCTCGAGCAAGCGCAAGCAGGTCTTCTAGCGCCGCCCGGCTCCGGCCCCTGCCGGACGGGTCGGGGCGGATCGTAGCCGCTCGCACGCAAGAGATCGAGCCCGGTCTGTCGGGAGCGCGCCGCGGGTCATGACGCGTGTGGGTCTCCGTTATGGGGTGCCGCCGAGGTGCCGGCCAGCGCTAGAATCGTGGAGCACCCGGCTGGGGCAGGCCCGGCCCGGCACCATGGAGGCGGCATGCAATTCTCGGTCGTGTTCAGGCACATGGAACCCACGGATGCCCTGAAGTCCTACGCGCGTGAGCGAATGGATCGCATCCACAAATACCTGCCTGACCCCATCGCTTGCCACGTCGTGCTCTCCACCGAGCGGCACAACCACCGGATCGACGTCAACTTCCAGCTCCACAACGGGCTCACCGTCGCCGGTCACGAGACGACCGAGAACATGTACTCGTCGATCGATCTGGTGATCGCGAAGATCGAGCGCCAGGTCCGCAAGTACAAGGGCAAGGTCGAGGAGCAGCGGGTCCGGCCCCACCACGTCGAGCCGCTGCCCTGGTCGCACTCCATCGTCAACGAGGCGTTCAGCGGGTTCGAGGAGCCGGCCAAGGCGCCAACCACCGCGGGCCGCGCGCCCGAGTACAAGATCGTCAAGACCGAGCAGTTTCACGCCAACCCGATGAGCGTGGCGGACGCGATCGCCCGGCTGAACCTGGCCCACGAGGATGTGATGGTGTTCCGGTCAACCGAGGCCGAGGGCCGCGTGACCGTGCTGTACCGGCGCGCCGATGGCAGCTACGGCCTGATCGAGACCCCGGCCAGCGCCTGAACCCAGGTTCGGTGCTGCCGATCCCCGCTCGGGGCCGGTTCCCGGGCGGGGCAGCGCTTGGTTGTGGCCGACAGGGCTTGGCCTGGCTGCGATCATGGTAGGTTGGCGCACGTCGGATGAAGATCGTCGACCTGATCGGGCGCGACATGATCGTGCCGGCCCTCAAGGCCAAAGATAAGCGTGGCCTCCTCGAGGAGCTGGCCACGCACATCTCCGGTCAGCATCCCCGCATCGACCGGGTCCACCTCACGAAGGTGCTCGTCGACCGCGAGATGCTCGCGTCGACCGCGATCGGTGAGGGCGTCGCCATCCCGCACGGCAAGCTGGCCACCGTCAGCGAGATCGTCGCCTGCCTGGGCCGCGCGCCGGGTGGCGTCGACTTCGACTCGATGGACAAGCAGCCGACCTTCCTGTTTTTCGTCCTGGTCGCGCCCGAGAGCTCGACCGGCGCCCACCTGAAGGCGCTCGCGCGCATCAGCCGGGTGTTCAAGGATCCGGCCTTCCGTCGCCGACTCCTCGATGCACCCGACGCCACGGCGATGTTCCAGGTCATCGCCGAGGAAGACGCGAAGTACTAGTGCCGGGGCCGACTCGCCCGGTGGCGGTCGTGGCCGAGCAGCTCCTCGCCCCCGAGGTCCGGCTCGAGGTCCGCGTCGTCGCCGGCGCCGGCGGCCTCGACCGCACCATCGCGGTGCCTCGCATCCAGAAGCCCGGCCTGGCGCTCACCGGCTGGGACGAGCAGCTCCACGACGAGCGCGTGCTGGTGCTCGGCGGCACCGAGATCGAGTACCTGGCCGCGGTGTCGCCGGAGGCGCGCGAGCTGGCGGTGACCACGGTGCTGGCGTCGCGACCGGCGGCGATCCTGGTGTCGCGCGGGCTCGAGCCGCCGGCCGAGCTGATCCGCGGCTGCGAGGAGGGCCGGGTGCCACTCCTGTCGTCGAACCTGGTGACCTCCGAGCTGATCGTCCTGGTCACCAGCTGGCTGCAGGACCAGATGGCGCCGGCGACGTCGCTGCACGGCGTCCTGCTCGACGTGCTCGGCATCGGCATCTTGCTGCTCGGCAAGAGCGGCATCGGCAAGAGCGAGACCGCGCTCGACCTGGTCGTGCGCGGCCACCGCCTGGTCGCCGACGACATCGTCCACATCCGCCAGAAGGGCGGCTACGTGTTCGGCTCGGGCTCCGGCATCATCCGCCACCACATGGAGATCCGCGGCCTCGGGATCATCAACATCAAGGACCTGTTCGGCATCGCCGCCGTCCGCGAGACCAAGAAGGTCGAGCTGGTGGTCGAGCTGGTCGACTGGGATGCCGACGAGGAGTACGACCGGCTCGGCGTCGACGAGCGGCGCTACCCGATCCTCGACATCTCGGTGCCGATGGTGAAGCTGCCGGTCCGGCCCGGGCGCAGCATCGCGACCATCATCGAGGTCGCCGCCCGCAACCAGCTGCTCAAGCTGCAGGGCCACAACTCGGCCCGCGAGTTCCAGGATCGGCTCAATCGCGCGATCGCCGAGGCCCGCCCGCAGGGTGGCTTCGACGTCGAGGGGATCGAGTAGCCGTGCACATCGTGATCGTCACCGGGCTGTCGGGGGCCGGCAAGTCGACCGCGCTGCGCGCGCTCGAGGACGTCGAGTTCTACTGCGTCGACAACCTGCCGCTGCCGTTCCTGTCGCAGCTGTGCGAGCACCTCGCCCACGAGGGCGAGGGCCAGAAGATCGCGATCGCGATCGACAGCCGCCAGCGCCGCTACCTCGGCCAGTACCCCGACCAGCTGGCGCGCCTGCGCGGCGCCGGCCACCGGCTCGAGGTGATGTTCCTCGACTCGACCGAGGAGGTCATCCTGCGCCGGTTCTCGGAGACCCGGCGCCGGCACCCGCTGTCGGGCGACGACCTCCACGACGGCGTCCGCCGCGACCGCGAGATCACCGAGTCGCTGCGCCACGGGGCGGTGGTGGTCGACACCTCGAACCTCAACACCCACCAGCTCAAGGCGATCATCCAGGATCGCTACGGCGGCGACGGCAAGCTCGCGGTCAGCCTGGTCTCGTTCGGGTTCAAGCACGGGCTGCCCGCCGAGTTCAACCTGGTGTTCGACGTCCGGTTCCTGCCCAACCCGTACTTCGTGCCGCTCCTGAAGCCGCATGACGGCCGCGACCCCGAGGTCGCGCGCTTCGTGTGCGATTCGGACAACGGCCAGGAGCTGATCGGTCGCATCGAGGCGCTGCTGCGCTTCTCGCTGCCGCAGTTCCAGACCGAGGGCAAGCTGTACGTCACCATCGCCATCGGCTGTACCGGTGGCCGCCACCGGTCGGTGGCGATCGTCGAGGAGCTGCGCCGGCGGCTCGGCGACGCCTGGGACATCCTGGTCCGGCACCGTGACGTCGACAGGGGGGAATAGATGTCCGAGCTTGCCAAGCGCACGGTGGTCATCAGGAACGAGCTCGGTCTGCACGCCCGGGCCGCGACCAAGTTCGTGCAGCTGGCGGGCAAGTACCCGTGCGACGTCACCGTCGGCAAGGACGGCCACGACGTCAACGGCAAGAGCATCATGGGGGTCCTGATGCTGGTCGCATCGAAGGGCACCGCCATCGCGATCCAGGCCAAGGGGCCCCAGGCCGAGGCCTGCGTCAACGCGTTGGTCCAGCTCGTCGAGGAGCGGTTCGGCGAGGACCGATAGGTGCCGGTGTGAGCCCCCGCGACGACAGTCGCAAGCACGAGATCCGCCGCGACGGCGTGGCGGTCTCGGCCGGCATCGCGATCGGCCGGGCGTTCCTGGTCGGCCGCGACCTGATCAAGGAGCCGCGCTACCACATCGAGAATGACGACGTCGATGCCGAGGTCGCGCGCCTGCACCGCGCGATCCAGTCGTCGGATCGCCAGCTCGAGAAGATCAAGGACAAGCTGGCGGCGTCGGAGGGCGAGAGCGACTTCCACATCATCACCGCCCACCAGCTGATGCTCCACGACGAGCACTTGGTCGACGCGACCATCGGCTACGTCCGCGACGAGTTCATCAACGCCGAGTGGGCGCTGCGCAAGGCGGTCGACGACATCCGCGGGGTGTTCGACGCGATCGAGGACGACTACTTCCGCGAGCGCCGCAGCGATATCGAGTTCGTCGGCGAGCGGGTCCTGCGCAACCTGCTCGGGACCGAGACCCAGGTCGTGCCGCCGCCCGATGCGATCGTCGTGGCGCACGACCTGTCCCCCGGCGACACCGCGCAGCTCCACCGCGCCGCGGTCGCCGCGCTGTGCACGAACGCGGGCGGCAAGACCTCGCACACCGCGATCATCGCGCGCGCCCACGAGATCCCGGCGGTCGTCGGGCTCGAGGACGTCAC
>JBKJLC010000062.1:0-59757 GCA_046597055.1 Kofleriaceae bacterium | reverse complement strand
CGAGCCGAGGCGGGGACGAGGTCCCAGGCGCGCTCGTAAATTCCCCGGCCGGGTGGTGCGTGCGTCGGTGGGTTGGGGCAATGGCACCGGCGTGCGTCACGCCCGGGGACCCCGGATCGAGCAAGCGCCGGGACCTCGGCTTCGCCGACGGCGAGGCCGGCCGCGCGCACCCCAGCGTCGCCACGGGTCGAAGCGAAAGCGCGTTTCGAACCGAAGCGAAAGAAGTGATCAATCCTGAGCGCTGCCCTTCGACACGGCGCTTCGCGCCGGCTCAGGGCCACCGGAAAAAAGGGCAGGGCTTCGATCCCATCGAGCGAGCCAGCGCAAGAGGACAGCTAGGTCCGCTGGATCAAGACGCTCTCGATCAGCAACAGGATCAGCAGGGCGGCCGCCAGGGCGTGCCACAGCTCGACCCGGCGCTGGGTCGGGCGCGGCACGCCGCCCTCGCCCAGACCCGCGGCCGGCAGCGCGGTCGCCGGCGCCATCGCCAGATCGCTGCCGCGCGGATCGAGGTTGACCGCGAACGCCAGCTCGTCGCGGTCGCGGGTGGCGCCGGTCCGGTCGGTCCCGATCACGCGGTAGATGCCGGGGTGGTCGCCGCCGATGAACCGGACCGAGCGCCGGCCTTCGATGCGCTCGCCGGCGAACACCGCGCCCTGCGCGCCGCCGCGGACCTCGAGCTTGCGCAGATCGAGGGTCGGCAGGCTCACGCCCTGGCCGACCAGCGCGTCGGTCGCGCCGCTCTGCAGCCGCCGGCGCGCCAGGTGCCGGACCGCCTCCTGCATCAGCGGCAGGTAGCCGGGGTGCAGCGGCAGGTCGTTCCAGTCGCGATCGAGGGTCGACGTGTACAGCAGCAGCCGGCCATCGCGCTTGCGGGCCTCGACCAGCGCGGCGGCGCCGTTGGTGAAGCGGGCCAGGACCTTGCGGTCGTCGGTCTCGGTGGTGGGCCCCAGCAGCGCGATCTTGGTGAAGCTGGCGTCGGCCAGGCCCGGCGCGTCCTTGGCGAACGGCGAGAAGATCGGGTGGTCGGCCTCCCACTTGGTCATCTTCAGCGCCCGCGCCGCGCGCTCGTCGGGCGCCGCGCCCCAGGCCGTGTCGATCGGATCGCGCAGGCTCTGCGCCAGCAGCGGCAGCATCGTGCGCTCGTAGGCGGCGGCGTCGATGTTGTCGCCGGGCGCGAGCAGGAGGCCACCGCCGGTGGCGACCCAGCCGGCCAGCTTGGCGACCCGCTCGGCCGACAGCGCCGGCACGTTGGCCAGCACCACCACGTCGTGCTGGTCGAGCTCGACCGTGTCGAGGTCGTCGACGTTGACCTTGGTGACGGTGGCGCCGGCCTCGGCGCGGTCGCCGGGGCGCAGCGCCGCTTCGAGGTAGAACAGCTCGTCGTCGTGGCGGTTGGCGTGCGGGTCGCCGTCGACCAGCAGCACCCGGATGTCGTCGCGCAGCTGGGCCATCGCGAACCGCCGATCGTCGGCGGGCAGGGCATCGCCCGGCAGCTCCACCACCACCTCGGCCGAGCGCTGGCCCTGCGGCAACGACGCGAGGAACCGCTTCGCCTTCTTCTCGCCGGGCATCAGCTCGAGCTGGCCGCGCGCGATGATCTGACCGGCGACCCGCAGGCTGACCGTCACCTCGGCCACCGGGGCCGGCCCGTGGTTGGCGATCTCGGCGACCACCGCGATGCCGCGGGTGCCGGCGCCGGGATCGGGCTCGACCCGCAGCGCGGTGACCGCCAGGTTGGGCAACGGCTCGCCGCCGCGCAGGTCGATGATCTCGAGCGCGGGCCCGTCGGGGCCCCAGGGCGGCTTGCTGGCGCGCAGCGCGCCGCGGGTCAGCGGCGACAGCAGGTAGACCGTGTGGCGCTGGTGGTTGGAGCCGGCGAGCAGCTGGCTGGCCCGCTGCAGCGCGCGATCGAGATCGGCCGGGCGCGCGGTCGGCGCCAGATCGGCGAGCTGGTCGCGCAGGCGCAGGTGCTCGCGCGACAGCTCGGTTGGCTGCGCCGCGCCCTCGCTGGCGCGGACCACCGCCACCTCGGCCTCGGGGCCGAGCAGGGTCAGGATGCGGGCCGACTCCTCGGTGGCGCGGGCCAGCAGCGTGTCGCCGCGGTGGATGTAGCCCGAGGTGAACGAGTCGTCGACGATCAGCACGGCCGCCTGGGGACCCCGCGCGATCACCGGGCCCTTGCTCGCGCACGACGTGATCGGCTTGGCCAGCGCCAGCGGGATCGCCATGCACACCAGCACGCGCACCAGCAGCAGCAGGCGCTCGCGCAGGCGCAGCCGGCGCGCGGTGCGTCGCTTGCTCGCCACCAGGAACTCGAGCGCCGCGAACTTCACGACCCGCGCCCGGCGCCGCCCGATCAGGTGGATCGCGAGCGGGATCAGCAGCCCGGCGACGCCGGCCAGCATCAGCGGCGCCAGGAACCTCACCGGCCGCCTCCGGTCAGGCGCTGGCGCGACGCCAGCAGCTGGATCAGCGCGTCCTCGAGCGGGCGGTCGGTGCCGATCAGGTGGTAGTCGACGCCGGCCTCGCCCAGCTCGCGCGCGACCCGGGCCAGGAACGCCTCCATCTTGTCGAGGTACTCCTTGCGGATCGCGGCCGGGTTGACCAGCAGATCGTGGTCGCTCTCGAGCGCCTCGAACAGGGTCAGGCCCTCGTACGGGAAGCTGCGCTCCTCGGGCGCGAGCAGGTGGAGCACGACCACGTCGTGGCGCTGGGCGCGCAGCCGGCGCAGCGCGCCCAGGGTGCGGTCGTCGGGGTCGAACAGGTCGGAGGCGACCACGATCAGCGCGCGCCGGCGTCGGGCCAGCTCGCCGATCCGATCGAGCGCCGCGGCCGGCGACACGTCGTCGCGCACGCCGTCGACGTCGGCGCGGCCGTTGACCGCGGTGTCGATCATGGCGAGCACGTCGGCCAGGTGGCTGCCGCGCGCCCGCGGCGGTGCGTGGAGCGGCTCGCCGTGGCGCCCGAACACGACCAGCCCGACCTTGTCCTGCTGCTGCACGACCAGGTAGGCGAGCGCGGCCAGGCACAGCCCGGCGTACTCGAGCTTGGGCAGGCCGGCGCCGGCGAACCGCATCGAGCCCGACGCGTCGAGCGCGAGGTAGACCGTGAGCTGCGACTCCTGCTCGAACTGCTTCACGTAGTAGCGGTCGAGCTTGCCGAACGCCTTCCAGTCGATGTGGCGGATCTCGTCGCCGGGCGAGTACTCCTTGTGCTCGGCGAACTCGACCGACGAGCCGTGCAGCCGCGCGCGGTGGAGCCCGGCCATCGCGCCCTCGACGATGACGCGGGCCTTGATCGGCAGGGTGCCGAGCCGCGCCAGCGCGACGGGATCGAGCTTGGGCACCGGGCAGCCTACGGCGTGACGACGCCGAGCAGGCGGTCGATCAGGTCACCGGTGCGCACGCCTTCGGCCTCGGCCCGGTAGTTGAGGATCAAGCGGTGCTGCAGGGTCGGTCGGGCCAGGGCCGCGACGTCGTCGAGCGACACCGCGAACCGTCCGTCGAGGATCGCGCGAGCCTTGCCGGCGAGGATCAAGAACTGCGACGCGCGGGGGCCGGCGCCCCACTGCAGGTATTCCTTCACGAACGGCGGTGCGTTGCCGTCCTGGGGCCGGGTCGCCCGGGCCAGCGCGACCGCGTAGCGCACCACGTGGTCGGCGGCCGGCACCCGCCGCACCAGATCCTGGAGCTCGAGGATGCGCGCCGGCGACAGCACCCGGTCGAGGCGGGCGCGGTAGTCGGTGGTCGACATCCGGACGATGTCCTCCTCCTCGGTCGCGCTCGGGTAATCGACGTCGATCTGGAACATGAACCGATCGAGCTGGGCCTCGGGCAGCGGATAGGTGCCCTCCTGCTCGATCGGGTTCTGGGTCGCGAACACCAGGAACGGCAGCGGCAGCTCGTGGGTGTTGCCGCCGGCGGTGACCCGGTACTCCTGCATCGACTGCAGCAGCGCCGCCTGGGTCTTGGGCGGGGTCCGATTGATCTCGTCGGCCAGCACCAGGTTGGCGAACACCGGGCCACGGATGAAGCGGAAGGTGCGCCGGCCGGTCGCCTGATCCTCCTCGAGCACCTCGGTGCCGGTGATGTCGGCCGGCATGAGGTCGGGCGTGAACTGGATGCGCTGGAAGCTGAGGTTGAGCGTCTCGGCCAGGGTCGAGATGAGCAGCGTCTTGGCCAGGCCGGGCACGCCGACGAACAGGCAGTGACCGCGGGCGAACAGCGCGGTCAGCAGGTGCTCGACCACCTTGCGCTGGCCGACGATGCGCTTCTCGATCTGGCCCATGATGTCGTCGTGGGCGCGCGCGATCTCACCGACCGCGCGCAGGTCGGCGGCGCGCTGCTCCTCCTCGGTCGGCGGCGGGCCCAGCTCCTCGTCGGCGAGCGCGTCGAGCCCGCCGGTCCCGTGCCCGTGAGGGTGGGCGGTCACCAGCGTGGCCTGGGTGGTGTCGAGGTCGGAGGAGGCGCGGTACGGTTTCATGGCGAGCGAGGACCTTCAGGCTACTAGGAACGCAGGCGATCGCACGCGGAGCGTTCACGGCGGGCGCGGGCGACGTCGCCGAGCTGGGCGTAGGCGTGGGCGAGCCCGCAGCGGACCGCGGGATCGAAGGGCGAGACCCGCAGGGCCTGCTCGAGCGCGGCGCGGGCGCCGGCGTGATCGCCGGTGGCCGACAGCGCGACCCCGAGCGTCACCGCCGGCACCGCGTCGTGCTCGTCGAGGGCGAGCAGCGGCCGGGCCAGCGCGATCGCCTTGTCGTGCAGGCCGAGCTCGACGTAGGTGCGGGCCAGCTTGCCGGCGACGAACGGGTCGTTGCCGCCGGCCGACGCCAGCGCCTTTTCGTACTCGAGGGCCGCGGCGGCGCCGAGGCCGCGCGCGCGCAGCATGCCGCCGAGGCGGGCGAACTTGCGCGCCCTTGCGCTCTGGACCTCGTCGAGCCCGACGTTCTCGTCGGAGCCGCCGCCCTTGTCGAAGCGGACCCGCTTGCCGCCGCGGCCGGCGGTGGCGCGGCCGCCCGACAGATCGAGCGTGCGCAGGTGGGCGCGCCAGTCCTTCTCGACCTTGATCCAGGGGGTGCCCATCACCTCGGCGACCGCGCGGCGCGCGCTCTTGCCGCCCTGCTGCATCGTGAGGATCTGGCGCAGGCCGGCGTAGCCGACCTTCTGGTGCATCCAGCCAACCAGCGTGAACACCTCGGCGTAGGCGAGCGCTGCCGCCTCCTGGCTCGGCAGCTTCGCCATCGATGGGTGCATGCGATCGAGGCTGATCAGGCGGCGCTTGGCCAGCGCGGTCGCGAGCAGCTGCTGGTCGACCGCGGGCAGCGCCGCCGACGGCGCCGACCGCCACCGGGTCTGCTCGAAGCGGGCCAGGCCCTCGTGCAGCCACACCGGCACGGTGTCGTGCGAGACGTGGGCGATCACGAAGTGGGTGTACTCGTGCGCGAGCGTGTCCATCCACGGATAGCCGAGCAAGGTCGACCGCGGGCTGACGACCATCAGCTTCTCGTACTTGGCGAGCGCGATCGTGCCGGTGGTCTCGATCTCGGCCTCGGTCAGGGTCGACAGCTGGGCCAGATCGCGCGGGCTGCCGAGCAGCTCGACCCGGACCTTGCCGGTCGGGGTCCAGCCGAGGTCGGCGCCGATGGTCTCCCAGGCCGCGTCGAGCACCTCGCCGGCGAGATCGACGATCACCTCGTCGGGGCCCGGCGGGTAGTAGATCGTGAAGCGCCCGCGCGGCGAGTCCTTGTGGGCGAAGCCGGCGGTGAGATCGCGGGTGCGGGTGTACAGCTGCTTCATCTCGGCGACGGTGCCGTCGACCGCGTCGTCGGGCAGCGCCGACAGCCGCTCGACCGCGCGCGGATAGTCGCCCTCGAGGAACCCGAGCTGCGCCTCGAGCCAGCGCACCTCGGCCGCGTCGGGCGCGCGCCGGGCCAGATCGAGCACCAGCGGCCGCGCCTCGTCGATCCGCGCCGCCGACATCAGCCGCGCCGCCTTGATCGCATCGCCGCTGACCGGGCGGCCGCGGCGCGCGTCCGCCGCCGGGGCCAGCGCGCCGAGCCCGATCGCGAGCGCGACCGCCACCCCCACGCGGATCGGGGTCGCGCGCGGCCGTGCGCAAGATGCCGTCATCGGATCAGCTCCTGGTAGTAGCGGCGCACCTGGTCGTCGTAGCCCGGCGGCGGCCGCTTCTTCATCGCCTCGAGCAGCTGCTCGCGGAACTTCTCGGGCGCCTTGTACTCGTCGGCGCCCGGGATGCGGACCGGCTCGTCGTTGGAGGTGGGGTCGCCCTGCGACTGGGCCTGGCGGGCCGCCTTCTGGGCCTCCTGGCGGGCCTTCTCGAGCGCCTCGGCCGCGCTGCGCGCCTCGTCGCGCGCGCCCGACGGATCCTTGGCGCCCATCCGCTTCTCGGCCTGACCCATCGGGGCGGTGGCCTGGCCCAGCCGCTTCGCGATCGCCTCGCCGGCGTCGCCGGGCAGCCCGGCGCCGTGCTTGGCCTTGTCGGCCAGCTTCTTGGCGCGGTCGTGGTTCATGGTCTGGCGGCGGCGCAGGGCGTCGAGCCGACGCTTGTCGTCGTCGCCCAGGATCTGGTCGGGCGACGGGGTCAGGTCCTCGAGCTCGGCGGCGAGCTTCTCGGCCAGCGGGTGGGCCCGCTCGACCGAGTCGAGCGCGTCGGAGGTCGACTGTGCCCACGGCGACCGCGGATCATCGGCGAGCGCGGCGTCGAGCTCGCCGGCCACGGTCTCCAGGCTCTGCCGGGCCTGGCGCGCCATCCCGAGCGCCTCGGCGACGTCGCCATCGGCGAGCATGCGCTCGACGTCGTCGAGCCGCTTGCCGACGATCTCGAGCTCCTCGCGCGCGAACGGGGTCAGCCCGCTGTCGGGCACGCTGGCGACCCGGTCCTTCAGCTTGTCGAGGGTTCCACCCAGCTTGCGCTGGGCGCCCTTGCCGAGATCGCGCATGAGCTCGTCGGCGCGCTCGGCGTAGCGCTCGAAGATCTTGTCGGCCTCGGCGGCGATGTCGGTCTGGTCTTGCGAGACGTCGGCCAGCTCGTCCATCAGCTCGTCGAGCTTCTTCTCGCCCTCGTCGAATCGGTCGCCGCGCAGCCCGCGCAACCCGGCCTCCATCGCGGCCGACGCGTCGTCGAGCTGGCGCCGGCACTTCGCCGCCGCGGCCTGGGCGGCGGCGGCGTCGCCCCGCTCGACCAGCCGGGTGACCTCGGCGAAGCAGCCCTCGCTGCGCTGGTCGGCCATCGCGTCCTGGTTGACGAACTGGTCGAGCACGTCCTCGACCACCGCGCCGCGCTTGCTGGCCAGCTCGGCCAGCCGCTGCTCGATCGCGCGCAGCTGGCGCTGGATCTCGGCCTTGAGCTTGTCGTCGCCGGTACGCGCGTACTCGGCGAGCAGCTCGGCCAGCCGCTTCTGGTGCGCCTCGATCTCGTCGGCCACGTCGAGCATGCCCTCGAGCTGCTCGCGCTCGAGCCAGTCGGCCAGGCCGATCGCGTCGTCCTCGAGCTCGGCCACCATCTGCTTGTCGACCACGGTCCAGCGTCCGGCCACCGGCCGCGGCGCCGCGGCGCCGCGCTTCTTGCGCGCGGCGGCCTCGGCGGCGGCATCGCGCTCGAGTCCGCGCGCTTCGATCGCGACCAGCTTGTCGATCCGCGTGCGCATCGCCTCGAGCGCGTCGCGCAGGCCCTTGTCCGCGAGCTGGTCGGTCTCGTACGCGGCGGTCAGCGTGCCCAGCTCGACCGCGACCTCGCCGACCTCGCGGTGCAGCTCCTCGCGCGATGGCGCGGCGGCATCGGCAGGGCCGCTCGGCTCGGCGGTGAGCCGGTGCGCGAGCGCGATCAGGACCTTCTCGGCCAGCTCGGCCTGGCGGGCCAGGTGCTGCTCGTGGCGCTCGCGCGGCGAGAACACCCGCAGGCGCAGCTCGCGCGATCGCCCGACGTTGGGCCCATCGACCGAGTCGTTGTCGGTCGCCTCGAGGTGGTAGGTCACCAGCGCGCCGGCCGGCAGCGCGACCTCGGCGAGGTCCCACACCACCTTGCCCTGGGCCCGGCCGGGCGCCTCGGCCAGCGCCGCCCAGGTCTTGCGCTCGGACTTGCCGGCGATCTCCCAGACCAGCTCGACCTTGGCGACGCCGAAGTCATCCTCGGCGACGTAGGCGAGCTCGATGCGCTTCATGTTGGTGACGTCGAGATCATCGCCGGGCGCGTACAGCGCGATCGTCGGCGCCACGTCGGGCTCGATCTCGATCGCATGGGCGATCGCCTCGACCGTGCGCTGGCCGCGCGGGCCCTCGATCTGGAACCGGTAGCGGGCCGGGCCGGCGACGACGAGCTCGGCGCTGAGCCCGGGGCCATCGGGGGTGAGCGGCACGATCTCGAGCTCGGCGCCGTCGCGCTCGTGGACGATCGCGACCTTGCTGGTGTCGGCGAGCGCGCGGGTGACGATGCGCGCGCGGGTGCCGGCGAGCGCCCGGAAGTCGCCCGAGGTCGACGGCAGCCGGGTCGGCGCGCGCCGCGCGTACGGTGGCGGCGTGAGCGTGATGTCGATGTCGCCGACCAGCGGCACCGACGACAGCACGGCGCCGCCGTACGGGTTGTGCGGCGGTGCCAGGAGGCGCGACCAGCCGTCGGCGAGCGCGGCCGGCGCCAGCAGGAGGAACAGCCCGTTGGCGAGGATCGCGCCGCCGAGGCCGAGCCACGCCTGGTTGACCGGACGGCGCGCGACCAGCACCGCGGGCTCGAGCCGGCGCAGCCGCTCGGCGGTGACGTCGGTGAGCGCTGCGACCAGCGCCGCCGACGGCGCGGTGGGGCCGCGCGCCGGGCCGTTCAGCTCGACCGTCGACAGCAGATCGGACGCGACCGGACGCGCGTGCTGACCGACCCAGCGCGCGACCGCGGGATCGCCGGCCCACTTGCGCGCCGGCGCGACCAGGCCGAGCACGACCGCCGCGATCAGCACCAGGACCGCGAGCAGGATCGCGCCGGCGAGCAGCGCGAGCGCGGTCGCGCGGCCGGGTGCGATGACGTGGACCGCGAGCGGCAGCGCCAGCGCGAGCCCGCCCCACGCGGCCAGCATCGCGATGCTGGCGCACGCGCCGGACCGGCGGCGCAGGTGCGCACGCACGTCGGCCAGGAACGTTCGGATCGAGTCGAGCGAGGACACAGGAGCCAGGACCGCCCGCAGGCGCATCCGACGCGTGAGCATAGCGCGACCCCGGCGTCGCGGACGAGGAGACCGACATCCACGCGCGACTTCTGATCGGTGGGCAGATCGCCGGCGGCCCGCCGACCGTTTCCGACCAGCGGCTGCGGTATAACCGCCCCGTGAGCAAGCGGGCCCAGCCGGCGGCGGCGCGCGTCGAGCGAGACGTGATCGACGATCGCGAGCTGGTGAAGCAGGCCCAGGCCGGCGACCGCGCCGCGTTTCGAACTCTGTTCGAACGCTACAGCCGGCGCGCGTATTCACTCGCGCTCGGTGTGGTGCGCAATCCCGACGACGCCCTCGACGTCGTCCAGGACGCCTTCATCAAGGCCCATCGCCACCTCGACAAGTTCGAGGGCCAGGCCAGCTTCTACACGTGGCTGTACCGGATCGTCATGAACCTGGCGATCGACCACCTCCGGAAGCACCGCCGGACCAAGGTGGTCGACTGGAGCGAGCAGGACCTCAAGGAGAACGACGGCGCGGTCGACGACTCGCTACTCCCGCGAATCCTTGGAGCAAATCCGGGACGCGCGCTGCTCGACAAGGAGATCCGCGACCGCATCGCCGCGGCTCTCGAGGAGCTGTCCGACAACCACCGCACGGTGCTGGTGATGCGCGAGCTCGAGGGCCTCTCCTACGAGGAGATGGCCCAGGCCATGGGCTGCAGCAAGGGCACGATCATGTCGCGCCTCTTTCACGCTCGGAAGAACATGCAGAAGCGCCTCGCTGACCTGTACGACGGCCGGGGCGGCGGAGGGGCCGGCGGCCCGGACGCGGGTGATCCCGATGGCGAAGCCGAGGGAGATCCGGAAGATCGCGGCGCGGTTGAATCAGACGGTCAGGGTCCACAGTCATACGACCGAACCTCGCGCTCGTAACCCCAGCAGGATTTCCCGTGCCCAACGTCTCCGACACCGACCTCATGCTCCTCGCCGACGGCGAGCTCGATCCGACCGAGGCGGCCGCGATCGAGCGCCGCGCCGGGCTGGTCGGCGCGCACAAGGTGGCGGGAATCCAGGAGGTTGGCGAGCTGGTTCGCGGCCACCTCGAGCTGTCCGCCGACGAGGCCGAGCACCGGCTGAGCGGCCTGTGGGACCAGCTCGAGCGCCGGCTGGGGCCCGCCGAGGCGGCCCGCGTGCCCGACGGCACCGACGAGGTCAAGTCGCCCGCGCGACCGGGCCTGTGGAGCCGGCTGCCGCGCTGGATCGACGGCCATCGCGGCCACTTCCTCACCGGCGCGCTGTCCGCGGGCGCGGTCGCGGCGGTCGCGCTCATGCTGCGCGCGCCGGAGCCGCGGGTGGTGATCCAGACCGTCGAGGTCCCCGGGGCGCCCGGGCCGATCGCGATGCCGGTCCTGCAGGCGACCGCCCCGGAGATCGAGTCGCTCGAGGTCTCGGGCGGCAGTGGCACCGTGTTCACGATCGAGGACGAAGATGGCGGCGAGACGGCGGTCATCTGGGTCACCCCGGACGATGTCGTCGAAGGAATCTGACCGACCTGACGTCGAAGACCCGAACGCCAAGCGGACCTGTTCGAAGGACCGAAGGGAACTGATCTAATGATGCGATCTGACCGACTCCGGGCTCTGGGCGTGGGCGCCGCGTCCCTCGCGGCCGCCGCGCTCGTCCTCGTGGGCGGTGTCCCCACCGCGCGCGCCGACACCACTGCCTCGTGCGCGGTGGTCGAGATCGAGGCGTCGACCTCCGACGCGCCCTTGATCGACCCCGACCTGCGGCCGCTCGAGCGCAAGCTGAAGAAGCCGCCGTTCTCGTCGTGGAACCGCTTCAAGCGGCTCGGCTCGCACACGCTCGTGCTCCAGCCGATGAAGTCGGGCGCGCAACCGCTCGTCAACGGCAAGGTCGAGTTACTGCTCCGCGACGTCACCAGCGGCGGTCGCAAGAAGCCGCGGGTCGCGCTCGGCATCACGCTCGACGACCAGGACGGCAAGCGCGTGATCGACACCAAGCTGGCGGTCGACGCCGGCGACTGGCTGGTCGTCGGCCGGTCGCTCAAGGGGAAGGGCAACCGCGGACAGATCGTCGCGCTGACCTGCAAGCTGTGACGGACGCGACCGCCCTGATGTAGGGGCAGGTGGGCGCGCGATCGGGGCGGAATCAGTCGCGCCGCTCGGTTGTGGTAGAAGCGTCCGATGCGGCTGACCGCCCGCGCTCGACGGCGTTTGATCCTGGCAGCGGCCCTGGTCGCCGCCGGGGTCGTGCTGGTGCTGGTCGGGCTGTGGGTGGTCTACCCGCGCGCGGGCGCCTGGTACGTCCGGTCGAAGGTCGTGCCGAGGCTGGAGGCCAAGCTCGGCCGCAAGGTCACCATCGGCGCCATCGACATCGAGGTCGGCCACGCGGTCCTGCGTGACATCACCGTCCGCGGTCCGACCGATGGCGAGCTGCCGCTGGCCCGCATCGATCGCATCGAGGTGGTGTTCGACGGCTGGAGCTCGCTGTTCGCCCGGGCCCGGATCGAGTCGGTCGCGGTGCGCGGCGGGCAGATCTCGCTCCATCGCGGCAAGGACGGGGTCAGCAACGTCGAGGACCTGCGGGCCCGGCTGACCGACGATGGGGGCGACGCTGGGCATGGCGGCACCCAGCCGAGCCGCCTCGGCGCGCTGCGACCGGCGCGGGCGACCCTGGCCGGCGTCAGCCTGACCGTCATCGACGAGGTCTCGGGCTGGCGCGGCGGCGCCGACGAGCTGGCGGCGACCGCGAGCGCCGGCACCAACCAGCTGGTGGTCACCCGCCCGCAGGTCACCGCCGAGCTGGCCTGGTGGAACCGGACCGCGGTGGTGCCGCCGGCGCCGCTCGACGATCCGCTCGACCTCGCGCCCGATGCCCCGCCGGCGCCGCCGATCGCGGGGCGCACGGTGGTGACCTCGCGGATGGCGGCCGACCAGCTGACGGTGACCCGCGACGTCGACGGCCGCCGCGTCACGATCGCCGGGGGCGAGGTCGAGCCGTGGCGCGGGCTGGCGCTCACCGGGATCGCCGGCGAGCTGCGTGACGACGACGGCGGGCCCGGGCGGCTGACCGTCGCGCTCGAGGGCGGCTATGGCGGCGTCGCCGGCAAGCTGTGGACCGCTGAGGGCTGGGTCGATCCCGGCGCCGCGAGCGGCGAGATCCGGCTCGGCGCCGACAAGTTCAGCCTCGAACGGCTGCGGCCGATCCTCGTGCACAGCTCGCTGGTCGACTACCAGCGCACCACCGTCGATGCGCGCCTCACGCTGTCGGTGTCGCGCGAGCTCACCACGTTCGTCGGCGACTTCCACCTGCACGACCTCACGGTCGGGCACCCGATGCTGGCCGAGAAGGTCGTGCCCGAGATCGACATCTCCGGCGAGGTCGCGGGCAGCTTCGAGCGGACCACCCGCACGCTCGCGCTCACCCGCGGCGACTTCGTCTCGCGCGCGCTGCCGTTCCAGCTGACCGGCACGCTGGCGCTGCCGGGTGGCCAGATGCCGACCGCCACCCTGACCCTGCCGGGTGGGCTGGTGCCGACCACGGTGCGCCGCGAGCTCCCGGCGGTGACCGCCCGCCTCGTGATTCCGCCGATCGACTGCCAGCGCGTGCTGGTCGCGCTGCCCCCCGAGATGACGCCGTACATGCAGGGCTTCAAGCTGCGCGGCACGTTCTCGACCGATCTCCAGGTCGCGATCGATCTCGCCAACCTCGCCGCGACACGGCTCGACGGTTCGGTCGGCATCCGGGGCTGTCGGGTGTTGAAGACGCCCGAGGAGCTCGAGCGGCTGCAGACCACGTTCGAGCACTACGTCGAGCTCGAGCGCGACCAGTGGCTCGGCTTCGTGATCGGGCCAGAGAATCCCGACTTCGTGCCGATCGCCGAGGTGTCGCCGCACCTGCTCAACTCGCTGATCACCACCGAGGACGGCGCCTTCTATCACCACCGAGGCTTCCTCCCGCGCGAGTTCAAGAGCGCGCTCGTGAAGAACCTGCAGGCCGGCTACTTCAAGTACGGCGCCTCGTCGATCACGATGCAGACCGTCAAGAACGTCCTGCTGTACCGGGAGAAGACCCTGTCGCGGAAGCTGCAGGAGCTGTTCTTGACCTGGGCGATCGAGCAGGTGCTCGAGAAGGACCGCATCTTCGAGATCTACGTCAACGCGATCGAGTATGGCCCCGGCCTGTACGGGATCGGCCCGGCCGCGCGGCACTACTTCGGCAAGGCGGCCAGCGAGCTGACGCCGCGCGAGGCGGCGTTCTTCTCCTCGATCCTGCCGTCGCCCAAGGCCCGCTATCGCCAGTACTGCAACGGCACGCTGTCGAAGTGGTCGACCTCGAAGATCGACCGGATCATGGCGCTCATGCTCAAGCGCGGCCGGATCACGCAGGAAGAATACGACGCCGCGGTGCTGGCCCCGCTGGTGTTCGTGAAGGACGGCACCGAGACCGAGGATGACTGCAATCGTCGCGTCAATCGCGCCCTGAAGAAGGCGCGCTCGACCAATCCCCTGAAGAAGTAGCGGATCGGGCAAATTCCCGCCAAGCTTGGCGAGAATGCGCATAACCATCCTGACGTACGTCCACGCGGAGGGCACCCGCGACTGGGACGTGGTCGTCGGCCACGTGGCCACCGCTCTCCGCAAGAACAAGCACAAGGTCTCGATGCTCGGCGTCCACAAGGACGTCAAGAAGCTGATCCGGGGGATCGAGCGCCAGAAACCCGACCTGGTGTTCAACCTGCTCGAGGAGTTCGGCGACGATCCCGGCGGCAACATCGGCATCTGCGGCCTGCTCGACGTGCTGGGGGTTCCGTATACCGGCTGCGGTCCCGGCGAGTACTACCTCGGCCAGGACAAGGCCCTGGCCAAGAAGCTGCTCGCGTTCGAGAACATCCTGTTCCCGAAGTTCGCGGTGTTCCACAAGGACAAGGACTTCGAGACCGGCGGCAACCTGCGCATGCCGCTGTTCGTGAAGCCGGTGGCCATGGACTCGTCGATCGGCATCGGCAAGAAGTCGCTGTGCAAGGACTCGACCGAGATGATGCAGCGCGTGCTCGCCATCCACAAGGACTGCGGCGACGCGGCGCTGGCCGAGGAGTACATCGAGGGCCGCGAGTTCTACGTCGGCATCGTCGGCAACGGCGACGCTCAGGCGCTGCCGCCGATCGAGGTCGACTTCTCGGGGATGCCCGAGGGCATGCCCAAGATCTACGACTCCAAGGCCAAGTGGGAGAAGGACTCGAAGGAGTACCAGGGCAGCAAGGCGGTGCTGGCCGACATCCCCGACGAGCTGCGCGCGCGCCTGCAGCGGGTCTCGCTCGACGCCTACCGCGCGCTGCGGGTCCGCGACTACGGCCGCGTCGATCTGCGGGTCGCCGACACCGGCGAGATGTACATCCTCGAGGTCAACGCCAGCTGCTATCTCGAGCGCAACGACGAGTTCACGATGGCGGCCAACGCGGCCGGCATCTCGTACGACCAGCTGATCCAGAAGATCGTCGAGCTGGCGAAGGCCCGCTACGCGAAGTAGCTGCCGGGCGCCGTCGGCCGCTCAGCGCGAGGTACGGAGCGGACCCGCGCCGCGGGGCTACGGGAGGTAGGCGCCGCGCTGCACGAAGTTCATCGCCAGGCTGGTGACGAACGCGGTCAGCGCGACCAGCGCCGGCGCCTCGTGCTCCACTGGATAGGTCAGCTGGTCGTGGTCGGCGCGGACCGCCAGCTCCTGCAGGAGGGCGCGGGTCGTCTCGGGAAAGTGACCGGTCCAGGTGAACACCGAGCGCGCGATCGCGCGGCCGTGGCGACGGATCAGGGCCGACGCCGGCTGGGTCGCGTCGGCGTGCGGCAGCTCGAGGAAGATCGCGCGCAGCGCGCCGTCGAGGCCGGGCGGGAGCTCGGCCGCACCCGGCACGGTCTCGCGATAGAACTGCTCGGGCGAGAAGTCGATCTCCTCGACGTCCTCGTCGAGCTCGTCGTCGGTGACCGGCGGGTCCTGATCGGCGATCTCGGCGACCAGGCGCGCGCAGTACTCGAGCTTGGCCAGCGCCGCCGGCCACGGCGCGTACTGGCTGCGCCAGTCGCGGCCCGGCGTCATCCACACCGCGAACGTCTCGGCCCAGTCCTCGTCGGGGTGCTTCTGGGCGTACCAGCCGGGCAGGTGGTGGACGTGGCGGCGGCTCCACGGCTCGGGCCGGTACTCGTCGACGTACGGCTGCGTGATCGCGCCGAAGGTCTCGATCCAGTCCGGGCGATCGTAGAGACGGTAGGCGTAGTTCAGGACGTGGCCCATCTCGTGGCGCAGGTAGCGCATGACCTCACCGGGATCGTGGCCCTCGATCATGCCGGTGCGCTCGGCGTGGAGCTCGGCCAGCTCCGGGCGCGCCAGGTAGAACGGGATCGCCATCGCGATCGTCTCGAACGGCACGCCCCACTCGGTCGACAGGTAGTAGCGCGGGCGCACCTTGTGAATGCCGGCGCTGGTCAGCTCGCGGTCGAACTCGGTGAGCATGCCCTCGAGCGGGGTACCGGCGATCCGCAGCCCCAGCTTGCGGATCGGCACCTCACCGAGGCCGGCCTCGTGGAACGGATGGGCCTCCATCCGTTCGAGTCTAGCCGCATCTGCGGCGCCTGCCGACGCGCGGAGGTGACACACCCGGGCGGTCTCGCACGAACCCGGCCGCGAACCCGGCGGGATCGGGTGCGCACCCTGCGGCACGGTCGATGCACCAGCGCGGCGGATGGTTGACCCCGAGCCACTGAATCCTCCGACCATTCCGGGCGGGCCCGACGTGCCGCGCGAAGATCCGCCGACCCACGAGCCGCCGCGCGAGGAGCCCAAGCTGCCCCAGCCGCCCAAGGTCGATCCGCCCGCCGCCGAGGACGACGACGTGCCGCGCAAGGAGCCGCCCGCCGAGGACGCACCGGGCGAGATGCAGCTGCTCGGCCTGTCCACGCGGGCGCCCGAGAAGCGCGTCGCGTGACGCGGCGCGCGCGGGCGCTATGGTACCCGCGTGGTCGACTCCGACGCGGTGACGGGCGCTGACGTCGAGGCGCTAGAGGCGGTCGCCGCCGTGCTGCGCGGCCGTCGGGTCGTGGTGCTCGCCGGCGCCGGCATGAGCACCGAGTCGGGCATTCCCGACTATCGCGGCACCGGACGGTCGCCGCGCCGGACGATCCAGTACCGCGAGTTCATCACCAGCCCGGCGGTGCGGGCGCGCTACTGGGCGCGCAGCGCGGTCGGCTGGCCGCGGCTGGCGGCGGCGCGACCCAACCCGGGCCACACCGCGCTGGCCGCGCTCGAGGCCACCGCGCGCATCACCGGCGTCATCACCCAGAACGTCGATGGCCTCCACGCCGCGGCCGGCTCGCGCGCCGTGGTCGAGCTCCATGGCGGGCTGGCCCGGGTCCGCTGCCTCGGGTGCCAGCAGGTCGGCGCCCGCGCCGGGCTCCAGGCCCGGCTCGAGGCCGACAACCCCGGGCTGGCCACCCGCGCCGCGGTCGCACCCGACGGCGATGCCGACCTCACCGACGGCGAGGTCGCTGACTTCGCGGTGCCGGCATGCCTCGACTGCGGCGGTGCGCTCAAGCCCGACGTCGTGCTGTTCGGCGAGCACGTGCCGGCGCCGGTGGTCGCCGGCGCCTGGGCCCTGTTCGACCAGGCCGAGGCCCTGCTGGTCGTTGGCTCGTCGCTGACCGTCTTCTCGGGCTATCGCTTCGTCGTGCGCGCCGCCGAGCGGGGCGTGCCGGTTGCGATCATCAACCTCGGCCCCACCCGCGGCGATCCACTCGCCGCAGCCCGCGCCGAGGTCCGCCTCGGCGAGGCCTTGCCCGCGCTCGCCGCCGCGCTGGCGTGACGCCAGCCGGCAGCGGGAGGCCCCGGTTCCGAGCGATCGCTCGGCCCCCGGGTGCGGCGGTCAGATGGGCGGCGCCGAGTACGGGAACGTGCCCGACACCGCCGGATGGAACTGGTTCCGGTTGCTCGGGTCAGGGCTGGTCACGTTGCCCGAGTTCTGGGTGCCGGCGGCACCCGAGTCGTACTGCACACCGTCGCTGACCAGCGCGCGGAACTGGGCTGGCGAGTCCAAGTTGATCGCCGCGCCGGCGAGCAGGTAGTTATACGTGATGTCGATCGTATCGTCGGTGAGGTTGCGCCCGCCACACAGGAGCGGGGCCGCGGTGGCCGCGCCGCACAGGGTGAGGTAGCCGCTCGCGGCGGCGGTGTCGATGCGCATCACGTCGGGAATGAACTGCCCGAAGACCGCGTCGGCGTAGGCCTGGGCCGCGGTTGCGACCGCTGGCTTCAGGATCGTGCCGGCCGTGGTGGCCACCGAGTCGGTGAACATGCCCACTCCGACCTCGGCGCACTGCATGCCCGCGGGCTTGAGGCCGGTCGCCGGGGTCAGGCCAACTTCTCCGTTGATCAAGCACGCGCCCAGGTAGATCGCCTTCAGCACGGTCTTGGCCTCGGCGACCACCATGCCGAGCGTCGCCTCGGGAACCCCGGCGAAGGTGGGGGCGGTACCGTTGTAGCCAGCCAGGAAATCGTTGCTGAGCAGGAGCGCCTCGGCGATGCCAGGGCGGGCCAGGTGCTCGACCTGGCGCCAGGTGACAGGGGCCGGTCCCGCATCGGTGGCGTCCGCCGGGCGGGCGTCGATGCCAGGCGGGTTGTTGTTGTTATTCTCGTCGTCGTCGCCGCAGGCGGAGGTGAGCAGGATTAGCGCGAGCGCTCCCCGGGTGGTGGCGTTGATGGCTCTCATGGTCGTACGGCCTTTCATTCGCGCACCGAGATCGTCGACCAGGTATCGAACACCGCGCCGCCGCCGAGCGAGGCGAGCGGTACGTTCAGGACGATCGAGGTGACGTTCAGGTTCTTGGTGAAGTCCGGCGCGCAGCTGGGCGGATTCCACAGGTTGATTGAATCGAGGTCGGTCTCGGCGGGTACACCGCGCGGGTTAAACGCGTCGCCTTTGCAGTTTGCCGCCAGCGAGGCCGTGGTGTTGTTACCGTTGCCGTTGGCGCCCCCGTAGAAGCGGGTGGCCAGGAACGTGCGGACCTGGAAGAAGCGCACGACGTCGAAGTAGAACGAGTCAGCGCGCTGGCCGACGAAGTACTTCACCGCAAAGGCGCCGACCGTACCCATGTTGGTGGTGACCGTGTTGGCCTTGGAGGCCGCGAAGCTGGTCGTGGTGCCGGTGTGGGTACCGACCACCGTACCGTTGGCGAGCACGGTCAGCGTGAGCGGCTGGACGCCGGCCGCGGTGGGCGCGCCCGCCTCGAAGCGGAACACGTAGTCGCTGGTGGCGGTCGGCGCGGTGGTCTTGCTGGCCGCCTTGCTGACGTGGAGCTCGTAGCGCGCATCGGTGCTCAGGTAGTACTGCCGGCCCGGGAGCGAGCGCGGGTTGACGTACATGATCAACGAGAGGTCAGTGCCCGACTTGAACGCGTAGTGATCGGTCAGGTTGAGCGCACGCGACTTGAGGTCGGTCTCGCCGTCATCGTGATCCGAGGCCTGACCGCCGCGGTAGGTCGCGCCGACGACCCCCCCCGTCAGCGCCAGCACCGAGACGACCGCCGATAATCTCTGTCTCTTCATATGTATCCTCCTCGTGAGCGTTGAGAGGCACGCCAGCGCGCTCGCGTTCGCTTGCCCCGACGTCTCTACGGGCGTGGGATCGGAATGGATCGCCCCGATTGCCGCCCGTATGTTCTTCGGTCGCGGGCGAGCGCGTGGGCTCGCCGTGCGGTCTGCCCGCACCGCGCGGTCGGGTCGATCCGCGGAGGCATCCGGCCCGTACCGACCCTCGATGGGATGGATCGCGCGGATATCGATGATCGGGAGTGTGGCGCTCGCGCTCGGCTGTCGCGGCACGCCGGCGGCCGAGTGCGCGCCCGCCGCGTCCCGCACCGGGTTGGCCCCCGACCCGGCGGTGGTCCGCCATCGGTTCGCGGTCGATGTGACGCCGGTCTCGGAGCTGGGAGGGCTGATCAAGGAGCTGGAAGCGCGGGTGCAGGCTCCCACCGTGACCCCGTTCGATCTGACCGACCTCGCCGAGCTGTACTTTCGCCGCGGCCAGCAGGACGGCGACCTCGCCGACTTCCAGGTCAGCGAGGCGATGGCGCGCCGCTCCCTCGCGATCCTGCCGACCCCCAACGGCGCCACGCTGACGCTGGCCAAGCTCGCCGGCGAGCGTCACGACTTCCGCCAGGCGATCGAGCTCGGCCGCGGGCTTCTGGTCCACAAGGGCAGCGCGTCCGCCTACCTCCTGCTCGCGAGCGCTCACCTGGCCCTCGGCGAGCTCCCCGACGCCGTCGAGGCCGCCGAGGCCGCGGTGGCGCTGGCGCCGAGCAGCAGCAGCTACCTCATGCGCGCGCTGGTGTTGCAGGCCCAGGGCCGCGATGCCGAAGCGGCGTTCGACTTCACCCGCGCGGCCACCATCGAGCGCCATGGCGACCCGCAGGAGGCGGTGCGGGTCCGGACGCTGTGGGGGCGGTTCCTGCTCCGCCGCGGCGAGCTCGCCGGCGCCGAGCTCCTGTTCGACGAGGCGCTGCGGATCGTCCCGGGCCATCCGCTCGCGCTCGCGCAGCGCGCCGAGCTCGCGCTGCGCCGCGGACAGCTGGCCGAGGCCCGGACCGGGTTCGAGCAGGCGTTCGCGGCGTCGCGCCAGGTCCGGTACCTGATCGACCGGGCCCGCGCTCAGGAGCTCGCGGGCGACCGCGCCGGCGCCGACCAGGCCCGGGTGCAAGTCGAGCGGATCGTGCGCGCCGAGCTCGCCGATCACGGCGTCGGTCACCAGCTCGATCTGATCGAGGTCCTGGTCGACCGCGGCCAGCCCGGCGATCTGGCCGATGCGGTGCGGCTCGCGCGCGAGGAGCTCGGCCGTCGGCCCAGCGCCGAGACCCGGTTCCAGCTCGCGCGCGCGCTCGCCCGCACCGGGGCCCGCGACGACGCGATGATCCACGTCCGCGCCGCGCTGGCCACCGGCGCCCGCGACGCCCGGCTGTACGAGCTGGCGGCGCAGCTCGAGACCGGACCGCGGGCCCGGCTCTACGCCGACGAGGCGGCCCGGCTCGATCCGGGCGGGTCCGGCTGGCGCCAGCTCGGGATGGGCCGATGAGGGGGCGCGGTCTGGCGGCGCTGGTGGTGGTCGCGGTGATCGGCCTGGCGCGAGCGGCGAGCGCGCACCCGCTCGACATGGGCTATCTCCGGATCACGCAGGACGGCGACGCGGTCGCGGTGACGCTCGATCTCGACGCCAAGGCGGCCGCGCTGCTGCTCGGCCAGCCGGCGGTCGATGCCGCCGCCGTGCAGGCCGGGGCGGCCGCGCTGGCCGAGGCCTCCTACGCGCGGGCGCCGATCACGACCGGTGCCGGCCCGTGTCGCTGGGGGACGGCCAGCGCAACTCTCGCCGATCGCACCGTGACGATCGCGAGCACCGCCACCTGTACCGGGCCCGGCGAGCGGCGCTGGGCGGTGCCGTTCGTCAGCGAGCAGCGCATCTCGCCCCGGTTCGAGCTGCTGGTCAAGGAGACCCATGGCGGCACCGAACGGCTGACGCTGGTCGATCCGACCGTCGCCGTCCTCGTGCTCGGCGCCACCACCAGCGCCGCCGGGGTCGGGTTCTTCGACTTCGTGCGCTCCGGCGTCGAGCACATCGGGGTGGCCCCCGGGCAGTGGCGCGACGCCGACGGCGACCTCCAGCTGCCGGATGGCATCGATCACATCCTGTTCCTGATCGGGCTGATGCTCGGCGGGGGGCTGCTGCTGCAGCTGGTCGGGATCGCCAGCGGGTTCACGCTGGGGCACTCGATCACGCTCGCGCTCGCCGCGCTCGGGGTCGCGCGGCCGCCGTCGTCGGTGATCGAACCGCTGATCGCGCTCTCGATCGCGCTGGTGGCGGTCGAGGCGTTCACCGGCCGGTTCGCGGCGCATCGCTGGAAGATCGCGACCGGCTTCGGGCTCATCCACGGCTTCGGCTTCGCGAACGCGCTGACCGAGCTCGACCTGTCGACCCGCGGCATGGTCACGGCGCTGTTCGGCTACAACCTCGGCGTCGAGCTGGGCCAGGTCGTGATCGTGCTCGTGGTCGCGCCGCTCATCTTGCTGGCCCATCGCGACCCACGGTTCGGCCGCTACGTGGTCAAGGGTCTCGCCAGCGGGATCTTCGGGCTCGGCATGTACTGGTTCATCGAGCGCCTGGTCTCCTGAAGCCCCCGGCGGTCGGTGCCGGGCCGGGCCGCTACTCGAGGTACATCGCCTCGATCTCGCGCTCGAAGTTCTGGTTCACGACCTTGCGCTTGATCTTGAGCGTCGGCGTCAGCTCGCCGGTCTCGATCGTGAACTGGCGCGGCAGGATCGTGAACTTCTTCACCTGCTCGACCCGGGCCAGCTTGGCGTTGACGTCGTCGACCTGGCGCTGCAGCGCCGCGCGCAGCTCGGGGTGATCGAACGCCGCGCCTGACGCGCCGCGCTCGCCCAGGAACTTCTGGACCGCGGCCTCGTCGACCGTGACCAGCGCCGACAGGAACTTGCGGCGGTCGCCGATCACGACCGCCTCGCTCACCAGCGCCGACTCCTTGAGCGCGGCCTCGATGTTCTTCGGCGAGATGTTCTTGCCGCCGGCGGTGATCAGGATCTCCTTCTTGCGGCCGGTGATCGTGAGGAAGCCGTCGGCGTCCAGCTCGCCGAGGTCGCCCGAGTGCAGCCAGCCGTCGATCAGCGTCTCGCGGGTGGCCTCGGGCTCCTTGTAGTAGCCGAGGAACACGTTGGGGCCCTTGACCAGGATCTCGCCGTCGGACGCGAGGCGGACCTGGACGCCGGGCAGCGCCTTGCCGACGGTGCCGAGCTTGGTATCGCCCGGCAGGTTGATCGAGGTCGGCCCGTTGTCCTCGGACTGACCGTAGACCTCGTAGATGATGACGTCGAGGCTGGCGAAGAAGTCGATCACGTCGCGCGCGATCGGCGCCGCGCCACTGACGCACATGCGAGCCCGGCCCAGGCCGAGCGCCGGCTTGAGCTTGGAGAACACCAGCCGGTCGGCCAGCTGGTACTGGACCGCGAGCAGGCCGCCCGGCTCCTTGCCGCGGTTGCGAAGGGCGGTGACCTGGGTCGCGACTCCACGAGCCCAGGTGACCAGGTGCTTCTTGGCGCCGGTCGCCTGGCCGAGCTTGGCCGACACGCCGGCGTGGAACTTCTCCCAGATGCGCGGCACGCCGAACACGACCGTGGGCTGCACCTCCTTGAGGTTGTCGGGCACCTTCTCGATCGACTCGGCGAAGTAGACCGTGGCCCCGCCGGCGGCCGGGATGTGGATCGTCACCATCTGCTCGGCGATGTGCGACAGCGGGAGGTACGACAGGCCACTGTCGCCCTCGCGGGCGCCGCCGTTGTCGACCATCGTCTGCGCGGTCCACGCCAGGTTGCGGTGCGACAGCATCACGCCCTTGGGCGGGCCGGTGGTGCCCGACGTGTAGATCAGCGTCGCGAGCTGATCTTGCTCGATCTTGTCGATCCGGTCGTCGAGCGTCGGGTCGGACACGCCCTCGGCCCGCGCGCAGAACTGGTCCCACGACAGCACCTGTGGATCGGCGATCGCCGGACAGGCCTTCATCGTGACGACCCACTTCAGCAGCGGCAGCTCGGCGCGCTGGGTCTCGATCTTCTTCCACTGCGCGAGATCCTCGATGAGGAGGACGTAGGCCTCGCTGTGGTGGACGATGTACTGGACCTCCTCGGCCGAGCAGGTCGTGTAGATCCCGGCGGCGGCCCCGCCGGCCATCATCGCGGCGTGATCGAGGATCACCCACTCGGGTCGATTGAAACCGAGCAAGGCGACCTTGCCGCCGCGCGGCATGCCGAGCCCGATCAGGGCTCGGGCCGCGGTACGGATCTCGTCGGCGTACTGACGCCACGAGGTAGGTCGCCACACGCCATCTTGCTTGGCGAAGTACGCCGGGCTGGCGGGGTGGCGACGAGCTTGTTCGAGGACGAGGCGCGGAATGGTGTCGTGGGGCACGCGGACAGTCTCCTGGCAGAGCTACCGCGCGCGACTCTACCCCAAAGGCGGTGGTTCGTTTCGATCACCGCCCTGCATCGTCCCCGGCGGGCGTCAGCCCTTCTTGCGGCGCTTGCGGCCGCCGGACCGCGGGGTGCCTTCACCCGGGAAGTACTTGGTCGCGCGGCGGTCGCCCTCGGTGCGGACCGCGCCGTCGGCAATGAGCTTCTTGAGAGGCAGGCTCAGGTCAGCGGTCGAGGTGCCGAGGCGCGCGTTGATCTGCTCGATCCGCTCCCCCGGGTGGTCCTTGATATGGTTGTGGACCTGCTCCTTGAGCTGCTCGATCTCGTCGGGGGCGCGCTTGGCGCCCTTGGCGCGGCGCGCGTTGCTGGCGCTGCTGCTGCTGCCGGGCTTGCGGCCGCGGCGCGCGCCGCCACCGGCGATGCGGATATCGGCGACGACGGTACCGCCGACGCCGGCCAGCGCCTGCGACAGCGTGTCGAGCGCGGTCTGGCGCGCCAGCTTGCTGATGTCGTTGATGAAGCTACTGACAAGCTCGTTGAGGCGCTGCTCGAGTTCGGTCATGAAATACCTACCTGATTGTTACTGGCATCCTACGCAGGTTTTTGTGAGTACGCCAACTCGACAAGACGGGTTATCTCGCGATCAGCTATTCTCGCACGTCAGATAAGCGTCAAATCCGTGCGACGCCGCTCTCGCCGGCTGGATGGCTTGAGGTGCGCCTGTCCCGAGGCGTCGAATGCGCGGGATGAGCCGCCGACGACTCGCAGGGAAGCGTCGCCGTGGACGGCCGGCGCACATTGCTATTGGACGTTACCGCGGACCGCGCGTGACGATGCCGCACACGTGCCCATCTGGCGCGTCGACCGTGCTACGGGAGGCGGTCATCACACCCTTGCGGGTTCATCGAGCGCGCCCACGAGCGAGATGCAAGCGTCATCGCCTTGGCCAGCGACGACCCTGGGATTGACGCGCTTGCTGGACGCTTCGGCACCGCCGCCCGCGGGTGCGTGGTGAGCGAAACTCGCTGGCTGGCTGTTCACAATGGGCTAGGTCCTCGGCGCAGGGAGCAGGGTGAGACGCGCACTGACGGCGGCGCTTCGTGCCCACGTGCGGCGGGTACAAACAGGACGATGCCCCGGCGCCGTCAATTACTCGACGCGCACCGGTGCTTTCACGGTAACGTCAGACTGTGATCGCGCGAAACGTCCTGGCCTCCCTCTCGTTGTCGGTGATGGTTGTCGGCTGCAAGTTTCCCGAGATCCCGGCACTCGAGGACGACGCATCAGCTCCCGACGGCGATACGGACGCGGTCCCTGCGGTCGTCACGCTCTCGATCGTGAAGGCAGGCGCCGGCTCAGGTGTCGTTACCTCGATGCCGCAAGCCGTCGACTGCGGAACCACCTGCTCTGCGGGCTTCGCCATCGGTGCGAGTGTCGAACTCATCGCCACGGCTGACGTCGGTCACACGTTTGTCGGATGGTCCGGAGGCGGCTGCTCGAGCACTGGCGCCTGCACCGTTTTGCTCTCGGCCGACACCACGGTCGTCGCGGAGTTTCAACGCTCGAACCTCGTCTTCGTGACCTCGACGACCGTGACGGGAAACCTTGGTGGGCTTGCGGGTGCGGATGCGATGTGCACCGCGCGGGCTGCCGCGGCAGGCTTGCCCGGGACGTACCGGGCCTGGCTCTCGACGAGTACCGTGAACGCGGCGGACCGCTTGGGAAATGCCAGCGGCTGGGTCCGCCCGGACGGAAGACCGTTCGCCGCGACCAGGGCGAGCCTCCTCGCCGGGGCGATCCTGTATCCGCCGCTGCTGGATGAAACCTCGGCGGCCGTCGAGCACCGGGTTCGCACGGGTACAGGTCCCGACGGGAGGTCTCTCGCTGGTGGCAACTGTGTGGACTGGACCTCCGCGCTGGTTGAAAGTCGCGGAACAGGGGGTGGCCCGAGCTTCGGCACGGTGTATTGGACAGGAAACGGCGAAGCTAGCAGTTGTAACATCCCGAACGGCCTCTACTGCCTGGGTATCGATCAGGTGCGCCCGTTGACGGTCCAGCCCCCGGCGCAGTTCAGGCGCGCGTTCCTGACCGCGGCGCTGTGGACCGCAGGCGGCGGGTTGACCTCGGCCGACGCACTCTGCCAGAGCGAGGCGCAAGCAGCGTCCTTGCCAGGAACGTACCTGGCAGCGCTGCCACCGACGACCGCCAGGACCACGATGTCTCGGTTTGATACGAGCGGACCGCCGTGGGTGCGGGTCGACCATGTCGTCCTCGCCAGCACGGCAGCGGCGTTCTTCACCTCTGCCGTCCGGTTCGCCCCGCTCAACGTGACCGCGCGCGGCCAGTACGAGTTCATCACCAACTTTATTCTCGATGAGGGCGTTCGGGTCGGGACCACGTCGATGGATGTGACCCCGGCGGCCGACGGCGTCGACACGTGCAGCGACTGGACCTCGACCTCGAACTCGCTGGCGAACCGTACCCGGCGCTTCGACGATGCATCGCCGAATCACCAGTTCCCGTCGCCGCGGGTGTGCAGCGTGGCTACCCGCCTCTACTGCCTCCAGATGTAGCGAGGGCCTACGGACGCGGCCAGACTTTCGGCATGTCCTTGAGGACGCCGTAGACCACCGGGCCCGCGTGCTTCGAGGCCAGGAACTGGTCGGCGTGGTCGAGGATCCCGTCGATCCGGTAGAACTCGTTGACGTCCATGCTCGGCGCCGGGTGAAAGCCCATCATGTACATGGTGGGTTTGGTCAGCGGGGTTCCGTCCCAGTTCTTGGCGAAGATCTCGATCATCTCGGTGCGCGTCACGTAGTCGACCATGATGGCGTTGTCGGGGACTTCGAGGATCGGGATGACCGGCGCCGCCGCAGACAGCTTGTCTGACACGTTCGGGTAATAGGGCTGGCTGGTGTCGCCGATCGAGCTCCAGTTCGTCATGTTCCAGCGGAACAGCTCGCCCGACTGCTGACCCTCCCACTCCTCGAGGCGCATCCAGTTGGCGGCGCTGGTGTCGGCGACAAAGCCCTTGGCGGCCAGGGCCTTGAGGGTGTCGTTGGTCGCGGTCCACGCGCCGGCCCGGAAGGTCACCGGCTTGCCCAGCCCGCGGCTGGTGAAGATCTCGTCGGCGCGGGTCAGCAGGGTCTCGAAGCCGGCCTGACCGTAGGCCTCCATCTTGATGGTGTAGCCGGTCTCGTCGGTCGGGTAGACCGTCGACAGGTTGGTGATGCAGGTCAATCCGGCGCTGCGCACGAAGTGGCACCAGGGGTGGATGTGGAGCCCGATCTCGTCGCCGTGCTGGTCGCGCCGGGCCGTGAGCCAGCTGGTCAGCGCGGTCCGCCGCGCCTCGGTCACCTCCGGGTCGGTGTACGTGTACGGGCCGACGAAGTGGGTGAACTTCACGTCCGGGTGCATCTCGCGGATGCGGTCGTGATAGAGGAGCGAGTTGTCGCCGGGATCTGCGAAGTCCCAGTCGGTCGTCAGCATGAAGTACATGGGGTGCGTGCGCTTGAACGTGCGGCGCGCGAAGGCGAGGTCCTTGCCGTCGGCGGCGAACAGCACTTCGTGCTCGCCAGGCGGGAGCGCGCTGATGTCGAGCGTGCCGGTGAACTGGCCTGTCGCCGGGTCGCGCGTCAGCCGCTGTCCGGGGCCGCCAGCGACCCAGACGTCGACGGTCTCGACCCCCTCGACGACCAGCTCGGGATGGTCGACACGCACCGTCACCGCGATCGCGGGGTCACCCGCTGTCAGGTCGTTGCCGATGAGGTACCAGGGTTGGAAGCCGTCGACCGCGAACCGCACGTCGTCGCCGGCGCCGGCCTGGGGCGGCGCGACCTTCGGTGGCGGCAGCCCGTCATCGCCACCGCACGCGGCCAGGCCAATCGCCATCACCAGCAACAGGGTTCTCGTCCTCATGCGCGAAGCCATATCACGGGGCCCGGTGATATGGTCAGCTCGCATATGGCCCCGGTGACCTCCTGGCGTTCGGAGCAGACACGGCTGGCTCCGCGCGGCGCGGCGCCCGACTCAGGCGGATCGTCGACGGGGCGGCGGGCCTGGTCGATCCTGGCCGCGACGGTGGCCCTGGTGGTCGTGTCGGCCTGTGCGGCTCAGCGCGCCGAGGGGCCGCTCGGCGTCACGCTCGGCCTGTCGCCGGACGAGACCGCGCACGCGCTGCGGGCCTACGACTTCTGTCGCCGCGGCGAGCCGGCGGCGGCCGAGGAGGTGTTTCCCCAGTGCGACCGACCGGGCGCCGGGTTCGGCCAAGCCTGGGTGGTCGCCCACTACCGGGACGGCCGGCTGATCCGCCTGGCCCGCTTCGAGCGCTGGACCGACGAGCTCCGGGCGCAGGAGCGCTGGAACCAGCTCATCGAGAAGCGCGGGCTCGACACCCCGCCATCGCAGGCGGCGCGCGATCAGATCTTCGGCCGCCAGCGGATCCCGGAGCGGACCCGGTCGTGGATCGCGTTCGCGACCGCCGACAGCCTGATCGGCGTGTACCTGCTGTCGCCGGCGCGGGCCGACGACCCCGCGATCCTCGAGGAGATCATTCCGGTCGTGGCGCCACCCGAGCCGTGACCGCGGCGCTCAGGGAGCGCGGCGAGGTTCAGCGGCCGAAGAAGAAGCGCAGGAAGTGCCAGGTCCGGTCGCGCCAGGCGAGCTCGTCGTGGGCCGCGCCCGGCTCGTGGTGATAGCAGAGCGTGTCGTCGCCGGGGACGCAGTTCGGCGAGTCGGCGCGGGCCCAGCCCAGCCCGACCAGCTGGTCGCGGATCGCGAGGTTGTCGGGGTAGCCATCGCCGCCGGCGCTGGTACCGCCATGATCCAGGTAGAGCGCCATCGGCACCTTGCCGATCGCGGGCAGGCGATCGCGCAGCGCGGTGCCGGTGTCCAGGCCCGCCCAGAACGCGCCCGACAGCGAGGCTGCCCCGGCGTACACGTCGGGGTGCTCGAGGGCGAGGCGCATCGAGATCAGGCCGCCGAGCGACGAGCCGGCGACGATCTGGCGGGCGGGGTCGAGCCGCCACAGCGCGGCCGCCTGCGGCTGCACGGTGTCGAGCTGGAAGGCCATGAAGCTCTCCTGCTTGCCGCCGGCCGACTCGGCCCAGCCGTACTCGGGATTGCGGGCGCTACCGCCGTGCTCGACCGCGACCACCACGATCTCCTCGACCCGGCCGGCCGCGATCTCGGCGTCGAGCGCGACGTTGATCTCCCAGCCCGTGTGGCCGAAGCAGCAGTCGTGGTCGTCGAACACGTTCTGGCCGTCGTGCATGAACAGCACGGGATAGCGGCGGGCCGCGCTGGCCGGTGCGTCGTAGCCGGGCGGCAGGTAGGCGACCATCGCGCGGCAGTTGCCGAGCGGCGTCGAGCACAGCGGGTCGGGCACCGCGACCAGGCGGCCGCGCGCGGCGTCGTGAGTGGCCAGGATCGAGTTCCGGCCGTCCCTGTTGCCGACGTGGTCGTCGTATGCGAACGACCAGGACCAGGCGTCGAGTGTCCACGTGTTGCTGGCGACGACCTTGTAGGGGTGAACGCCCGACGGCACCTGGGCAGTCGCGGTGTGGAGCGTGCTCTCGCACAGCCGGGTGGTGCGGGTCTGGTCGGTGCGCCAGCTGTTCCAGGCGCCGGCGATGGCGTGCTCGCGGTCGGCGGCGAACAGGGCGGTGCCGGCATGCCACAGCGGGAAGCTGCCGCGACGGGCGGTGAGATCGGAGACCAGCGCGGCCAGGCGGGTCGGGTCGCACACGGTGCGGAGCTCGTCGTGGCGGGCGAGCAGGCAGGCGACGCCCGGGGCGCCGGGCGCGCAGCCGGTGGCGGTCGCGGGAGCGGCGTCGGGGTCGGTCGGGGCGGCGTCTGGCGTGGGGGCGGTGGTGTCGGGCGCGTCAGGGTCGTCGCCGGGGAGGGGCGTGCCGGAGCCAGGGGCGGCGCAGCCGGGGACGGCGGCTGCGGTGGCGGCGAGGATGGCGGCGAGGACGACAGTGCGGCGGGGACGCGTTGCGATTGTCGACATGGCTGGGCGTAACCTCACGGAACTGGCCGGGCGGGGAGTGCGAGAAGGGGAACAGCAAGGGTCGGGCCGGCGAGGGGGATAGAGGCAATGCCGGTCGAAAGACGCATGCGCGACCTCTGCAGGAGATCGCCGCATCACTGGCCGCCAGGCTCGGCCCCGAGAAGGCCCACGCGCTGCGCGCCCACGAGGGCGGCTGGCCGATGCGCACGGCGATCGCGGGTTGCCCTGGCGAGGCCGGCGCCGCCGCCGGCGCCGCGCCGCCCTGAGCCGCGGCTTCGATCAGCGCGGCTGGCCGCGGCCGGCGACGTGCTCGGCGCGCAGGATGCCGAACTGGAAGGTGTCGTGGTAGCGGCCGGCCTTCTTGATGTGGGCGCGGCGGACGCCCTCGGCGGTCATGCCCAGCTTGCGCAGGATGTGCGCCGAGCGATCATTGCCCGCCAGGTGCTGGGCGAACACGCGGGCGCACCGCAGGCCTTCGAACGCCCAGTCGAGGGCGGCGCCGGCAGCCTCGCCGGCGTAGCCCTGGCCCCAGTGGCCACGTCCGAGCCAGTAGCCGAGCTCGGCGTGATCGTGGCGGCGGACCCAGCGCAGGCTGGCGGTGCCGACCACGACGCCATCGGCGAGCCGGGTGATCGCCCAGGTCACACCGAGCCCCTGGGCCCACGCGTCGGCGTGGGTGGCGATCCAGGCCTCGGCCAGGCCGATCGGATACGGGTGCGGCACGTGGATGAGGTAACGGCTCACCTCGGCGTCGCCGGCGAGCTCGGTCACCGCCAGGGCATCGGGGGGCAGGTAGGGCCGGAGCCGCAGACGCGAGGCGGTGAGGACGGGGATACCGGCCGGCAGGTGGGCCACGAGCGGAGACTAGCCCGTTGCCCCGGCTCCCGCCGGTGCCGGCGCCGGGCTTCTGGCGGCGCAAAGTCGTCGGCGAGGGTGCTTCACGGGCAGCCGTACGCCCGGGCTATGCTGCGCCCGAAAACGTGCCCCCCGCGCTCACCTGTGCCCATCGTCGCTGGCGCGCCGCCCTGGCGATCGCCGCCGGCGTGGTCATGGGCAACGCAACCTGGTCCACCGTGCACACGTCGACTCTCGCCAGCGGCCTGACGCTGATCGTCGATCCCGCGGGCCGACGCGGGCCGGTCACGGTCGAGGCCTGGGTGGGCAGCGGCACCGGCGACGAGCTGCCCGGCAGCGCCGGGGTCGCTCACCTCGCCGAGCACGTCGCGCTGGCGCAGGCCGAGCGCGAGCGTGACGCCGCGACCGCGCTCGATGGCTGGGTCACGCCCGACGCGACCGTGTTCCGCGCGGTGGTCCCATCGATGACCGGCCTGGCCGCCGCGCTCGGGGTGATCGCCCGTGCGGCCGCGCCCGACCGCGACGCGCTGGCGATGGTCGCGCGCGAGCGCCGGGCGATCGCGGCCGAGCCGCCGGGCTCGGCCCTGGGCCAGGCCCTGTTCGCGCGGGCGTGGCCGGGCCGCCACGGCGACCACGGCGACGCGGGTCCGGGCGCGATCGCGGCGTACTGGCGCCGGAGCTACCGGCCCGCCCGCACCACACTCGTGGTCCGCGGTGCCGATGCTCGCGCGGTCGAGCGGGTCTGGTCGCCGCTGGCGGGTCCCGCGGCGCCGACCCGACGGTCAGTCGTGACTCGTCGGGGTGCGGCACCCGTGCCGGCGTGCCCGGCCGGTCGCTGGGCCATCGGGCTACCAGTGCCGGGCATCCTGGTCGCGCCGGTCGCCGAGCTCGCGGTCGTCGCCGCACTCGCGATGGTCGGGGCCGCACGCTGGCCCGAAGCCGAGGTCGACGGCGGCTTCGACGCGGTCGAGCTGATCATGCGGGCGCGCGCCGGCCTGCTCGCGATCACCGGCCGCGGCGAGCCGCCGGCCACCGCCCACGTGCTCGCCGCGCTGGCGCGGCTCGCGGAGGCGAGCCCCGGCGAGCTGGCCCACGCGCGCGCCGGCGTCGGGTGTCCCGTGCCCGGCGTGCGCGGCCGCGCCAGCGAGCTGGCGGTCGGCCAGCACCTCGCCGGTGACCCCGCCTGGACCGCGCGGTTCCGCGCTCGGGTCGCGCAGGTCGGCGCCGCCGAGGTCGCGCGGGCGGTGCATGGGCTCGATCCGGCGCGAGGGGTACGGGTCGCCACGCCGATGGCGCGGCCGGCCCGCCGGCCGCGCCGGTCGCCGACGCCGGCGGCGCCGGTGCGCGCGACCCTGGCCAGCGGCGTCCGGGTGGTCGCGGTACGCGCCCCGGGCGCGGCGCGGGTCGCGATCCGGGTCGCCTGGCCCGGCGGCTACGCGTCCGAGCCGGCCGGCGCGCGCGGGTCGACCGCGCTCCTGGCCGCGGTGCTGCCGTCGGCGTGCCGCGGCCGCGATCTCGCCGCCGATGTCGCCGGGCTCGGTGGCGCGCTGGCCGGCGTGGCCGGCCGGTGGAGCTTCGGGCTGCGCTCGTCGTGGCCGGTCGAGGTCTGGTCCGAGGGCCTCGCGGTGGTCGCCGCCTGCGCGACCGATCCGGACCTCGCCACCGAGGACGTCGCGCGCGAGCGCGGCCGGCTGCGCGACCTGGCCGCCGCCATCGCGGGCAGCCCGACCCGTCGTGCCTTCCGCGCCTACCTGGCCACCCGCTGGGCCGGGCACCCGCTCGGGCGCGAGCCACTCGCCGACCCGGTGGCGCTCGAGGCCATCACCCGCACCGATCTCGAGCGCGCCTTCGCCGACCGTTACCCGGCCGCGACCGCGGTGATCGTCGTGGTCGGTGACCTCGATCCGGACGTCGCGATTGCCGCGGTCCGGGCCCGCTTCGACCGGGTGCCGGCGGCGCGGGCCCGCTCGGTGACCGCGGCCCGGCCGCGCGGCCCGACGCCGGCCGGCGCGCGCACGCCACGCCAGGTGTTCGTCGACGGTCGGCCCGGCGCTGGCGCGCTCGCGATCGGCCTGCCCGGCCTCGCGACCGGCGACGCTGATCGCACCGCGCTTGCCGTGCTCGCCGCGATCCTCGACGGTCCCGGCGGGCGGCTCCGCCGGGCGCTGCCGGCGGCCACGGTCCACGCGATCGCGGTGACCACCGGCGACGGTCCCGACGACGGCTACCTCGCGATCGAGCTCGAGAGCGCCGCGGTCCTGGCCGGGACGATCGCGACGGTCCGCACCGTGCTCGAGACGCTCGCGACCGAGGGGCCGACCGCGGCCGAGGTCAGCCGGGCCACCGCGGTCGCGCAGCCGCCGGTCGCGCCGGCCGATCCGGTCCGGCACGCCGATGCCCTGGTCCTGGCCGAGCTCACCGGGACCGCGGCCGCGGCCGACCCCGTCGATCTGGCCGCGGTCCGACGGGTCGCCGCCCGCGTGCTCCGTTGGGACGATGCGGTGGTCGTGACCGTCCGCCCACCGGACCGGACGCCGGGCGTGAAGCGCTGGCAAGACCAGCGGGTGCCGCCGCGGCGGCCGACCCGCCCGTCGCGGTCGCGGTCGCGCCGTCGGGTCGGACAGGTATGAGCCGGGCCCGACCCGCGCCGCGGCGGTCGGCGACCACGCGCACCCCGGCGCCGCCGGCCCCGGCCGCGCCGGCGTGGACCGGTCACGGCGACCTCGGGGCCAGCCTCGCGCTGTGCTTCCCGCTCGCGCTCGTCTACGGCGTCGGTGCGCTCCTCGCCGGCACCGTCTCGGCGGTCGACGTCCCGACCCGCGCGCTGTGGCGCCTGTGCGGCCACGACCGCGACACCTACCTGCTGATCTACGCCGCGCTCGCCGCCGGCTTCCTGGTGTGGGTCGCGCGCGCCGGGCGTCGCACCGCGCTCACGCTCGACGTCGCCACGCCGGTGCTGATCGAGGCGGCGATCTACGCGATGTCGCTCGCCGCCGTGATCGATCTCGTGCTCACCCGGGGGCTCGGGTTGGGCGCCGGCGACGGCCTCGTGGCCGCGCTCGGGGCCGGCCTCCACGAGGAGCTGCTGTTCCGGCTGATCGGCCTGGCGGGCGGCGCGCACCTGCTGCGCCGCGCTGGACTGCCGGGCCCGGCGGCGTGGTTGCTGGCCCTGGCCGCGTCGGCGCTGGTGTTCTCGGCCGCCCACCACTGGGCCGGCGAGCCGTGGGACCCGCGGGTGTTCGCGTTCCGCGCGCTCGCCGGGGTCGCGTTCGGCCTGATCTTCTGGTTCCGGTCACTCGCGCATGCGGTGTGGGCCCACGCGCTCTACGATCTCTACGTGCTCGCCGTGGATCGCTAGCGCGGCCCGCGGCGTGGCGCGCGACTACCCGAGGAGACCGCTGACGCCCTTCAGCGGCTTCACGCTGGTGATGTACGCGTCGAACTTGCAGATCTTGGTCTCGGCCTTGTTCGCCTCGCTCTTCATGATCGTGAAGTTCTCGGGGCCGATGTTGAACAGCTCGATCTCGTAGACGGTCTTCGAGTGGCTCGGATCGAGGAGCTCGATCGAGCCGTTCTTCTCGTAGACCGCGTCGGTGGCGGCCTCCGAGCCTTCCTTCGCGATCGCGGAGCGATACCACTCGATCACCGAGCCGGCGAACTTCATCGGCATGGTGAACGAGAGCTTGGGCATCTCGAGCTTGGTCGGCATGTACTCGGGCAGCTTGAAGCCGCCCTTCTTGAACAGCTTCGTGCCCATCTTGAAGGTCAGGGCCTCGATCGACATGCAGTGGGTGGTGTCGACGCCGTCGATGGTCAGCCGGAACGCGGAGGTCATCCACTGCTTCTGCTTGGCGGACGGCACCGGCGAGATGGTCGGCCCGGGCGCCAGGGTGAAGTCGATCTCCTCGGGCTGCATCTTCACCTTGATGAGCGCGAACTCCTTGCCCTTGGCGTCGAGCTTGGGCGGGAAGGTGATCTCGGTGATCAGGGCCCGCTTGAAGCTGTACGTGTACTGCTCCTTCAGGTTGGCGTCGGCGTGGGTGACCTGGCCCTGGTGGCGCGCATGGATCCGCCGCTCGAGGAAGTCGTTGAGCGCGTTGAGCGCCCACCGGCCACCCGACGCGCCCAGCTCGATCGTCAGCGGATCGATCTCGCGGGTCGCGAGGTGCCGGTTCTTGATGTGGTACGCGCCCATCGCCTCTTCGGTCGAGGTCGCCTTGATGAGGCCACCGTCAACGCTCTTGACGTAAGCGGTGAGCGCCTCCCCGTCGATCACCACCTCGAAGTGGCCAGCGGCGAAGTTCTTGTCGGTCGGTGCAGGCATGTGGGTCCGGGCTCCTCGGATCGCACTAGAGGTTCGCAATCTTAGTACGGGTGCGACCTCGGGATCCTCCCTCGGGCTCGGGGCCCGCCCGAGATCGAGGTGTCGGGGCCAGCCGGCAGGTGGGGACCCACCTCCCCACCGCGAGCCCCCGCTGGCGGCCGCGCAACTCAAGTTTCTTGGCGCCAGGAGCCTCCAAGCCTCGCCAAGTACGCGGATGCCCATCGATTGCCCGTCGGCACGAGGGTTGTATGGGGATGAGGCCATGATGCGTTCTGGACCTCGTCCCGGCCTGCCAGCGTGGGTGCTGCCCTGTGGACGAGCGGGGTGGTGGCTCGCCGCCTGCACCGCCGTCCTCGCCCTCACCCTCTCGGCCGGCGTTGCCCAGGCCGACCGGGTTCGCACCACCAAGTCGACCAAGGTCTACAAGCGTACCGGCGAGCAGTCGGGCGTGGTGACCAACGTCGCCAAGGGCAAGTCGCTCGACGTGGTGTCGCAGCAGGGCCGCTGGCTCAAGGTCCGGGTCAACGGCCGCACCGGCTGGGTCACCCAGTCGAGCGTGGTCGCGCTCGAGGCGCGCGACGTGCCGCGCAACACCCGCCGCCGTCCGTTCGTCGATGGTCGCTCGACCCGCCGCGGCTGGTCCGGCGACGCGCCCGACGATCGGGTCGGCGCCGACTCGATCGACGACGGCGAGGACGCCGCCGACGCCGATGCCGGCGAGGACGACGACCAGCCCCGCCGCGCCGCTCGCACCACCCGCGACGATGACGGCGACGACGAGCCGGCGATCGACGAGGACGCCGGCGACGCCGGGGCCGACCAGGTCCAGATGGTGACCGTCACCGCCGGCAAGGCCAAGCTCTACCCGCGCGCGGCGAAGAAGGGCCGGGCGGTGGTGACCGTCCGGCGCGGCGCGCAGCTGACCGTCCTCGAAGAGTCGAGCTCGGGCGCGTGGATCCGGGTCGAGGACGAGGACGGCGAGGCCGGCTGGATCGCGTCGTCCGCGGTGTCGGACCCCGACGGTGCCGGGCCGCGCCCGAAGCGGGTGTTCGCCTTCGGCGCGCGCATGGGCTTCGCGTCGGTCGGAGGCAAGTTCGCGTCCAACGGGCCCGCGACCGCGGCGGATCCGCCCCGGACCTACACCTTCGGGTCGACCGCGCTCAGCGTCGCGCTCGGCGGCGAGGCGGTGTTCGCGTTCAAGAAGACGCTCTACCTCGGCGCCGGGCTCGAGTACCTGGGCTGCATCGCGACGCCCGGTATCCGGTACGCAACGGCGACGATGGCCCAGGACATCGGGTTCAAGACGCACGACATCGATGCGCGCGCGCTGATCGGCTACGACTTCCGCAAGCGGAGCGGGCTGACGGCGTGGGCGCGGCTCGGCTATCACTACGGCCTGTTCTCGGTGTCGAACCTCGACAACCTCGCGCAGATCCCGACCGAGACCTTTTCGGGCCCGACCGTCGGCACCGCGCTGCGGATGCCGCGGCTGACCGACAAGATCGGCGCCTCGGCCTCGGTCGACGTGGTCTATCCCGGCACGCGCAGCCAGACCGCCGGCAACCAGGACGGCGCGGTGGCGGGCGCGATGGCGGCCGCGGTCCAGCTCGCCGGCCAGTACGGCTGGAAGGGCGCCTGGAAGATCGACGCGGTCTACCGCTTCGGCTACGCCCGGACCCGGTGGACGGGCGAGTCGACCCGGGTGGTCGGCGCCACCAGCTCCGAGCGCACCGACCTCTCCCACGTGCTGACCGCCGGCCTCGGTCGCGCCTTCTGACCGCGGCTCACACCGGCGAGGTCAAGATCAGCTGCGCGGCGTTGTCGCGGATGAGCTTGACCGCCAGGTCGTTGATGGTATCGCCGCGGTCGACGCCCTCGAGGTAGTGCGTGGCCATCGCCATGTAGTGGGTGTAGAGCGGCGCGAACGCGTCGAACGCGAGCTTCTGGATCAGCCGACCTTCGTGCTTGGTGAACTCGCCGAAGGCGAGGCCGCCGATCACCTTCTCGAAGCGGAGCAGATAGGCAGCGTACTGGGCGGGCAGGTCGTCGAACATACTGCTCGTCGATGGTAGCACCGCCCGATCGCGCGCGGACCGGGCCGCCCCGCTGGTCTGGGCTACTGGCGCGGGACCGGCAGCTTGTCGAGATCGAGCTGCGCGAGCGCGATCCGGATCAGCTGGCTCTTGTTGGCCTTGGTCCACCCGCGCCGCTTGAGCTCGCCGACCTTGGCGTCGAGCTCCTCCAGATCCTGCGTGTACATCGAGATGCAGATGACCTTGTAGTGGGTCGGCCGGGGCGCGGCCGCCTTCTTGGTGCCGCGGCGCACGGCCGGCACCTCGTCGTCGATCGGGCCGCGGCCGTAGAAGTCGTCGCGCAGGATCAGGTCCGCGTCCGACAGGGGATCGTGCTGCAGAAGCTTCTCTTCCTTCATGGTTGTCCTCACGCTGCGACGGTCGATTCGGCGGTCGGGCCGGTGCGCTGGTGGACGGCCGCGCTGGCGAGGAGCCAGTCGACCACCCGGTTGTAGTCGGCCGCGCCGTGCGACTGCGGCGCGTACTCGAAGATGCTCTTGCGGTGACTGGGGGCCTCGGCCAGGCGGGTGTTCATGCGGATCGGATCGAGGCACTTCTGCTTGAAGTGGCCCTGCAGGGTCTCGAGTACCTCGCGCGCGAGCCGGGTGCGCCCGTCGTAGAACGTCGGCAGCACCGCCGACACCCGCACCGTGTGGCCGAGGTGGCGTTCGACGTCCTTGATCGTGCGCAGCACCTGCTTCACGCCGACCAGGGCCAGGTAGTCGCACGTCACCGGGATCACCACCTCGTCGGCGTACGACAGCGCATTCTGGTTGAGCAGGTTGAGCGACGGGCCGCAGTCGATCACGACGTAGTCGTAGCGACGCGACACCTGCATGAGGTTCAGTCGGCGGGTCATGACCCGCGACCGCGGCGCCGGATCCTGACGGGCCAGCCAGATCTCGGCGGCGGCGAGCGTGCTGTCACTGGTGATCACGTCGAGGTGCTGGCGGACCGGCACCGCGACCTCGGTCGGGTCGGCGCCATCGACCAGCACGTGGTAGAGCGACTTCTCACCGGCCACGCCGAGCGAGACGCCGACGTTGCCCTGGGCATCGGTGTCGACCAGCAGCACCTTGTGCCCGCGCTCGGCGACGCCGGCCGCGAGATTGACCGAGGTGGTGGTCTTGCCGGTGCCGCCCTTCTGATTGAGCACGGCGATGCGCCGGGCCCGCCGCGCCCGGAAGGCTTCGTCCCCGAGGCCCTTCTGGCGACACTCGAGCGTGCAGTAGTAACCGCGCTGGCCCTCGCCGGTGACGGCGACCTGATAGACGAACGAGGGCCGGAACGACGCCGCGCACACGCTGCAAGCCTTCTCCATGCCCTTATCGAAGCGGCCGGCGGCCGCCCGGGGCAACTTTTTGACCGCCGCGCGCTATAGTCCGCGCCGTGGCGCAGGGGGAACCACCCATCCGCAGGACGTCCGTGCCTGCGCGCTCGCCGCGCCAGGTCGCCGACGATCTCGCCGCGCGTCTGGCGCCGTCGGCCGACGCCCTGGTGATCGCGTTCGTGTCGAGCCAGCTCCCGTGCGACGAGGTCGCCGCCGAGCTGCACCAGCGCCTGTCGCCGGCGACGGTGATCGGGTGCACCTCGGTGGGCGAGATCGGCGGCGCGGTCGCGGTCGGCACCGCGGTCGCGGTGGTGATCTCGTGCCCGGGCCTGCGCTTCGGGATCGGGCTGACCGGCGAGCTGGCGCGGGGACCGCTGCAGGCCGGGCGGGGCGCGGTGGTCGCTGCGGCGAACGCGCTCGGCCGCGCCGCGGAGGCGCTCGATCCGGCCCGGCACGTCGCCCTGACCTTGGTCGATGGTCGCTCCGCCTTCGCCGAGGGGTTCTGCCTCGGTACCGCGGCCACCGCACCACGGATCTCGTTCGTCGGCGGCTCGTCCTCGGACGTGGTCGGGGGGCCGCCGCGCAGCGCGATCTTCGCGAACGGCGTCGCCCATCGTGACGCTGGCCTGGTGGTCGTGCTCGAGTCCGGGCTGTCGTTCGAGGTGATCACGTCCGAGCACATGACCGCGACCCCCGCGCGCACCGTGGTCACCGGCGCCGATCCGCGTCGCCGCTCGATCCACGAGCTCGACGGCCATCCGGCCGCGGCCCGCTACCAGCAGCTGATCCGGGAGCTCGGCGTCGACCGTCCGCTCGACAACGAGCTCGCTTCGTCATTCCCGTTCGCGATCTACGTCGGCGGTCACCCGTACGTCCGCTCGATCCGCGAGGTCGCGGGCGACGAGCTGCGGCTGGCCGCGGTGGTCGACGAGGGCGCGGTCGTCCGCATCATGCGGCCGGGTGACCTGGTCACCCAGACCCGCACCGCGTTCGCCGGCGCGCGCGCGCGGCTCGGCGAGCTATCGGCGGTGATCACGTTCTCGTGCCTCGGCCGCCACCTCGAGGCCCAGACCCGCGGCGCGGGCGCGGCGCTCGACGAGATCTACGCGTCGGTGCCGGTCGTCGGGTTCCACAGCTTCGGCGAGCAGGCCGGCCCGCTCCTGGTCAACCACACCCTCGCCGCGCTCGCGCTGGGAGCGCCCCTTGCCTGAGGGAACTCGTCGTCGCCCTCGGGGCGCCGCGGCGCCGCCCGGCGGCCCCGATCTGGCCGCCCAGGTCGCCAAGCTCGAGCTCGAGCTGCGCGCCGCCCAGCGCACCATCGACGTGCTGATCGCGCGCACCGAGCGCCGGACCAGCGAGCCGAGCCAGGCCGAGCTCTTCGAGGTCGCCGCGCGCATGGAGCAGCAGATCGACAGCCGCACCCAGGAGCTCGAGGAGAAGCAGTCCGAGCTCGAGTCGGTGACCGCCAACCTCGATCACGCGGTGCGCCAGCGGACCCGCGCGCTGGCCGAGTCCGAGGCGCAGCTCATCCGCAAGAACGCCGAGCTCGAGCGCCAGAGCCAGATGAAGGCCGAGTTCATCTCGATCGTCGCCCATGAGCTGCGGACCCCGCTGGTCAGCATCGTCGGCTACCTCGACCTGCTGAACGAGGGCCGCTTCGGCGAGCTCGCCGACGAGATGGATCGCCCGGTCGCCTCGATCCGGCGCAACGCCCATCGCCTCAAGCGCTTGGTCGACGAGATGCTCGACTTTTCGCGGCTCGAGGCCGGGCGGGTGCGGCTGACCCGCGCGCCGGTCGACGTCGCCCGGGTCGTCGACGACGCGGTCCACGAGCTGTTGCCGCTGGCCCAGGCCCGCCGCCAGGAGATGGCGACCGCGATCGCGGCGATCGCCCGCATCTCCGGTGATACCGACAAGGTCCACCAGATCGTGGTCAACCTGGTCTCGAACGCGATCCGTTACACGCCCGAGGGCGGTCAGATCCGCGTGCTGGTGGACGACGCGCCGGCCGACGTCTACGCCGGCGACTGGGCGCGGATCCGTGTGCGCGACAACGGCATCGGCATCCCGGCGGCGCACCGCCACCGGATCTTCGAGCCGTTCACCGACGTGCAGCCCGCCAAGCACCACACCTCATCCGGCCCCGACTCGGCGGGGCTGGGCCTGTTCATCGCGCGCGGCCTCGTCGAGCTCCACGGCGGTCTCATCACCGTGGAGTCCGAGGAAGATCAGTTCACCGAGTTCACGGTCCTGCTCCCGCGCGGGAGCTGAGCCACCCGCGGTCCGTCGGCCGCTCGGTTGGCGAGCGTGATCAACACCGAGCGCGGGAGCGCTTCGATCACCCGGCGGGTTGGGTGATCACGCCGAGGGCGCCCGCGCCCGACTACCGTCCACCCGCACCGCCGAGCACCGGCCGGCTGCGGTCACGCCGTGATCCGGGACCGGAACCGTCGGCGAACCGACGGTCCGGGCGCCGTCACTTCTTCTTCTTGGTCGGCTTCGCGGGCTTCTTGGCGGCGGGCTTGGCCGGCTTGCCAGCCTTGGCCTTGGGCGCCGGCTTGGCAGCCTTGGCCTTGGGCGCCGGCTTGGCGGCCTTCGCCTTGGCGGCGGGCTTCTTGGCCGCGACCGCCTTGGCCGGCTTGGCCGGCTTCTTCCCGGTGGGTGCCTTCGCGCCCGCTTTGTCGTCCTTGGCCGGCTTGCCGCCCTTGGCCGCGGCAGCGCCCTTGGCCGTCTTCGCCGCGGGCTCAGCCTTGGCCGCCTTGGCCGACGCGGGCTCGGTCTTGACCGCCTTCGCCGCTGCCGGGGCCGCAGCCTTGGCCGCCTTGGGATCGACCTTGGCCGGCGCTACCGCGGGCTTGGTTGCCTTGGGGTCGCCCTTCTTCGGCTTCTGACCCTTCTGGTCGACCAGGCGGGTGGCAACCACGCGCTGGCCTTCCTCGGTCTTGGCCGCAGCCGCGGTGCGCGCCTTGTCCAGGGCGCCCGCGACGTCCGCATCACTGCGGACGGCGACCGGCACGCTGTCGTCCTTCTTCTTGGGACGCTTCTTCTTCTTGGCGTCCCGCGGCGGCGGGATCTCGCTGATGCCAGGCATCTGGGTCGCGAGATCGCCGCGATTATGAACGAGCACCCGTGGCTCGTCCTCGTCGCGGAAGACCATGGCCACCTTGTTGTCCGGCAACAGCTCGGTCACGAACCCGATGTCGAACTTCGGGTGCATCACGACGTCACCGATCTCGTAGGTGTCACGGATCGAGTAGGGCCGGCAGTTCGCGAGGTCGGGCTCACTGGCCCGCGCCATCGCGTCCTTCCAGGTCACCCGGCTCGAGGTCATCCGCTTGGGTGAGACCCCATCGGATCCCCCTCCGCCACCGCCCTCTTCCGGGCCATCGCCCCGGGGCTTGCGGTAGGCGTGAACCTCCCCGCATACGACGCACTGCACGCGACGGACCTCGTCTTCGTACATGCTGATAATCGTGTGGGTGGTGTCGGCCTTGCACCGCGGAGACGGGCAGTAGGCCTCGACTTCGCCGCCGACCTCATCCGCTTCTTCGTCGAAGATAGAGTCCATCCCAGCCTCTCTAGAGGGGAAGGCCGCGTCCAAGTAGTCGACCTAACTATTGAGATTCATGCCGTCCGGACCCCACTCCGGAAGTACGGCGCCAGTACAGTCAGCGTCCTAACACATGGCGCGATTGCTAGCAACCATCCCCACTTACAAGATCACCCACGGGATCTCGCGCGCATGGTATTAGGTCGACCCGGATGCGTCGGCTGCTCGTCGTAAACGCCCTTATATTCGCGGTGTTGGCGTCGGCGGCCGCGCTCGCCTATTACGGTTACAGCTACACCGCAGAAGCGTCGATCCGGGAGCGCGCGCTCATCCAGGACACCATGCGCGAGCTGGCCGAGGAGAAGGTCATCGGCATCGAGACGCCGATGATCGAGGCGGACGAGAAGCTCTTCGCCACCATCGACCCCGACTACCTGCCGGACCTGGCCGCCACGGTGAAGAGTGTTCGCGCGCCGGTGCAGTCGGTCTTCGTGCTCGGGACCGATCTTCGTATTCTCCCGAGTGGTTACGTCTCGAGCCGGCCGGGGGACGAGGGGGTGGCGTTCCGCAGCTTCTTCGAGTCCGGCATCGTGCCGAACCTGCCGCTCGGCACCCTGGCCGAGCGCACCCGCGGCCACCAGCACCTCATCCTGGATGGCCGGCCCTTCCTGTTCTCGTATTCCCGCCGCACCGGTGACACCGGCCAGGCCTACTACGTCGTGGTCGAGGCCGACCTCAACCACATGGTGGCCGCGGTGTTTCCGCAGTTCTTCGGCGTGCGCTCGCCCCGGCTCTACCAGGTGGTCGATGCCAGCGGCGAGCTGGTCTACGGCATGCCCTTCCGCGATGCCGGCGACCGGGTGGTCGAGTTGCCGTTCACCGAGACCACCAACCAGTGGACGCTGCGGGTCGCCCAGCGCGATGTCGGGACCCAGGCCGCTCGCGGCCGCCGCCAGCTGATCGACATCGTCTTGATCGGCCTGGCGCTGGTCGTGATCTCGGCCGGGCTGGTGTTGCTGCTGCTCGCGATGTGGCGCGAGCGGAAGGCCAACGAGCTCAAGAGCGAGTTCATCTCGAACGTCTCGCACGAGCTGAAGACCCCGCTGTCCATCATCAGCATGTTCGGCGAGATGCTCGCGGCAGGCCGGGTCAAGGGCGCGTCGCAGGCGACCGAGTACGCCGAGGTGATCTGGCGCGAGAGCGTGCGGCTGTCGCGCCTGATCGACAACGTGCTCGACTTCGCCAAGATCGAGCGCGGCGTCGACGTCTACGAGTTCGAGCCGGGCGACGTTGGCGACGTGTGCGCGCGGGCGATCGAGCTGTCGGTGCACCGCCTCAACAACGCGCACATGACCTGCGAGGCGGAGCTGCCGGGCGAGCTGCCGCCGGCGCGGATCGACGGCAACGCGCTCACGCTCGCCGTGCTCAACCTGATCGACAACGCGATCAAGTACGCGGCCGACGGCCACAAGATCGTGGTGGCGGCCCGGGTCGTCGAGGGCCGCTCGCGCCGGATCGAGATCACCGTGCGCGACTTCGGCCCCGGGATCGATCCCGACGAGCACGACAAGATCTTCGAGCGCTTCTACCGGGCGCGCGCGGTGCGGCTCAAGCCGATCCGCGGCTCGGGCATCGGGCTGGCGCTGGTCGAGCGCATCGCCTCCGCCCACCGCGGCGGGGTCCGGGTCGCCAGCACGCCCGGCGAGGGCTCGACCTTCACGTTGTGGCTGCCGGTGGCCCCGGATGGATCCGGCGAGCCGGGGGCCGGGCGGACGTGATAAGAGGCTCGTGGTGACCGAGAGCGCCAAGAAGATCCTGGTGATCGAGGACGAGCCCGACATCGTCCGCGGGCTGTCCGATGCGCTCCGCTTCGAGGGCTTCGAGGTCGAGGCGCGCGAGACCGGCAGCGAAGGCCTGCACGCCGCCGGCGAGTGGGGCCCCGATCTGGTGCTGCTCGACCTGATGTTGCCCGACGACAACGGCTATCGGGTGTGCGAGGCGCTGCGCGAGCGCGATCCGGTGGTGCCGATCATCATCTTGACCGCCAAGGCGCAGGAGGCCGACAAGGTCCGCGGGCTCGACTCGGGCGCCGACGACTACGTCACCAAGCCGTTCTCGGTCGCCGAGCTGATCGCCCGGATCAACGCGATCTTCCGGCGCCAGGCCCGCCTGGCGGCCACCGACGAGTCGTTCGCGATCGGCACATGGACGGTCAACGCGCGCAAGCACACGCTGACCCGGGGCCGGCAGAGCAAGCGCCTGACGTTCTACGAGCTCGAGGTGCTGAAGCTGCTGCGCGAGCGCGCCGATGAGGCGCTGTCACGCGACGAGCTGCTCGAGAAGGTCTGGGGCGTGCACGGCTCGCCGACCAACCGCACGGTCGACAACTTCATCGTCAAGCTGCGCCGCAAGCTCGAGGAAGACCAGAAGAACCCGCGCCACATCCTCACGGTCTACGGCTTCGGCTACAAGCTGGTGCCGTAGCCCGCCGCGGGATGCCGATCGCCGCCGCGTCGCGCCGCCGCCCGGGACACCCGCACCCGGGGATTGTGGGTAGACTGCCAATCATGGTGTCGACACCCTGCCCAGGCTGCGGAGTGGCGGTCACCATCGGGTACGCGAAGTGCCCGCGCTGTCATGCGCCCATGCCGGGGAGCCCGCGGACCCGGCGGCCGTCGGCCGCGGGCGGCACCTCGGTCGAAGCGGTCGAGACCCTGGCCTCGCCCGAGCCGTTCCGTGGACGCGGCATCGTCGTCGGCGCGGTGGTCGTGCTCGCCGCGATCGCGCTGATCGTGCTGATCAGCCGCGCCGGCGATGACGCGCCGGCCGCCACCGAGCCTGGCACCGAGCAGCTGGGGGTCGCGCCGTCGCCGGTGGCGCCTGGGCCGGTCGAGGGCGAGCGGCCGCCGGCACCGCCGTCGGAGGGCCCGCCGGATCCGGCGACCACCGCGGCCGCGCTGGAGCGCGCGCTGGCCGGGTCCCGGCTGTTCGGCACCGTGCAGGTGGTCGAGGACATCGTCGAGATCCGCACCGAAGCCTGCGCCGATCGTGCGGTGAACGTGCTGATCGCGGGCTACGCGGCCGACCTGCGCGCCGGCGGCGTGCGCAGCGTCCGCTGTGTCGAGCTGCATGGCGCGCAGGTGTTCGCCGTGCCGCTCTGATACCGTCTCGCGCCGTGTCCGACTGCGAGCGTCCGTCCAAGGCCCATCGGCTGATCCTGCCGCTCGGCATGCGTGTGCTCATCCGCGCCGAGCCGCGGCGCGCGACCCGCCGGCCCGTCGTCCACCCGTGGCGATGGCGGCGGACCGTCGACCGGCCCGCCGCCGCCCGCGCACACAGGCCGCGCGCGGCACGCCGCCCGCCGGCGGTTGGCGCCGCGCGTTCGAGCCGATCGCCGAGCCAGCCGTGGCGAGCCCCGGGGCGAGGGGCAGCGTCGCGCTGAGCGTGCGGGCCAAGCAGACGCGGTGCACGCGTCACCTCGGCCCCCGGCGCTCCGGCCCTCGGCCTCGGGCCCTCGGAAGCCACTCCGCGCTCCCGAGGGCAGAGACCGAGTGCCGGGCGCCGACCACCGAGCCCATCGTGCCGACCATGGGTCCCGAGGATCAGGAGTTCACGCAGGCCTCCGGCCAGCCACGGTCGCGACTCGAATCCCGCTTGTGCTTTCGCATAACCGTGGTTCGGTCCATAGCATTCTCGTCACGTACCCTTCGCCCCGGTCGTTTTTCGTGCGCCTGACCCATCGCGCGCGCAGGCGCAGTACCCAGTTGCTCGACCTGACCTTGCTCGCGCCCGATACCCAGGAGCAGGCGCTCTACCTCGAGGCCGTCGACGGCGTCGAATCCTTCAGTGAGCGCTCGCTCAGGGCGAGCGCCTTGGCGACCGCTGCGGCTGATCGGCGCTGCGCGCGGGCCTCTCTCGCAGGCCTATCAGAAAACGAGGGAGTGACATGACCGATCCGGAACCGTTGATCCTCTGCGGCACCGACTTCTCCGACGCCGCCCGCGAGGCTGGTGACGTCGCCGCCGCACTCACCCGCGCCCTTCACGGCCAGCTGCACCTCGTCCATGCGGTTCCCTCTGGCGGGGAGGACGCGCAGAAGTCCCAGGAGCTGCAGCGTGAGGTCGACCGACTTCGTGGCGACGTTGCCCTGTCGATCCGGGGTGTGATGCCGAGCGGGGATCCCGAGGTCGCGCTCGCAGCGCTGGCATCGAGCACGGGCGCGCGTCTGGTCGTCGTGGGGGCGATGGGCGCGGGGCGATCGATGCTGCAGATGGGCGGCACGGCGGAGCGCCTCGTGCAGCGCGCGAGGGTCCCGGTACTCGTCGTCCGAGGCGGCCGTCGTCTTGTCGACTGGACGAACCGAGGTGGACTCGTCGTAGGCGCGATCCTCACCGAAGACGCTGCGAGCGACCGCGCTCTCGAGTGGGTGCGCGCTCTCCGTGGCATCGGCCCGTGCGACGTGCACGTCCTCCACGCGTACTACATGGACGAGGCGACCCGTCGCTATGGAACTACCCCGCACGCGCTGACCGAGCCGGTTCCTGAGATCGATGGCTACCTCCAGCGGGACCTCGCCGAGTCCGTGGGTGAGCTTGGCGGAGAAGGGCGGGTCGCGTTCCACGCGGTCCTTGCCCTCGGTCGGCTCAGCGACCACCTGGTGGGACGCGCGGCTGAATGCGCGGCCGACCTAATCGTCGTTGGCAGTCACCGCGCTCGCGGCCTGGCCCGGCTCTCCTCGGTGGCCTCCGGCGTCCTGCATCTCGCCCCGATGTCGGTCCTGCTCGTGCCCGTCGAAGCGTCTCCGGTCGCGCAGGTCCCACTCCCCGTGGTCCGCCGTGTCCTCGTCGCGACCGACTTCTCCCGCTTCGGTAACGCGGCCATTCCACATGCGCTCGCACTTGTGCCCGCGGGTGGCGAGGTGCTGCTACTGCACGTAATGACGGGCTCTCCTGTCGAGCTCTCGCGCACCGATGCTTGCCGTCGGCTGCGCGCGCTCGTGCAGTCTGACCTGCCCCCCGCCATCGGGTTCGATGTCGAGGCCATCTGGCATGGGGACGTGGCCGCCGCCATCGTGGCGACGGCAGCGCGCGCCGGCGCCGACTGCATCGTGATCGCCTCTCACGGCGAGTCCGGGCTGCGTCGCCTCGTGCTCGGCTCGGTGGCCGAGAGCGTGGTCCGGAACAGTCGAGTGCCCGTCCTGATCGTCAAGCCTGCAGCCGACACATGAGGCGCGGTTCCTGGACTCGAATCCATCGAGGTGGTCCTCGTCGTCGGCCTGCGAGCTGCTTCGCTGCGTGACGAGCGCACCTTATCGGACGAGCGCACCTTATCGATCGTAGTCGCCGACCTCGTCCAGTGATCAGAGTCGGTCAGCGCATCGACGGTGCCCGCTGGACCGGTGACCCGGAGGTCGGCATCCTCGGTGACAAAGCCCGCGAGCGCGGGGCACGGGTCGGAGCACACACCGTTCTTCGCGAACCGTCGGCGTTCGGTGACCACGGTGTCGGCGTCGCCGGTAAATTCGTGCAGCAGCACGACCAGGGCGCCGTCGCGCTGCGCGAACTCGATCACTTCCCCGCCGTGATGGTGGCCCTGGGTGAGATCGACGGTGCGGTCGTCGCGGGTCTGCCATATCGGATCGTCGTCGTGCGACGCGCCGGGCTCGAGTCCCCCACGGCATCGTGCGACCGTCGATCTGGAACGAAACCCGCCACACGCGCCCGGGTCGCTCCTCGATCAGATACGCCCCTCGACCGGTCATCGGCTCGTCGGGCACCAGCACGGCGAAGCGTCGCCTCTGATCGTCGTCGGCCAGCGGCGCCTCACCCCGGGCGGCGACGCGGTTCTTGGTCCGCGCCGCCGTACGATCGGCGAGGTCGCGAAACGCGGCCGGATGGTCCGTGTCTTCCGCCGGAGAACCTTCGATGCCGACCTGCGCCGGCTCGTCCGGCGGCGGACAACCAGCGAACAGGGCAACGACCACGAGAGCGTTTCATGCCGCGAGTGCAGCACGTACTGTGCCTGCGCCCCCCAACAGGTCGCGAGTTCGGCGAGGTTCTTGCTCCAACGGGTCCCGTGAGCAAGCCGTCGCGTCCTTCCGAGGGAGCCGGGCACTACCTGCGCGATCTGGTCTACGGCGCCTGCGACGGCGTGGTGACCACGCGGGGGTTGATCGCCGGCAGCACCGGCGCGGGGTTCCCGGCCGCGGTCGGCCTGATCCTCGGGCTGGCCAACCTGGTCGCCGACGGGCTGTCGATGGCGGTCAGTAACTACCTCGGGCTCAAGTCGGAGCTCGAGCAGACCGGGGCGTCCGTGGACCATGAGCAGCCGTGGCGGCACGGGATGGCAACGCTGGTCGCGTTCGTGGTCGCCGGCGCCGTGCCCTTGGCCAGCTACGCGCGACGTCGCGCCCAACCGTGCGTCACCGCTCCAGCGACCGGTTCAATCGTCAGGAGCCACAGCAGCCAGCCGACACTCGCTCCACGGGGGCCGAGGCGACGTCGTAGCCCGCCGACCGAAGCGCCGCACCCAGCGTCCCAGTCGACACTCGATCCTCGTCGAACCTGACGTCGGCGGTGTTGTCGGCAAGCGAGACATCGACGTGGTCGACGCCGGGCACCGAGGTCAAGGCGCGGGTCACGTGCTTCACGCACGCGCCGCAGGTCATGCCGGAGACGTTCAGCTTCTCGGTCTTCATGCATCTCGGCTGCTGCATCTCTTGAGCCGCCGGGCGCGCCTGTTCTCAAGCAAGCAAGAGGCTTGCGGCCGACCGACCGTGCGCAATCGGTGCGCTCGCGCTGGGGGCCCGCGCAACCGGTGCGGTGAAGGTCGAAGTCCAAACGCTCCCCGATGTCGCGTCGGTTCCGGCGCGCCACGTGCATTCGTTCGGGAGATGCACGTCATTCCCATCTCGCTGGTGGGCCATGCGCTCGCCGCGGTTCCCGACCTCAACGTGCGGATCCGCGGCGGCCGAGCGCGGCCGCGGCCGTCGATCGAGTGCTCTTCGTGACCGCGGTCGCGGGAGGTCAGGATCTCCCGGGCGTCAAGGTCGCCGACGTCGCGAACAAGCCGGTGGTCGAGGTCGGCGTCAAGCTATTCCGGCGGGCCGGCGCGATAAAGCGGGGCGACGACCGCGACTTCGCGCGGTCCAAGCGAGTCACCGATGCGCTGCCGCCGTCGCTGCTCCGCCCCGTGCTGCGGACGATCGCGCTGACCGAGGCTCTCGGGCTCGATCTGCCGGGTCTGGGGTTGCCGCGCTCGCCCTTCGGCAGCGCGATGGTCACCAGCATGGGGATCAACGTGTTGTCGATCGACGATGCCGTCCACGCGCTCCGGATCGCGGCCGGCAGCAGCTCGCAGGGCGTCTTCAACATCCCGGGAGCCGACACCTTGCCGCTGACCAGCCTGATCGCGCGCTCGGGTCGGCGCGACCTGCCGGTGCCGGGGCCGCTGCTGGCGCCGCTCTACGACCTGCGCGCGTGGATGGTTGGCTTCGAGTTTCGGTACGATCAGAACCTCCGCCGCTTCCACTTCGGCGGTGTGGTCGACGGCGCCCGCGCTCGCGCCGAGCTCGGCTACCGGCCGACCACCCGCTGCGTCGGGAAGGTCCGATGACGAGCTCGAAGCCCAGGGGCACACCACGGCCGCGCAGGTTATGCGTGCTCGGTGGACGCGCGGGCCACACCACGCTGGCATGCCCTGGCTACGAGCGGTGTTCGGAGGAAGCCCGTCCTGCCGGTCGCGGCGGTGTGGAACGCCGGGACTGCTGGTGGTCGCCGCGCTGCTGCACGCGGGGTGGCAGCCGCGCCGCCAGGTGGTCGTCCTGCTGATCGCGGCGCCGCTTTTGTCGCTGGCGGCGATGCTGGCGACCGACGAGCTGGTGACCGCGGCGGTCGCGACGCTCGCGACGGTCGGGGTCGCCATCTTCCTGGAGCAGAGGCGCCGAGCGCACGCCAGCGGGGAGCAGCCATGGTGATCCGAACCGGGACTCGGTTGCTGGTCTCGTCCTGCAGCCGGTTGTTGGCGATGACCGCGATCGTCGCGGCGCTCGGATGCGGCCACCCCGATGGCACGCTGCCGCCCGAGGTGGGACCCCGCGTGCCGGCGATCGTCGTCGAACGCGCCGAGCCGCTGCCGCCGCTCGCCCGTGAGCTGCTGTCGCCACGCATGCACCGGAACCGGCCAACTGGCGGCGCTGCACGCCGCCGTCCTGTCGGTCGACCATGGCGCGGCGGGTGCCGCGGCGCACGCGATCCGCGCTGAGCCCCGGCTGGCGCGCCCGGTGCCGGACCTTGGTTAGACGCTCAATGACGAGATTCCGTCGCCGTTCTTCGAGCTGCAGGATCGGATGGTCAGCGCGACCTGTGCGATCGAGGCGGCGGCGTCGGTGCGCGATGATGAGGCGCTCTCGGCGGCGTAGGGCGAGCTGACCACCGCGTGCGTCGCTTGCCACGCGACCTACCTTGGAATGCCGCCGGCTCGCGGTCGGACTGTTGCGCCAGACTGACGCCTCGCCGCGCTCGCGGTTGGTCCGCGGCATGCCATCGGATGGCGGTCAGCGCGCGATCAGAACCGTGCAGCGAGCATGGCGGATCGTCGCCTTGGCCACCGAGCCGAGGAAGAAGCGGCGCACCCCGCGGCGTCCATGGGTGCCGACGACGACCAGATCGGCCGACCCGGATTCGGCCTCGAGGATCGCCAGCGGCATGCCATCGCGGAGATCGAAGCGTACCGCTACGCTCGGTGGTCGCGGCATGCCGAGGATCCGCGCTCGCTCGGTCTCGGCCACCTGCTCGGCCGCCTCGCGCAGCTGATCCAGGATCCCACCGTTCAGGTCATATTCGAGGAGCGGCGCAGCCAGGCGTGCACGACGTGGACGTCGCCGCCCGGTGCCGTCAACTCGAAGGCGCTTCGAGCGCCCGCTGCGCCAGGGGGGAGTAGTCGGTGCCGACCACCACGCGGAGGTAACCTCCGGGCGAGGCTTCGCCGCGGGCGACCAGCGCGCTGGTATCCGCGAGCCGCGCCGTCTTCTCGGCCACCGAGCGACGGCTTCTACACGACGCTCGCGCAGCTCGCCTGCCTGGCCGCACGCCAGGGGCTGGTGGCGATCGTTGCCGCCACCGCACACCGCCAGCGCTGGCGCGATCTGGCGCGGGCGTGCGCACCTCGATTCGTCGAAGTCCACGTCGCGACGGCGATCGACGAGTGCCGGCGCCGCGATCCCAAAGGCCTCTTTCGGCGCACCGACGCGGCGAGCCTGCTCCCCGGAGTCGGCGTCCCGTACGAGCCACCGTTGGCGCCTGAGGTGATGTCGCCGCACGGCGATGATCCTCTCGGCGCCGATGCGGTGCCGGCGCACCTCCGCGTCGCCGACCGGTGACGCCCGTTGCTCAGGGTACGCGGGCCCCGACGGTGAGGACCGGGCACGGCGCCTTGCGCACCACTCGCTCGGCAACCGAACCAAGGAACAGGTGCTTGAGGCCGCCGCGACCGTGGGTGCCCATCACGATCAGGTCGCACTTGTCCTCCGCGGCGGCCCGGACGATCTCCTGCCACGGCGTGCCATTGAGCAACTGGGTCGAGACCTCGGCGATCCCGCGTTCGCGGACCTCGGCCGCCAGCTTGGCGAGCGAGTCCGCGAGTTGGGCCCGAAGCTCCGGCTCGTCCCAGAGCGGCGTCAGCATCACGCCCTCGGGTGCGTAGATCGTCGGGGGCGCGTGCGCGTGGGCGAGCACCAGGGACGCGGCGAAGGCCCGGGCCTGCTCGACCGCATAGTCGAGCGCGCGGCGGGCGCCATCCGAAAAATCGGTAGGAACCAGAATGCGGTGGATGAGGACCATGCCCCGAGAAGATGCAGGCACAGGGCCAGCGCCGTCCGCCGTCGGTGACGACGCCTGCGCGCTGGACGCGGTCGCCGCTGGCATGTGCCTTGCTGTCTCCGGTGTGTAGGAGGCACCATGCAGCGCGCATTCCCGCCATTCTCGCGATCCTGATCCTGGTCGGTCTGTGCGTGGTCGAGGGCCAGCACTTCGTCCGCGGCGAGCCCTGGCAAGGCTACACGCCGCTGGTCAACTACGTCGGCTTGTTCTATGTCGGCCTGTGGATCTTGACGGCGTTCTGGCTGGTCGCCTTCCCGTTTACCCGGCCGGTGCTGCCGGCGGTCGCGTTCGCGACCACCGCGCTGCACGGCCTGATGGTCCGGCTGACCCTCGACCCCGCCGGCTACCTTTACCTCGCCGGCGCGGTGCTGCTGTTCGTGTTGATGGCCGTCGCGCGAGTCCACGCCGGCCAGGTCATCCGCCCGCGCCCGCACCACAACTGAGTCAAGTGCCCGGCGCCTCCGCATCGCGCGAGCAGATCGAGAGCGCGAAGCGCACGACATCTGCTCAACTCGAGGCTGGTCGGCGAGCGGAGACCGCCGCTGGCCCTCCTCGCGCAGTTGATGAGGCGACATGAGCGGGATCCCTGCATCGGCCACACTAATCCAGAGGGCATGCGACATGCGCTGTCAGCCTCACCATGAGCTTGTCGTCGTCGAGATCGCGCTCGAGCACATCGGCGAGATGCGATGGCTCGCCGTCCTGCTCGACGGGACGAGGAGGTGCAGACGACCTCGATGCGGGCGGTGCCGCCACGGCGTGGGCTTGCGACACCAACGAAGGCTTCAAGCACGTGGTGGCACGCCGCGTGCTCGGTCGGCGGCCATGCTGAAGAAATCTGATGAACTGAAGGATCGCGTTGAGGCCCGCAAGCATGAGCTGCAGTCGAAGCTTGCCGAGCTCAAGGCTGACTCACGCCAGGAGGCGGCCTCGATGCGAGATTCCATCAAGAAGCGTCTCGACGAGGTCGAGGACGCCGTGAAGGACGGCTGGGACAAGATGTCCGACGCCGTCAGCGACACGCTGAACAAGTGGCTCGACCGGAAGGACTGACCCTTCGTCACGGGTCGGAGTGCCCCTGCGACGCGTCACCGATTCCCGCGCCGACATGACGCGGGAATCGGTGTAGTTGCGTGAGTATGAGGATCCCGAGGAGCCTTCCTCGGCGACCAGCACCCGATGAATCCGGTGCTCGCGAAGGATCCGAGCTCACTCCGCGATGTGTGTGTGTCGGGGGCGGCTCAGATCAGCGACATCTCGGGCGACACCACGATCGGCCACGACTCGATCAGATCGCGCGCGAGGACGGTGAGCGGCACCTAGAGAACAAGAAGGCCCAGACAAGCATCGCCAGCACCACCGCGAGCGGCGACAGGCCGAGCGAGCACGCCATCAGGCGCGGCTCCATCACGTTGTCGACGAGCAGGTTGACGGCGACGTAGATGCGTAGTTCCCAACGTTTTGCCGCTCAAATGCCCGCGTGCGGCGATGGCGGACCCTAGTTGTCATGCGTGGTTCGGTCGATGGCGACAGCATGACGCCGACGAGGATGGCGGAATCGTGTGGGTTCGGGGGAGGGTGGAAGGGCAATCTCGAAGGGTAGGGGGAGCACGGTTCCAAGATGGGAGTAGTGTTGCTGATGACCGAACCCGCGTGGCACGCGCGCTCCGCAGACGAAACCGCGACGGAGTTGCACTCGGACACCGCGCGTGGCCTTGGTAGCGCGGATGCGGCTGAACGGCTCAACCGACACGGCCGCAACGCCCTCGCCGAGGCGAAACAGCGGTCGGCCCTGACGATCCTCGTTCACCAGTTCCGTAGTCTCATCGTGGGACTGCTCATCGCCGCCAGCGGCGTCGCACTCGCGCTCGGGGATGTCATCGAGGCGATCGCGATCCTGGTCGTGATCGTGCTCAACGCCGTCATCGGCTTCGTGACGGAGTGGAAGGCGGCGAGCGCCCTCGCGGGGTTGCGGAAGCAGGCGGTCTCGGTCGCTCGCGTGCTGCGTGATGGCGAGGAACATCAGATCCCTGCAGAAGAACTGGTGCCCGGTGACGTGGTGGTCCTCCCCGCGGGAGACCGCGTGCCGGCGGACGGCCGCGTGATCGAGCAAGCCCGGTTGCAGGTGGACGAAGCCGCGCTGACCGGCGAGTCGTTGCCGGTTGCGAAATCCGCCGACCCGGTGGCCGATCGCGAGGCGCCGCTCGGCGACCGGATCAGCATGGTGCACACGGGCACCGCGGTCACCGATGGTCGGGGCAGGTTCATCGTCACCGCCACCGGCGCGCAAACCGAGATGGGCAAGATCGGCACGCTCATCGAAGAAGTTGGCGAGCACGGTACGCCGCTGGAAGCCAAGCTCGCCCAGCTCAGCCGCGCGCTGCTCGTCATCGTGCTCGGGCTTTGTGCCGTGATCGTGCTCGTCGGCTGGCTCCGAGGCAACAACCTGCTCTTCATGGTCGAGGTCGGCATCTCGCTGGCGATCGCGGCGGTACCCGAAGGCCTGCTCGCGGTGACGACGATGACGCTCGCGGTGGGGATGCAGCGGATGGCCCGCATGCACGCGCTGATTCGCCGGCTTCCGGCTGTCGAGGCGCTCGGCTCGACGACGGTGATCTGCACGGACAAGACGGGGACGTTGACGCGGAACGAGATGACGGTCCGTGCCTTCGACGTCGCGGCGCGGCGCGTGGAGGTTACCGGAACCGGCTACGCGGTCCAAGGCGAGTTCAAGGTCGAAGGGCAGAAGGTCGAGCCGACGACGGACGCTGGCGCCGAAGGGCCGCTGCGCCTGGCGCTGCGCATCGGTGCCCTCTGCAACGACGCGAAGCTCGATCGCTCGGATGGTGGCACCACCGTGCTCGGCGATCCCACCGAGGCCGCGCTGATCGTCGCCGCGGAGAAGGCCGGGCTGGACCGGGCCGGCCTCGACCGCGACTATCCCCGCACCGGGGAGATTCCGTTCAGCAGCGAAACCAAGCTGATGGTGACGGTACACAGCACTCCCGAGGGCAAACGCGTCGCGTACCTGAAGGGTTCGCCCGCCGCGGTGCTCGAGGCGAGCGTGTCCGAGCTCGGCGCCGACGGCGTCGCCCCGATGTCCCCGGAGACGCGGAAGCGCGGGAGCGCGACCAACGACGAGCTCGCCGCCGCCGCGCTGCGCGTGCTCGGACTGGCATACCGCGAGTTGCCGGAGCAGCACGGCGAAGAGGACCTGACGCGCGAGCTGACCTTCGTCGGCTTGGTCGGCATGATCGACCCGCTGCGCGACGAGGCCAAGGCCACCATCACCACCTGCCGCGAAGCGGGGATCCGCGCCGTCATGATCACGGGCGATCAGCAGGCCACCGCGGTGGAGATCTCACGCCAGCTGGGACTCGACCTCGACCCGCAGGGCAAACCGTTGCGGACCGTGCACGCCCGTGAGCTGAGCGGACTTGATGCGGAGGGCTGGCTGAAGGTCGTCACCGACGCCGCGGTCTTCGCCCGCGCGTCGCCCGAGCACAAGCTCAAGATCGTCGACGCGCTGCAACGGCAGGGCCACGTGGTCGCGATGACGGGAGACGGCGTGAACGACGCGCCTGCTCTTCGGCAAGCGGATATCGGCATCGCCATGGGCATCCGGGGCACCGAGGTCGCCAAGGAGTCCGCCGACATGGTCATCACCGATGACAACTTCTCCACCATCGTCGGCGCCGTCGAGCAGGGGCGGATCATCGTCCACAACATTTTGCGCTTCATCCACTATCTGTTCTCGTGCAACTTCGCCGAGATCGTGACGGTGTTCGCCGCGATCATGATCGGCTGGCCGCTGCCACTCGGCGTGCTGCAGATCCTCTGGCTCAACCTGATCACGGACATCTTCCCCGCGATGGCGCTCGCGCTGGAGCCGTCGGCTCCCGACGTGATGAAGCAGCCGCCGCTCGATCCGGCAACGCCGCTAATGACGCCCCGCTTCGGCTGGCTGATCATCTGGCAGGGCGTCTTGCTCGCGGGCTGCACGCTCGCGGCCTTCGCGGTCGGCATGCGCTGGTACGGCGCAGACGGCGATGGGCTCCGGCACGCCGTCACGGTCGCCTTCATGACGCTGGCGCTGGCGCAGGTCTTCCACGCCTTCAACGCGCGCTCACGGACGCGCTCGGCGTTCACGTCCCGCCTGTTCACGAACGGATGGCTCTGGGGGGCGATCCTCATCTGCGTGGTGCTGCAGCTCGCCGCCGTCTATGTGCCGTTTCTGCGGGAGGTCCTGCGCACCGTGCCGCTCACGGCCGCCGACTGGGGGGTGGTTGCGGTGGGCTCCCTGGCGCCGGTCGCGGTGGTGGAGCTCGTCAAGCTGGTGCCGCGCTGGCTCCGACGCGCGAGGTGACGCCAGGCCCTCCAAGTGCTGCGTGATGTACCAAGCGTGACGGGCAAGCACCGCGAGGCCCGCTCAGCCATTCCATGCGCGCTCTAGACCTACCGGGCTTATGTCTTCGGCATCAGCGCCGGCGAGTTCCCCGTCGACGGCGTCATCGCGTTCATCGGCTTCCACGGGCTGGTCTGGGCATCCTTCCTGGTGATCGCGGGCGTGATGCTCGCCTTCCGCCGGCGGATGCGCGACCCCGGCGCCGGGGCGGTGCAGCAGTTCGGCGAAGACATCCTGCCGCTGGTCCTGCTCGCCGCGATCAGCGTGACCGGCCTGGTGCTGACCGTGAGCTACACTTGGCTGCGGGGCTACGCATACGAGTTCCTCGCGATCCTCCACGCGGTCACCGTCATCGTGACCCTGCTGTGGCTCCGTTCGGGAATATCTTCCATATCTTCCAGCGACCGGCCCAGCTCGGGTCGCCTTCTACAAGGCCGCCGGCCAGGCATCCGGGCAGGCGCGCTGCGGTCGCTGCGCCGTGACTTCGCGTCGGCGGCGATGATCCGCGACCTGATCACGGTCGAGCGGGAGCTCGGATTCCGCTACGAGACCACGGCGCCCGGCGCGACGCACTACCAGCAGATCTGCCCGGCGTGCCGTCGCGCGCTGTTCGGCCTCGCGCAGGGGGCACTGTGGAGCAAGCAGGACACCTGAGCCATGGCCACCCCCCCGTCGACGAACTCGAGATCAACCGCACGTTCGGTCCGCATCTGTCGGTGGGCACGCGCGGCACCTCGGCGGACCAGCCCGACAAGCTGGTCAAGACCCACTGCTGCTTCTGTGGCCAGCAGTGCGGGATCCAGCTCAAGGTTTGCCGCAACGAGGTGATCGGGTTCGAGCCGTGGGAGGAGTTCCCGTTCAACCACGGGATGCTGTGCCCCAAGGGAATCAAGCACTACCTGCAGGGCTCGCACCCGGATCGCCTGCTCACCGCGTTCCGGCGTGAGCCGGCCGCGGCGGTCAAGTCCCGATTGATGTGTAGATAGCTGAAGGGAGAACACCGTGTCCCGAAGGTTCCCCCTTTCTTTTCTTGGAGCCCAAGAAACCGGCTTCTACACAACTATAGGGACACGACCAGCGCGCGGCGGGCCGGCGGATTCGCGCCGATGCCGTACGCCGACGCGATCGCGCGGGTCGCGCGCGAGATCGGGCGCCTCCAGGAGCAGCACGGCGCCGGCACGGTCGGGGTCCTGGGTGGCGCGAGCCTGACCACCGACTCCGAAGGCCTCGCCTGAAGGCGAGCGCACCGGGCGTCAGCCCTCGAGGACCTCGTTGATGGGGCGTCGCCTTGCCCATGGCGAAAATGTGTACCCGGCGACGAGGGCCAGCAACCGTTGCCGCCTACGAACAGGCGGTCGCCGCCGGGGTGGAACAGGGCGAGTGGCGTCGGTGGCGGCCTCGAGCGCCTGCTGCAGCGCGCCGGCGTCGGTGACCCACAGCTTGACGTAGCTGGGGGCGACGATCGGCGGGGTCGCGGTCGCTCGACGACGCGATCCTCGTCGACGACGACCACCGGGTGGTCGCGCCACTCGGGATGACGGCGCCACAGCAGCTGGAGCGGCAGGGCCGGGGTCCAGTCTCAAGCAGGCAGCCGATCCCGCCCGGGATCGTTCAGCGCCGGCCCAGCGGCGACGTCTCGAAGTGGGCACACAGATGCGCCGGCCCGTCGTAGATCGCGATCGCGCCGGCGAGCAGCGCCGGGCTCCACCCTCCCGATTGCAAGGCGATGGTGTCGACTCCGGCGGCGTGGGCCGCCTCGATATCGTACGGCGTGTCGCCGATCATCACCGCCGTGCCGGGCGCCAGCCCGAGCTTGCGCAGCGCCGCCGCGACGATGTCGGGGTCAGGCTTGGAGTGCGCCGCGTCGCTGCTCGAGGTCTGCACCTCGATCAGGTCGGCGACCCCGGCGCGTTCGAGCAGCGGCCGCAGCTCGTGCGCCTTCGCCGAGCTCGCCACCGCCACCGCCAGCCCGGCGTCGCGGATCCGTACGACCAGGTCACGACTCCCCGGCAGCGCCCGCACCTGGTCGAGCCACCGCGTGCAGAAGATCTCGCTGCGCCGCTCGCCGATCTCCTCGACTCGCGGATCGTCGTCGGCCATCCCGGTGGCCTCCGGGATCAGCTTGTCGCCGCCCTTGCCGACCAGCCGCCGCGCGGTCGTGTAGATCACCTCGAAGCCCGACGCCGCGAACGCCTCGACCCAGGCGTGCGCGTGCGCGTCGTTGCTATCGACCAGGGTGCCATCGACGTCGAGGATCGCGGCACGGTAGCGAGTCGGAGCGGTCATGGCGAACTCTTCGCGAGCGCCCGCGGTCTGGCAACGCGCGATCGCCATGGGAACCAGGCAGGCACGAGGGTTGCTCAGGCGGATAGGCGAATCGAGCGACGGGCGCAGGGGGTCCCCACACGCGGGAGCGGCGTGACCGGAGCGGATCAGAAGTCAGCGAAGCCGAGGTCGAGCTGGGGTCGTCGGCTGGTGGGGCGCGTGCGGCGGCGATGGGCGGGACAGCGGTGTGCAGGCCGAGGTGGCCGAGGATGCGGGCGGTGACGTCGGGAGCGGCGTGAAGGCGAGTACGGCGCGGGTGTCGCTGCAGCGCGGGCAGGTCGTGACGTCGGCGCCGAAGACGAGCTCGAGCAAGGCGGCCCAGTCGAGGCGGCCCGCCAGCGTCGAGGCGGTCGCGGGTTCGGGAGAGTGGTCGTCGGTTGGCACGGGCAGGACGCGGTCGCGCAGGCGATTGGCCGACCAGAACACAGCGTGGTAGCGAACCATGTGGCGGCTGCGTGGCGGGGTCAGCGTGGCGAGGCGGCGGCACAGGGTGGGGCCGTCGGTCACCCAGGAGGTGCGGCCGGTCGGATCGGGCCAGCGGAACTGGTACTCGACGCGACCGTCGGGCGCACCGCGACCCGGTCGGCCGAGATCGCAGGGCGCACCAAGGCGTCGCCGGATCGCAAGCGGCCATTCCGTGTTCCGTTGGCGGTCGGGTTCCCGTGCCGGCTGTCCTCGGCGTCGCCGCCTGCCTCGCCCTACTCGTGAGCTTCGAGCCGCACGTGTACGCCGCCGGTGGGATCGCCTTGCGCTGGCGGTGCTCGTGGTGGCGTCGCGTCGCTGGTGAAAGCGCTGACGCTACCGGGCGACGCCAGATGCCGGTCCAAGCGAGTCACTCGAGTTCGGGGCCGCGTTTACCGCCGCCCGCGACTCTGTTTTCCGCCGCCGCCGCTCGATATTTCTCGGGTGACTTCTCGGCGAGAACCGCACACTCTGTGGAGCACAGGCGTATGCTCGGTGCCTCTTGACGTTGATGCTGATGTCCATCGCTCACGAACGCGAGTGCAACAAGTGGCTTGTCGTGAGGGACTTGAGAGCCGTACACCGGGCAATCGTATTCCAGATGTCGTCCTCCACTTATTCTCCGAGATTCGGCGTGTTGGTGGACGCCAGCGCGGTGTCCGCCTCGCGGACGATGCGGCGCTTGTACTCGGGGGAGAACGTCCTCCGCTTCGGCCTCTCGGGTGACGCCGGCGCTGGGGAGGGGGCGCTCGAGCACGCCGCCTCCCTGACCGCGGCGGCCGTCCCCTCGCGCGGAGGGGCGCCGTTCGTCTTCGACATGTTCAGCATCGTGACCGGATCCAAGCTCGCCCTCGACGGTAATTTTGACTGGGGTCGCTGTCTCAATCACGTTGGCACAGAGGGCGCCCGCGGTGTGGCCGCGCTCCCCGTTTCTTTGCGGGTTCCGTGCCCCGCCGCACCGCCGCACCGCCGCGCACGTCGCCGACATCGGCCGCGCAAGCACACGACCGAGTCCTCGCTCGGGCCTTGCAGTACTGATTCGACATGCCGCCTGCGCGCTCGGTAGCTCGCGCGCTTCTGCGAGGCGCGATCCTGGTCACTGCGATCGTCGCGGCCGGACGCGGTGACGTTCTCTACGGCGTGTACTGCCTCGCCGCGCTCGGGCTCACCACCTTGCTCGCGACGCTGGCCAAGCGCGCCGAGGTGAGATCCCCGGTCGCGATCGATCTCGTCCTGCTCGGGCTCATGGTGTCGGACATGACACTCGGCACCATGGTCGGGCTCTATCTCTCGTGGCCCTGGTACGACAAGGTTCTTCACTTCGGCAGCTCGATCCTGATCGGTCTGCTCGGCTTCCTC
>JBKJLC010000081.1:0-18028 GCA_046597055.1 Kofleriaceae bacterium | reverse complement strand
CTGCGTGCGGGCGTGATCAGCTTCCTGGCTGCGGTCGCCGGCGTGCTCGCCGAGGCCTGCGCCGAGCTCGGCGTCGACGGCGCCGCGTTCCGCCGCGAGCCGGCCGGGCTGTGGCTCGACGGCGCGAAGCTGGCCGCGTGCGGCCTGCACCTCCGCCGGCAGGTCGCGATCCACGGCTGGGCGTGGAACCTGGCCACGCCCGCCGACGCCTGGTCGGCGATCGTGCCGTGCGGCCTGCCGACGCCGGTGGTCTCGCTCGCCGAGGCCTGTGCCACGCGCGGGCTGCCGCCACCGCCGCCCGTCTCGGTCATGGCCGCGCGCGTCGGTCCGCGCCTCGCGGCCGCGCTCGGCCTGTAGCGCAGCCACGCCAGCGAAAACGCGAGCCGGCACGGGCAGATCACAATCATGTAGAATCGGTGCGTGGGCCTTCGCATCGCGGTGCTGTTCAACAACGACTTCGAGTTCATCGCCGGCGCTGGCGCCGACGCCGCCGCGGTGCGCGCCTCGGCCCAGGCCATCCGCGACGCGCTGGTGGTCGCCGGCCACGACGCCGATCTGGTCTCGATGCAGGGCCGCGACCTCGTGGAGGTCCTCGGCCGGCTCGTGCGCGACCAGCCCGATCTGGTCTTCAACCTGTGCGAGTCGCTGTGCGGCGTCGCCCGCAACGAGCTGGCGGTGCCGGCGGTGCTCGACCTCCACGGCATCGCCTACACCGGCAGCGACACCATGGGCCTCGGCATGGCGCTGTTCAAGCCGCGGACCAAGGACGTCCTGATCGGCCGCGGCATCGCGACCCCGCCCTACCGGGTCATGGCCACCCTCGCCGACGTCGAGCGGGTCGCCGCCGAGCCGCTCGACTACCCGTGGTTCCTCAAGCTCGCCAACGAGGACGCCTCGGTCGGCATCACCGAGGCCAACGTGCTGGTCGACGGCGCGGCGCTGGCGGCCCGGGCCAAGGCGCTGCTCGCCGAGTTCGGCTCGCCGCTCCTGGCCGAGCGCTACGTCGAGGGCCGCGAGGTCAACGTCACGCTGCTCGGCTGGGGCCCCCACGTCGAGATGTTGCCAATGCACGAGATCGACTTCGCCGCGATGCCGGCCGGGCGCCCTCACATCGTCAGCTATGCGGCCAAGTGGGACGAGGCCCACGTCGACTACGACGGCACCCGGCCGGTGCCGATCCGCGATGCATCGCCGGCGCTGCAGGCCGCGATCGAGCAGACCGCGCGCGCGGCGTGGCACGCGGTCGGGCTGCGCGACTACGGCCGCATCGACCTGCGCATCGACGCCGCCGGCGTGCCGTGGGTGATCGACGTCAATCCCAACTGCGACATCTCGCCGGACGCCGGGGTCGCGCGCGCGGCGGCGGTCGCCGGCATGAGCTACCCGGCGCTGGTCTCGCGGATCGCCGAGCTGGCCTGGCGTCGGGCCGGCCGAGGCCAGCCGTGACCGACCGAGCGACCGACGCCGCGATCCGACCGGTCGAGCCCGGCGATCGCGACGGCCTGCTCGCGGTGATCGGGTCGGACGCGACCTTCAAGTCCGACGAGCAGGAGGTCGCGCTCGAGCTGGTCGACTCGGCGATCGAGAGCACCACCGACTACGAGGTGCTGGTCGCGGTCGACGCCACCGGGGTGGTCGGGTACGTGTGCTTCGGGCGCACCCCGATGACGGCGCGAACCTACGATCTGTACTGGGTGATCGTCCACGAGCGTGCGCGTGGGCGCGGGCTGGCGGGCGCGCTGGTCGCGGCGATGGAGGCGAGCCTGCGCGGCCGTGGCGGCGGCCAGGTCCGGGTCGAGACCAGCGAGACCGAGGGATACGGGGCGGCGCGCCGGCTCTACGCGCGACTCGGGTATCCCGAGGTCGCCCGGCTGCGCGACTTCTACGCGCCTGGCGACGCGCTCATCACCTATTATAAGGAGCTGTGAGCCGGGCGCTGTTCTTCCTGGTGCTTGGCCTCGCGCCGACGGCCTGCCGCGGGGGCAGCCGGGGCAAGCCCCCGGCCGGTGACGCCGCCCCCACCACCGTGACCGAGCCGGCGCCCGCCGCGGTCGACCCGGCGCCGGTGCTCGAGACCGTCGTGCTCGACGAGGTCGAGGTCCGCTTGCGCGGCGCCGCCGAGACCGCGCTGCTCGGCCGCGAGCTCGGCCGCGATCTGGCCCGCTGCCTGGTCGACGGCGGGCGATTGGTCCCACTGCCCAGCCAGGTGCCACCCGGCCGCAGCCCGCGCCCGGCGCGGCTGCGGGTCGAGGTCGCCGCGGACTGCCCCGCGCCGTGCGCCAAGATCGCGGTCGTCATGGACGCGCAGCTCACCTGGGCGAGCGGCGACGCCCCGGCGCCGGCCGCGATCGTCATTGGCGATGCCACCCCGATCGGCGGCATCGTCGAGACCGCGGTGGTCGCGGTCACGCTGCGCCTGCAGGAGGCGGTGTGCGCCGACCTGGGCGCACGGATCACGCTGTGGTCGACCGAGGACCTGCGACCCGCGCTCACCGGCGCCGATCCGGCGCTGGCCCTGTGGGCGCTGCAGCTGGTCGCCAGCCGGCCGCCGGCGCCTGGGCTTTCCGACGCGGTCGTGCCCTGGCTCGAGCGCGAACCGTCGCTGCGCGCGGCCGCGATCACCGCGCTGGCGGCCCTGCGCGATCCGCGCGCGGTGCCGGCGCTGACCGCGATCGCCGACGTGGCCGACCGCACCGCGCTGGCGACGGTCGTCGAGGCGGTCACCACGATCGGCGGCGCCGACGCCCGCGACTTCCTCGAGGTCCTGGCGAGCCACCGTGACCCCGCGGTCGCCGACCACGCCCGCGCGGGCCTCGAGCGGCTGGCCCGCCGCGGCGACCCGGCCCCGCCGTAGCGCGCCGCCGTCCGCATCCCGCGTGACCGGTCACGTGAGCGCTTCGCGCAGGAGCTGTTCGAGCGCGGCCCACGAGCGGCGGTCGGCGGCCGGCGCGTAGCCGAAGGTGTCGGGCCGGCCGAGGGCGGTCGACGCCGGGTTGGTGAAGCTGTGCACGGTGGCGCCGTAGGTGTGCACCTGCCAGTCGGCGCCGCCCTGGTCGAGCTCGCGGCAGAGCGCGTGCACGGTGTCGGCCGGGATCAGCGGGTCGGCCGCGCCGACGCAGATCAGCACGCTGCTGCGAAACGGCGGGTCGTCGGCCATCCGCAGGGTGATCGCGGCGTGGAAGGTCGCGACCGCCGCCAGCGGTGCCCCGGCGCGCGCCAGCTCGATCGCCGAGGCGCCGCCGAAGCAGAAGCCGATCGCCGCCAGGCGGGCGCCGTCGACCGCCGGGTGCGCGGCCAGCGTGTCGTAGCCAGCACGCGCGCGCTTGCGCCACTCGCGGCGGTTGGCGCGCAGCACCGCCGTGGCGGCGCGGGCCGGCTCGAGCTCGGTGAAGGTCTGGCCGCCGCCGTACAGGTCGACGGCGAGGGCGACGTAGCCGAGCTGGGCGAGCTGGCTGGCTTTGGCGCGCGCGTGCTCGACCACGCCGAACGCCTCGGGGAAGACCAGCACGCCCGGGCGCGGCCCGGCGTCGCCGTCGGGCACGGCCAGGAAGCCGACATGATCGCGATCGTCGATGCGGTACGGGTGAGGCGCGATCGGCACGCCCGACCGTACTACTCGTCGGCGCCGCTGGCCTCTTCGGCCTGGCGGCGCAGCTTCTTCTGCAGGCCGAACCGCGACAGCCCGAGCAGGCGGGCGGCGACGGTCTGGTTGCCGCCCGCCCGCGCCAGCGCCGCCGCGATGTACGCGCGCTCGATCGTCTCGAGCGCGGGCCGCAGGCGGAGATCGTCGCCCGCGATCGGGGCGGCGGCGGCGGTGGGGCGGGCGGCGACCGCCTCCGGCAGATCATCGGCGTCGATCACCTCGCCGCCGAGCGCGACCGCGCGGGCCAGCGCGTTCTCCAGCTCGCGCACGTTGCCCGGCCAGGCGTGGGCGCCGAGCGCGCGCCAGGCGGCGCGGGTCAGGCTGGTCGGCTTGCCCGGGCGCAGCCGGGCCAGCAGGTGCTCGACCAGCACCGGCAGGTCGACGCCGCGCGCGCGCAGCGGCGGCACCGCGACCGTGATGACCTCGAGCCGGAACCGCAGATCGTCGCGGAACCGCCCGGCCGCCGACAGCTCGGTGAGCGGCCGCTGGGTCGCGGCGACCACCCGGACGTCGACCTGGTGGGTCTTCTCGTCACCGACCCGCCGCACCACGCCGTCCTGTAGCACCCGCAGCAGCTTGGCCTGCATGGCCGGCCCGGTGTCGGCGATCTCGTCGAGAAACAGGGTGCCGCCGTCGGCGATCTCGAACAGGCCCTTGCGATCGCGATCGGCACCGGTGAAGGCGCCGCGGACGTGGCCGAACAGCTCGCTCTCGAGCAGCGGCTCGGGCATCGCACCGCAGTTAACCGCGACGAACGGGCGATCCCGGCGCGGACCGGCGGCGTGCAAGGCGCGCGCGACCAGCTCCTTGCCGGTGCCGCTCTCGCCGACGATCACCACCGGCAGCGCGACCTGGGCCGCGCGCTGGACCACCGCGAGCATGGCCAGGATCGGCGGCGACCCGCCGATGATGGGCTCGAGCCCGGGCCCGAGCCGGTCGCGCGACGGCGGCAGCTTGGCGCGCGCCAGCGCCAGCTCGGCCTCGCGATCGGTGAGGGTGGCGGCCAGGCGCTGGTTGAGCTCGTCGATCGCGCCGGCCTGGCGCCGGAGATCGGCGGTCAGCGCCGCGTTCTCGATCGCGACCGCGGCGATGTCGGCCAGCTCGAGCACCAGCGCGGCGGCCTCGTCGTCGAACGCGCTGGCCCGCATGCGGTGATCGACGTAGAGGCAGCCGATCACGCGGCCCTTCTGGCGTAGCGGCACCGCGACCACCGAGCGCAACCGCAGGCTGGCGACCGAGGCGACCCCGCCGAACCGCTCGTCGACCCCGGCGTCGACCGTGATCACCGGCTCGCAGGTCGCGACCGCGCGGGCCGCGATCGACCGCGACACCGCGGTCGGGTCGGCGAGGGCGCCGTCGGCGAAGCCGCGCGCGACCACCACCTCGAGCGCGCCGCCGGGGCCGCGCGCCAGCAAGAGGAACCCGCGCTCGCCGCTGGTGAGCTCGATCGCGGTGTCGATGACCTCGTCGAGCAGGCGGTCGAGCGACGGCTCGGCGTTGAGCCGGCGCGACAGCGCGAGCAGCCGGCGCAGGCGCAGCGCCTCGACCTCGGCGCCCGGGGCCGCGCCGCGGGCCGGGCGCGCCGCCGGGTCGCCCGCGTGGAGCCGGGCCAGCGCCTGGGCCTCTGGGTCGCTGGCCAGCCCGGCCCGCCACGCAGTCGGGGTCTCGGCCTCGAGCTCGGCGTGGTGGCCGTGGGCCCGGCGGGCCCGGCCGGCCGCGAGCTCGCCGCGCCCGGCGCCGTCCGCGAGCGCGGCCGCGAGGTAGCCGGCGCGCCAGGCTCGATCGCGGCGATCCTCGGCCCGCGCCCGGTCGGCGAGCGCGGCCAGCGCGTCGCCGAGCGCGGCCGGATCGTCGCCGGGCTGCGCGAGCGCCAGCCGGCCACGGGTGAGCAGGGTGCGATCGCGATCGTCGTCGCTGGCGTCGAGCCCGGCCGCCTCGGCCAGCGCCCGGGCCGCGGCCACCGGATCGCTCTCGGCCAGGGTCTCGGCCAGGCCGCGCAGCGCGTGGCCGCGATCGCCGGCGCCGGTGCGGCCGGCCAGCTCGGCGGCGGTGCGGTACGCGGCGGCGGCCCCGGCCCGGTCGCGCTGCCGGCGCGCGACGTCGCCGGTGAGCAGCCAGGCGAACACCGCGAGGTGCGGGCTGCGCTCGGGGTCGGCCTCGGTCCGGGCGGCGCGCGCGGCGGCGGCGGCCGGGTCGACCTGGCCGACCGCGAGCAGCGACAGGCCGCGGTTGAGCTCGGCCGCGGCCAGCTCGGCGACCTTGCCGAGCGCGGCCAGCTCGGCGGTGGCGGCGGCGAGCACCGGCAGCGCGTCACCGTGGCGGCCGCGCTCGGCCAGGGTGGTGGCGCGGTTGAGCTCGGCGATCGCGGCCGCGTGGACGTCGCCGCCGGCGCGCGACAGGGTCGCGGCCTCGCGATAGCAGTCCGACGCCCGCGCCAGCTCGCCGGCGGCCTGGGCCGCCATCCCGCGCAGGGCCCGGGCCCGACCGGCGAGCGCGAGGTCGCCGGTCGCCTGCGCGATCACCTCGGCCTCGCCGAACCGCTGGTCGGCGCCGGCGGGATCACCGCGATACAGCCGCGCGGTCCCGCTGGCCTCGGCGCACAGCGCCCCGGCGGCGGTCGGGGGCAGCGGCTCGGCGCCGGCGACCACCCGCTCGGCCTCCTCGTGGCGACCGGCCGCGACCAGCAGCCGCGCCAGCGGGCCGGCGACCTCGGCGGCGCCGCCGAGCTCGCGGGCCAGCCCGGTCAGCAGCGCCTCGGCACCGGCCAGATCGCCGGCGCGTTGCCGCGCGCGGGCCAGCACCAGCTGCGCGGCTGACACCCGCGATCGATCGCCGGGCGACGCCGGCGGCGCGTCGAGCTCGGCGACCGCGCGCTCGGCCGACGCGATCGCGAGGTCGTAGGCGCCGGCCAGCATCGCGGCGTGGGCGGCGAGCAGCGCCGCGCGCGCGCCACCGGCGCCCGGCAGCCGGGCGGCGGCCTCGGCCAGCGCGAGCGCGGCCCGCGGCTGCCCGCGGCGCAGGCGGTCCTCGGCGGCCAGGCACAGCGGGGCCACGTGCTCGGCGCGCGGCGGCAGCGCCGCCAGGTGCGCAGCCCAGACCGGCGCCGGCAGCTCGAGCCGGCGGGCCACGGCCACCGCCGCGGTGTGCAGCGCCTCGGCCCGCGCCGGCGCGGTTGCCGCCTGGATCCGGGCGACCAGCCCGGCGCGCATGACCAGCTCGTCGCCGCTGCGCCGGACCAGCCCGAGCTCGGTCAGCGCGGCCAGGCCGGCGGCGCGGCCGGCGAGGTCGGGCTCGGCGGCGTCGACGGTCGCCGCGATCCAGCCGGTGCGCGCGCGGCCGTCCCAGGCCGCGACCGCCTCGGCGACCGCCCGCGCCGCGGCGCCGCACGCGCCGATCTGGCGGCGCTGCACCTCGTCGAGGCTGGCGCCATCGGCGTCGCGCTCGGGGTCGGCCGCCAGCGGGTCGCCCTCGAGGGCGAGCGCGTGCACGATCGCGGCGGCGACCGCCGGCAGCCCGCCCGACGCGCGGGCCAGCCCGGCCGCCCACGCCGGCGGCACCGACCGCCCGAGCATCGCGCCCGCCAGCGCCCCGATCTCGGCGGCCGCGACCGCCCCGCGCCGCAGCACCAGGACCCCGGCCGGCACCGGCCCCAGCTCGCCCTCGGCGAGCACGATGATCAGGCCGGGCCCGACCACCCCGGCCAGCGCCGCGACCGCGAACGGCGCCCGCTCGTCGCCGGTGACCTCGAGCACGGTGGCGGTTCGCGCCTGTGCGGCCGCGGCCCGGATCACCTGCGCCGCCGCGGCGCGGCCGGTGTCGTCGCCGGCGATCGGCGCGAGCTGGAGCGTGGTCGCGACCGCGTCGAGCGTGCCGTCGATCACCTGCACCGGCGCCCGCGCGGCCGGATCGGCGGCGGCGGCCTCGAGCTGGTGGCGCTGCACGGCCAGCGCGACCGCGCCGGCGACATCGGCCCCCGCCGGGCCGGTCACCACGATCGCGCCGCCGGCGGTCCCGAGCCGGCAGGCCTCGAGCGCCTGGCCCAGCTCGAGCAACAGGGCGTCGGCGCCGCGCACCGGCGGCGCCACCCGGGGCGGGCGCACCGCCGGCCGGGGCCGGGGCCGCACCGGCTGCGACAGGGCCGCGGCGGCATCGGCGAGCTCGTCGAACACCGCGAGCGCCGAGGCCGGTCGCTGCTCGGGCGCCTTGGCCAGCAGCCGCGCGATCAGCGCCGCCAGGCCCGGGGCAGCGGCCGGATCGAGCGCGGGCGCGGGCGTGCGAACGATCGCGCGGACCAGCGCGGCCGGGTCGGCGGCCGCGAATGGCGGCGCGCCCGCCAGCGCGTGGTGGAGCGTGGCGCCCAGGCCGTAGAGATCGCCGCGCGGGTCGATCACGCCGGTCAGCGCCTCGGGCGCCATGTACGCGAGCGTGCCACGGGCCGCGCCCAGCGCGCCGCGCATGGCCGACAGGCCGAGATCGATCAGCACCGCGCGCGCCTGGTCGCCCCGGCCGACCACCAGCACGTTGGCCGGCGTCACGTCGCAGTGGCACAGGCCGGCGGCGTGGACGTGCGCGAGCGCGCTGGCCACGTCGGCCGCGACGATCCAGCCCAGCCGCGGTCGCTCGTCCAGCCCGGCCCCGGCGACCGCGGTCAGCAGGTCGATTCCGTCGACCTCGTCCGACGTGAAGTACGGAGTCCCGGCCGGGAGGTCGCCGAGGGCGTCCTCGAGCACGCCGAGGTCACGCACCCGGGGCAGGGCGGGGTGGTCGAGCCCGGCCAGCCGCTCGAACTCGTGCGCGAGCTCGACCGGCGCCGCGGTCGACGCGCTGACGAGCGCCTTGAGGATCCGTCGGGCGCCGGCGTGGTGAAGGTCCTCCACCCGCCACACCTCGCCTTGGCCGCCGGCGCCGAGCGCCTCGATCAGGCGATAGCGCGGACCCAGCACCAGAGCGCGTCGTGACACGGGTCCAGCATGCCAGCGGAGGTGGCACGCCTGTCAACCTGATTGGCAGCATGGCTGCCAACGACGTTGCGCTCCCGCGCACGAGAGGAGGTGTGATAGGGTGCGCAAGTGGGGGACAACGATAAGTCCCGACGCCGGGCTGGCGACGAGACCCGCCAGCGCGTCGATGAGCTGGCTGGAGGCTGGAGCCTGCCCGGTCGGGCCGGCCAGGTCGCGGATCCCGACGCATCGATCGAGCCGGAGTCGGCGAACGGCACGCCGGTCCCGCGGAAGTCCTCGGCAACCCCCGTCTCGCCGGCCGCCGGAGCCCCGCCGCCCCCGCCACCGGCCCGGGCCAAGCGCGCCTCGGCAACCCCGCCACCCCCGCCTCGATCGCGGTCCGCGCCGCCATCGACCCCGCCCCCGCGGGCGCCGGCCCCACCGCCGTCCGCCGACGCGACCACCCGTGACGTCCCGCGCTTCGACGACACCGGCCTGCGCGCACCCTCCGCGGCCGACCGCCCAGCGACCGACGACGAGCCGCGCGGCGACGCGACCCGCCTCGACCCGCCGCGCCGACACGAGCCCGGCAGCCCGTCCCGCCGCGGCAGCCTGGGCACCACCGGCTCGATCCGGGCGCTCGCCAGCCTGCCGCGCCGGCGCGGCCTCGGCGGCGACCTGCGCTACGTCGCCACCGCGACCCTCGGGGTGACCCGGGCCCGGCGTGAGCTGACCCGGCTCGAGGTCGACCTCGACGGCCTGCGCGCGACCCGTCGCAAGCGCCTGATCGACGTCGCCGCCGACGCGCTGGCCGACGACCGGCTCGAGCACCCGGCGCTGGCCGCTGCCAGCGACCACCTGCTCGCGATCGAGGAGCAGCACGCCAAGGAGGCCGGCCAGGTCGCGGCCGCCGATGCCCGCGCCGACGCCGCCCGCCGCGATCACGACATCGAGAAGCAGCGCCTCGAGGCCGAGGTGATCGCGACCGACGCCGAGCTGGCCGCGCTCACCACCAAGCTGGTGCCGCTCGAGCGCGAGGCCGCCGCCGTCCGCAAGCGCGCCGCCGAGCTGGCCTCGACCCTCGAGCGCATCGACGGCAAGATCGCGTCGACCGAGGCACGCAAGGTGTCGATCAAGGGCCAGCGCGAGGACGGCAACGCCAGCGACGCCGAGCTCGCGATGCTGCGCGCCGATCGCATCACGGTCGCGCGCGACGAGCCGGCGATCGCCGCCGAGCTCGACGAGCTGCTGCCCCGGATCGCCGAGCTCGAGGCCCGCCGGGTCGACGCCGGCGACCGGGTGAAGCGCGCGCGCGCCGACCTGATCGCGATCACCGAGGAGCTCGGCGAGCGCCTGCGGGTGGTCGAGGCCTCCAAGAAGGTCATCGAGCGGACCCTGGCCGGGACCCGCGCCGAGCGCGACCGCGCGCTCGCCGACCTGGGCGAACGGCTCGCCCTGGATCGCGTGCCGGCCCTGGCCGGCCCCCTGCGCGACGTCGACGATCACGAGCTGTCGATCGCCACCGGCGAGCGGCGCGTGATGGAGCTGCGCGAGGTGCTCGGCTCGATCCACCGCGGCGCCCTGGCCCGCGGCATCGCCGGGCTGGTCTTGATCGCGGCCACCCTCGCCGCGCTCGCCTGGCTGGTCCTGACCCGCCGCTGACGTGGTCGCGCGCCGCAGCCGCACGCCGCGGTCGCACCGGTCCGTCTGTCAGCCGACCAGCGCGGTCAGCCGGGCTACCGCCGCCAGCGTCAGCACGTAGCGCGCGACCGCGACCACCAGCGCCAGCGAGGCCAGTCCGATGCCGGCGGCACCGGTCAGGCGCACCGCACCGGGCGCATGGCGGCGCTGCCACGCGAGCGTGCCGGTGCCGACGGCGAGGATGCCGGCGGCCATGGCCACGAACATGCCGGGATAGGGGAGGGCGCTGGCGGTCAGCGCGATCACGGCGGCGGCGAGGGCGAACGCACCCATTGGCGCAGCCTACCGGCACCGCCCCCGGTGGGCCTGTTTTCGGCGGTCGGCGCCGCGGCTGTCCCCGGGACGGCCGGCGACTGGCCACGGTCACGAGGCTTGTGCCGGATCACGCCGCGCGCTATACGCCCCCGCCATGCCTGCCGTCGGCGCCGAGACGCCTGCCGCCTCCGAGCGCCCCCCGGCCCACGCCGGGACCAGCGCGATTGTCGGCCTGCCCAACGTCGGCAAGTCAACGCTGCTCAACCGGATCTTGGATCGGCGGATCGCGGCGGTGTCGCCCAAGCCGCAGACCACGCGCAACCGGATCCTCGGCGTCCACCGCACCAAGATCGCCGATCTCGAGCCACCCGACGTCGAGCTGTGCTTCGTCGACACGCCCGGCATCCAGCATGGCAAGGGCGCCCTGCGGCGCTTCATGCGCGACGAGGCGCTGGGCGCCGCGTCCGACTGCGACGTTGCCCTGCTGGTGATCGATGCGTCCGACACGCGCGGCCGCAACCCGGGCCGCCTGACCGATCCCGACGCCGAGGGCCTCACCGCCACGGTCGCCGCGGTCCCGTTCGTGATCGCCCTCAACAAGGTCGACAAGATCGCCAAGCTCGACCTGCTGCCCTTGATCGAGGCGTGGGCGGCGTGGGCCGGCGCCCAGGGCCAGCCTGACGCCGACGTGGTCCCGATCGCCGGCCTGCACGGCGACGGGGTCGAGCACCTGATCGCGACCATCGCGCGCAAGCTGCCGGTGGGACCGATGATGTTCCCGCCCGACATGGTCACCGACCGCGCCGAGGAGTTCCTCGCCGGCGAGCTGATCCGCGAGCAGCTCTACCTGCAGCTCGGCCAGGAGCTGCCGTACGCGACCGCGGTCGTGATCGAGCGCTTCGAGGAGCGCGACGCCGGCGACCTCGGCATCGACGCCTACATCGCGGTCGAGCGCGATTCGCAAAAGGCGATCGTGATCGGCAAGGGCGGCACCCGCATCAAGGAGCTCGGCATCGCGGCGCGCAAGGCGATGGCCGAGTTGTTCCGGTGCCCGGTCCATCTGTCGCTGTTCGTGAAGATCGTCCCCGACTGGAGCACCCAGGAAGCCGGGCTGCGCAAGGTCGGCTACGTCGGTCAGGTCGGGGGCAGCGCCGGCGGCGTGGGTGGGACCGGCGCCAGGAAGCCGAGCAAGAGCGGCGGCAAACGCCGTGGCGGTGGAGGAGCCCAATGAAGCCCAAGGTAGCGATCGTCGGACGTCCGAACGTCGGCAAGTCGACCCTCTTCAACCGCATGGTCGGGGGTCGCCCCGCGCTGGTGCACGACACCCCAGGGCTCACCCGCGATCGTCGCTATGGCGAGCTCGACTACTTCGGTCGCGTGATCGACCTGATCGACACCGGCGGGCTCGATCCGTCGGCCGAGTCCGACGTGATCGGCGCGGGCATCCATCGCCAGGCCTGGCGCGCGATCGATGAGGCCGACGTCCTGATGCTGGTGGTCGACGGCACCGAGGGCCTGGCCCCGGTCGATGCCGAGGTCGCGCGCACCGTGCGGGCGACCGGCAAGCCGATCATCCTGGCGGTCAACAAGGTCGACTCGCCCAAGCGCGACGTGACGGTCGCCGAGTTCTTCCAGCTCGGGCTGGGCGAGCCGTACCCGGTCAGCGCGGCCCACGGGCGCGGCGTCGATCGCCTGATCGACGCCCTGATGGAGGTCGTGCCCAAGCCCGACGGCGACGAGGCCGAGACCGTCCAGGCCGACGAGGACGCCGACCGCGATGGCGACGATGGCGACGATGGCGACGATGGCGAGGACTATCAGTTCGACGACAACGGCGAGGTCATCGGCGCGGACGCCGGCGACGATGGCGAGGTTGGTGACGAGGCCGACGACGACGGCGAGGCCGAGCCGGACGAGGACGACGCGAGCGCGCCCATCCGCGCCCGACCCGGGCAGCAGGCTGGACACGGCGGTTGGAAGCGCCGCACCCAGGACGAGATCCGCAGCGCGCGCGACCTCAAGCACCGCGCCGATGCGCCGGCCGGGCCGATCCGGGTCGCGTTCGTCGGCAAGCCCAACGCCGGCAAGTCGTCGCTGACCAACCGGCTCCTTGGCGAGGAGCGCTCGCTGGTCCACCACGAGCCCGGCACCACCACCGACCCGGTCGACAGCCCGCTCGAGTTCGGCGGCAACTCGTACATCCTGGTCGACACCGCCGGCGTGCGACGCAAGGCGCGCATCGAGGAGGACGTCGAGAAGCTGGCGTCGATCCTGGCGATGGGACAGATCCAGCGCGCCGACGTGGTCGTGCTCGTGATCGACGCCTCGTACGGCCCGAGCGAGCAGGACGCACGCCTGGCCGGCCTGGTCGAGGACTCCGGCAAGGCGCTGGTCATCGCGCTCAACAAGTCCGATCTGGTCCGCGGCGACGCGGCCAACGAGAAGCTGCGCGAGACCGTGAAGGACAACTTTCACTTCTTGCCGTGGGCGCCGGTGACCACGCTCTCGGCCCAGCGCGGTGACGGCGTCGACCGCCTGATGGACCAGGTCAACAAGGTCGCCGCGCAGCACCGCCGCCGGGTCGCGACCTCCGAGCTCAACCGCTTCTACGACCAGGTCTGCGAGGTCGTGCCGCCGCCGGTCTGGCGTGGCCGCTCGGTCCGCGTCTACTTCCTGACCCAGGCCGCGGTGCGCCCGCCGACGTTCGTCCTCATGTGCAGCCAGCCCGAGGGCGTGTCGCCGGCCTACCGCCGGTTCCTGTCGAACCAGCTGCGCAAGCGCTACGGCTTCAAGGGCACGCCGATCCGGGTCTTCACGCGCTCGAAGGACAAGCAGAAGAAGAAGCCCTGACCCTCGGGCGAGGTCGTCCGCAGCCGGTCAGCGGGTCAGAAGTAGCCCCAGCGCCAGGTCGAGCGAACCGTGACGACCAAGGTCGTCGTGTCGCTCGCGAACCCGGTCAGGGCGACGTCGAGCCCGTACGACCGGCTGCGACCGCGCAGCCAGTCGACCCCGGCCCCGAGCTCGAGCGCCGGCTCGACCCCGGTCTCGAACGGACCGCCGCCGCGCACCAGGGCGCCGACGCCGGCCGCGACGTACGGAACGTACTTCAGCACGTCGACCCGGTACGAGAACCCCACGGTCGCGAGCCCGCTGCCGACGATCCCTCCGCCGCCGTAGATCGCGCCGGCCGCCCGCACCCGCCATGCCGCGTAGTCGCCGAAGCCGCGCTCGTAAGTGACGGTCGCGGTGGCGCCCGCGGTCGGCGTCAGCATGGCGTCGTTGGCCTCGTTGGGCGTCGCGTAGGTCGCGTAGCCAGCCCCGGCCGAGACCGCGTTCTCACCCTCGCCGGCCCACGCCGGGCTCGCCACCAGGAGCAGGCCGGTCACCAGGGCACGTCGCACGTTGCGAGCGTTACGCGCCGGCCCGGCCCGAGGCAACCGCGGGGCCGCCCCGAAAGTCACTATCGCGGCGACGAACCCTGTCGATCACCGCACCGGAACCGCGCGAATTGACTGAACTGTCCCCCGGTGATACACACCGACGTCGGTCTCGAGAGGCACAGCCGTGGCAATCGAAAAAGAAGAGCACGATCCATCCCTCGGTCTCCAGGTCACGCCGGTTCACGTCGGCGGCGATTCCCTGCTTGATCGACTGGTCCCCCATATCAAGAAGGTCGCCCTCGCCCTCGTGGCGGCGGCGGTCGTCCTCACCGTCTTCTTCCTGTGGCGCTGGTGGCAGCACCGCGAGGCGGAGCAAGCGACCGAGCATCTCGCGCGTGCGCTCGAGCTCGGTGATCGCGCGGTGATTCCGCTCGACATGGATCTCGGCGACAAGATGCCCGAGCACTACAAGAGCCAGGCCGATCGGGCCCAGGCGACCCTCGGCGAGCTCGGCAAGGCCGGCGAGGTGCGCGACGCCGCAGCGCTCTACGAGGCGCAGATCCTCGTGCAGGCCGGCAAGCTCGACGAGGCGCTCGCCCGGTATCGCAGGCTCGGCGGCGCTGCCGGCCTCGACGGCGCGATCGCCCGCGAGGGCGTCGGCGTGGTGCTCGAGACCCAGGCCGCCGCGGCCAAGGATCCGGCGCAACGCCAGAAGCTGCTCGAGGAGGCGCTCGCCGCCTTCCGCGCGGTGCAGGCCGACGACAAGGGCCCGCGCCGCGACTACGCGCTCTATCACGAGGCGCGCATGCTCGAGGCGATGGGCAAGCCGGGCGACGCGGTCGCGCCACTCAAGAAGGCGTTGGTTGTCGCGCCCGAGAGCGCGCTGCGGAGCGTCATCGAGATGCGGCTGAGCGCCCTCGGCGCCAGCGAGGGGACGTGATCGGTCGGTCGGGGATCGTCGCGGCGCTGATCGCCGCGACCTCGCTGCTCGGCGGCGGTTGCCAGCAGACGGTGCCGGAGCAAGACACCGGGCGCCCGGTGCTGCGGATGCGCTGGCGCCTGGTCACCAGCGACCGGGCGCGCGAGGTCGAGCCGCAGGAGTTCGCCAGCATCGCGGCGGCCGGCGACCACGTCTACACCGGCTCGTCGGGCGGGCGCTTCTTCGCGCTCAACGCCGACGACGGCGCGCTGCGCTGGCAGCAGCAGCTCGGCTCGATCAGCTCGCGCCCGACGATCTCCGGCACCCGCCTGTTCGTCGGCACCGACGACGGCGAGCTGCTCGCGGTCGACCTGCTCACCGGGGCGGTGGCCTGGAAGTACGAGACCCGCGGCCCGATCCTGGAGAGCCCGGTCATCGTCGATGACCTGGTGATCTTCTCGAACGAAGCCGACCAAGTCTACGCGCTCGACGCGCGCAAGGGCACCTTCCGCTGGCAGTACAAGGGCGAGACCCCCGAGGAGTACACGCTCCGCGGTCACGCCGCCGTGACCGTGGTGGGCGACCTCGCGATCACCGGGTTCGCCAACGGCACCCTGGTCGCGCTCCGGGTCGCGACCGGCTCGGTCGCGTGGCTCACGACCATCAAGGGCGACAGCGACCGCTTCGTCGACGTGGACGGCACCCCGGTCGTGGTCGGCGACACGCTGTACGTGACCTCGTCCACCGGCGGCCTGTGGGCGATCGATCATGCGACCGGCCTGGTCCGGTGGCGGACCCCGCTGCAGGGCCCGTCGCCGTCACAGGCGGTCGGCACCGCCGGTGGGCTGACCACGGACGGCGAGCGCCTCTACGTCACCGCGGCCGATCTGGGCATCTACGCCTTCGACCTCGGCGGCAACCTGTTGTGGCGCCAGGGCGCCCGCGGCGGTGGTGAGCCCGCGGCCCCGCTGGTCTCCGGCAACTACCTCATCTACGCGCTCGCAGGCGCCGGCGTCTTCGTCGCCGACAAGCGCAGCGGCCAGGTCCTCGAGTACTTCGATCCGGGCGATGGCGTGTCCGGCGACCCCACTGTGGTCGGCGAGCAGGAGCTGTTCGTCCTCTCGAACCGCGGCGTTCTCTACGCCCTCGACCTCCGCGTCCTCTGACCCAGCTGGGGTCCGCGCAGGGCGCGCGAGTGCCCCGACCACCTGGGCCTTGGCGGGGGAGCCTGCCACTCGGGTCCGCGGTCGCCGAGGCCGCGGCCGGTGCGCGCGGCGACCCGAAACGACCGACGGCCACGCTCGCGCGTGGCCGTCGGTGTCAGCGGGTCAGTCGCTGCTCAGCCCGGATAGCCGCCGCCACCCTGAGGAGGATAGCCGCCGCCGCCCTGTGGCGGGTAGCCGCCGCCGCCCTGGGGCGGATAGCCACCGCCGGCGGGCGGGTAGCCGCCGCCTTGCTGCGGATAGCCGCCGCCCTGCTGACCGGCGCCGTAGCCGCCCGGGGGCGCCATCGGCATCGCCCGCGGCGGCGCCGCGGTCCAGCCCGAGAGGCTGCCGTGCCGCAGGAGCGCGAAGCCGGCCGCCGCGCCGTAGACGGCCAGCATCGACAGCATGCTCGACATGGTGCTCCAGCCCTCGCCGAAGAACAGGGCGCGGATGAGGCCCGAGAACGCCATCACCGCGGCGAGACCGCTCGCGAGGCCGAGCACGCCCATCGCGAAGCGCTCGGCCTGCGAGGCCGTGCTGTTGTTGGTGCGCGGCAGGAACAGCAGCGCGAACGCTGCGGCGACCACACCGCCGGACACCAGCGTGGCCAGCGATCCCTTGATTGCGCCAAAGCCGCCCTTGAAGCCGCCCAGGATGAACGCGACCAGCGAGTTGGCGCCACCGAGCACGAGCGAGATCCCGGCGAGGATGAAGCCCCACACGACCAGCTTCGCGCCGAACTGTTTGTCGTCCTTGCTTGGCCGATCGTCGCGTCGATCGAGCAAGAAGAACAGATACCCCAGCATGACGAACGTGGGGATGATTGCGAAACCGAGATATCCGGCAATTTCGCTAGGGCTAGGCATTCCGTCCATCGGCATTATCTCCCCGTCGTCTCGTGTTTTGCACGCGGTCGAGAGCAGGGCGAGCCCGCCCAGGACCGCAGGTAATCGCCGCGACAAGCCGGCGGCGAGACCAACGTGTGGCCTCACGTACGCGACACTACACTGGATCAACAAACGCGGGGCCGGGCTTGGCGATCAAATAGCCCTGCAGGTAGTCACAACCGAGCTGCCGCAGCGTCACCGCCTCGGGCTCGGTCTCGACCCCTTCGCCGATCACGCGGACGCCATTCTCACGACACAGCTCGACCACCGACTGCACCAGGCGCTGCTTTACCGGATGCGAGTCGAGATCCCGCACGAGCGACATGTCGAGCTTCACGAAGTCGCACTCGAGCGGGGTGAGGTGCGCCATGCGCGAGTGACCACCACCCAGATCGTCGACGGCAATCCCGTAGCCGATCTCGCGCAGCTCGGCGACGCGATCGGCGAGGCCATCGATCCCGTCGAGCGAGCTGCGCTCGGTGATCTCGAGCACCACCCGCCGCGCGATCCGGGTCAGCCCGTTGAACGGCGACGACAGGGTCGGGTCGAACAGGTCGCGGAGGTGGAGGTTGACGAACACCAGGCCACGCTCGGGCGGCGCGGTGCTGAAGGTCGCTGCGATCTGCGAGCGCGACAGGCGACCGAGCTGGCTGGTGCGCTCGAGCCGCTCGGCGGCATCGAGCAGGACGCCCACGTGGGGCAGGTCCTTGTCCTTGCACCGCATCAGCGCCTCGTAGGCGAAGATGGTGCGGTCGGTGGCCGTGACGATCGGCTGGAAGGCCATCCACATGGTGCCCAGCGCTCGATCGAAGATCGTCTCGAGCTGCGCCAGCTCGTCCCGCGAACCGCCGCGGCCGTCGCCGAACGCGTTGGCTGGGTCACCCATTGGTAGATTCTGCCCTTTCACTTGGGGACTTGCGTCGTAGGTGAAAGGGCAGAACCCCCTTTCAAACCGTGCGTGCGGATTACCCGCACACGGCGTACCGGTGATCTCTCGAGTCGCAGCATTACGCGGGCCCCTTCCAGAAGGGCCGCTCGGGGTAGCGGATGGTCCCGCGAAGGCGGTGCAGGCCGAGGTTCTCGAAGTATTCGCGCGTC
>JBKJLC010000047.1:0-2898 GCA_046597055.1 Kofleriaceae bacterium | reverse complement strand
CGTGGGCCTTGATGAACGGGCTCGACAGGCCGAGCAGGGGCGCGCCGCCGTACTGCTCCCAGTCGGTCAGGTCCTTGAGCCGCTGGATGCCGGACGACAGCATCGCCAGCGCCACCCGCCACAAGAGCTTCTCCTTGTAGGCGTAGCGGGCGAGGTTGACGACCGTGTCGGCGACGCCCTCGAGCATCTTGACGACCACGTTGCCGACGTAGCCCGAGCACACCACGACGTCGGCGACCCCGCGCGGGATGTCGAGGCCCTCGATGTTGCCGATGAAGTTGAGCTCGGTCGCCTCGAGCAGGATCTGGTGGGCGGCGACCACCGATGCTGGGCCCTTACCGGCCTCGGTGCCGTTGGACAGCAGCGCCACCCGCGGCCGGCGGTTGCGCGAGACCAGCTGCGCGTAGGCCGAGCCCATGATCGCGAAGGTGACCAGATCGTCGGCCGAGGCGTCGATGGTCGCGCCCACGTCGAGGATCAGCGAGAACGGATCGTTGCGATCGCCGCGCCGCAGCTCGGTGGGGAAGACCGACGCGAGCGCGGCCCGGCGCACCCCGGGCAGCAGCTTCCAGCGACGCGCGCACGCCAGCACGCTGGCGCCGGTGTTGCCCGCCGACACCAGGGCATCCCCCTCGCCCGACGCGACCAGGTCGGCGGCGACCACGATCGAGGCGTCGGGCTTGGCCGCGATCGCCTCGGCCGGCTTCTCGTCCATGTCGACGACCTGGCCGGCGTGGTGCACCCGCATGCGCGCGCCGTCGTGCCGGAGCCGCGGGAGGATCGCCCCGAGCATGGCGGCATCACCGACGAGAATGATCTCGGCGTCGGGGACCGCGAGCGACGCCTCGGCGGCGCCCTTCACGATCTCGTCGGGGGCGTGATCCCCGCCCATGGCATCGACGACGATCCGCTGCATCGACGCGGCGATGATGGCACGCGTGCCGTGTGGCTGCCAACGCGGGGCCCGCGCGATCGTACCTGGGCCTGACATGCGACCGTGCGGGCATGTCCACGCCACTCGCGCCGATGCCATCGCCGACGCTCGTTCGTGCCGCCGACCACGCCTCCGCTCGCGAGGCCGCTTGGTCGTTCTCCCATCCGTTCAATCCCGCCTCCCAGATCGACGGCGTGGCCCTGTCGCGCCTGACCGGGCTCGAGCGAACCGGCGTCAACCTGGCCCGGGTCCCACCCGGGAAGGAAGCGTTCGCGTACCACTCCCACGCGACGGAGGAGGAGTGGATCTACATCCTGTCGGGCCGCGGCATCGCCGAGATCGATGGCGCCGAGCACGAGGTCGGGCCCGGCGACTTCATGGGCTTCCCGACCCCGTCGGTCGCGCACCACCTCCGCAACCCGTTCGACGTCGAGCTGGTCTACCTGGTCGGCGGCGAGCGCCGCTCCGCCGAGATCGCCGACTTCCCCCGGGTCGGCAAGCGCATGATCCGGGTGGGCGACACGATCGCGATCCACGAGCTCGGGGCCGCGGTCGGGTTTCCGTCGGTGCCCAAGCTCGAGCCCGCGCGCTGACCGGATCGTCGCGGCCGGGTGACCCGTCCATACTAGAGGTAGGCCGGGTCGCGGTGCTCGCCCAGCACCGTCCGGAACTCGTCGCAGATCTCGCCGACGGTGACCCCGGCCCGCACCGCGTCGAGGATGGGCGGCATCACGTTGGCATCGTCGCGCTCGAGCGCGCCGCGGACCGCGGCGATCCGGGCGGCGACCTGCACCGGGTCGCGGTCGGCCTTGAACGCACGCACACGCTCGATCTGATCGCGCTCGACGTCCTCGTCGATCTTGAGGGTCGGGATGCCGTCGCCGTCGCCGCCGTCGCGGTGCTTGTTGACGCCGACGATCGCGCGGACGCCGGCGTCGACGCCGCGCTGGAACTCGTAGGCCGACCGCGCGATCTCGCGCTGCGGGTAGCCCTCTTCCACCGCGCGGACGATCCCGCCCATCGCGTCGATCTTGTTGATGTACTCCCACGCGGCCTGCTCGACCTGGTCGGTCAGGGTCTCGACGAAGTAGCTGCCACCGAGCGGATCGGCGACCGCGGCCACGCCGCTCTCCTCCAATATGACCTGCTGGGTGCGCAGGGCGAGGGTCGCCGCCGCCTCGGTCGGCAGCGCGTAGGTCTCGTCGTAGCTGTTCGTGTGCAGTGACTGCGTGCCGCCGAGCACCGCGGCCAGCGCCTGCATCGTGGTGCGCACGACGTTGTTGAGCGGCTGCTGCGCCATCAGTGACACACCGGCGGTCTGCGCGTGCGTGCGCAGCAGCAGCGACTTGGCCTGCTTGGCGCCGAAGCGCTCCTTCATGATCTTGGCCCACATGCGGCGGCCGGCGCGGAACTTGGCAATCTCCTCGAAGAAGTCGTTGTGGACGTCCCAGAAGAACGACAGCCGCGGGCCGAACGCATCGACGTCGAGCCCGGCATCGATGCCGAGCTGGACGTAGCCGATGCCGTCGGCGAGCGTGAACGCGAGCTCCTGGACCGCGTTCGCCCCCGCCTCGCGGATGTGATAGCCGCTGACCGAGATCGTGTTCCACTGCGGCATCGTGTTCGTGCACCACACGAGCATGTCGCGGATGATCCGCATGTGGCCGCGGATCGGCGAGATCCACTCCTTCTGCGCGATGAACTCCTTGAGCATGTCGTTCTGCAGCGTGCCGCGCAGCTTGTCGGGTGACACGCCCTGGTGCTCGGCGACCGCGACGTAGAGCGCGAGCAGCACCGCGGCCGGCGCGTTGATCGTCATCGACGTCGACACCTTGTCGAGTGGGATGTCGCCGAACAGCCGGGTCATGTCGTCGAGCGACGCGACGCTGACGCCCTCGCGCCCGACCTCGCCCAGCGAGCGCGGGTGGTCGGGGTCGTAGCCCATGAGCGTCGGCATGTCGAAG
>JBKJLC010000041.1:0-6189 GCA_046597055.1 Kofleriaceae bacterium | reverse complement strand
CGGGTGTTCACCGTCAACAACACGACCGGCGCGTCGACGCCGCGGCTGCTGGTCGATCTGCTGCACCGCATGGGCGCCGATCGCGCGGCGCTGCCCCGCCAGATGTCGTACGTCATCCGCTACCAGGAGCTCACCCGGCCCAGCGGCGCGTCGGTGCCGACCGGCACCGTCACGGTCGACTACGCGAAGACCCGTTTCTACCAGCAGAGCGGCCGCTGGGTCGACAACCGCAGCGCGCTCGAGCGGATGGTCGAGCTCATGGCCTACGCCGACTGTGGCTACATCGGCGGCGCCAACGGCACCCTCAGCATCAACAATGTCGCGTACGGCGCGCTGAAGGCGCTGTTCGGCAACATCGCGCCGGGCACGGTCTCGCAGGTCATCATCGACGCGATGTCGCGGCAGTCGCCGAGCACGGTGTCGACGCTGATCAGCCTCATCGACGTGTTCAACGACCTCGGCGGCGTGGCCCCGGTGGTCCGCCTGCTCGGGTGCAGCTCGGCGCAGGCCGACGCCACCGCGGCCCACTTCGACTCGCTCCGCACGCTGGCGACCAGCGGCGGGCTCGACTGGCTGCTGCCGATCGCGCGGGTGTTCCAGCAGCAGGGCCAGCTGCGCACCGTGGTCGACATCTTCAAGCACCTGTCGAGTGACCTGTGGCTCGACGGGCAGTACCACGCGCCCCGCAGCGCGTCGGCGAGCGTGGTGCGCAAGCTCGAGCGGCCGCTGCTGTCCGCGATCGACGCGGGCGCGGTCGACAAGCTGCTCGAGGCCGGCGAACTCATGTACGGCATCCAGACCACCACCGGCGATCGCGCCGCCTACCTGATGCTCGACGTCATCGCGCGCGCGGTCGCCACCCGGACCGTGCCCACCCGCAACGGCCCGGTCGCCAGCTCGTCGACCGCGCTCGAGCTGATGAAGGCGGCCCGCGCGATGGTCGTGCGGATCAACGCCGCCGGCGCCAGCGGGAACCTGGCCCACGCGGTCGGCCTGGTGCTCGACCAGGCCGCGACCACCGGCACCACCAACCGCGTGATGGCCAACCGCAACCTGCGCATGCTCGCCGTCACCTGGCTGCAGGTCGCCCGCGACGCCGCCGATCTGTCGCGCGCGCAGTACCTCTGTTACCTCGGCTCGGTCCAGCAGAGCGCGGTGTCGGGGCTGACCGGCCGCCACTTCGCGACGCTGGTGCGCCTGGGCGCGCAGCTCGACGTCTCGCCCAACGCGGCGTCGCTCCAGGACTGGCTGCTCTCGATGGTGCGGGGCCAGCCCACCGATCCGGCCCGCGAGGTGTATGGGTCGCTCTTGCAGCTGCTGGCCGCGGCCGCGTCGAGCGACCTGGCCGGCGACGACCTCGGCAACCTGGCCCACTGGCTGAGCGGCGTGGCCGCGCAGAACACCACCTCGGGGCGCAGCCTCGTCATGACGCTCGACGACCTGCTGGCGAGCGACACCGAGGGCACGATGCTGCAGATCGGCCGCAACCTGGTCGGCCCCGGGCTGGTCGCCGCTGGCGAGGCGCCGGTGGTCACCTTCGGCCGCACGCTGGGCGACGTCGGCAGCGTCGACGCGCTGCAGAGCTGCGCGCCGGCCCCGGCCGTCAGCGTGGACAGCATGGCGACCGCGGTGGACGCGATCGCGACCTTCCTCCATGACGACGTCAACGGGATCTCGTCGATCTGGCGCCTGGTCGGCGCGATCGCACCGCCGACGCCCCAGGGACCCTGAACATGCGGCAGCACGTTGCGGCGCTGGTCGCGGCTGGCGCGGCGCTGGCACCGGTGGCGGCGGGCGCCAACACGTCCGAGGACATCATGGGGGTGTCGGCGCGCACCAGCGCGCTGGGCGGCGCCGCCACCGCGCTGCCCAACGACTTCACCGCCGCGTACTACAACCCGGCCGCGCTCGCGCATTGCCGCGAGCAGAGCGTGGGCATCGACCTGCGCCACAACTATTACCGGCTCGCCGTCGACCGGGGCGCCGGGGCCACCGCCGAGGCGGCCGAGCTGCCGCCGAACTACACGCGGCTCACGATGGGCCTGTGCATCAAGCTGCCGCTCGATCTGTCGCTCGGCGCGATGATGGGCCTCGGCGTGCGCGAGCTGCTCACCGACGCCCAGAGCTCGTCCAACAGCCGGCCGCGGTTCCCGCTCTATGGCCAGGCCGAGGAGCAGATGACGCTCCTGCTCGGCCTGGCGTGGCGGCCCCGACCGTGGATCTCGGTCGGCCTCGGCACGTCGATCTTCCTCGACGCGTTCTTGCCGTTCAGCCTCGCGGTCCCGATCTCGATGGAGGACCCCGACGCGCCCGGCCAGCTCGCGCCGCTCGCCCTCGATCTAGATATCCACCTGCGGCCGAAGGTGGCGCCCTATCTGGGCGTGATGCTCGAGCCCCGCCCGGACCTCCGGATCGGCGTCTCCTACCGCGAGCCGCTCTACGCGTCGTTCGTGCTACCGGCCACCGTCAACGCGCAGCTGGTCGGGCTCGACCTGCTGATCCCGGTGATGGTCGAGGCGCTCGCCTGGTACTCGCCGCGCCAGGCCGCGATCGGCGCCAGCGGCGAGCCGGTCGCGGACGTGACCTTGACCGGCGACGTCACCTGGTACGGCTACGAGGTGCTCAACGGCACGCCGTACCCGTTCCTGAGCGTGACCCCGACCGAGGACAACGCCGGCGGCATCACCGGCCAGATCGGGTTCCCGCGCATCGAGCACGATGAATGGAAGGACGCGTGGGCGCTCCGCGGCGGCGCCGAGGCCCGCCTGCTCGACGATCGCGTCGCGCTCCGCGCCGGCTACGCGGTCAAGACGTCCTCGCTCGAGGTCCCCGCGGCGTCGTCGAACGTGAACTTGCTCGATAGCTCGTTGCACTCGTTCACCGTGGGCGCCGGCTACGCGCCGCGCGGGCGCATGCAGCGGTCGCCCTCGCCCACGGCCGCCCTCCAGGCGTCGGTCGCGTTCGATGCGTTCTTCCGCGCCAGCGTGATGCCGCAGCAGCGCGCTGACGCCAAGGACTTCACGTACGGCGGTCAGATCCTCGACATCGGCATGCAGATGTCGCTGGGCTGGTAACCCCGAGCGTCGCCGGGGCTACCGGCGCGGTGGCAGCGCCGCGGCCAGCTCGGCCTGGTAGAGATCGCCGGGCGGACGGCCTTCGGCCGGGCTCGCGACCACGCCGGGACGCTCGGACGTGAAGAACAGCCAGCGGCCGTCGGGTGACAGCGCGGGCGCGAAGTCCCGCTGCGCGCTGTTCACCCCGACCAGCGGCTGGGGCGGGCTCCAGCCGCCAGTTTCGCTCCGGTACGCCACCGCCAGGTCGGCGTCGCCGACCGGGCCGGCGCTGATCGCGACCAGGAGGAAGCTGCCATCGGGCGCGATCAGCGGATTCGAGGCCACCGCGCCCGCGTCGACCGCGAGCTCGAGCAGCACCGGTGCGCCGTATCCCGCGGCGGTGGGGCGGGCCTGGTAGAGACGACGATCGCCATCGCGGTGTCCGTCGAAGTACATCGTCCCGTCGCGGGCGACCGACACGAAGCCGGTGTTGCGCTCGTCGTTGACCTCGCCACCGAGCCGGCGCGGCTCGCCCCAGCCGGCCTCGCCACGCTCGAGATACCAGAGGTCGAAGTCGGGGCGCGCGGTGGTGCCGGCGGTCGGCCGATCGGAGCTGAAGTACAGGCGGGTCCCGTCGACCGTCACGAACGGGTCGATGTCGCGGTACGTACCCGACCACGGCGCGACCGCGGCGGGCCTCCACGCGCCGTCGACCCACGCGACCTGATGGATGGTGAGGCGGCTGCGATCCGGGTTGGTCCGATCGAAGTACGCGGTGGCGGTGTCCGGGTCGAAGGTGAACGCGAACTCGGGCGCCTCCGCGCTGCCGGCGTCGAACCGCCACGGCGGCGCACCGGGCGGAGGCGCCAGCGGATCGGCCGGGGCCACGACCGGCGCGGGCGGGGCGGCGGGCGGCCCAGACGGCGCAGACGGCGCAGACGGCGCAGCACAGCCGGCCAACAGAATGACGATCAGCAGTGGTCGAGCGGCGTGCATGAGTGCGTTCAACCGTCGCCCACACCGGTTGATTCCGGCGAGCACCCGTCGCACGCGAGCCCCGGCGGCCTGCCCGCCCGCGCTCCACCCTTGTCCGGTGTCCCTGAGCGAAGCGCGCAGCGCGAAGTCGAAGGCAGACGCCCAGGGTGGTGGGCCGCCCGCCGCGACGGGCTGGCCCTCTGGATTGATCACAAGTCTCCATGTGATCGGAAGCGCTCACCTTTCCCGGTGGCCCTGAGCCGGCGCCGCAGGCGCCGTGTCGAAGGGCAGCGGGCAGCGCGCCAAGGTGCCGCACGTGATCTTCGACGGGCGGCCCTTCGACGGCGGGCTCGCTCGCGCTCGCCCTGGCTCAGGGACACCGGGGAAGATGTGCGGGATCCTGAGGCTGGCCCTTCGACGCCGGGCTCGCAACGACCCCTTCGCTCAGGGACACCGGAACGTTGTGCGGGATCCTGAGAGCTGCCGGCGCCTGGCTGCCGGCAACCCGCAAGGCCCCGCCCAGCTTGCTCCGGTGTCCCGTAGCGGAGACGAAGGGGAACGTCGCGCCACGCGCCCTGGACGCAGGGATCGACATCCTTGCGGGGCATGGTCGACGCGACGTCAGCCAGCGTCAGCGGTAGGCGTGGAGCCGGGCCGGGTCGAGGTCAGCCACGAGCAGGGTCTCGTCGGCATCAGCCGCGCGCGTCAGCGGCAGGCCCGACGGGCTCCACACGCCGCTGCCACCGCAGGAGACGTGGCCGCCGGTGGTGCCGGCGTGATTGGCGAGGGCGGCGAACATGCGGTGGTCCATGGCGCGCGCGCCGAGGTGCAGGTCCGCGCGGTGCTCCTCGCCCGTGACGTAGAGCGCGGAGACCAGGTAGAGATCGGCGCCGGCGAGCGCCGCGTTCTCGGCGTGGCGGGGGCGCGCGGCGTCGAAGCAGACCGCGACCGCCACGCGCCAGCTGCCGATCAGGAATGGCGCGGCCGGCGTTCCCGGCTGGAACGTCGTGACCTCCGAGCCGTGCAGGTGCTCCTTGAACGACACCTGCACCGCGCCGGTCGGGTCCACGATCAGCGCGGCGATGCGGCGGGTGCCGTCGTCCACGCGCATCGGCGCGCCCAGCACGGCCGTCACCCGCGCCGCCACGCAGGCACGACGGATCGGCTCGAGCCGCGCGTCGTGCGGCTCGAGCCAGGCGTCCGCCATGGTCGCGAGGCGTGGCAGCTCGTACCCGGTGAGCGACAGCTCCGGGAACACCACGAGCTCGGCGCCACGCTCGCGCACGTCAGCGATGGTCCGCGCAGACGCGGCGGCGTTGGCGCGGACGTCGACGGGGCTCGAGCGGACTTGTGCGATGGCGACGCGCAGGGTTTCCAGAGGCACGTGGCGGCATGTACTGCGCGAGGCGGGCGTACGCAACCGCGGAGATCGGATCGACGGCGACCGCCGTCCGCGGTCGTGCTGCTCACGCGATGGTCAGGCGCGCCTGCCGGCCGGCGTGGTCGCCCGGATGTCGGTCGGGTCGGCGCACCCGATCGGATGGCATGTTCTGGGTTCCCGGACGCCTCGACCCGGGGCGCATGCAGCGCGCCCGCGGCCCGAGTGCAGCCGGTCGCTCGACGACGTGCGGCACCCTGGGCATCGGTCGGGTGCCTCCGACGTTGATGCTACGGCGCGGGCCCGGGCACCTCGCGCGGATCGATCGGGCCATGCCGTCGCCAGCCGACCGTGAGCAGCCAGCTCGCCGCCGGCACCACCGGTAGCGGCTCCGCGGCCATGGCGACCCCGAGCGGCACGGTGCCCGGTCGCCAGCCGTCGAAGCGGGGCCCGCTCGAGTACGGATCGACCTGGGCCCGGCGCTGGGCGACGCCTCGGACGTCTTCGCGGTGCCGCCGCCAGTTGTTGATGACGTAGCAGAGCGCGTGACGCGCCTGCCGCGGCGTGCGGATGACGGTCACGTGATACCTCGACAGGAAAACTTGGCCGCGGTGCGGTCGCGCCAGGCGTCGGTCGCGCGTGATCGCCTGATTGAGCCGGCGGGCCGCCGAGATCTCGAAGCCCTGCATGCCGCGGGCGAGCGCACGCTCGTCGTCGGCCTCGACCAGCAGGTGCAGGTGGTTGTGCTGGATGCTGATGTGTACGATCCGGAAGTCGTGGCGC
>JBKJLC010000230.1:0-4087 GCA_046597055.1 Kofleriaceae bacterium | reverse complement strand
CCGCGGTCGTTGTGGCCGTGCCAGTCGATGCCGACGTCGGGGCGGCCGAGGCCGTCGAGCAGGTTGCGGGTGAAGCGCAGCAGGTTGCGGATGCCATCGGGGGTGGCGTGGCCGACCGTGTCGCACACGACCAGGCGCTGGGCGCCGTGCTCGACCGCGTTGACGAACAGCCGCTGCAAGACGTCGGGCCGCGAGCGGGTGGTGTCCTCGGTGACGTAGCCGACCGGGAGGTTGTGCCGGCGGGCGAGGTCGATGGCCTCGGCCGACAGCCGCAGCATGCGGGCGAGGTCCCAGTCCTCGGCGTACTGCCGGATCGGCGAGCTGCCGATGAACGTCAGCTCGCCGATCGGCCAGTACCCCGAGGCCGCGGTCGTTGTGGCCGTGCCAGTCGATCCCGACGTCGGTGCGGCCCATGCCGTCGAGCAGGTTGCGGGTGAACTTGAGGAGGTTCTTGATGCCGTCGGGGGTGGCGTGGCCGACCGTGTCGCACACGGTCAGGCGCGAGGCGCCGTGCTCGACCGCGTTGACGAACAGCTTCGACAGCACCTCGGGCCGCGACCGGGTGGTGTCCTCGGTGACGTAGGCGACCGGCAGATCGTAGCGGCGACCGAGGTCGATCGCCTCGGCCGACAGCTTGAGCATGCGGCTCAGGTCCCAGTCCTCGGCGTACTGGCGGATCGGCGAGCTGCCGATGAACGTCAGCACCTCGATGCCGAGGCCGACCTGCTGCGAGATGTCGACCACGGCCTGGACGTCGCCGAGGTGGGTGCGCGCGGCGCAGGCGGGCTTGATCGGCAGCCGCGCGTCGCGGATGTGCTGGGCGATCACCGTGCAGTCCTCGACCGCGCGCTTGCCGGCGCCGGGCAGGCCGATGTCGATGTACTGGATGCCGAGCTCGCTGGCGAGCTCGACCAGGCGCAGCTTGTCGTCGATCGTCGGGTCGACCACCGACGGCGACTGGATGCCGTCGCGCAGCGTCTCGTCGAGGAAGGTCACCTTGCGGCGCGCGGCCAGCGGCGCGATCTTCTCGACCGCGTTCCAGTCGTAGATGAGGCCGCGGTCGTCGGGATCGGCGCCGCTGGGGCCAGGAGACTGCGACATCACATCACCACCGACATGATTAGAATGAGGACGGCGGTGACCGCGACCACCGCCGCCAGGATGAGGAACCAGCCGAGGGCGATCGTGGCGGCGGCCAGCCCGACGCCGAGCAGCGCCAGCGCCGGCGTGCCCTCGCGGCGCGCGAACGACACCACCGCGACGATCAGGGTGACGATGAAGAACGGCACCGTGATGCGCCAGTCGGGCGAGGCCCACACCGCCGACTGCTGCAGGGTCGCCACCACGAACGCCAGCGCGCCCAGGATCAGCGCCCCCAGCCCGACCGCGTGCTGCTCGAACCACGTACCCACCCGGGGGATGCCGGCGACGGGGCGGAGCGGGGGAGGGGTGTCCATGTGCACAGTGTAGACAGCGCGCACCAAACGTAAACGTAAAGGTAAACGTAAACGTGACCGAGGCCTCGGCCGGTCCCGGCGCGACGCGTCACGCGTGGTGCGCCTTCCGGCGCCGCCGTCGGCTACGAGTTGTTCGTCGGCGGGCGCCCGGGCGGCACCGCGGCGTTGGCGTTGACCGTGAGCCCGAGCGCATGGCGCAGCTCGAGGAACCCGCTCGACCGTGCGAAGTCGAGCAGATCGCCGTTGGCGGTCGGGCTGGCCGCCAGGCGCACCGCGACCGGCACGTCGCCGCACACGAGCAGGCCGAAGCGGTCGGCGGTGCGGCCGAGCGACTGGGCCCACCGCGACAGGTTGTGGTCGGGCGAGCGCGCGAGCAGGCGCTGCACCAGGTTGCGGGCCTGATCGCGGACGCTGCGGTCGAGCACCAATAGCGCGGTGCGCTCGGGGGCGTCCTCGTCGGTGGGGGGCCCGCTGGTCTCGCGGAACAGCGCCAGGAACAGCGCGCGGATCACCCGCGCCGGCCGCGACGCGCCGGCGGCGCGACCGGGCCACAGGTAGGTGGTGGCGCGGGCCAGCCGGAAGCCGAGCTCGGGACGATCGGGCGCGGTCAGCGCGTCGTCGCCGGCGAGCAGCACCAGCTCGGTGGTCGCGCCCACGTGGACGTCGGGGCCGAAGTCGGGGTGCGCGTAGACCGGCGCCGGCGGCAGGCCGAGCAGCTCGGCGGTGTAGGCGCGCAGCCGGGCGAACGCGGCGGGCAGCTCGTGGTCGGGCACCCGGGTGGTCGGATCGACCGCGAGGTCGCCGAGCGTGACTGGATGCAGCGCGTGGACCGCCGGCGCGATCAGCTCGGCGACCGCGCCGAGGTCGGTCTCGTCGTCGGGGTGGCGCAGCCGGTTCCACTGCTCGCGGCTCATGGTCGAGCGGGCCCGGGGCAGCGCGCGCGGGCGCAGCTGATCGTAGAGCGCACGGTCGTCCTCGGAGCACTCGCCGGTCGCGACCCGGATCGAGGCGGCGACGAAGTCGGCGTCGGTCTCCGAGGGCCGCAGGGTCGGGATCCGCCGGGTCGGCCGGGCGACGCCGCCCAGCCGCGCCGCCATGCCGTACGCGTGGCGGGCCTGGGCCGGGTCGTCGAGGTGATCGCTGTACAGCACGCCGAGCCGCTGCCACAGCGCGGCCTGATCGTGCGGGGTCCCGCCGCCGCCGCGCAGGAACCGCCGGTAGCAGCGCTCGAGGCCGCGGTGGCGGCCGTGGCGCTGGTAAAACGCCGCGATCGCATCGAGCACGACCGCGTGGCCGGGCAGGGCGCGGGCCGCGCGCTCGAGGTAGTCGAGCGCCGCGTGCTCGTCGACGCCGACCGCGAGCTCGATCAGCCCGAGGTATTCGTTGGCCATCCCGAGGTTGGGCTTGGCGCGCAGGGCCTTGCCGAGGTGGGTGCGCGCGATGTCGGCGGCCTCGGCGGTCTTCTCCTCGCGGTGCCACACGGCCCAGCCCAGGGCCGCCAGCGCCTCGGCGTCGTCGGGGCGGACCGCCAGCGACGCCTCCAGCTTCTCGGCGGCGCCGTCGGCGTCGCCGCGTCGGAGCAGGTCGAGCCCGGCCTCGAGCAGGCGCTCGGCCTCGGCCCCGGTCGCGCTGAGGTCCCCGCCGGCGAGCTCGCGGTCGTAGACCCGGCGGCGATCGTCGTCGAGCAGCACCGCGCGGGCGGCGTCGAACGTGGCGTGGATCTCGTCGAGCAGGCCGGCATCGCGGCCGAGCAGGAAGCGCGCGTAGTAGTCGCGGGAGAACTGGCTCTGCCGCTCGGACAGGGCGGCGGCGACGTCGAGGTCCGAGGCGCCACGCTCGACCATCAGCACCGCGTAGTGATCGAGGTCGCGGATCCGCAGCGCCTCGGCCACCAGCGCGCCGCGCGCGGTCCGGGTGCCCTCGTCGTCGAGCAGGTCGTCGTCGTTGAAGTCGTCGCCCTCGCCCTCGAGCTGGACCGGGTCGCGGCCGACCATGGTCTGGCCGACGCCGCTGCCCTCGAACAGCTCGGCGTAGAGCGGCGAGCGCTCGGCGGTGGTGTCCTCGGCTTTGAGCACGAGCGCGGGGCCGACCCGGGGCAAAGTCGGCACCACCGCGTCGGTGAGGATCATCGCGTCGAGGAGCGCGGCGGTCAGGCCCTGCTCGATCAGCCCCTTGGCGGTGATGCCCTCGGGGAGCCGGTCGGTCAGGCGGGTGGCGAACACCGAGCGGAACAGCGGCAACATCCGCTGGCCGCGGGCGGTCAGCTCCAGGAAGGTATCGGACAGCATCTGGCTCGGCGACGGGCCCTCGTTGCCGGTGTCGCGCAGGCTGCCCAGCACGGTCTCGGGCATCGACAGCCGGAGCCCGTCGGGGTCGATCGGCCGCGCCTCGAACCGCCATGCCCCCGAGGTCCATCGCATCGGCGACAGCAGGCGGTACCGGGTCTGCGCCGCCATCTGCTCGGCCAGGCGCTCGGGCGTGAGCAGCGCGAGCTCGAGGAGCGCGCCGCTGACGGTCGTGCGCGCGGTGGTGGCGTGGCTGACCGCGACCCGGTGCTGGCTCGCGCTGATCACCCCGGCGGCGACCAGGAAGTGGCCGAACGCCTCGTCATGCTGGGTGGCCGCGACCAG
>JBKJLC010000099.1:0-26674 GCA_046597055.1 Kofleriaceae bacterium | reverse complement strand
CCAGCACGTCGCCGCTGTCGTCGCCGAGCTCGATCTTCGCCGGTCCGACGTCGTCGGCCACGTTCGCGACCTTCTGCGCGCGGACCTTCGTCATGCGCTCGTGGTTCATCGGCGCGTAGCTGATGTTGCCGGTGTCGAAGTCCTTCTCGATGCCGCCGATGCGGTGCATGAGGCCCGGGGTGCCGGGGATCGCCCAGACGCGGGCGAGGGTCTTCGGGTCGCGCAGGAACGGATGAAAACCTTCCGGGTCCTTGCGATAGTTCGCCTCGAAGCGGGGAAGATCCTTGAGCTCGGGGATCATCCACGGCTCGGAGCCGTTCGCGAGGAAGCCGTCGGTGAGGAAGATGACCGGCGTCATGTATTTCACCGCGATGCGCGCAGCTTCGATGCAGAGCGTGAAGCACTCCGCCGCCGTCGCCGCCGCGATCACCGGGATCGGCGAGTCGCCGTTGCGGCCGTAGATCGCCTGCAGCAGGTCGCTCTGCTCGGTCTTCGTGGGGAGGCCGGTCGAGGGACCGCCGCGCTGCACGTTGATGATGACGACCGGCAGCTCGGTCATGACGCCGAGGCCGATGCCCTCTTGCTTGAGCGCGATGCCGGGGCCGCTCGACGCGGTGACCGCGACCGAGCCGCCGTAGGCGGCGCCCAGCGCGGCGCCGATCGCGGCGATCTCGTCCTCGGCCTGGAAGGTCAGCACGCCGTAGTTCTTGAACTTCGCGAGCGAGTGCAGGATCGACGACGCCGGCGTGATCGGATAGCCCGAGTAGAACAGCGGCTTGCCGGCGAGCTGAGCCCCGACCACCAGGCCCATCGCCAGCGCCTCGTTGCCGGTGATGTTGCGGTACATGCCGGGCGCGAACCGCGCCGGCGGCACCTTGTAGACCGTCTGGAACACCTCGGCGGTCTCGCCGTAGTGGTAGCCGGCCTTGAACACCCGGATGTTGGCGTCGGCCAGCTCGGGGCGCTTGGCGAACTGCTGGGTGATGCGGCGGATCTCGGGCTCGGTCTCGCGGCCGTACATCCAGAAGACCAGGCCCAGCGCGAAGAAGTTCTTCGAGCGGCCCTTCTCCTTGGTCGACAGCGTGGTGCCGTCGAGCGCGGTCACCGTGAGGTGCGAGATGTCGACCTGATGGACGCGGTACTTCGCCAGCGACGCGTCGTCGAGCGGGTTGCTCGCGTAGCCGGCCTTCTTGAGGTTGCCCTCGACGAACGCCCCGGAGTTCACGATCAGCGTGCCGTTGTCGACCAGGTCGCGGATGTTGGTCTTGAGCGCGGCCGGGTTCATCACCACCAGCACGTCGGGCGCGTCGCCAGGCGTGTGGATCTCGCTGGACGAGAAGTGGAGCTGAAAACCCGACACGCCGAACAAGCTGCCCGCCGGCGCCCGGATCTCGGCCGGGAAGTCGGGGAAGGTCGAGATGTCGTTGCCGGCCTCGGCGGCCGCCTTGGTGAACTCGGTGCCGGTGAGCTGCATGCCGTCGCCGGAATCGCCCGCGAAGCGGATGACGACCCGATCGAGCTGCGTGGTCTTGGACTCCATGAAACCTCGTCTGGGGACGCGCGGCGCAAAGCGCGTCGCGAGAACCTACCGAGATCGCTGTCATCGTGCAATCACTTGCGTCTCGCCAACCCGCGGAACCGATCCGAGCGCGCTTCGCAGACGCGCACCGACCGCCGGTCACCTCGTCGCGGCGCGGGTCGTGCCGGCCGCGGGGCCGCGCGGGACCGCCGCGATCGATCTTCGAACCGGCCGGGCACGTGGACTTGCAGGACCCTGGCGTTCCCGGGTATGAGTGTCTCGCACGCACCCGTAGCTCAGCTGGATAGAGCGTTGGCCTCCGGAGCCAAAGGTCAGAGGTTCGAATCCTCTCGGGTGCACGAGGCGCGACGCGCGCTGCCGGTGGTCGACTTGCCCAAGACGCTCGCCCAGATCGCCGTCGACGCGGGGCTCCTCTCGCGCGCCGACCTCGGCCGTGCCCAGGATCTGGCCGACGAGCGCCGGGTGCCGCTGGTCGAGGTCCTGGTCCGCGAGCTCGGCGTCGACGAGGTCTCGCTGGTCGGCGCCTTCCGCCGCGAGCTGCGCATGCTCTCGGTCGATCCGCGCGCGGTGAAGCCCGAGCCCGACGCGCTGCGCGAGGTCTCGCGCGACATGTGCCGCCGCCTGTGCGTGGTGCCGCTGCGGGTCAGCGGGCCGCCCGACGACGACAAGGAGATCTGGCTGGCGATGGCCGATCCCACCGACCACGGCGCGATCGCGGAGATCGAGCGGGTGACCGGCGGCGTGGTCGATGTCGCCCTCCTGCCGCTGTCGGCGATCGAGGAGCTGATCGAGCGCGGCTACAAGGAGCTCAACACCCAGGTCGTGCGCCGCCCCAGCAAGGTGTTCGGCGGCGACCTCATGGTGACCACCAAGCCCCACGCCCGCGCCAGCACCGACGAGCCTCACGATCACGCCCGGACCGTCCCGTACCACAACATCGCCGACGAGGCCGACACCGAGACCCGGGTCGCTGCCCTGGTCCGCGTGCTGATCGCCAAGGGCCTCCTCACCGAGGACGAGTACGAGGCCGCGATCCGCGAGCTACTACGAGCCGACGGCTGACCGCGCGCCGGTCACACCGGCAGCGGCTGGGGTGGATAGCGTCCCGCCGAGGTCCGGTACGCCGCGAGCCCCGGCCGGGCACCGTGGTGGGCGGCGAACGCGACCAGGCGCGGGCAGCCCGCGACCGCACTCCCGAGGCCGTTGTCGTCGAGCGTCTCGAGCAGGTACCAGAGCGCGCCGTCGGCGATCGAGGGCCGGGTACCGACCGCGAAGCTCTCGCCGACCCCGTCGGCGGCGAACAGCTGCTCGAGCCCGGCCAGCCAGCGCGGCAGCACGGTCGCGAGCAGGTCGGCGCGCACGGCCGCGCGCGCGGGCACGGCGGCGGTCCGGAGCCGGCGCAGCTCGAGCCGGACATCGTCGATGCCGGCGAGCAGCTGATCGCAGCGCGCGGCCTGGTAGCGGCCCTCGCCGTACCAGCCGTGGGTCCGCGCGAGGTGGCGGAGGATCGCGTCGCCCTGGACCAGGCGGAAGCCGCCGGGCTCCTCCCACATCGGGAGCGCGCCGAACGCGAGCGCGCCGGTCGCGCGCAGCGCCAGGAACGGCTCGGGCAAGGTGACCGGATCCCAGCTGCCGACCGTGACCTCCTCGTGCTCGATGCCAGCGTCGGCGAGCAAGATCCGGATCAGCTCGGCCCGGCCGCGGGACGAGAAGTAGGTCAAGCGAGGCAGGGTCATCGGGCCAGCTTACCCCTGGGTCGCCAGCCGGTCGCGGGCCTCGGCGACCAGCTGGAACGACCGGAGCCGGGCCGCGTGATCGTAGATCTGGGCGGTGACCATGAGCTCGTCGGCCCCGGTCTTGGCGACGAACGCCCGCAGGCCGCGCTCGATCGTCTCGGGCGCGCCCACGATCGTGTAGCGCAGCGTGTGCTCGAGCATCGCCTGCTCGTCGGGCGACCATCGCCCGTCCATCGCGTCGACCGGCGGCGGGACCAGGCCCGGGGTGCCGCGGCGCAGCGCGATGAACTGCTGCTGCAGCGAGGTGAACAGCCGGCGCGCCTCGGCGTCGGTGTCGGCCGCGATGACATTGACGCCGGCCATCGCGTACGGCTGGTCGAGGTCCTTCGACGCCCGGAACAGCTCGCGGTACCCGCGCAGCGCGACGTCGAGCTGATCGGGCGCGAAGTGCGAGGCGAACGCGTAGGGCAGGCCGAGCTCGGCGGCCAGCCGGGCCCCGTAGGTGCTCGAGCCGAGGAGCCACAGCGGCACCGCCTGGCCCTCGCCGGGCACGGCGCGGACGCGCTGGCCGGGCTGGGCCGGGGCGAAGTAGGCGCGCAGCTCCTCGACGTCGTCGGGGAACTGGTCGACCGCGTCGACCCGATCGCGGCGCAGGGCGCGCGCGGTGAGCGCGTCGGTCCCGGGTGCGCGACCGAGGCCGAGGTCGATCCGGCCCGGGTAGAGCGCGGCCAGGGTGCCGAACTGCTCGGCGATCACCAGCGGGGCGTGGTTGGGCAGCATGACCCCGCCCGAGCCGACCCGGATCGTCGCGGTCGCGCCGGCGACGTGGCCGATCAGCACCGCGGTCGCCGAGCTGCCGACGCCGGTCATGTTGTGGTGCTCGGCCAGCCAGAACCGCCGGTAGCCCCACTGTTCGGCGTGGCGGGCCAGGTCGACCATGTTGCGGAACGCGTCGGTGGGCGTACTGCCGACGCAGATCGGGGCGAGATCGAGCAGGGACAGCGGGACCATGGACAGATCTACCCTCCCGGCGCGGCGGCGCACGCCCGGGCGCGCCGTCGGCCCTCACAAGCCCACGCGGGCGCTGCTATGAACGCCGCATGATCACTGTCTATCAGTACCCCGCGTGCAGCACGTGCCGGACGGCGCTGGCCTGGCTGACCGCGAAGGGCATCGAGCACCGCAAGGTCGACCTGGTCAAGGCGCCGCCGAGCGCGGCGACGCTCGCCCAGGCGGCGGCCGCGGCCGGGGTGCCGGTGAAGAAGCTGTTCAACACCTCCGGCGAGTCGTATCGCAACGGCAACTACAAGGACCGGCTGGCGGCGATGAGCGACGCCGAGGCGTTCGCCGCGCTGGCCGCCGACGGCAAGCTGATCAAGCGCCCGCTGGTGCTCGGCGACGGCGTCGCGCTGGTCGGGTTCCGCGAGGACGAGTGGGCCAGCGCGCTGGCCTGACCTCGCGGTCCCGCCGCGAGCGGTCGGCGCCCGCGTGGTGGAATCGCGACACTCGTGCCCGCGGTTTTCCGCCACGCGGACATGGCACGGCACGGCATGGCGGGACGCCCGGCTGGCCGGCGCGGTACCACCCGAGCCGAACATCTCGGAACTGTTCGAGTCAGCCGGTCCCTGCGGGTCGGGCGCGGATCTTCCCCTCCGGTGGCGCACGAGGTGCATGCGTGTCAGGAACCCCGTGACTGCGCGCGCTATAATGATGCGTCGCGGGCCCCGCCCATGTCCGCCACCGAGATGAACCCCGCCATCCTCACCTGCGTGAACTGCCGGCGCGAGCTGACGCCGGCCGCGCTGTTCTGTCCGAGCTGCGGCACGCCGCGGGTTCGCGACGGCGACAGCGACGAGCTCATCGGCAAGATCCTCGGCGAGCGCTTCCTGGTGCTGGAGCGCATGGGCCACGGCAAGTCGGGATCGATCTACCGCGCCGAGCACGTGACCCTGCGCCGCAGGGTCGCGATCAAGGTGCTCCACCACGAGCTGTCGCGCGACGACCTCGCGATCGAGCGGTTCCGCCGCGAGGCGACCTCGGTCGCCGAGATCGACAACGAGCACATCGTCGAGATCCACGACTTCGGCCGGACCCCCGACGGCCGGCTGTACCTCGCGATGGAGCTGCTCGAGGGCGAGACGCTCGACGCGACGCTCGCGCGGGCCGGTCGCATGCCGATCGACGCCGCGGTCGACGTGCTGATCCAGACCGGCGAGGCGCTGGTCGAGGCGCACTCGGTCGGCTTCGTGCATCGCGACCTGCGGCCGCGCAACGTCTTCCTCTCGGTGCGGCGCGGCAAGGCGAACTTCGTCAAGCTGCTCGATTTCGGCCTGTCCAAGCTGGTCGAGGGCGGCGGCGTGGCCGCGTCGACCAGCCTCGGCATGACCTTCGGCGACCCGCGCTACATGTCGCCCGAGCAGGCCAAGGGCGACGCGATCGACCGCCGCGCCGACCTGTACTCGCTGGGCTGCATCGCCTTCGAGATGTTGACCGCGGAGCCGCCGTTCGCGGGCGGCAAGGTCTTCGACGTCCTCACCCGTCACGTCAACGAGCCGCCGCGGCCGCTGCGCACCGTGCGCCCGGACGTGCCCGAGTGGCTCGAGGTCGCGATCGCGCGCACGCTGGCCAAGCGGCCCGAGGCCCGGTATGTCACCGCCGCGCGGCTGGTCGCGGCGCTGCGCCATGGCGTGCAGCACGGGACCGTGCTCGCCGAGGAGGCCGCGGTACCGGCGGGCGTCGAGCCGGCCGGTGCGTCGCGCTCGGGTCCGACCGGGACGCCCGCGGTCGGGGTGCCGGTGATGCCGGCCGCGCCACGCGCGGCGCCGGTGTCCGCGCCGATCCCGGTGCCGGTGCTGGATCCGACCGCGAGCGAGCGCGTGATCATGGCGCCCGCGATGCCGGAGACGGCGCCCGTCGCCGCGCCGGCCGCGCGCGCGCGCGAGGAGGGCTTCGGGACGAGCGATGATCACCGGGCGCAGGTGCGCCCCAAGGTCCGGGCCGCGGCTGGCGCGGCGGCGGCGATCGCGCCGGGGGCGCCGCTGGTGCCGGCCGCGCCGGCGGTCCCGCTCGAGAGCAACATCTCGGGCGTGTGGTTCGCCGCCGGCGATGGCGATCAGCTCGGCGAGACCGGCGCGATGCGGCTCGAGCGCGCGCGCGACACGATCGCCACCGGCGACAGCCTCTACGAGGAGAACGAGCCCGAGCCCAGCCCGCTCAAGAAGATCTTCCTGATCGCCGGCGGCCTGGCCGCGGTGCTCGTGATCGCGGTGATGGTGTTCGGCGGTGGCGGCCGCAAGGTCCAGTCGGCGGCCCCCGGCGCGGTCACGCCGGACCCGGCCGGGCTGGCGGGCGCCTCGGGGCTCGCGGCTGCGCCCGGCGCGGTCGCGGCGGTCGATGCCGGCATCGCGGAGGTGGCGACCGAGGTCGCCGTGGCGCCCACGCCGCCGGTGCGCGCGAGCGAGCCGACCACGACCGCGCGGGTGCCGGCGCGGACCGCGCGCTCGCCCGAGCGGACGGTCGCTCCCGAGCGGCCCGAACGGACCGAGCGGACGATCGACGATCCCGGCCCCGGCCCGGCGCCAGGCCCGGTCGAGGACGAGGCGGTCAAGATGGCCGAGTTCTACGCCAAGGCGGGCGAGGCGGCGCTGCGCGGCGGCGATCCGGTCGGCGCGGCGGGCAACTTCCAGAAGGCGCTCGCGTCGAACGCCGGCAACGTCGACGCGGTGATCGGCCTCGGCGAGGTCGCCCTGCAGCAGGGCCTGTACGGCGACGCGCTGCGCCACCTGAAGAAGGCGGCCAAGCTGGCCCCGCGCCGTGGCCGCGTTCACACGCTGCTCGGCGAGGCTCACCTCAACAGCGGCAACGCGGCGCTCGCCGAGCAGAGCTTCAAGAAGGCCCTGCAGATCGACCCCGACGACGCCCGAGCCCGCAACGGCTACAACGAGGCCGCGGGGCGCCTGCCGCCGCCGACCGACGACTGATCGACCTCTTGAGCGCCGGGGCCGCGCGCCCGTGTAGGTGTCGCGGCGACCACGCGATCAGGGTCACCAGGCACCAGGCTCGGTTGCGGTGACAGTGGAGTCGCGCCCCGGCCCGGCTCTATGCTGCGTTCATGGGGATGCGAACGTGCCTGGTCGGTGCGCTGGTGCTGACCGCCGCCTGCGAGGGCCAGACCGGGATCCTGATCGAGGTGTCGATGTCGAACGCGCTGCACGAGCGGCTCGATCCCGACGCCCGTGACTTCGACACGCTGCGCATCTACGTCGGCCACCCGACCCCCGAGGACGCCCAGTTCACCAGCGACGACGACGCGTTCCTGTCCATCCCGGCGACCGAGGAGACCCTGGTCGCCGGCTTCCGCTACCTGCTCGAGCCCGATCAGGCGCCGGCCGCGGTCGGGCCGCTCATGCTCGCCGCCGCGGCCGGGCTCGACGGTGACCGCCCGCGCTTCGCGATCGTCGGCTTTGCCGCGGCCCCGACGCCGACCACGTTCGCCGCCGGCGAGGTCCGCGTGATCGCGCTCGCGCTGAGGCCCGACGCCGGCGCGCAGAGCGGCGCCGACGACGAGTGCGTGCGCTGGAGCGAGGCCCAGATCGCCCCGCCGGACGACCGCGACTGCGACGGCGCGATCGGCGTCGCCGACTGCGACGATCGCGATCCGTCGCGCAACCAGCTCGACGTCGATCGCGACGGGCAGACCAGCTGCGCCGGGGACTGCATGGAGTTCTCGGACGGTCCGCTGCCCTGGGTCGATCCCGCCGAGGTCTACCTCGGCTCGCGGTTCGAGGCGGACAGCGCGACCTGCACCCACGTCGACTACGACTGCGATGGGTTCTGCGGCGACCCGAGCCTCGATCGCGACGGCAACGGCACCACCGGGTGCGGCGCCGTGGTGCCGGGCGAGCACACCTGCGCGGTGACGCCGGCCGACTGCGACGAGAACCGCGACGGCAACAACCCGGCCGCCATCAACCCGGGCGAGGCCTGCAACGCCGAGGACGACGGCTGCGACGGGTTCTTGCCGCCGCCGCTGCCGTGCTTCTTCCGCGACGACAACCGCAAGTGCCACACCGGCACCGCGCGCTGCGACGAGCTCGAGGGCGAGTACGCGGGCGAGCGCGAGAACACGCTGGCGTGCGAGCCGGGCGGCGGGCACAGCGGGCCGGTCACGGCCGACGGCGCGTGCGCGATCACGCCCGATCCGGCGTGCCTCGAGGACGCCGATCCGATCGCGTGCGCGACCCAGGACCTGCAGGTGCCACGGGTCGACTGCACCGTGACCGCGCGCAGTGGTCCCGGCGGCGCGTGCCGGCCGGATCGTCGCCCGCTGGCGCGCCCGATCGGCACGTCGCCCCAGTGTCAGTGGTTCGTGGTCGGCGGCACCCGCCAGGCCGAGTGGGAGATCGGCTTCGTCGAGGCCAACGCGGCGCTCGACGCGGCGCCGACCCCGACCTCGAGCCAGTGCGCGCCCAGCCTGGCGGTGCGCGCGAGCGTGCCCGGCCCGGCGCCACGCACCGTGCTGCTCCTGGTCAGTGGCGGCCTGGCCAATGGCGTGCTGCAGCCGGTGCTCGTCAAGCTCCACGCCGGCGACGACGAGCCGTGCACCGGCGTGCTGGCCTGCACCGGGTCCGAAGCGGTCGTGCCGCCGCCGCTGTGACCCGGCCGGCCGCGCCGCGGGTCACGCCAGCGTGGCGGCGGCGGCCGCGAGCAGCGGCAAGGTCATCACCGCGCCGGTGCCCTCGCCGTGACCGAGACCCGCGGCGACCAGCGGCGTGAGCCCGAGCGCGGTCCGCGCCGCGGCCGCGGCGGCGCCTCCGCCGGCATGCGCGGCGAGCAGGTACCCGGCGGCGGCCGGCGCCAGCCGCACCGCGAGCAGCGCGGCGGCCAGCGTGACCACCCCGTCGAGCACGACCGGGACGTGCAAGGCCGCGGCGGTGAGCACGACCCCGGTCAGCACCGCGAGGTCGCGACCGCCGACCGCGGCCAACACGTCGAGCGGCGACGCGCCCGGCGGCAGGTGGGCGAGCCCGGCCTCGACCAGGGCCCGGCCGTCCTCGGGGGCCAGCTCGGCGCCGGCGCCGAGCAGCCCGGCGATCACCGCGGCCGCGGCCAGATCACCGCCGAGCCCGAGCGCGCCGAGCGCGAGCGCGTCGAGGCCGTCCTCGACCAGCGCGGTCGCCGCCGCGATGCCGGCCTCGAGCGCGACCACCACCTCGACCCGGGTCAGCGCCTCGCCGCGCGCGAGGTCGCCGCTGCTGCGGCCGGGTGACAGCGCCAGCACCGAGGCCGGGACGTGCGCCGGCTCGGCCACGCCGGCGTCGACCGCGAGCACCCGCGCGCCGGCCCCACGCGCGACCCGCACCAGCGCGGCGTCGCCGGCGGCGATCGCCACCAGCGCGGCGATGGTCGGGTGCGACCGGCCCAGCGCGACCCCGGGATCGAGGACGCCGTGATCGGCGGCGACCACCAGCACCAGGCGCCGCGCCAGCGCCGGTCGGGGATCGTGGCGGGCCCCGGCCAGCCAGGCCGCCAGCTCGCCGCCGGCCGCGCGCGCCGACGCGGCCATCGCGCCGGACGCCGGCAGGATCGATGACACCACGTGCGTGAGCACCTCGCTGGTCACGCCACGCTCCACAAGGACGCGCCGCGCTTGCCGCGCACCAGCAGCATCAGGAAGAACGGGCCGCCGAGCAGCGCGGTCACCACCCCGACCGGCAGCTGACCGAGGATGCGCGCGAGCGTGTCGCACACCACCAGCAGCGCGCCGCCGCACATCATCGACGCCGGCAAGAGCACCCGGTGATCGGGGCCACACAGGGCGCGCAGCGCGTGCGGGACGATCAGCCCGACGAACCCGACCGGCCCGGCCACCGCGATGCTGGCGCCGACCAGCAGCGACGCCGCGGCGAACGCGACCGTCGAGGTGCGCCCGGCGTCGACGCCGACCGAGGCCGCGGCCTCGGGGCCGGCCGCCAGCGCGTTGAGGCTGCGCGCGTGCCAGATCAGCGCGGCCGCGGCCAGCGCGATCGGCGGCGCCGCCCGCGCCACGGTGTCGTACCGCGTCCACTCGAGCCCACCCATCATCCACCGCAGCATCCGACTGACCTCGGCGAAGTCGGCGGTGTACTGCACGGCCAGCGACACCGCCGAGCAGAACATCGAGACGGTCACGCCCGCGAGCACCAGCGTCGCCGGCGGCAGCGCGTCGCCGACCCGGCCCAGCTGCCATACCACCGCGACCGCGGCGAACGCGCCGACGATCGCGGCCAGGCCGACCCCGGCGGTGCCGAGCACGCCCTCGATGCCGAGCCGGATCGCGACCACCGCCGCCAGCGACGCGCCCGACGACACGCCGAGCGTGAACGGCTCGGCCAGCGGGTTGCGCAGCACCGCCTGGAACGCGCAGCCGGCCCCGGCCAGCGCGGCCCCGCACAGCATCGCCGCGAGGATGCGCGGCATCCGCCAGGTCCACAGGATCTCGCCGTCGGTGCCGCCGTCCCAGATCGCCGAGACCGGCAGCAGCGACAGCGGCTGGCCGACCGCGCCCGAGCCGATCAGCGGCGCCAGCACCACGACCAGCCCGCACACGACCGCGCAGCCGACCAGCACCGCCGTCAGGCGCGCCGGGGTCAGGCGGCCGCCGCCGACCAGGAACCCGGAGCTCATCGCGCCACCACGAACCGCCCGCCGCCGGGCAGGGTGCCGAGGTGCAGCGTCACGCCGAACGCGCCCGCGACCGCCGGCTCGGCCAGCGCGGCGGCCGGGGCGTCGTCGGCCAGCAGGCGCCCGGCGCCGATCACGACGATGCGATCGGCGGTGCGCGCGGCGAGGTCGAGGTCGTGGGTGACGATCAGCACCGCGGCGCCGCGGTCGCGCTCGGCGACCAGCGCCGCCATCACGCTGATCGCGTGGGCCGGATCGAGCGCGGCGGTCGGCTCGTCGAGGACGATCGCGCGCGCGCCCTGGCACAGCGCCTGGGCCAGCACCACCCGCCGCCGCTCGCCGCCCGACAGCGTGTCGAACCGGCGATCCACCAGCGCGGCGACGTCGCAGCGCTCCATCGCGGCGCGGGCGGCGGCGACATCGGCGGCGCCGTCGAGCCCGGGGCCGCGCTGGTGCGCGTAGCGGCCCATCAGCACCACCTCGAGCGCGGTGAACGGGAACGCCAGCTCGTAGCGCTGCGGCAGGTAGGCCAGGGTCCGGGCCAGCAGCCGGCGCGGCACCGCCGCCGGATCGAGCCCGTCGATGCGGACCATCCCGGTGCGCGGCCGCAACAGGCCGGCCGCGACCCGCAGCAGCGTGGTCTTGCCGGCGCCGTTGGGCCCGACGATCGCGACCAGCTCGCCGGCGCGCGCCGCGAACGACACCGCGCGCACCACCGGCGTCGCGCCGTAGCCGCAGGTGACGTCGGCCAGGGCGATCACGAGCCGTTGGTAGCACGCCGGTGCGGCCACCGCTGCGGGCCGCTCGGTCAGGGAATGGGCGCGGGCGTGGCCATGCGGCCCATGAACAGGATCGCGCCGGTCGGGTTGTGGCGGATGAGATAGAGGAACGGCCGGTCGGCGACGAAGGCGTAGGGCTCGCTGCCCGCCATGGCGGCCGCGTCGTTCATGAGCACCGCGGTGGCGGCCGCGGCCTCGGTGCCCTGCTCGTCGAGGCGCATGAACGATTCGTGCAGCACCGCGTCGATGAGCAGCGACCGGTCGCCCGAGATCCCGCTGAAGTCGGCGGTGTTCCCGAACGCCGCCCGGACGCCGAGCGCTTCGAGCGCCTCGCGCAGCGACACCCTCTCCCGGATCTGCGACCGGGGCAGGGTCACCGCGACCTGCTGCGACGTGAGACCGTCGAGCAGCGCCTGCAGCCGCGGGCCGTCGAGGTCGCGCTCGTAGCTGCGAAAGGCCGCGGGATCGTCGGGCAGGATGGCGACGAACGACAGCGCGCCACCGTCGTACGGCAACTCGACGGCGTGGGCGCCGCCGATCGCCGCCAGCCGGAAGTGATCGGTCTGGTGCATCAGCCGGGTCGCCGCCGCGGTGCCATCGAGGAGGGTGAACCGGCCGTCGGTGGTGAGCGCCGGCTCGAACGGCGTCGACCATGCCGCCTTCAGGTAGAGCGCGTTGGTGAGCACCAGGCGGGTGGACGGCTTCAGCTGGCTGGCGGGCACCAGATCGGTGATCCGGTTGCGGGTCTGCGCGGCGATCCAGCCGTTGATCGCCCTTGCAGCCGCGTCGGGCTTGCTGAAGTCGAGGCGCTCGAGGCCAACCCCGGTGCTCGCCAGGTAGGCCGGCTCGAGCGTGAAGCGCTCGGCCGCCCACAGCCGGTTGGCCGAGGCGAGCTCCCAGCGGGCCCCCTTGCCCTGCAGCACTGCCGACAGCCCGGCGAGCGCGGCCCCGTCCGCCGACGCCGCCGGCAGATGGAGCGCGCGCGCGAGCTCGGCCGCGGTGTCGCCGCGGCCGCCGAGCTGCACCAGGCCCAGGGCGATCGCGACGCTGGTCGGCGACACCAGCGTGTTGCCATCACCGGTCGCCAGCTGACGGTGGAGGTCGACCGCGAGATCGCGGATCGACGGGGCCAGGCGGGCGGCGGCCGCGGTCGCGGTCGCCGACGGTGCCGCCTGCGCCAGCGGGAGCGGCTTCAGCGCGGCCGGGGCGTCGGCGGTGGCCGAGGGCGGCGTGGACGCCGACGTGGTGCGCTCGCAGCTGGCGAGCGCGAGCGCCGCCAGCGCGAGTGCGTTGGGGAGGCGGGACCACCGGCGCGGCGTGGGCCGGGGGTGCGACGAGGTGGGGGGCGCGAGGCGAAGGGGCGGCATGGCGAGTCCTTTGGTTGGGCGACCTGGTGGCCAACGCACCGGGTGGCGAAACGCGTCCGCGCTGCCGACGGCCGTGCCACCTCCTGTGTGGTCTCGCACCAGCGGGGCCACGACCGCCCGCATCACTGGCCGGCTGCAAAGCCTGGCAGCCCGCGTCCGCTGCAGAGCCCTGGATCACACCCCGCGCTCCGCGGGGGCCGCCGCGCAGCTGGCGGGCCGGCTGCTGGTGTATATGGTCGCCATGCGCGCAGACCGCTCGACCCTGGCGGGCATTGCACTCCTGTGCTTTGCCAACCTTCTGCTCTCGATCCTCGTCACGAGGCTGTTCTCGGCGACGATGTTCTATCACTTCACGTTCGTCGCCGTCGGGCTGGCGATGTTCGGGATCGCCGCCAGTGGCGTCTACGTGTTCCTCCACGAGCAGCGGTTCGCGACCGATCTGCCCGGGCACCTCGCGCGCTACTCGCGGCGGTTCGCGATGGCGACGCTCCTGGCGGTCATCTTCATCCTGGCCAACCCGATCTTCGGCAGTGGCACCATCCCGGCCTGGTCGAGCCGGGTGTTCTGGCAGCTGGTCCTGCTGATCGGCGTCACCGCGCTGCCGTTCTTCTTCGCCGGCGTGGTCGTCTCGCTCGCGCTCACCTTCTTCCGCGACAACGTCAACCGGGTCTACTTCTGGGACCTGGTCGGCGCCGCGGTCGCCGCGCTCACCGCCGGCCTCATCCTGGCCCTGGTCGGCGGGCCCACCGCCGTGATCGTGTGCGCGGCTGCGGCGCTCGGCGCCGCGTCGCTGTTCGATCGCGGTGGCCGCGCGCGCTGGCTGGCGCCGGCGCTGGGCGTCGGCCTGGTGCTGGTCAACGTGATCTACCCGGTGGTGAAGGTCGGCTCGGTGAAGTGGGAAGGCGAGATCGCCTTCGAGCACTGGAACACCTTCTCGCGCGTCACCGTCGACACCGGCCAGATGATCAAGATCGACGCCGGCGCGGCCACCGTCATCCACGACCTGCGCAACGCCAGGCCCGACCTGTACCAGAAGGAGATCTCGGCGCTGGCGCTCGCGGTGTTCGCGCCGCCGCCCGACGACGTCCTCATCATCGGCCCCGGTGGCGGGCGCGACGTGCTGTTCGCGCTCAGCGCGGGCGCGAAGCACATCACCGGCGTCGAGATCAATCCGATCATCGGCGAGAAGATCATGCAGGAGCGCTACCTGGCCTTCTCGGGCGGCCTCTACCGCGACCCGCGCGTCGAGATCGTCATCGACGAGGGCCGTAGCTTCATCCGTCGTCAGGACAAGAAGTTCGACATGATCCAGGCGTCGCTGGTCGACACCTGGGCCGCCAGCGGCGCCGGCGCGTTCGCGCTGACCGAGAACACGCTCTACACGATCGAGGCGTTCCAGGACTACTTCGCCCACCTCACCGACCGCGGCGTGGTGACGATGACCCGCTTCTTCGGCGGCGTCGACGGCCAGGGCGTGGCCGAGAGCCCGCGCCTGATCGTGCTGGTCGCCGGCGCGCTCGAGACCCTGGGCATCAAGCCGGGCCAGACCCGCAAGCACATGTTCTTCGCGATCAGCAAGATCGAGCCGCAGGGCACGATGGTCGCCAAGCGGACCCCGTTCACCCCCGACGAGCTGGCGCGGCTCGAGGCCGGCGCGGCCGCCGCCGACCTGGTGGTGCTGCTGTCGCCGAACACCGACGGCAGCTCGCAGCTGGAGCGCTACGTCGACGCCGGCGCGTGGTCGGCCGTGGTCCGCGCGGCCCGCGACGAGCTGCGGCCGCCGACCGACGACTGGCCCTTCTTCTTCTACTACAAGAAGTTCGGGCGCCTGCTCGAGCTGAAGGGCAAGACGATCGCCGACCCCGACCTGTGGATCCTGGTGTCGCTCGGCTCGGTGGTGACCCTGGCGCTCTTCTTCGTCATCTTGCCGCTGGTCTTGCGGGTGGTGCAGGGCGGCGGGCCGCGCCGCACCGAGAGCAGCTCCACCCAGCTGGCGGTGCTGGGCTACTTCGCCCTGGTCGGGTTCGCGTTCATGCTGGTGGAGATCGCGCTGCTGCAGCGGTTCAGCTTGTTCCTCGGCCACCCGTCGTACTCGCTGGTCGTCATCCTGTTCGTGGTGCTGCTCTCGACCGCGGTCGGCTCGTCGATCTCGGGGCGGTTCGAGGAGGCGCGGCTGGGCAAGATCCTGCTGATCGCCGGCGCCGCGCTCGGCGTCGCGGTGTCGATCTACGGCCTGGTCCTCGGCGACCTGCTGCGCTCGATGATCTCGATCCCGCTGACCCTGCGCATCTTCATCACCGGCATGCTGGTCGCGCCGCTCGGGCTCCTGATGGGCACGATGGTCCCGAGCATGGTGCGGATCCTGGGCCGGGCCGGCAGCACGTTGGTGCCGTGGGGCTGGGGCGTCAACGGCGCGGCCTCGGTGTTCGGCACGGTCGCCGCCACCGTGATGGCGCTCTACACCGGCTTCACCGCCACGTTCATCGTCGGTGGCCTCTGCTACCTGCTCGCCGGCGCGCTGGGCCGGATCGCGGCCCGCCGCTACGACGGCGCGCCCGCGGCCCCGGCGCGGGCCACTGCGCCCGCGCCGCGCTGACGGCGGCGCTACTTCGCGAACGCGGCTTCGAGCCCGGCCAGCGCCTCGGCGACCCGGGGCGACGGCGCCAGGAAGTACGGATCCTTCAGCACGCGGACCCGACCGTTGGCCACCGCCGGCACGTCGGGCAGCGCGGCCCAGGTCGCGAGCGCGGTCGCCGGATCGGCCGCGTACGAGACGTCGAGGATGACGTCGGGCTTGCCGCGGAGGATCTCCTCGGCCGAGACCTTCGGATAGCGGACCGGTGCGCCTGCCAGCACGTTCTGGGCGCCGGTGATCGCGATCAGCTCGTCCATCCAGCTGCCGGGCGCGGCGGCGATCATGTTGCCGAGCCCGCCGTGCTCGCGATCGATGACGATGAGGACCTTCAGGCCAGCGCCGCGGCGGCGGGCCCGGACCGCCTCGATCGCATCATCGATCTCGCGGGCGCGGGCGACGCCGGCCTCGGACCGGCCGATCCGGGTGCCGACCGTGGTGAACGCCCGCTGGAGATCGGGGAGCGCATGCATCGGGACCAGGAGGGTGTCGATCCCGGCGCCGCGCAGGGCCTCGGCCGCATCGGTATGGATGTCGTCCGCGATCACCAGATCCGGATGAAGGCGGACGATGGCCTCGGCATCGGGCCGCAGGAAGCTGCCCACGCGTGGAAGCTGAGTCACCTCGGGGGGATAGGTCGAGTAATCGTCGACCCCGACCAGGCGATCGGTCGCGCCCAGGGCCGCGACCAGCTCGGTCGCACTCGGCGTCAAGCACACGATCTTGTTGGCTGCTTTGCCCGTGGCCGCCCGATCCCGGGAGCAGCCGGCGGCGAGCACCAGCAGCAGCGCGACCATGGCCGTCGCGACTCGTCCCGCAGCCAAAAACCCCCTTTCCAACGCGTTCGCGTCTTCCGGGCAACTTTTTTGGGGGTGGAGATCTGCTCTGGCGCACACCCCTGGGGGGCGGCTGGCACGTCGTCCACAGGTTGGGCGGAGTGACTGGAAATCGCAGCGGTTTGTCTGTGGGTTCACGTGAGGACAGCCTGTGGAAGACGGTGGATGAGCTGTGGGAGGCACGCTACATGTTGTGGGCGGGCCCATGCCGACCCCTAAATCTAGTAGCCCTTTTTGTTGCCTCGGACGGCGGGGAGGTTTATCACCGACCTCTCGCCGGGCAGCCCTGTTGTGCCCGGCGAATCTTCGTCGACCCCACGCCAACCGCGGGGTCAGCTCGCGTTTCGCTTCGTAGTTTTGGGGTTTCGTTCCTCTCGTCATGGGGCTTAGGGGAAATTCCCTGGAAGTTCGCGCAGATGACTCTGCGCGACCCCAGGATCTCCGTGCCCTTTTTTTTCTCCGTTATCCGTTATTTGATGGCCCAGACACACGTTCAGGAGGTGGTCATGCTCGCCGAGGACCCGTCGTCGATGTCCAACGATCAGAAGCTCAAGCCCGAGCCCGTGGGCGCCGCGCGTAACACGCGGGTCATCCGCGACGCGCGCCCCGGACTGGTGGTGGAGCGCTACTTCACCCGCGACGGCGTGGACCCGTTCGACCAGGTCGAGTGGGAGCTGCGCGACGCGGTGATCTCCGGCGCCGACGGCAAGGTCTACTTCGAGCAGCGCCAGGTCGAGTTCCCCAAGGTGTGGTCGCAGACCGCGACCAACGTGGTCGTGCAGAAGTACTTCCGCGGCACCCTGGGCACGCCCAACCGCGAGCGCTCGGTCAAGCAGATGGTCGGCCGCGTCGCCGACACCATCTTCGGATGGGGCAAGGCCGACGGCTACTTCAAGACCGCGAAGGACGCGCTGACCTTCCGCGACGAGCTCGTCCACCTGCTCGTCGAGCAGAAGATGGCGTTCAACTCGCCGGTCTGGTTCAACGTCGGCGTCGAGGCCGAGCCCCAGTGCTCGGCGTGCTTCATCAACTCGGTCGACGACTCGATGGCGTCGATCCTCACCCTCGCCAAGACCGAGGGCATGCTGTTCAAGTACGGCTCGGGCACCGGCTCGAACCTGTCCAACCTGCGCAGCTCGCACGAGAACCTCAACGGCGGCGGCACCGCGTCGGGCCCGGTCTCGTTCATGCGCGGCTTCGACTCGTTCGCCGGCGCCATCAAGAGCGGCGGCAAGACCCGCCGCGCGGCGAAGATGGTGATCCTCAACGTCGACCACCCCGACGTCGTCGACTTCATCGACTGCAAGGCGCTCGAGGAGAAGAAGGCCTGGGCCCTGATCGACGCCGGTTACGACGGCGGCTTCAACGTCGTCGGCGGCGCCTACGACTCGGTCGGCTACCAGAACGCCAACCACTCGGTGCGCGTCACCGACGACTTCATGCAGGCGGTCCTGCGCGACGCCGAGTGGTCGACCCGCGCGGTGGTCGGCGGCCGCGATGTCGAGACCTTCAAGGCGCGCGACGTCATGCGCAAGATGGCGGACGCGGCCTGGGTCTGCGGTGACCCCGGCATGCAGTACGACACGACGATCAACGACTGGCACCCGTGCATCAACTCGGGCCGGATCAACGCGTCGAACCCGTGCTCCGAGTACATGTTCCTCGACGACTCGGCGTGCAACCTGGCGTCGCTGAACCTGCGCAAGTTCCAGAACGAGCAGGGCGACTTCGACATCGAGGCGTTCCGTCGCGCGGTCCAGATCACGACCACGGCGATGGAGATCATCGTCGACAACTCGCGGTACCCGACCGCGCAGATCACCCAGAACTCGTTCGACTACCGCCCGCTCGGCCTCGGCTACGCCAACCTCGGCGCGCTGCTGATGTCGCGCGGCCTGCCCTACGACAGCGTCCCGGCGCGCGCGTACTCGGCGGCGATCACCGCCATCATGTGCGGCGAGGCCTACCGCCAGTCGGCGCGGATCTCGGCCGACGCGACCGGTCCGTTCAAGGGCTACGCCCAGAACGAGCAGCCGTTCCTGCGGGTCATGCGCAAGCACCGCGCCGCCGCCGACCGGATCGACGCGACGGTTCCCTACGACATGGTCGCCGCGGCCAAGCAGGCGTGGGACGAGGCGATCGCTCTCGGCGAGCGCTACGGCTACCGCAACGGCCAGGTCACCGTGCTGGCGCCGACCGGCACCATCGCGTTCCTGATGGACTGCGACACCACCGGCGTCGAGCCCGACATCGCGCTCGTCAAGTACAAGCGCCTGGTCGGTGGCGGCATGATCAAGATCGTCAACCAGACGGTTCCCCAGTCGCTGCGCAAGCTCGGCTACGACGACCGCGAGGTCGAGGCCATCATCGCGTTCATCGACAAGAACGACACGATCGAGGGTGCGCCCGGCCTCAAGGACGAGCACCTGCCGGTGTTCGACTGCGCCTTCCGCTCCACCAACGGCACCCGGTCGATCCACTACATGGGTCACCTCCGGATGATGAGCGCGGTGCAGCCGTTCCTGTCGGGCGCGATCTCGAAGACGGTGAACCTGCCGACCGATTGCACGGTCGAGGACATCGAGGACGCGTACATCCAGGCCTGGAAGCTCGGCCTCAAGGCGATCGCGGTCTACCGCGATGGCTGCAAGCGGACCCAGCCGCTGTCGATGAACCTCAAGCAGGCGACCTCGAACGGCCGCGCGACGGTCGAGATCGACCCGCTGACGGTGCTGTCGCCCGAGGAGCGCCTGGCGGTCGAAGAGATCCGCGCCCGCAAGCACCGGCCCGCCGGTCCGCCCAAGGCGATCCGGAACAAGCTGGCCGACACCCGCGCGTCGTTCACCCACAAGTTCTCGATCGGTGGCCACGAGGGCTACGTCACGGTCGGCCTCTACGAGGACGGCACCCCCGGCGAGATCTTCGTGCGCATGGCCAAGGAGGGCTCGGTGATCGCCGGGCTCATGGACAGCTTCGCCACCGCGGTGTCGCTGTCGCTCCAGCACGGCGTGCCGCTGCAGCTCCTGGTCGACAAGTTCAAGGGCACCCGGTTCGAGCCGTCGGGCTTCACCGGCAACCAGGAGATCCCGATCGCCACGTCGATCATGGACTACCTGTTCCGCTGGCTGAACCTTCGGTTCCCCCAGGACGGGACCCTCGTCGAGCGCCATCCGGCCGCCAAGCTGGCCCAGCTCGACCTGCCGCGGGTGCCCATCCTCGCCAAGGACTTCATCGAGAAGGGCGCTGCGTCGCCGATCTCGATCGAGGTCAAGGACCGGGCCTGGGTCCAGGAGACCGACGCTCCGCCGTGCCACGAGTGCGGCACGCTGATGGTTCGCAACGGCGCCTGTCACAAGTGCCCCAACTGCGGCTCCACCAGCGGCTGCTCGTGATTGCTGATTGATCCCGTGACTCCAGGCTGCGTGACCGCGCGGCCGTCATCGGTGTAGTGGCAGACGACAACGTTTGCCTGGAAGCCCTCCGCGCCACCCGGCCGGGGGGCTTCGCTGTTCTTGCCGGCTGGTCCGGCGTGCGGACGGGCCGTCCGGACCGCGGCCACGTTCGTCCGGTGCGCGGACACGGCGCGCGACGGTTCATGGGGTTGCGGCTGGCACTCGACGTGCTGAGCAGGCCCGGATGGGGAGGTGCTACGCTGATGGACATGAACGCCGCCGACGTGTGGGCCGAGCTGCCGGAGCTGGTGCGCCCGCTCCGGCGCGCGGAGTTCGAGGCGCTGGCCGCGAGCGGCATGTTCGAGGAGGAACGGGTCGAGCTGCTGTTCGGGGCGCTGGTCGCCATGAGCCCGGTTGATCCGGCGCACGATCAATCAGTGAACCGGCTCGCGCGGCTGCTGATGCGCCAGCTCGGCGAGCGCGCCGAGGTGCGGGTCCAGAGCGCGTTCGCGGCCTCCGACGACTGCGAGCCGCTGCCGGACGTGGTGGTTGCGCCCGCCGGGGAGTACTGGACGGCGCACCCGCGCCGGGCGCTCCTGGTCGTGGAGGTCTCGAACAGCTCGTTGCGCAAGGACCGTGGGGTGAAGCGGCTCCTGTACGGCCATGCGTCGGTCGACGAGTACTGGGTCGTCGACCTGGCCGGGCGTCAGGTCGAGGTGTACCGCTCTCCGACCGCGGACGGCTGGACATCGCGCACGATCGTCGGGTGCGGCGCGTCGCTGACCCTGCGCGGGTTTCCCGAGGTCGCGATCCCGGTGGCGGCGATCGTGCCGCCCGGCTGAGCGGCCCCGGCACCAGCGGGATGCATGGACGCGGCGCGATCGTTGCGGTTCGAGTCGCCAATGCCAGACCCCTACCGATCCCTGCTCGGGCTCGCGGCGGTCGCGTCGGCGCGGCAGGTGTAACCAAGGGTGCACTCGAGGCCTCCAAGCGGCGTCACGAAAGGAACCGCATGAAGCGTTTCAGCCTCCTCCTCGCCCTGACCGCCGCCGCGTCCGCGCCACCGTGAGCGAGGTTCCGAAGCCCCTCCCCGCCGAGCAGGCGTCGCGGACAAGGTTCGATGCGGTGACGATCGTGTTGCCGTGGGATCTCGATCCGCGGCTCGCCGCGTTCCCGGCCACGCCGCGCGATGGTGCGCTGCTGGTGCTCGAGACGCGCGCCAAGCCGACCGCGCTGCCGTTCCACCGCCAGAAACTCGCGCTCGTGGTGGGTGCGTTGCGGCAGTTCGTGGCCGAGCGCCGCGCCGCGGGGTTCCACGTCGAGCACCGCGTCGGTGACGACTACGAGACCGCGATCCGGCAGTTCGTGGCGTGGGCGAAGCCGACGCGGCTGCATGCCGTCGAGCCCCGTGAGTACGCGATCGATGCGCGGGTCCGCGCTCTCGCGACCGAGCTGCCGCTGACGCTTCACCCCGACGGCGGCGCGGGCGGCCACTTCCTGCTGTCGCGCGCCGAGGCCGCGGCGTGGATGCGCGGGCGCAAGCAGCCGCGGATGGCGGATTTCTACCCGATGATGCGCAAGCGACTGGGCCTCTTGCTCGACGAGGACGGCAAGCCACTCGGCGGCAAGTGGTCGTTCGATGCGGACAACCGCGAGCACGCCCGCGGGGTGACCCCACCCGAGATCCCGTGGATCGAGCCCGACGCGATCACGCAGAGCGCGATCCGGTTCGCCGCACGCGCCGGCCGGTGGGGCACGCTCGAGCCGTTTGGCTGGCCGACGCGGCGCGCGGATGCGCTGACCTGGCTGCGCTCGTTCGTGGCCGGCCGGCTGCCGGACTTCGGGCGTTACGAGGACGCGATCCGCAGCGACCAGCGCTACCTGTTCCACTCGCTCTTGTCGCCGCTGATGAACCTCGGCCTGCTGCACCCGAGCGAGGTCATCGACGAGGTGATCGCGGCGTACACGCGTGGCGCGATCCCGCTCGCCTCCGCCGAGGCATTCGTCCGCCAGGTGATCGGGTGGCGTGAGTTCGTGCGCGCGATCTACTGGCACCTGATGCCCGGCCTGCGCACGGCCAACCAGCTCGGCGCGACGCTGCCGCTGCCGGCCGCGTTCTGGGAGCCCGAGCGGACGGATGCGATGTGCCTGCGCGAGGCACTTGCGAGCGTGCGTGACACCGGCTACGCGCACCACATCCAGCGCCTGATGGTGATCTGCAACTATGCAACCCTCGCCGGGCTCGATCCACGCCCGGTCTCGCACTGGTTCTGGGCGGCGTTCGTCGACGCGTACGAGTGGGTCGAGCTGCCCAACGTGGTCGGCATGGGCATGTTCGGGACCGATGCGTTCACGACCAAGCCGTACGTCGCGTCGGCCGCGTACATCCAGCGGATGTCGGGCGTGACCGCCAAGGGTCGCCACGCGCCGGCGGTCCGCGACGAGGCGCCATGCGCGCGCTGCACGTTCGACCCCACCCGCCGCTCGGGCGAGGGCGCCTGCCCGTTCAACGCGATGTACTGGGACTTCCTCGCCCGCCACCGCGAGCGGCTCGCGGTCAACCCGCGGATGCGCACGCTGCTCGGCCACCTGGATCGGATGCCCGCGGGCGAGCTGGTCGCGATCCGCGCCACCGCCGACGCGCACCGCGCCACGCTCGCGCCGCTGGAGCCCGGGTGGACGTTCGACGACGACGCGGGCTGATGCCGGGCTCGACTTCGGGCTGCGCGCTTCGCTCGAGAACACCGGGAAGGGGGCAGCGCGTTCTCGCCTGGCAAGCTGTGGTCAATCCTTGGCGAAACCCTAGAATGGCCGGGTGAAGCACCTCGAGCCCACGACTCTCGCCTTTCTCGACAGCGCGCCGGTCCGGATCAACACGACGGTGACGTTGCCGGGGACCCCGGCGGCGGTGTTCGCCGAGCTGGCGAACGCGCCGGAGTGGACCGCGTGGTTCCCGCTGATGCACCGGGCGGCGTGGCTTGACGGGGCGACGGGCGGGCTCGGCGCCGAGCGCGAGGTCGCAGTGCGGGTGCTCGGCTCCTATCGCGAGCGGATGATCGCGTGGGACCCAGGCGTGCGCTTCGCGTTCACGATGACCGGGACCTCCTCGCCGCTGGTGCGGCAGATGGCCGAGGACTACCGCCTCACCGGGGTCGCGGGCGGCACCCGGCTCGACTGGACGATGGCGGCGGCACCGAGCGGCATCGGCCGGCTGGGGGCGCCGGCGCTCCGCGTGATCGCGCAGCGCCTGTTCCTGAAGGCGGGCCAGCGGCTCGCCGAGCGGCTGCGCGCCGGCGCGAGCGCCGCCGCGGTCAGCTGAGGCTGCGGGCCGAGCCTACGGGGCAGCGGCATCACAGGAACCAGCTGGTCGCGGTCACCGCGAGCGCGACCACCGGGGCCAGCGCCAGCGCGCAGGCCGCGAGGTAGACCGGGAGTCGGATCGGCGTCAGCGCCAGTGCGTAGCTGAGCGGGGGGTTGAACCAGAGCACCAGCCGCAGGAGCACGACCGCGAGGAACGGGTGGCGCTCGAGGAGCGCGAAGGCGCGCCCGGCGAGGCGTCCGCGCGGGCGCCACGGGGGCGCGGCCGGGCGGCGCAGGAGGCGGGCCGTCACGAACGGCGCGGTGATCGCGAGCATGCCGCCGACGTAGCCGAGCACGAACCCGAGCCCGGTCCCGAAGGCCAGGCGGCCGCCGACCACGAACACGATGCCGGGCAAGCCGACGAACGCGCCGCCGACGAACGCGCCGAGGAAGATCAGGGGCGCGGCCGGGCCCAGCGACTCGAGCCAGGCGCTGACGCTGATCGGGCTGACCCGGCCGCTGCGCCACAGGTAGGTCGCGCCGGCGACGAACGCGCCGATCAGCACGGCGAGCAGGCAGCGGCGGACGGTGCGCGACAGGATCACGCGCGCGGGTCGTTCATGGGGGACTGCCGGGACTAACCGAGGAACTTGGTCAGGTCGAACGTGAGGTCCTCTTCGCGAATCTCGCCCATGTTGCGGCGCCGCCACGACCGCGCATGACCGCAGGCCTGGCACAGCTCGATGTCGCGACCGCCCGGCTTGCTGCCCGACAGCACGTAAACGGCGACCGCGCGCTCCTTGCACGCGGAGCACTCATGCGGCTGGGGATCGTCGAGGTGAAACCCCTTCTTCAGCAGGGCTCGGTGCAACGCTTCGACATCGGGGGGCGCCATCACGGCCAGCATACCGCGAGTCGCGCGCGCCGGGCACCGGTCGCCGTCGGCAGGTGTCGTCAGGCGTCGGTGTCGACCTCGCCTGCGATCGCGTCGGTCTGCGTCCGCGGCGTGATCGGGGTGCGGCCCCCGGGGCGGTCCGTCGCCACCAGGTGCTGCGGGGTCCACCGGGGCGCGCCCAGCATCGGGGCGTCGTCGACGACCAGCTCGGCGTAGGCGCCCGCGTCGCCATCATCGTCATCATCATCGCGATCGTCGTCCGCGCCGTCCGCATGGTCGGGCGCGCCCGCGCTGGTGACGGCCACGTCGTTGGCCGGGGTGCTACCGGCGATCGGGCCCAGCTCGTCGAACGCCGTTTGCGAGACCGGCGCCGGCCCGACCCGCGGGCTCGCTTCGCGGCTGGCGACGTAGTCGAGCGCGGTGAGCAGCTCGGGCGCGGTCGGCCGGTCCTCGGGCTCCTTCGCCAGCATCTGCTCCAGCACCGCGGCGAAGAAGGGCGACAGATCGGGCCGGAGCTGGCGGATCCGGCGCGGCAGCGTGGTCAGGTGCTTCATCATCACGTCGACCGCGGTGGCGCCGAGGAACGGCGGATCGCCGGTCAGCACCTCGTACGCGAGGATGCCGAGCGCGTAGATGTCGCAGCGGCCGTCGACCGGCAGGCCGCGCGCTTGCTCGGGCGCCATGTAGGTCGGCGTGCCCAGGGTCGAGTTGCCGAGCGTGATGCGCGGGCCCGGCAGGTGCTGGGTGGCGATGCCCCAGTCGATCAGGCGCGGGCGATCGACGCCGGCCCCTTCGAGCAGGATGTTGTCGGGCTTGAGGTCGCGATGGACGATGCCGAGGGCGTGGGCCGGCACCAGGATCTCGGTGATGCGGGACATCAGGCGGACCACCTGGTCGACCGGCAGCCGCGGGCCGGCGGAGATGCGGCTGGCCAGGGTGACCCCGCTGACCAGCTCCATCGCGATCCAGGGCCGGCCGTCGGGTAGGTTGCCGCAGTCGTAGATCTCGACCACGCCGGGGTGCTGGAAGCGCTCCAGGATGCAGGCCTCCTGCAGCAGGCGCTGGCACGAGTCGTCGGCGGCCAGCAGCTCGCGGTGCATCACCTTGAGCGCAGCGCGACGCGGCAAGATCGTGTGCGATGCCTCGTACACCACCCCCATCCCACCGTTCGCGAGCTGGCGAATGATCCGGTAGCCGCCGATCACCGTGTCGGGCGTGAGAGGCGCGGCGTTGGAGTTCGCCGGGGCATCGCTCGTGGTCATGGTTCGCCGATGTGCAGCCGCCGTGCCCGATCCGGGCTCGCACGCCAGCGCGGGCGGCGAGGGATCGTGGTGCGTTCGACCCCCTGGCGAAGTCGCGCTCGCGCGCTCGCGCCCGGGTGTGCGTGCGTGCCACGACACCGCGGTGTCAGACCCGCGGGCAACATGGAGCCCATGCCGCGATCCGTCCATCAGATCCTGGGACTGCTCGGAACCAAGGACGCCGCCAAGGTGCGCGTGTACCCACTCGAGGTTGACGCCGCCGTGGCGGCGGCGGCGCAGTCCCGGGTCGATGCCTGGACCAGCGTCTGGGGGGCCGACTTCGGGTGCATGACCGCCTCGGTCACGCCCGCCGAGAAGGACGCGCTGGTCGCGGCCGGCGCGCTCGACGCGCCGCGCTGACCGGCGGCTCGACGCGCCGCGCTGACCTACCTCCCGACCAGAGGGCTTGCGCCAGCCGGGCACCTACGTAGGATGTCGCGATGTCCGACGCCCTGCGTCGTCTGGAGACGCTCCTGTACCGCGAGGTCAAGGAGACCTGCGCGTCGTACGAGCTGTTCGCACCGGGCGATCGGGTCATGGTCGCGATGTCGGGCGGCAAGGACAGTTACACGCTGCTCCACCTGCTGGCCCGGCTCGCCCCGCGCCTGCCGTTCGCGATCGAGCTGATCGCGGTCCACCTCGATCAAGCCCAGCCCGGCTACGACGGGAGTGGGCTGCAGCGCCACCTGGCGGCGACCGGGCTTCGCTACGAGATCCTGCGCGAGGACACCTACGCGGTGGTGACCTCGCGGCTCGACAGCGCGCAGACCTATTGCTCGCTGTGCTCGCGGCTGCGGCGCGGCATCCTCTATACCGCGGCCGAGCGGCTCGGCTGCACCAAGATCGCGCTCGGGCATCATCGCGACGACTCGCTCGAGACGTTCCTGATGAACCTGTTCTACAGCGGCAAGCTACAGGCGATGCCGGCCAAGTTCCGCACCGACGACGGCCGGTTCGAGGTGATCCGCCCGCTGATCGAGTGCGCCGAGACCGACATCGCCGAGCTCGCCAGCGGGCTCGCGTTCCCGATCATCCCGTGCAACCTGTGCGGCTCGCAGCTCGGCCTCAAGCGCGACGCGATGAGCCGCCTGATGGCGCAGCTCGAGCAGGAGCACCCGCACGTGCGGGCGACCATGCTGACCGCGCTGCGCAACGTGAAGCCGAGCCACCTGCTCGATCGCGACGTCGCCCAGGCGTGGGCCGAGCGGTCGCCCGAGATCCGTCCGTTCGTGCC
>JBKJLC010000296.1:0-6918 GCA_046597055.1 Kofleriaceae bacterium | reverse complement strand
ACACGGGCAGCGGATCCGCCGCCCGCTGCGCCATGTACCGGCACCACCGCTCCGACCGATCCATCGCGCCCGCAATCGCCTTCCAGGTCTCAACGAAGTTGCTCATGTGAGATTGCTTAAGCACCCGGCGTGCCAGCACTTCGCCACGCAGCCAAGCTGCCGAGACCGCGTCCCGGGACCGTACCGGGACAGCGCGGTGTCACGCCCGGACGCGATGTCACGCCTCCGGGACCGCGGATCTCCCCGATCCGGGACAGCCAAGGGTGGCAAAGCGTGACAGTCGCCGGCGCGCCGCGGCAGAGACAGCGCCGACCGCGCGAGGCCGGGGTCGCGAATCGACCGGTCGCGCCCTTGTGCTTCGCGGTCGTAGCGCCAGGATCGCGAGACCGCACGCCGTCGGGAGCTGACGGCCCACCGCAACGCAGGAGACCGGCATGGCGACGAGCATCTTCGTGAATCTTCCGGTCAAGGACCTCGGCCGCTCGGTCGGGTTCTTCACCCAGCTCGGCTACAAGTTCAACGCGCAGTTCACCAACGAGAACGCGACCTGCATGATCATCAGCGAGACGAACTTCGTCATGTTGCTGGTCGAGCCGTTCTTCCAGACGTTCACGCCCAAGACGATCGCGGACGCGAAGGCGAGCACGGAGGTCGTGGTCGCGCTGTCGTGCGAGTCGCGCGACGAGGTGCGGCGCATCGTCGAGACCGCGATCACGGCAGGCGGCCGGCAGTACGCCGACCCGAAGGATCACGGCTTCATGTTCCAGTGGGGCTTCGAGGACCTCGACGGCCACATCTGGGAGCACTTCTGGATGGATCCGGCCGCGGTCCAGAAGTAGGCGCCGCACCGGCGCCCGATCACGACCGCCGCGACCCCGGCGCGCGGCGCTTCCTTGGCCACGACGACGGGTCGCGCTTTGCCGTGATCCGACCGGTCTCGCCCGCGATGGGCTGGTAGCCTCGCCGCGGGGGATGCGATGACGAAGCAGGCCTGGTTGGCGATCATCGTGGGCAGCGCCGTGCTGGTGGCGCTGCTCGCGCGGTACTCGAGCTGCGCGGACGATCCGTGGCCCGCGCACGAGGGACAGCTGCGGCAGACCGCGCGGATGTCGGTCGACGGGCTGCGCCGGGGTGGGCCCGGCACCGTCACGCTGGCCGCGCTCGCCAACTACACGACGCGGGCGGCCGACGTCGCCGAGACCACGCCGGTCCCGCGCTTCGTGTCGGTCACGCTCAGCCTGGTCGGCAAGGCCGGCGCCACGCCGCTGCCGGTGTCGAAGTGGGTGACCGAGGACGGCCGCCGCACCGGCACGATCACGCTGCCCGAGGTCGCCGACGGCGACTACCTGCTGCGCGCCGACTACGAGACCAGCCTCGGCCGCGGTCAGCTCGACGTGCCGCTGCCGCTGTACACGCCGGCGCGGGTCCACGTGATCACCGACCGACCGCTGTACGAGCCGGGCAACACGGTGCGCTTCCGCGCGGTCGTCCTGCGCGCGCGTGACCTGGCGCCGCTCGATGGTCGGCCCGGTCGCTGGGTCATCAAGGATCCGACCGGCGAGGTGCTGCTCGAGGAGAGCTCGCCCGCCGGCGCGTGGGGCGTGGTCGCGGGGAGCTTCCCGCTCGACCTCGGCGCCGCGACCGGCAGCTGGCGGGTCGCGTGGACCTCGAGCGACGCCACCGATGAGGTCGCGTTCACGGTCGAGCCGTTCACGCTGCCGCGGTTCCGGGTCGAGGCCGCGCCGACCGCCGCGTACTACCGCGCCAGCGAGGCGCCGGTGATCCGCGGCGCCGTGCGCTACAGCTCGGGCGCGCCGGTGGCCGGGGCCACCCTGGCGATCAGCTGGCGCATCACCGGTAGCTGGCCGCCGCCGACCACCTGGCAGGCGACGCTGTTGCCGAAGACCGGCGTGGCCGGCGCCGATGGCCGCTTCGAGCTCGGGTTGCCCCGGGTCCCCGACGATCTGCAGGGTCGGGTCACGATGACCGCGCGGATCGCCGCGGTCGATCCGGCCGGCGATCGCGTCGAAGGCACGGCCACGGTGCTGCTCACCGAGGACGGCCTCGAGGTGTCCGCGGTCACCGAGGTCGGCGACGGCCTGGTCGAGGGCTTCAACAACCGCATGTACGTGCGGGTCACCAGCCCCGACGGCCGGGTGCTCCCCGCGACCAAGATCAACGTGAAGCGCGCCTGGCAGCCCGAGGACCAGGGCATCGAGGCCGAGACCGACGCCGACGGCGTCGCCAGCCTGCAGCTGGATCCGGGGCCACCGGTGAACGTCGTGATCCCGGCGCTGCCGTACCGCCCACCACCGCGCCCCGCCGCGGTCAGCCGCGACGAGGCCGAGGAGCTGATCGGCGACCAGGGCGCGAGCTTGCCCGATCAGGTCGCGATCGATACCTGGCTGGCGGCGCTGGCGCCGTGCGGTCGCTGGTTCGACGAGTCGGGCGCGGTGCGGGTCGGGTTTCGTGTGAGCGCGGGCGGCGCGGTGTTGATGGCCGCGGCCGGCGCGACCGAGCTCGACCGCTGCACCGCCGAGGTGGTGCGGCGCCAGCGGCTGCCGGCGGGCGGCGAGCGCCTGTACGCGATCACGTTCACGTTCACCGCACCCGACCTGCCGACCCTGGAGGCGAGCGTCGAAGCGGCGCTCGACGCACCCGAGGAGCTCGCGGCCCTGATGGCCGGGCTGCCCGGCCGGGCCCGCGACTGCCTGCCGCGCAACCTGGACGGCGCGCTCCCGCGCGCGCTGACCTGGAGCGTGCGCGCCGGCAGCAAGGAGATCGCGCTCGGCGGCTGGATCGCGGATCCCAGCGGCGGCGCCGGGACCGCGGCGGCGATGGGGTGCGTCACGTCGCGCCTGGCCGGCGCCCGCCTGACGCTCGACGAGCCCGCGGCCGGGGACGCGCTCGGCCTGGTCCGCTTCACCCTTGGCTCGCCCGATCAGCCGTCCGAGGCGGACCGGCCCCAGCCGACCACGATGCTCGGCTACGAGCTGCTGGTCACCGCCGACGTCGAGGGTCAGCCGTCGACCCGGCTGCGGGTGAAGCCGGGTGAGATCCCGAACCTCCGCCTGCGGGTCAGCCCGGTGCTGGCCAGGGCCGGCGAGACCCTCACCGCCGAGCTCATTCGCGGCCCCAGCTTCGCGGGCACCCTGCCCGAGGAGCTCACGCTCACGCATCTCAAGGGCACCAAGCAGGCCAAGCTCGACGCCAAGCACCAGGCGCGGATCACGATCGATCCCGGCACCGAGGGCTGGTGCGAGATCACCACTGCCGGCGTGCGCGCGCTGGTGTACGTGCGGCCCGACGCCGACCTGACCGTCTCGATCGAGCCCGGGCAGCCGCGCTACGGCCCCGGCCAGCAGGCCGACCTCAAGGTGCAGACCCAGATCGCGGGCCGCGGCAGCAAGGCGGCGGTCGGCCTGTTCGGCGTCGACGAGAGCCTGGGTCAGCTGGTCACCCTGCCCGACGCGGGCGAGCTGGCCCGGCTGCGGCCCACGGTGACCACCACCACGCCCGCGTTCGGCGTGCTCGACGGCCAGGCGCTGACGCTCGGCCGCATCCGCGGCGCCAACGCGGCGGCCGCGACCGTGCTGCGGGTCACCGCGATCCCGGCCCCGCCCGCGCTCGACGCGGTGGTGTCGGCCAGCGCCGCCAGCCACTTCGACCCGCTGGCGGAGCTGACCGACAACTTCTACGTCGTGCTGGCCGAGCTGCACGCGCAGGCGCGCGGGTGGGAGGCGTCGGCGCCGCCCGGCGAGCAGATGCATCCCACGCTGATGGCGAAGCTGTGGAAGCAGGCGATCGCCGCGTGCGCGAAGCGCGGCCAGCCGGTGGTCGACGCCTACGGCCGGACGCTGCGGCTGTCGCGGCTGCCGGCCGACCTGCTCGCGCTGACCGATCCGCGGGCGGTGGTGGTGGTAGGCACGCGCCTGCCCGAGGACGTCGAGAACTGGTCCGCGTGGGTGCAGAAGGAGAAGCCGTGATGCGCACGATGACGACCGTCGGGTGGCTGCTGGTGGCCGCGTTGACCGCCTGCAAGGGCGATCGCGACGATCGCCGCGATCGCAGCGAGCGCGCGGCCCAGGCCGACCAGTGGGATCCCGCCGCCGCCGCGCCCGCGGCGCCACCGGAGGCCGAGGTCCCGTCAGGCGGCGCCGCCGCCGCCATGGCCCTCGAGGAGGGCCAGCTGGGCACGAAGGACGCGGACCGCGCCAAGGGCCGGTACAACATGAAGCCCGCCGCCGCTGGGCCCGGGCGGGCCGCCGGCGGGGCCCTCGCCGACGACGGCGACGGTGAGAACCGCGCCGACCAGCCCGAGGGCCCGACCCGGGCCTGGTTCCCCGAGACGTTCTTGTTCGAGCCGCTGGTGGTCACCGACGACAGCGGCGCCGCCAGCGTGCGGGTCCGGGTGCCCGACCGGCTCACCAGCTGGCGCGTGCTGGCGCTGGCCCACTCGCGCAGCGGCGCCCAGGGCGGCGCGACCACCAGCTTCCTCGGAACGCTGCCGGCGTACGTCGATCTGGTCGCGCCCGAGGTGCTGGTCCGCGGCGACGTGATCCAGCTGCCGATCCAGATCGTCAACACCACCGAGACCGCGCTGTCGGCGTCGCTCGACCTCGAGGTCGACAACGCGACCGTGACCGGCGGCGGCGGCGTGCGGCTGGTGCCGCCCCAGGGCAGCGTGATCAGCTACGCCCGCCTGCACGCCGACCGCGCCGGGCAGGTCAAGCTGCGGGTCGCGCTGCGCGGCGGCGATGCGCTGGTCCGCACGATCGAGGTGCTGCCGATCGGCATGCCGGTGACCACCCTGCGCACCGGCACGCTGGCGGCGCCGCGCACGCTCGCGATCGACGCCCCGGCGGGCTCCGATCCGACCACCGATCGGGCGCGGCTGCTGGTGTTTCCCGGCGCGCTCGCGCTGCTCCGCTCCGAGCTCGGGGTGTCGGTCGCGCGCGACGGCGTCGCCGACAACGCCTACGCGCTGCTGCTGGCCGGCCGCGCCACCGCGCTCCTGGCCGCGCTCGGCGACGAGCCGGATCCCGAGGCGCTGCGCAACCTGGCGATCGTGACCTCGCAGCGCGCGATCCGCGCCGGGCGCAACCTCGACGTCGACACCGCGACCCTGCTCGCCGAGGCGGCGCTGACCCACCCGGGCAACCCGGTGCTCACCCGCCTCGGCGAGCGCGCCGCCGGGTTCCTGGTCGAGCAGCAGCGCCCTGACGGCACCTTCGGCGGCGGCACCGGCTGGACCCTGCAGCGGGTCCTGGTCGCGACCGCGGCCGCCACCCGCGCGGTCGGCAGCTCGACCGCGACCAGCCCCAGCCGCCAGCGCGCGGCGGTGGTCGCCCTGCGCGCCAGCGGCGCGTTCGAGCGCAGCGCGGCCCAGATCACCGACGGCTTCACCGCGGCGGCGATGCTGGCCAGCGGCGCCGTGCGCGGCCCGCTGGTCGACGTGCTGCGCACGCGCGTGCGCGACGCGATCAAGGCGTCGCCCGATGGCGCCCGGTACCTCGAGGTCACCGGCGGCGTGGTCCGCGCCGACGGCCAGCGGCCCTCGGTCGCCGAGGCCACCGCGCTGGCCGCGCTGGCGCTCGCCGGCGATCCGACCGCGCCGCTCGCCGATCTGGGCGCGACCCTGCTCGGCTCGTACGATCCGTACCGGGGCTGGGGCGACGGCCGCACCAACCTGGTGGCGATGCAGGCGGTGCTCGAGCTGTTCAAGGCGCCGGTGCCGGCCGACGTGAAGATCACGCTCGCCATGGACGGCACGATGGTCGCGCAGGGCGTCCTCGGCCGCGACAAGCTGCGCGAGGTGCTCGCGCTCGACGTGCCGGCGGCCGGCCTGGCCGGGCCTCACACCTGGACGATCACCGCCGATCCGCCGGTGGCCGGGCTCGGCTACTCGCTCACGCTGGCCGGCTGGGTGCCGTGGCAGGCGTCGCCGGTGCGCGGCGGGCTCGAGCTGGCCCTGCCGCCGGCGGTCACCGCCGCGGTCGGCAAGCCCACCGACGTCACCCTGCGCGCGATCGCCCCCTCGGGCGTCGCGCTCACCATCATGCACGCGCTGCCGGCCGGCGTGCAGGTCGACACCGCCAGCCTCGATGCGCTGGCGACGGCGGGCACGATCACGCGCTTCAAGGCCTCGACCGGCAAGGTCGAGCTGGTGGTGCCGGCGCTCGCGCCCGGCCAGACCTTCGCCGCGAGCTACCGGCTGATCCCGACCCTGGCCGGCACGCTGCACAGCCCGCCGTCATCGATCACGGCCGGCGCCACCGAGATCGCGGTGCCCCCGACGGTGTGGACGGTCAAGTAGGGCGGATGGCCGATCCGCTCAAGACCTTCTTCGACCGCGCGCGCGTGGTCGCGATCGGCAAGCCGCTGGCGGCGGCGTGGCCGGCGTTCCCGCAGGCGCGCTTCGTGCGCGAGGCGGTGGCCGGATTGGACCCGCTCGCGCTGACGGATCGCGGCCGCCACATCGCGGCGGCGATGACGCGCGCGTTGCCCGCGAGCTACCCCGAGGCGCTCGCCATCATCCTCGCCTCCCTGGGCGAGCGGCTGGCGCGCACCGAGGGCAACGGCCTGGCGCCGTTCCACTACCTGCCCCACGTGGTCTTCGTCGCCGAGCACGGGCTCGCCGACGCCGACGTCGATCGGTCGCTCGAAGCGCAGCACGCGCTGACCCGCCGCTTCAGCTGCGAGTTCTCGATCCGGCCGTTCCTCGAGCGGCACCCGGCGCGGACGCTGGCGGCGCTGACCCGGTGGACCACGGATCCCGACGAGCACGTGCGCCGGCTGGTGTCGGAGGGCACCCGACCGCGGCTGCCGTGGGCCGCGCGCCTGCGCGGCTTCCAGCGCGACCCGACCCCGGTGCTGGCGCTGCTCGAGCGGCTCAAGGACGACCCCAGCTCGTACGTG
>JBKJLC010000205.1:0-27916 GCA_046597055.1 Kofleriaceae bacterium | reverse complement strand
CGGCCAGCTCGAGTCGTTCTACGCCCCGATGACCTGCATCGAGTGCGACGAGCAGATCGACCAGCTGTTCGAGACCGCCGCGTGCCGCGCCAACGGCGGCAAGCTGCCCAAGACCCCGTGTCCGCGCTGTGGCCGGCCCATGGAGGTCGACGACCTCGAGGAGCAGTACCTCCTCTTCGTCCGCGAAGGCTGACCGCGCGGCCGGCGCGACCGGCCCGGCGCGTGCCATACCTGCGGGCATGGACGTCGATGAGGACAGCGCGCGGGCGCTCATCCTGCCGGCGGCTACCTGCTCGCCGGCAGCACCGGCACCAGCTCGTATCACGTGCTCTGGGTCCGCGACGGCAAGGAGACGCTGGTCGCGCAGGGTGAGAGCGAGCTGCGGTTCCTGTCCCGCCAGTCGGCGGACGCCGCCCACCTCCTGGTGATGGGCCGGCTGTCCCTGCCCGACCTGTTCGAGCTGGTCCGGTAGCGCCCCGGTGCCGCCAGTCGCGGCTCACGGGCAGGTCGTGACCGGTGCCGCCGTGACCGTCCGGGTGCCGGGCATGACCGGGGCCAGCACCGCGATTCCCGGTCGGGTCCGTCGTGGCCGTCACGCCATCGTCGGTCGCGAGCCGGACGCCAGCCCGGGTCGCTCCGGGGACCGGCAGCGACGCGCGGTTGTCGTCGTTCACCACCGGGTTGACGACGACCACGAGCGCGGCGGTCCCGAACGGCACCGCGGTCGGATCGTTGGCGACGTCGAGCGTGGCCTCGCGGCCGCCGCCACACGCGGCGGCCGTGGCGACCAGCAGGCCCAGACCGGCCGGGGCGACGCGACGCGCGCGCGGGTCGTCACGCGCACTCCCCCCCTTCGGTCACCGTGCGAGGGGCGCTGTCGCTCGCGCACTTGAGCTTGCAGACCGAGTCGGGGCTACACGACAGCGAGCACGAGCCCGTGCACGTCACGGTGCAGGTCGAGCCGCTCGCACAGTTCACGCTGCCGCTCGGACCCACGGTGAGGTCGCACTCGGAGCCGCCGGCGCAGCTCACGCTGCACGACTGGCCACAGGTTCCCGTGCACTCGTTGTCGTTCGTGCACGCCAGCGTGCAACTCGCGCCAGCGCAGCTCGAGTCGCCGATGTCGCACGACGTACCCGCCGGGCAGGCGCACGACGAGCCGGCGCACTCGGGCGCGGGCGGGGCATCACTGCCGCAAGCGACGAGCGTGGACCAGAGGAACAGGCACCCGACCAAGCCAAGAATCTTCATCTCACGATCGTACGCGTGTTGCTGGGCGGCCAGCGTGCGCGTGCGCACCAAGGTTCGCCGCGGGCGCGACGCTGGTACCTACGTGTGGCGCCGCCACCTACCGTGGCATCCCACGTCATGGCGAGGCGAGCGCGCTAGTCCCAGCGCCGCAGGAGCGCGCGCGTGCGCGCGATCCAGGCCCGTAGCCGGGCGCGGCGCAGCTGGAACAGCACGCCGCTCGCGGTCAGGCCCAGCCCGGTCAGGGTCAGGATGGTCCAGCCCAGGAGCGGACGGTGTACGCCGTAGTAGGCCAGGTTGCTGAGCACGTTCAGGACGGTGAAGCCGACGCTGAGCAGGAACAGGTCGCGCAGTTGCAGTGCGAAGCCGAGGCCCACGCCGACCAGCGTCAGGCCACCCAGGACCAGCGCCGGACTGCCGCCGTCGAACTGCAGCGCCTGGTAGAAGCCCGAGACGTAGATGAGCAGGCAGCCGAGCGTCCGCAGCGCACGACTCGCGCCGGGATCCAGGTGGGCGCGGTACAGACGGGCGAGGACCACGATCGAGACGCCGGTCGGGATCGTGTAGAAGAGCGCGTCGCGCAGGTCGCTGCGCTGCGCGAGCAGCAGCAGGCCAGCGTTGCAAGAGACCGCGGCGGCCAGGCCGAGGAGCGGGTGACCGCCACCGCGGTGGCCGAGCGCGTAGATCAATCCGATCGCCTCGGCGAGCACGACCAGCACGAGCGTGGTCACGCCGGGGGCGCCGTTCGCGACCGCCACGGCGAGCACAGCGGTGGCGACCGCGGGCAGCACGCGCGCGCCGGCGCGGGCCGAACCGGCGAGCGCCGCCAGCCGTCCGCGTCCCAGCACCTCGGTCGCGAGGTGGAGCAAGAACGCGGCACCGACGGCGAGGCTGGCGTCGAGCCCAGCGTTCAGGCCGGCGCCGAACGGCCCGATCCGGACGTGCAGGTAGACCAGAATGAGACCAGCGAGCGCCGGGTGGCCGTGCTGGGCGCGACCGGTGTCGACGGCCGCGAAGCCGAACCACACCGTGACCAGCCCGAGGGCGGTCAGTCCGACCGCCGCGGTCACGACCGCCGACGCCGCCAGTGGCGCGCCCGCGCCGGCGGAGGCCAGCGCGAGCGCGGCCGCGACCAGCGCCCAGCCCGAGGCGTACGCACGGGGCGCGCCGAGGCCGACCCGGCGGCGCAGCCCCCAGTGCGCCCACGCCCCCAGGCTCGCGGTGAGTGCGAGCGCCGCGAGCGTGACGGCGGTGGGCTCGGCCCAGCCGCTGCGGACCAGCAGGCCGCGCACGACCAGCCCGGCGGCGACCATGGTCGCGACCGAGGGCGCGAGCCGGATGCGGTCGGCGTGATAGCGGCCGCGATAACGCGTGACGGTGAGCGCGAGCAGGACGGCGCCGAGGCCCGCGAGCGGGACGTCGCGCGGCGCGCCGGCGGCGACCGCGATCAGCGGCAGCAGCACGCTCCACGCGAGGAACCCGCGCGCGCCGTCGCGGGTGCGCGCCCACGGCGTGCGGGCGAGGACCTCGCCGACGAACCAGAACAGACAGCCCATCACCGCAGCGCCGGCGACGATCGTCGTCGTCATCTCGGCGAGCTGGCACAGCGCGCCGGCCAGCGCCACCATGCCGGCGCAGGCGGCGTGGACCCAGAGCCGGGCGCGCGCGATCCAGGGGTGCTCGGCCGGGGCCGGCGCCAGCCACCGCCACAGCGCATATCCGACCAGGAGCACGAGCGCGAGCGCCGGCCCGGCGAGCACCGGCGCGCCGGCGACCAGCACCAGGGCGGCGAGCGCGGCCAGCGCGCTCGTCCGCGCGAGCGGCGGCGCCCACAACGCACCGTGGCTGGCCGCGGCCGGGAGGCGCCAGCGTCCGAACAGCGCCAGCGGCCGGTCGCCCGCGCGCACCGCCCCGCGCAGCCAGCGGCTCCGCCGCGCGAGGTGAGCCGCGGCCAGCATCACCAGCGCCGATACCGCGAAGGCCGGCGCGACCGCCGCGGTGCTCAGCCCGAGCGCCGCCGCGGCCGCTGGCGCCAGCAGCGCCAGCGCCGCCGCCGCCAGGTAGGCATGGAGGATCGAGCCGTGCACGAGCGCGGCCAGCGTGGCCAGCGCGAGCGCCGATCCGAGCGCGCGCAGCAGGCGGCTCGATCCGACCGAGCCGTCGTCGCCGAGCGTGCCGAGCAGCGTGAGTGGTCGGAACCACGCGATCGGCACGCCGATCGCCGCCAGGTGCAGCGGCACGTCGAGGAACGTGGTGCGCCAGCGGACCAGCCGCGGCCAGGCCCGCAGCAGCAGGGCGACCGCCACCACCGCCAGCCCGCACGCCTTGACCACCGTCCGGGGCCTGACGTCGAGGGCGAGCGCCGCTGGCAGCCCGTAGGCGGCGGCGGCCAGGAAGCCGAGGCCGAGGTACGTGGGCCAGGCGCGCGAGCGGCGCGCGGCGACGATGAAGCAGGCCGCCGCGACCAGGGTCGCCTCGAGCGAGGCCAGCGTCGCCAGGCGGGCGGTGGTCTCGGCGAGGTGGAACGCTTGCACGGCGGTCGCCGCGATCGCGATCCACCAGGCGTCGGCGAACGGCCGCGCCGCCCCGATCACGGCGTCGCGCAGGCGCGCGTCGAGCGCGAACAGGCCCAGGGCGAGCACGCCGGCCAGGAGCGCCAGCGGGACCACCGGGGCGAGCGCGGCCGCGCACGACGTGGCGAGCGCGAGCACGGCGAGGACGTCGAGCGCGCGCCGGGGGATCTGGGCGCTCACCGCGATCGCCGCGGCCGCGACCAGCACCCCGGCGAGCATGCGCGGCGCGAGGTCCGGGCCGGGCCAGCCGCCGAGGTGCGCGGCGACCGTGGCCAGGAAGCCGATGCCCGCGAGCACCATCGCCGCATCGACCAGGCCGAGTTGCGCGTCGGCATGGCCGCGACGCCCGGCGGCGGCGGCGGCGAGCGCGACCATCAGCCCGAGCCCGGCCGTGGTCGCGGCCAGGGTGGCCAGCCCGGCGCCGGCCATCCCCGCGAGCAGCACCACGGTGGACGCCGCGGCGAGCACGGCGAGCCCGAGGAGGCCGCGGCGCCGCGTCCACCGCCACGCCAGCGCCAGCGCGGCGGCGGTCGCCGGCAGCATGACGAGCGCGGGCAGGCGCGGGGCGAGCGAGCCCAGCGCGGCGGCGGTCCACCCGGGCCCGAGCCGGGGCAAGCCGAGCGCCATCAGCGCCGCGCCCACCGCGCACGCCACCGTCCAGACCTCGCAGATCCGCGCGAATTCGATCGCGCCGTGGCGACGCCAGCGGGCCGCGAGGTGCGCGGTCCCGAGCGCCAGCGGCAGGAGCAGGACGCCGGCGAACGCGACCCCGCGCGGCGGGCTGAACCCCGGCAGCCACAGCACCATCACGGCGCTCGCGGCGAGCGCGAGCAGCGCCAGGTGCAGCGCCTGGGCGCGCTGGTGGCGGAGCGCGGCGACCGCGAACAGGAGGCCGGTCGCCAGGGTGGTGACCAGGCGCCAGCCCGGGTGCAGCGCCGCCAGCGCGACCGCCAGCACCGCCGCGCCGTGGGCGAGCACGCCGACCGCGCCGAGCGTCGTGCGCACCGCGTGGGCGCGCGCGCGCCACGACACGTCGAGATCGATCGCGGCGGTGGCGATCAGGACCAGGAGCGGCGCGAGCTCGGCGGGCCGGAGCACGGGCTCGAGGGCCAGCGAGGTGCGGGTGGCCACGGCCAGGAGCGCGTAGGCCGAGCCGCCGACGACGTAGACCACGGTCGCGCGCTCGAAGACCCAGCCGATGCCGCGGATCTGCCGGTACATGACCAGCAAGGGCAGGGTGGCGAGATAGAGGAATAGCAGGCCGACCGGCCGCGGCAGATGGTGCGCGACCAGCGGCGCCCACCCGATCGCCAGCAGCATCACCACGAACGAGCGCGCGAACGGCCGGCCGACCTCGCGCTGGAAGAGCGACGCCGCGACCCAGAGCGCCGGGTAGGCCAGCACCGAGATCAGCGTGACCGCGGCGCCGGCGAGCACGCTCAGGCCGAGCCCACCGCCCGCGAGTGGCTGACCGAGCAGGGTGACGGCCACCGGCAAGATCGTCGTGGCGATGGCGTAGAGCACGCGCGCGCTGAGGTCGGCGTGGTAGCGGCGCTGCACCAGGTAGCCGGTGCCGGCGAAGCTCGAGGCGTACCCGGCGAGGAGGCTGCCGGCGACCAGCGGGCCGACGCTGCCCAGCCGGTCCCAGAAGTAGATGGCGAAGTAGACCGAGCCGGCGAAGACGAGGAACGCGCCCAGGAGGAGGACCAGGTTCTCGTAGAACACCGGCCGCAGCTCGCGGAGGAGCCGCGGGTCCTCCCGCGGTGGCGGTCCGGGCGGGGCCGGGGGGGCCGGCGACGGGGCGGGCGCGGCCGGGACCCCGACTGGCTCGACGAGCTCGGCGACCGCCACCACGGGCACGACCTCGCCGGGCGCGGCGGCCGGGACGACCGCGATGGCCGCGACGACCTCGACGACCGGCACCGGGGCCGGCGACACCGGTGCGGCCTCGTCGTCCAGGTACTGCTGCGCGAGCGCGGCGTCCTCGAGGTACGGCGCGAGCAGCCGGTCCCGCGTCGCCTCGTCGATCAGCCCGGTCCGGGCCCAGGTGCGCAGCTCGTGCTCGAGGTAGCGCAGCCGCGCGAGGTCGTCGGCGAGCGTGGTGCGCGCCGGCTGGATCGTGACGCCGCCGCAGGCCGCGCACGCGTCCGGTGGTCGCGCGTGCTCGGGTTGCCGGTACCTGCGGCAGGCAATGCAGAACATCAGTCCACTTGGACCCATCGTGCCGACGTCGAAGCGGATCAGCCTCATGCGCGGGCCCCTATCGTTCGGACGGTGCCGCAGTTGCCGAAAAATGCCCCCGATCAGCGGGCGAGGGCGGTGCTCGACTCGACGAACAGCCAGCCCTCGCCCACCGTCGCGCCGACGTCGCCCCATCGGTCCAGGCCGCGGGTGCCGGTGATCTGGACGGTCCCCCGGTTGCTCGGTCGAGCGCCGATCAGCGCAAGCCCCGACTCGTTCGTGGTCGATCGTGACGCGGGCGCGATCGTCTGGCGATCCGGTGTCGCCGGCGTCGAGCTCGGTACGCCAGGCCTCGTTGAGCTCCGTGCGCGGGCGTCACAGCCCGAGCAGGGTCACGTCGAACAGGCGCTCGATCAGCCAGATCAGGCCGAACAGCGCGAGCGGTCCGGCCAGCGCGGGCAGTGCGTAGCGCCGGTAGCGGTCGGCGCCGATCGTACGCGCCAGCAGCCACGCCGCCGGCACCGCGACCAGGACGATCGCGAGCTGCGCCAGCTCGACGCCGAGGTTGAAGCAGATCAGCGGCACGATCACGTCGCCGGGCGGCAGCAGCACCGCCAGCATGCGGGCGAAGCCGAGGCCGTGGATCAGGCCGAAGCCGAACGCGACCGCGAACCGCCAGCGCACGTCGGGCCGCACGACGTCCTCGGCGGCGGTCCACACGATCGACGCGGCGATCACGCTCTCGACCAGGCGCGCCGGCAGCGACAGGTAGCCGAGCGCGGCGACGATCAGGGTCAGCGAGTGCGAGATCGTGAAGGCGCTGACCACCGCGGCGGTCGCGCGGACCGCGGGGCCCAGCCGGCGCAGCCGCCAGCCCGGGCCGGCGCGCTCGATCACCACGGCGAGCAGGAGCGCGAGCACGAACGCGACGTGATCGAGGCCGGTGACGACGTGGTGCACGCCCTCGCGCACGAACCCGGCCGCGCCCGACGGCGGGGGCGCGCCCAGCTCCCACACGAAGCGCGCATGGTCGGCGTCGAGCAGGGTGTCGGCCGGGGTCTGGCCGGCGACGCGCACCCGCAGCGCCGCGGTGTGGTTGCGATCGATCTCGAACATCAGGTCGTAGTCGATGACCAGCCGGGCCGGTGGGCCCGGGCAGGACGCGACCAGCCGGACCTCGACCCGGCCGTCGCGAGGCCCGACCGCGGTCGCGCCCGGCGGGCACCGCACCTCGCCGTCGTACACGGCGAGGCCGGCGGTGACGTAGGCGATCGCGGCGGCTCGAGACGTGGCGGTCAGCGCGGCCGGATCGAGCGCGACGTCGTGGCTGCCGCGCAGCGCCTCGGCCAGGTCGCGAGGGTCGATGCGCACCGCCAGCGCGATCGCGCTGGCCTCGACCGTGGCCTCGACGTAGGTCACCGACGACTGGTGGGCCGCGGCGGTGCCGGGCGACCCGAGCGCCAGCGCGAGCGCGGCCAAGCAAGCGAGGCGCAGCCGGCGCGGCACGTTCGAGTTCTACCCGATCCCGCGCCTCGCGGGGCCCTGCTATGTTGCCCACCATGAGCCGTCCGTCACCGATCGTCCTGATCATGGCCGCGGGCCTGGGCACCCGCATGAAGAGCGAGCGCTCCAAGGTCCTCCACGAGATCGCGGGGCGCCCGATGGTCGCGTGGGCGATCGAAGCGGCGCGCGGCGCCGGCGCCAATCGCATCGTCGCGATCCTCGGTCACCAGCTCGAGACCGTGAAGGCGGCGCTCGATGCCCGCTACGGCGCCGGCGCGATCGACATCGCGCTGCAGGCCGAGCAGAAGGGCACCGGCCACGCGGTGCTGTCGGCCTTGCCCGCGCTGGCCAGCGAGCCCGACGATCGGGTCGTCGTCATCCTGTCCGGCGACGCGCCGCTCTTGCGCGCCGAGCGCATCGCCGAGCTCACCGAGGCGTGCGCGAGCAACCCGGCCGGCCTGGCGCTGCTGTCGACCGTGCCCGATCGCGAGATGCCCTACGGACGGCTGGTCCGCGACGACGGCGGCACCCTGCTCCGCATCGTCGAGTGGCCCGACGCGCTGCCGGCCCAGCGCGCGATCAAGGACACCAACGCCGGCTTCTACGCGGTGCGCCTGGGTCACCTGCGCAAGGATCTGGCGACCCTGCGCGCTGACAACGCCAAGGGCGAGCTGTACCTGACTGACCTGGTCGCGCGCGCGGCGACCCGCGGCGGTGCCCGCTCGATCGACGCGCCGTTCGAGGAGGTCTCGGGCATCAACGACCGGGTCGACCTGGCCGCGGTCGAGGCCGCCGCCCGCCGTCGCATCAACGAGGAGCACATGCGGGCCGGGGTGACCATGGTGTCGCCGGCGACGACGTACATCGATGCCGACGTCGGTCCGATCGGCAAGGACGTGTGGCTGGCGGCGGGCGTGGTCCTGCGCGGCAAGACCTCGATCGGCGATCGCGCCCGGATCGACGTCGGCTGCGTGCTCACCGACGCGACCGTCGCGGCCGACGCCTACTTCAAGCCGTACTCGATCGCGGCCGAGGCCCAGGTCGGCCCGCGCGCCGAGGTCGGGCCGTTCGCGCACCTGCGGCCCAAGACCCAGCTCGACGAGGACGTCAAGGTGGGTAACTTCGTCGAGATCAAGAAGTCGCACCTGATGGCGGGCGCCAAGGCCAGCCACCTGTCGTACCTGGGCGACGCGTCGATCGGCGCGAAGGCCAACATCGGCGCCGGCACCATCACCTGCAACTACGACGGCTTCGCCAAGCACGTGACCACGATCGAGGCGGGCGCCTTCATCGGCAGCGACAGCCAGCTGGTCGCGCCGGTGACGATCGGCCGCGACGCTTACGTCGGCTCGGGCACCACCGTCACCAAGGACGTGCCGCGCGGCGCGCTCGCGCTCTCTCGGGTCAAGCAGGTCAACGTCGAGGGCTGGGCCGACCGCTATCGCGAGGCGCAGTCGCGTCGCAAGCGGGAGACCGGCGGCGGTAGCGGCCATTAGCCGCAATGCCGGTCACATACGCTCTGGCACTCACAAATTCGATCACTTGCTCTTCCGCTCGTCCTGAGCGCAGCCCGGCGCGAAGCGGCGGGCAAAGTCGAAGGACCAGTCTCGGGATTGATCACAACTCGCAATGTGATCGGAAGCACTTCACCTTTTCCGGTGTCCCTGAGCGCAGCGCGCAGCGCGAAGTCGAAGGGCAGACCTCGGGATTGATCACAAGTCTCCATGTGATCGAAAGCGCTCACCCTTTCCCGGTGTCCCTGAGCCGGCGCCGAAGGCGCCGTGTCGAAGGGCAGAGCGCCGAGGTGCCGCACGTCGCTCCGACGGGCGGCCCCTTCGACTCCGGGCTCGCAACGAGCCCTTCGCCCAGGGACACCGGAAAGATGTGCGGGATCCTGAGGCTGGCCCTTCGACTCCAGGCTCGCAACGAGCCCTTCGCTCAGGGACACCGGTACGTAGTGCGGGATCCTGAGGCCTGGCATTCGACACGGCGGCTTTGGCGCCGGTTCAGGGTAACCGGGAATATGAGCGCTTTCGGTCACATCGATAGATTCGATCCTCGCGGACCCTTGCCGCGGTGCCGACGTCTTGCTGAGGTCTGCGGTTCGACTTCGCGCTGCGCGCTGCGCGCAGGGCCACCGGGAAAGGGCGCCGGCCAGCCCCGACGGGTGTCGGGCCGCTCGTTCACGTGCAGCAGGAACGCGAGGTAGCGAGCGGTCTGGCGCAGGCTGTCGAAGCGTCCCGACGCGCCGCCGTGGCCGGAGCTCATGTCGATGTCGAACACCAGCGGGTTGGTGTCGGTGCGGGTCGCGCGCAGCTTCGCGACCCACTTGGCCGGCTCGTAGTACTGGACCTGGCTGTCCCATAGCCCGGTCTGCACGAACAGCGCGGGATAGTCCTTCGCGGTGACGTTGTCGTAGGGCGAGTACGCCAGCATGTAGTCGTAGGAGGCCTTGTCCTTCGGATTGCCCCACTCGTCGAACTCGTTGGTGGTGAGCGGGATCGACTCGTCGAGCATCGTCGTGACCACGTCGACGAACGGCACCCGGGCCACCACGCCGCGATAGAGATCCGGGCGCAGGTTGACGATCGCGCCCATCAGCAGGCCACCTGCGCTGCCGCCCAGCGCGAACACGCGGTCGCGCGCCGCGTAGCGCTCGGCGACCAGCAGCTCGCTCGCCGCGATGAAGTCGGTGAACGTGTTGCGCTTCTTCAGCAGCTTGCCGTCCTCGTACCAGGCCCGGCCGAGCTCCTGGCCGCCGCGGATGTGGGCGATCGCGTAGACCCAGCCGCGGTCCATCAGGCTCACCAGGTTCGGGTTGAACTCGGGATCCTCCGAGATGCCGTACGAGCCGTAGCCGTAGACCAGGATCGGCGCGGTGCCGTCGCGCGGCGTGCCCTTCTTGTAGGCCACCGAGATCGGGACCTTGGTGCCATCGGCTGCGGTGGCGTGCAGGTACTCGCTCGTGTACTGCGCGGGATCGAAGCCGGGCACCGGCTGCGTCTTGAGGACGACCTTCTTGCCGGTCGCGACCTCGATCTCCGAGATCGTGTTCGGCGTGGTCAGCGAATCGTACGAGTAGCGCAGGCGTTTGGCCGCCGGGTCCGGGGTGTCGATCACCGCCATCGCGTAGGTGGGGTCGGCTGCGTCGAGCACGAACGGCTTGCCCTTGGCCGGGATCACCCGCACCTTGCGCAGGCCGCCGGTGCGGATCGACACGCCGACGAAGCCCCGATGCAGCGCGAACCCCTCGACCAGGGTGTCGTCGCGGTGCGCGAGCAGGTCGCGCCACGCCCTGTGGTCGCGCTCCTTGCCGTCCTTGACCTCGGCGAGGCGGAAGTTCTTGCCGCGATCGTTGGTGAGCACGACGAACCGGCCGTCGAGGTGGTCGAGCCAGTAGATGTGGTCCTTGGCGCGCGGCAGGAAGACGCGCGGCGCCGCGGCGGGCCGGGCCAGATCGATCAACCGGACCTCGCTGGTCGTGGTCGAGCCGATCTGGATCTGCGCGTACTGCTTCGACTTGGTGGCGGCCACGTCGACCCTGAACGATGTGTCGTCCTCCTTCCACAGCAGGGCGTCGCCGGCGCCGACGGTGTGACGCATGACGCGATCCGCGCGCAGCGTGGTGGCGTCCTTGCCGACGTAGAACAGGGTGCGGTCGTCGCCACCCCAGACGAGCGAGTTGGAGATGTTCGCGACGCTGTCCGCGAGCAGGTTCCCGCTCGCCAGGTCCTTGATGCGCAGCGTGAACTGGTTACGTCCCACCGCGTCTTCGGTCCACGCCAGCAGCGTGCCGCCCGGGCTGACCTCGTAGGCGCCGATGGCGTAGAAGGCGTGACCCGTGGCCAGCTGGTTGCCGTCGAGCAGGATCTCCTCGTCAGCCTCCATCGTGCCCTTGCGGCGCGCGTGGACCGGGTGCTGCTTCCCGGTCTCGAACCGCCGGTAGTACCAGTAGCCAGCGTCGAAGGTCGGCACCGAGGCGTCGTCCTCCTTGATCCGGCCGCGCAGCTCGGCGAACAGCGTGTCTTCGACCGACTTCACCGGCGCCAGCACCGCGGCGGTGTAAGCCTGCTCGGCGTTCAGGTAGGCGAGGACGTCGGGCGACGTGCGGGTGTCGTCGCGCAGCCAGTAGTACGGGTCGACCCGGTTGCCGTGCGGCGACGCGACCTCGAACCGGCGGACCGCGGCGACTGGCGCGGCGGGTGGCGCCGACACCTCGGTCGACGGCACGGTGATCAAGCCCGGGGTCGCCGCGGTGCTCGTACGGGGGGGCGTGGCGCCGCCGCAGGCGGTGGCGGTGGCGACGAAGGACGCGAGCAGGGCTCGGGCAGGAGAGCGCATGGGGCGCCGGCGTACCACGGCGCGGGTGGTGCTCGAAAGGCTCGCCGCAGCAACGGCCGGGGTCACCGCGGCGGTGGGCGGCGCGTCAGGGCGCCCGCCACTGGGTCAGTCCAGGCGGACGTGGGCCGCGAGGCCGGGCTGCAGGTCGGCGGTCGCGCCGTCGAGGCGGGCGTCGACGAACACCAGGCGCGACGGGGCGTCGACCTCGGGTGCGATCTGGTCGACGGTCGCGGTGACCGGCGCGGCCAGGGTGTCGAGGTGCGCGGTGACCCGCTGGCCGGTGTGCAGCGCGCGGGCGGTCTCGGGCGGCACCGCGAAGCGCAGGCGCAGGCCGTCGCGCTTGTTGATGCGGACCACCGGGTTGCGCGGGCCGGCGGTGTCGCCGACCTCGCGATAGCGCAGCGCGATCACGCCGTCGAACGGCGCGCGGATCGCCGCGTCGGAGAGGAGGACCTCGAAGGTGGTGACCCGGGCCCGGGCCTCGGCGACCGCGGCGTCGGCGCGATCGCGCAGGGCGGCGGCGCGCTCGCGGTTGGCGCTGGCGTCCTCGATGGCCCGGCGTGCGGTGACGCCGGCGGCGTAGGCGCGACGCTCGGCGGCCAGGATCCGGCCGGCATCCTTGTAGTCGACGCTGGCGGCGCGCCGGGCGGCGACCGCCTCGGCGAGCGTGGCCTTGGCGACCTCGACGTCGTGGTGGAACCCGCGCGGGTCGAGCTTGGCGAGGACCTGGCCGGCGGTGACGACGTCGCCGGGGCGGACCGCGAGGCTGATCAGCGCGGCTTCGATCACGGGGGCGACGTCGACCGCCTCGGTCGTGGTGACCACGCCGACGAAGTCGGTCGGGGGGGCGCCCTGCGCCGCCGCGCTGGGTGTTCCGCTCACGGCGGTCGGGGGCGCCGGGGCCGGGGCGGCCAGCTCGGTCACGCGCGCTTCGCTCGGGGTGGACGGGGGCGCGGCGGGGGCGGGGGGCGCCTCGGTGCCGCACGCGGCGAGCGCGAGCGCGGCGAGCAGGATGACGCGGACCGGGCGATGGCTCATGACGGCCTCGTGGCGAAGTCGGTCTGGGCGCCGACCAGGAGCGCGTACGCGCCGCCGAGCGCGATCAGCTCGGCGTGGGTGCCGCGCTCGACGATCCGGCCGCCCTCGACCACGACGATCAGGTCGGCGTTGGCGATCGTGCTGAGCCGGTGGGCGATCACGATCCGGGTGCAGCGCAGGGCATCGAGGCTGCCCATGACGCCGCGCTCGGTGTGGCTGTCGAGCGCGCTGGTCGCCTCGTCGAGCAGGAGGATCGCGGGCTGGTTGACCAGGGCGCGGGCGAGCGCGAGGCGCTGGCGCTGGCCGCCCGACAGTGACGCGCCGCCGTCGGCGACGATGCTGTCGTAGCCCATCGGCATCGCGACGATGTCGTCGTGGATGAAGGCGGCGCGCGCGACCGCGATCACGCGCTCGCGTGACACCGAGGGATCCGAGAGCGCGATGTTGTCGTGGACCGAGCCGGCGAACACGTACGGGCTCTGCGGCACGATGCCGACCTGGCGGCGGACCGAGCGCAGGTCCATGCCGGCGAGGTCGTTGCCGTCGAACAGGATGCGGCCCTCGGTCGGCGTGTGCAGGCCGAGCAGCAGCTTGGCCAGGGTCGACTTGCCCGAGCCCGAGCGGCCGACGATCGCGACGGTCGCGCCCTCGTGGATCGTCAGCGACGCGGCGGTGATCACCGGCGGCAGGTCGCGGCCATAGCGGAAGCCGACCGCGGCGAGATCGATCCGGCCGGTGAGCGGCGGTGCGGCGGTGACCTTGGTGCGGTCCTGCTCGACCGGGCTGGCCAGGACGTCGTCGATGCGCTCGACGTAGCTGCCCACGGTCTGCAGCTGCATCGCGCTGTCGACCAGCGTCTGCAGCGGCGACAGGAAGCTGATCGCCATCGCGTTGGCCGCGAACATGGTGCCGAGCGACAGCTGGCCGTCGATCGCGAGCAGCGCGCCCACGATCAGCAGCGCCAGCGGCGCGCCCGCCTGCAGCACGGAGCCGATCGCCTCGGCGGTCGCCGACAGCCGACCGCGGCGCAGCCCGACGTTGAGCTGGTCGACGAACAGGTTGGACCAGTGCTCGACCGCGCGCTGCTCGGCGCCGGCGGCCTTGAGGGTCTCGATGCCCGATAGCATCTGGACCAGGTACGACTGCGCGCGCGACTGCGCCTCGAGGTCCTGCGACACCACGTTGCGGTAGGCCCGGCGCAGGAACACGAACACGGCGGTCTGGGCCAGGCCGGCGCCGAGCGCGACCGCGGCCATGGTCGGGCTGACCAGGTACAGGAGCGCGAGGTAGATGATCACCAGCGCGCCGTCGAGCAGCGCCGACAGCGTGGTCGCGGTCAGGGTGTCGCGGATGACCGAGTTGCTGTTGACCCGCATCAGCAGGTCGCCGGTCGAGCGGCTCTGGAAGAAGCCGTAGGGCAGGGCGGCCAGGTGGTCGAGGAAGCCGAGCGTCATCTTGGTGTCGAGGTGGGTGCGCAGCTCGAGCAGCAGGTGCGAGCGGATGAGCCGGGCCAGCAGCTGGAACACCAGCAGCGCGGCCATGCCGAACCCGACGATGAGCAGCAGGTCGCGTTCGCTGCGCGGCACCACCCGATCGATGACCAGCCCGGTGAGCACCGGCGTCGCCAGCGCCAGCACGCGCAGGATGAGCGACACCACGACGACGTGCCCGACCAGCCCGCGCTGCTCGAGCAGGCGGCCCAGCAGCGCCCAGGTCGGGTGCCGCCCGGGCGGCGACCGCGTGAAGTCGGCGGCCGGCTCGAACACCAGCGCGACGCCGGTGAAGGCGCGCCGCACCGCCGCCATCGGCACCAGCCGCCGACCCAGGGCCGGGTCGACGATCATCACGCCGTCGCGGGTGACCTTCTCGAGGACGACGAAGTGGTTGAAGTCCCAGTGCAGGATCGTCGCCGGCGGCAGCTGATCGAGATCCTCGACCTCGGCGCGCACGCCGCGGCCGCGCAGCCCGAGCGCCTCGCCGGTGCGGACGATCGCCATCGCATCGAGGCCGGCGCGGGTGACCCCGCTCTGGCGGCGCACGTCGTCGAGCCGCAGGTGGCTGCCGTGATAGTGCAGCACCATCGTCAGACACGCCGCGCCGCAGTCGGCGACCTCCAGCTGCTGGACGAACGGGACCTTGTGCCGGCGCGCGCCGAGCCGGGTCAGCGCGGGAAACCGCTCGAGATCGACCGCCGCCGTCGGCCCCGGCGCAGCGGCCGCGTGCGCGACCGCAGGCGCGGCCAGGGTCGCAGCCACCCGTGCCGCCGTGGCCACCGCCACCGCCGGTGCCGCTGCCGGTGCCGCTGCCGCTGCCGCTGCTGGTGCCGATGCCGATGCCGATGCCGGTGCCGATGCCCGTCGCACCGCCGGCGCTACCGCCCTGACCGTCCCCGCTGCTGACGGCGCCACCGCGCGCACCGGCACCGCCGGCGCCGCCTGCCGCACCGCCGCGCGCACCGGCACGGTCGGCTCCCCGCCAGGCACGGTCACCGCAGCCGCTCTCGCCGCGGCGCGCCCGGCCGCGGGCACCGTCGCCGGATGCACCCCTCGCGCCGTGGCCGGCCCGACCGGCCGTGCCGACGACGGCCCCGCCTGTCGCGGCGGTCCCGCCGGCACCGCCACCGCACCCGCGGCGGCCCGTGCCACCGTCCGCGCGCCGGCCTCGGGCACGCTGCCGCGCCCGCCCCGCGCTTGCCCGAGGGTCTCGGGGCTGGCGGCCTCGAATCGCCGGGTGGCGGCAACGTCGGTGTCCTCGTCGTCGAACATGGTCACAGCTTCTTCACCGCGGGGATGATGGTGGCGAGCACGCTGTCGGAGCGGACGCGGACCTCGGCGAGGCCGCTGAGGCCGTCGTGCCACCGGTAGCGCTTGCCGTCGGCGGTGAAGCCATCGGCCGGCAGCCGCGCGCGCACGATGACGACCGGTCCGCCCAGGCGCAGGCTGTCGAACAGCTGGGGTCCGAGGTAACGCTGGGCCTCGCTGGGCCCGACGATCTCGTCGGCGACCGTGTCGATCTCGAGGTCCTGGTACGTCTGCGAGAAGCCGACCAGGCGCAGGCGCACCGCCATGCCCGCGGTCAGCTGCGGCCGGTCACCGCCCGGCAAGAAGGCGAGCACCTCATGACCGCTGGTTGCGGGCGCGAGCGACAGCAGCGTGTCGCCGGCCGCGACCGACTGGCCCGGACGGACCCGGATCTCGCCGACGATGCCGGCGCTGGTCGCGCGCACCTCGCGCTGCTCGGCCTGGGCGCGGGCGCGCTCGAGCTCGAGGCGGAGGCCGCCCACCGCCTGCCCGGTGGCGTCGACGGTCGGGGCCAGCATCCGGTTGCGCAGCTGGGCGTCGAACGCGTCGGTGAGGCGCTCGAGCTCGGCGCGCTCGCGGGTGTCGTCGAGCCGGATCAGGACGTCGCCGGCGGCGACCTCCTGGCCGGGCGTCACCCGGACCTCGCGCGCGGTGCCGGCGGTGCCCGCGACCACCTCGACCCGCGACAGGGTCCGGACCACCGCGGGACCGGTGCTGTAGGTGCCGACCCGGCCGACCGCGACGAACCCGACCCCGCCGAGCACCATCGCGACCAGCGCCGCGTAGCCCCAGCCGATCCAGCGCGGGCGCAGCTGCAGGACGTGGCCGTAGCGCTGCACCTTGCGGGCGGCGACCGCCTCGGCCCGGAACAGCGCGCCGCCCTCGGCCTCGTCGATCATCGAGCGCGCCTCGACCTGCGACGATAGCTGGACCAGCAGCGGGCCGATCAGCGCGGCAAAGGCGGCGAGCTGGGCGCTGTCCTCGCCGGCGAACGGCGAGCGGGCGGCGGTGCGCACCGCGACCAGGACCGCGTGGATGGTCTCGCCGTCGATCACCGGCTGGGTCAGCAGGTGCTCGTCGCCGCGGCCGCGCGGATCGTCGATCGTCGCCAGGTAGCGCGGGTCGGCGGCGGCGCGCGCGGTCACCGCGACCTGGCCGGTGCGCGCGGTGTACCCGGCGAGCCCACCGACCGCGCGACGGGCGTCGCCGCTCGGGCTGGCCTGGCGCTCCTGCGACCACAGATCACCGCTGGTGCCGTCGTGGAACAGCAGGTGCGCGCGGTCGGCGGCGAGCAGCTGGATGATCTGGGCGACGCCCTCGGCCTCGGCCCCGACCAGCTCGTGCTGCACCGCGACCCGGCGCGACGCCTCGAAGGCGCGCTGGGTGCGTCGCGCATCGTCGATCGAGCCGGCGGTCGCGCGCGGGCCGGCGGCGAGCGGACGACCGGCCACCGCGCTGCCGAGGATCAGCCGCAGCTGCTCGACCGGCAGGCCGCGGCGCACGAGGTGGTAGGCGTGGCCGTCGTCCGCGCGCGGCGCGGCGTCCAGCACGACCACCGGCGGCGCCGACTCGAGCCCGGCCAGCGCGGCCAGCACCTCGGCCGGGGTGCCCTCGCGCAGGCGCGCCCCCACGACGATCAGGCGCGGCTGGCGCGTGAGGGCGGCCTCGAGATCCGCCCGCCGCTCGATCGTGATCGCCTCGGCCCAGCCGGCCAGCGCGGGCTGCAGCTCGGCGGCGTCGGTGCGCGACGCGGAGACGATGAGGATCAGCGGGGTCATGATGAGGGGACCGTCGTGGTGGACGTCGCGTCGTTCGTACCGGGTCATGGTGCAAGGGCACGGCCACCGCGCACGGTCGCGCGCTCACGATAAAACATCATGTGTGTCGCTGACTTGCGGGCCGGGGAGCCGGCCGGGCGCGGAAGCGTTCACGCGCGATGTAAACTGCACGCAACACAGGGTGGGGGACGAGGGCCCCGCTCGTCGAGCCCGCTGCCGGCGACCACCCGGCATTGCCCGCCGGTGCCTGATGGTCAGTCCGGGGGGCGGCCGTGATTGGCAGTCTGTCAGGGTGCCAGTCCTGGCGGCCGTTCTGCCAGGGAGTACCAGGGTGGCAAACTCCGGCAGCTCACACGGGCAGCCCGGCTGCGCCGCCCCGTGTTCACGACCGGCCGGGCCGAAAATGCCGACGGCGCGTCCGGTCAGGACACGCCGTCGGTCGCTCATCATCGCCACCGCGCCGTCGGGCGCCCGCGGTCACCGCCGCAGTGGCTGCCGGCGCGGCTCGGAACCCGACTTCGGGTCGGGCTGTCCCGAGTCACGGACGAGCTGGCGCGGGCGGGCGTCGGCGGGTGACCCGTCGACGAGCCGCCGGCGGGGCAGGCCGCACGGGGCCGGGCAGAGATCGGGCTGGGCGTCGATCATGGAGCTCTCCTGGTCCTCGGCTCGGCTCGGTGGGCCGGCGCTACTTCTTGAAGCGGTGGAGGAGGTTGGCGAGGTCGTCGGCGTGCTCTTCCTCCACCGCCAGGATCTCCTCGATCATCCGGCGGGTCGTGTTGTCGTCCTGGCCGAGCCAGCGGACGATCTCCGAGTAGGTCTCGATCGCCACCCGCTCGGCGACCAGGTCCTCCTTGATCATGTCCTCGAGGGAGTCGACCTCCTTGTACTCGGCGTGGCTGCGGGTCGCGAGCCCGACCGGGCTCAGGTTCGGGTTGCCGCCGAGCTCGGTGATGCGCTTCGCGACCATGTCCGCGTGCCGCATCTCCTCGTTGGCGTGCTCGAGGAACTCCTCGGCGACCGGCTTGGCGTGGATGCCGGACGCCATGAAGTAGTGGTTCTTGTACCGCAGCACGCAGACGATCTCGGTCGCCAGCACCTCGTTGAGGACGGCGATGACGCGCTCCTTGTCCGCGAGGTACGCGCCGGTCACGGCGCCGTCGTGCATATGCGCGCGTGCGCGCTGGCGGATCGCCTCGAGATCAGTCTTGAAGGGCTGCATGCGGGCCACCTCAGGCAATAACCAGGCCTTCGCGCGAGACGCGCAGGTCTGCGAGATGACGACGCCTCGGCGGCGAGAGCGGCCATCGCCCGTGCGCCTGCGCCCACCGTGGCCGGAGCGCGCGTGGCGGGCCTCGCAGTCCCTACGCCTGGCGCGGCACGTCGCTCGCAGCCAGGACCGCCATGACCTCCTTGCGCGCATGCTGCACTGTCTGGCTCACGCTCGCCCTGAGCGCCGGGCTCGGTGCCTGCAGCCCGACCCGCGACACCACGCCGATCGTCCCCGAGATCCCTTCGGCGCCACCAGCCGCTCCCGAGTTTGACGAGAATCCTCCAGGCGCGGGCGGGGCGCCCGAGCTGCCACTCGAGCCGCCAGCAGCCGACGCCGGCACCTCGACGTCCCCCTCGGGTGGCCCGGCGCCCGCCCAGGATGGCCGCACCGCGAGCGTCCCCGCGGGCCCGACCGTCGATGCCCGCGCCGCCGAGCCGGTCCGGCCCATCGATGCCGGCCGCCCGGCCCCGGTGGCTCCGCCGGTCGACGCGGCGCCTCAGCTGTTCCCCGACGCCGGTCCGCGTCCGACCGATGCCGGCGTGCTGCGGCCCGACGCCGGTGAGCCCGCGTACCACAGACCGCCGGTCCGCTGACCGCGCCCTCGACCGGAACGCGCGTCACCGCCGCGCCGTGCGATAGTCGAGCCGTGAGTCATTCGGCCTGGTTCCAGTGCATCGCCGGCTGCGCGGGGCGGTGGCCTCTCGGTGAGGTGCGCTATCGCTGTCCGACCTGCAACGAGCTCCTCGAGGTCACCCACGATCTCGATGCGCTCCGCACGCGCTCGGCCGGGGGCTGGCGGATGCTGTTCGAGGAGCGCTGGCGGGCGACCCGCAGCGCGATGGCCTCCGGCGTCTGGGGCAAGCGCGAGGTGGTCGCGCCCCACATTCGTGACGAGCACATCGTCACCGCTGGTGAGGGCGCCACCGCGCTGTTGCCGGTGCCCGGCTACGCCCGCGAGCTCGGCCTGGCCGAGGTGCTGGTCAAGCAGTGCGGCGTCTCGCACAGCGGCTCGTTCAAGGACCTCGGCATGACCGTGCTGGTGTCGACGGTCAAGCAGATGATCGCCGACGGCACGCCGATCGCCGCGATCGCCTGCGCCTCGACCGGCGACACCTCGGCCGCGCTGGCCGCCTACGGCGCCGCCGCCGGCATCCGCACGGTCGTGATCCTGCCGCGCGGCAAGATCTCGACGGCGCAGCTGGTGCAACCACTGGCCAATGGCGCGCTGGTGCTCGCGCTCGACACTGACTTCGACGGCTGCATGGCAATCGTGCAGGAGCTGGCCAGTCGCGAGGGCGTCTATCTCGCGAACTCGATGAACTCGCTCCGGCTCGAGGGCCAGAAGACGGTCGCGATGGAGATCGTCCAGCAGCTCAACTGGGAGATCCCCGACTGGGTCGTGATCCCCGGCGGCAACCTCGGCAACGTGTCGGCGCTGGGCGCCGGCTTCCAGATGCTGATCGACCTCGGCCTCATCGCCAAGGCGCCCCGGGTGTGCGTGGCCCAGGCGGCCAACGCCAGCCCGCTCTACCAGGCCTTCGTGCGCGGCTACGACACGTTCGAGGCGGTCGCGGCGCAGACCACGCTGGCGTCGGCGATCCAGATCGGCAACCCGGTGAGTTACCGCAAGGCGGTCCGCGCGCTCGAGCGCATGGACGGCGTGGTCGAGATCGCGACCGAGCGCGAGCTGGCCGACGCCGCCGCGCGCGCCGACCGGTTCGGGCTGTTCACCTGTCCGCATACCGGCGTCGCGCTGGCCGCGCTCGAGAAGCTGGTGGCGCGCGGCGTGATCGGCAAGGCCGAGCGCGCGGTCGTGGTCTCGACCGCGAGCGGCCTCAAGTTCGCCGACTTCAAGGTCGGCTACCACGAGGGCACGCTGGGCGACGTGCCGGCGCCGCGCTGGCGGAACACGCCGGTCGAGCTGCCGGCTCGCTACGACGACGTCCGCACCGCGCTGTGGCGCGGCCTCGAGCGCACCGCCGCCTGACCCGACGGGCGATCGTCAGCCTCGACCGCTCGCGGACGCGAACCTAGCGACGCGCCGGCTTGCGGCCGCCGCGGCGCGCGCCGGGGCGGGCCGCGGTCTTGGTGGTCGCCGGCTTCGGCCTGGCCGTGGGCTTGCTGGCGCGGGTGGGCTTGGCCGCGGGCCGGGCCGGCTTCTTGGTCGGGCGCACCGCACGCTTCACGACCTTCTTGCCGGTCGCCTTGGCCGCCGCCGCTGCGGTCGGGCGGGCCGGCCCGTGACCGCGCCGGGCACCGCCGCGCACGCGAACGCCGCTGCGCGCCTTGCGGATCGCGGCCACCGCGTCGGCGGTGGTGCGCCCGCTCGCGCCGTGATCGATCGCGACCGCGCCGATGCGCTCGGCGGCGGCGATCGCCGGTGCCGCCAGCTCGTCGGAGCGCGCGCCGACCGCGATCAGCGCCTCGTTCATCGTCTCGCGGGTGCGGTTGGGCGCGTCGTGGATGCGGCGCTCGATGATCGCGAGGTACGGCGTGAACGCGGCGTCGGGCACGTCGGGGTGGCGGCGCGCCAGCTCGCCCATGACCGACCAGCCGGCGCGGCCGATCCACTCGTCGGACGAGGCCACCCACTGCGACATGCGCTCGATCGCGAGCGGCGTGCGCGCCACCAGCTCGGCGACCAGGTCGGACAGCACGAAGTAGCGGGCGTCGCTCGACCAGGCGTCGGCCAGCGCGGCGTCGACCCGGGCCGGATCGGCGACCAGGGTCGCCAGGCAGCGGGCGTCGGTGTTGCCCGAGGCCCACAGCCCCAGCGCGAGCGCGTGATCGGCGCCGATGCGCTCGGCCAGGCCGCGCAGGTCCCCGGGCGGGACGCCGAACAGCGGCTCCGGCGCACCGTGACGCCGGTAGACGTTGCGACTTTGCTCGGTCCCGGCGGCTTCCAGCTCGGCCAGGGCGGCAGCGACATCCATGCCCCGACCGTGCCACGCCGACGCGCTGTCTGTCACGCCGGGCACCCGCAGGACTTGGTAGGGTGCGAGGCATGAGGGAATCCCCGCGCGTGGGACGAGGCCTGGCGTCTATCATCGGTTCTGCCCGGGCGCCGCTCGTGGCGCTCGCGCTCGCCGCCGGCTGTGGCGACGACCCGCCCGGCGCCGGGCCTGACGCTGGCGTCACCACGGCGCACTGTACGTTCGAGCCGGTCGCGCCCTCCGCGCACGCCGGCACGCCGGTGACCGCGGCGCCGCTCGAGGCCGGCGCGGCCGAGGTCGCGCTCGACGTGCCGGTGGGCACCGGGCTGGGCGGCTACACCGCGCGCTCCGAAGCGCTCGGCAACGTGCCGAAGGTCGACAGCCGCGTGGTCCCGATCGCGGGCGCCTGGCAGGCGACCGTCGGCATCGAGACCCGGCCGCTGGTCAAGGCGGTTGCCCTGCGCGCCGGCGGCGAGACCGTGCTGTGGCTCAAGGTCGACGCGATCTTCGCCTACGAGGAGTGGCTGTTCGAGCTCGAGCGCCGGCTCGGTCCCGACCTCCACGGCAAGGTGCTCGTCAGCACGTCGCACAGCCACTCGGCCTGGTCGCAGTACACCGCGCACTCGCCGCTCAAGGTCGGCTCGGGCGAGGTCCGGGGCCTGGTCCACGATCGGTTCATGCAGGGGATCGAGGCGGCAGCGCGGGCCGCCCTCGCCGATCTGCGGCCGGCGACGATCGGCTTCTTCACCGACACCGACTTCGATCCCACCGATGCGATCAGCCACGAGCGCCGCAGCGCCAACGACGACCTGCCCGGCGGCAACCGCAAGGACGAGCGCTTCCACCTGATCCGCATCGACCGCACCAGCGGCGAGCCGATCGCGATCATCCCGATCGTCGGCATGCACCCGACCCTCAACGAGGCCGACAACCCGCTGGCCTCGACCGACTCGGTCGGCGAGCTCGAGCGCATGGTCGAGGAGCGCTTCGATCGGCCGGTGGTCGTGATGCACGTGCAGGCCGGCGGCGCCGATACCTCCGCGACCGGCCATGGCCAGGTCGACTGCGCGGTCAAGCCGGGTGGCGCCGATGATCCGTGCTTCCGATGGCTGACCGCCGAGGGCCACGGTCGCGCCGCGGTCGATCCGATCATGGCCGGCTGGACCGCCGCGGGGACCCAGATGCGGGACACCCTGGCGCTCGCGATGGTGACCCGCTCGGTCGAGCTCGGGCCCCACGCCGACACCTACACGATCCGTGACGGCGCGCTCGCCTATGCGCCCTTCGATCTCGACCGACCCGCCGACGGCATCGTGTGGAACGGCGGCACGTTGGTGTCCCCGATCGACGAGTGGAACGCGCCGGTCGGCGCCGCGCTGTGCGAGACGCAGCAGGCGCTGTTTCCCGCGGCGGCGATGCCCGGCACCGAAGGGCTGGACGTCTACGGCTCGTGCTTGCGCATCGACCAGGCGGCGCCGATCCTCGGCCAGCTGCTCGATATCAGCTTCGCCGACGTCAGCGCCGATCGGCCCGCGTGCCAGACCACGCGCACGACGATCTCGGCGCTGCGCCTGGGCGAGCACCTGGTCGCGACCGTCCCGGGCGAGCTCAGCGTGCTGCTCGCCGACACGCTGCGCGCGGCGTCGCCGATCGACAGCGTGCACACGATCGCGGTCGGCTACTCGCAGGGTCACGTCGGCTACTGCCTGACGCCCGAGGACTGGCTGCAAGGCGGCTACGAGCCGAGCGTCACGTTCAACGGTCCGCTCGAGGGCGAGTACCTGGTCGAGCGCCTCGCCGAGCTGATGCCGCTGGCGATGGCGGCCACCCGCAGCGACGGCGCCGCCGGCGGCACCGATCGCGTGGTCATGCCGGTCATCAGCGACCAGCTGCCGCACGACCGACCGGCGCCGCAGGCTGGCACCATCCCGGCCACCGTGCCGGCGGATCTATGGATGCGCGCGGGCCGCCCGGCGCAGGCCCAGCCGGCGGCCGAGGTGCCGCGGGTGGCGGGCCTGGCGACGTTCGTGTGGCTCGGCGATGATCCGTTGACCCGCACCCCGCGCGTGACGCTCGAGCGCGAGGTCGGCGCCGCCTGGGCGCCGGTCACGCGGCGCAGCGGTCGGCCGGTGCTCGACGGCGATCTGATCGTCGTCCACGCGCCCAGCCCGCTGGTCCGCGCCGGTGGGCCGCAGCAGCACGTGTGGGCGGTCGAGTGGCAGCCGGTGCCGTGGACCGGCCTCGCCGGGCTCGACGGGCTCGGCGCCCGCGGCGGCGCGCCGCTCGGCCGCTACCGGTTCCGGGTCGAGGGCGACGGCTGGTCGCTCGCCAGCGATCCGTTCGCCGTGGTGATCGGACCGGTGACCGTGGCCGCGACCCGGACCGGCACGACCCTCCGCGCGACCGCGCATCACCACGCGCCCAAGGGCTACCGCCTGCTCGATCTCGCCGCGCCGTCGAACCGTCCGGTGCCGCTGCGCACCCAGGCGCTCACCGTGACCGCCTTCGCCGCGGGCGGTGCGCCGGTGGGCGCGGCCCAGGTCGTCACCAGCACCAGCGCCGGCGAGGTCACCGTCGAGCTGGGCGCCGCCGCGGCTACCGTCGTCCGGATCCGCATCAGCGACGGGTACGGCAACTTCGGCGACGCGACGATCTGAACCCACCCGCGCGGAAGGAACCCAGTCGACCGAGGCGAACCTCCCCGCGCCGCCTCACGCGGCTTCGCGAACCAACGGCAGCAGCTCGACATGCGCGCGTAACAACGCGTCGCGGGCAGGCTCGAGCTCGCCGTTCGGCCACGTCGCCATCGTCCGTTGCGCGGTCTCTCGGACGAGCGCCACGACCCGGCTCGGCGAGACGCCGACTTTGACCGCGAGTTTTTCGAAGTGGGCGAGCCCGATCTGGTCGAAGCGGCTCTCACGGACGAGCTTGAGCGCGAGCCGGTCCCCGGGGATGTAGACGACGGTGGGCACCAGGTCGTACGCGGGCGAGAGCCGCGCGTTGACCTCGTCGGGATAAACGAGCGACCAGTTCTTCAGGTGGGCGTCGCCGTTGCCGATGAGTACGTTGAACACGAGCCGCCGAATGACCTCGTCGAAGTCATCCTCCCCGGCTACCGAGCGCACGATTCGCGCGAGGCTGGCGTACCCCAAGGTCCCGTAGCGATCCTCGCGTCGGACGTTCATCACCTGGGCGAAATCCTCCTGATGCACGCGTGCGACGTCGTCCGGGCGGTCGAAGCGTCGCGAGAGGAAGACCTTCAGCCCGGGATCGAGTTGGACCGGTAGGCCCTCGATCTCACCGACCGAGACGAGCCGTACTTCTGGGACAGCGACGCCGACGCGGCCCGCCCACCGGCTGACGACATACTCGACCTCGGGCACGCCCGGATAGGTCTCGCTGGGCAGCTTGGCGATCCAGTTGCCGCCAACCCCGTCGATCGGCAGGGTGGGCCCACGTCCGGTGAGCTTGTAGAGGACCGAGAACTTGAGCTGAGCACCGGCAAGCGAGAATCGCAGCGCGCCGGACGGCGGCGTCTCGGCCGGCGCCACTGGCTCGGCGTCCGGGTCGTCCACCCGGTCAGTGATCGGTTCCACGACGACCGCGCCCGGCAGATCTTTGCCGAGTACCGCGATCAGTGCAGCTTCCCGGTCCGCGTGCACGTTGGCTCGCCGCGCGACTAACTCGCGCAGGCCTCCCTCCGGCAACAGCGCTGAAAAAAACGGCGGCAGGTGCGTCTGGCTCCGCTGAATCTCGCTGAGATGATCCTCGAAGTACTGTCCCAATACCGGGCGCCGCGCGCCCGCCAGGTAGTCGCGAGCGAACACGAACTCGTTCCGCCCGTCGCGATGGGCACGGATAAAGCCGACTTGCGTCGCGTTCAGGCTGACCCGGAGCTCCACCTCATTCCTCCGCGTCGCCCATGGCCTGGATCGACGTGCGGTCGGAGTGTTCCCACTCCGCGTGGCTGTCGATCACCTGCCACGCGACCGCCTCGATCCGCTGCCGGTGCAACGCCAGAAATTCCCGCCGATCGTCGCGGCGCAGATGCTCGACCGCGGCCTCGCTGACGCCGTGGGTCGCCAGCACGGCGGGCGCGGCTTGCCCCAGCCAGCTCGAGAACGTTCCGCTCTCGAGGGGTGGATGCAACAGTCGATTCCCGACGGATGAGTACGGCGCCAGCAGCTCCGGACCCGTCGGGCGCCGCGCAAATATCTGGGGAAAAACGTCCGCGCCGCCGCTGAGCAAGGATGCGACGTCCAGCGGCGCCGCGGACTGCAGGTGCTGCGGACGAAGCTCGGCCATGGCAACTGCCAGTAGCCGAGGGCGTGCATGGGCGATATTGAAAGGCTCGCTCCAGTCGAGGCTCGGCCGCGCGCGACTCACGGTCGCGAGGATCGCCACCGCGGCCTCCTCGTCAGTCAGTGCCGATCGAAGCGCTTCGAGTGCCGGGCGCATGCCCTTGCCATCACCGCGCAGCTCCTCGGTCACCACGCCCCGCCATAGCCACCGGGTGAGCAGCCTCCGGGCGCGGGCCGAGGGAATCGGGAATCGATCGTAGTACGTGCTCAGCACCATCAAGGGACTTTTGTAGGGCAGGAGCCGGAGATGCGGCATCCCCACTTCCTGCGCGAGAAATCCGAACACGCCGTCGAGCGCACGCTCGGTGCGCGCAAGAGCGATCGTCACGTCGACGCCTCGTAGGCGCTGCGAGAGATCCCCGGATAGGCCCTTGCCTGCGATCGTCAGCAAGCTGTTCAGAACGTGATCCTCGTCCACGTCACCCAGTCCGCGGCTGCGCAGTCGCGCCACCACATCCGAAAGCTTCACGGCTGGTTCGCGATCCAGGGGCGCGTGCAGGGCGTTGAATACCTCGTTGGTATCGAGCTTCTTGCCCGAGGTGTTCGTGCGCTCGAAGATCTCTCGCACGATCTGCTCGTCGTCGACGTCGACGATGTACGCCGGGACTTCGTACTCCCGAACCGCGCGACCCGCGCGGATCGCCTGCTTGACTTCGTCGGCAGTAAGCGTCAGTCGATTGGCGTCGATCCAGCCGAGTAGGTCTTCGGAGTCGACGAGCCGGTCGAGCGGCAGGTACGATGGCGGACGCTCGCCACGTGCGGTGTGCCTCACCTGGCCGGTCGCCAGGTCGACGAACAGCTCGAAGCGCAGGTCGAACCGCGCATCACGTTCGGTTGCTGCGATCAGGGTCGCGACCAAGGACACCACCCGCTGCTGACCATCAACGACGTACCAGGCAATCTGCTCGGGCACATCCAGCGCCAGGCCCCCGATCGTCAGCCGCTCGGCCGGGGCCTTACGACTCCACAGCAGCAGCGTTCCAATGGGGAACCCGCGGAGAATGCTGTCGATCAACTTCTCGACGTCCGGACGCTCCCACTTGAAGCCCCGCTGGAACCGGGGCACGCGGATGCGCCCCGCGCGCGCGTAACGGATCAGATCCTCGATCCGGAACGACTTCGCTTCAGGCCTCGCGCCAGGCTGCTGGGCGGGTACGGCCACCATGCGTCACTCTACCGTACCTGGCGGCTGTCGGAACCGCGACGTCGCCGGCGACAGCACCAGCGTGCCGGCCAGCCGCGGGTGCAGCGCCTCGGCGCGCGCGCGCAGCGCGTCCTCGGTCTCGGGTCGCTCCGGATCGGGCAAGCAGCAGTCGACCGGGCACACCGCCTGGCACATCTCCATGCGGTGAAAGCCGACGCACTCGGTGCAGCGCTCGGCTGCGATCCGGTACATGAAGCCATCGTCGGCGAGCGAGATGGCCTCGTTGGGGCACTCCTCGGCGCAGCGGCCACAGCCGATGCAGTCGTCGGTGATCATCGTTGCCATGTGAATCTCCTCTTCAGTTGGAGCGAGAGGGCTCGCCCAGGACGAGGTCGTGATCGTCAGATCCGTCGCCGATGCGACCGGTCAGCAGCAGCTCGTCGCCGCGGCGCAGGCGAAACCGCCAGGCGGCGTCGGCCTCGCGGGTGAGCTCGAGCCCAGTCGCCCACACCCGCCGGCCCAGCCGGACGATCTCGCGCAACCGGCGCCCTGCGGCGGGCGCGAGCCGCGGCAGCTGCTGGTCGCGGAAGTCGGGCACTGCGAAGTCTGCGACGGGCGCGCGGCCGGATCCGTCGCACAGCGGACAGCTCTGCCGGAGCGCGTCGCGCAGCGCGGCCTCCACGAACGCGGTCTGGTTGGGGAGCTGCTGGAGCGCCGCTGCCAGATCCGGCGCGACCCGGAAGGT
>JBKJLC010000012.1:0-18439 GCA_046597055.1 Kofleriaceae bacterium | reverse complement strand
TCTGCTTGTTCAGCAGCATGCCAGCGCGATGCCACTCCTCGCCGTACTCGCCGCCGCCGCGCAGGTTGGGGATCGCGAGCACGCCGCCCATCTCGAGCCACACCGCCTGCGAGGCCCGGAACGCCGGCGTCAGGCTGACGTTGAAGCCGCCGTAGCCGTAGAGGACCGTCGGGTTCTTGCCGTCCTTCTTGGCGTCCTTGTGGTGGATCAAGAACATCGTGATCGGCGTGCCGTCCTTGCTCGGATACACGACCTGCTCGGTCACCAAGTTGCTGGTGTCGAGCGGCAGCTTGACCCGCGACCACTCCTTGACCGCGCCGCTCTTGATCGACGTCTCGAAGTTCACCGACGCCTCGGTGAACGAGGAGTAGTTGAAGTAGCCGGTGTCCTCGTCGGGGTCGCCGCGCATGCCGGCCACCCGGTCGGCCTGGCTCACGGTGCCGAGACCAGGCAGCGTCACCTTGCGCACCAGCTTGCCATCGAGCGTGCGGACCTCGAGTTCGCTGGCCGCCTTGGTCAGGTAGCTCACCACCAGGTGATCACCGATGATGTCGAGGTGCTCAAGCGTCGAGGGGCTGGCTGGCACGACCTCGCGCCAGCTGGCGAGCGCCGGGTTGGCCGGGTCGACCTTCATGACGCGGTAGCGCGGGGCCCCGAGGTTGGTCTTGACGTAGAACGCGCCCTTCCATGGCTCGACCTCGAAGTTGGCGTCCACCCCCTCGACAAGCGTGGTCCAGGTCGGCGCGCCCTTGGCCTTGAGGTCGCGGAAGTAGACGTCGGTCCGATTCCAGCCGTGCCGGATGCGCGCGATCAGCCAGCGACCGTCCCACGACACGGCGCCATTGAGGAAGAGCTGCGGATTGTTGGTCGCAGGGTGCACCACGACATCCTGCGCCGGCGCGCTGCCGAGCTTATGGAAGCGCAACTCGGCGAAGCCGGGGCGATCGGCGACCGTCACCGGGCCCCCGACCGGCGGCACCCACGCGTAGTAGAAGCCGGCGCTGTCGGGCGTCCACGAGGCCGCCGCGTACTTAGTGCCGGGGATGACGTCAGGCAGGTCCTTGTTGGCCGCGACGTCGCGGATGTGCATGACGGCCTCGTCGGAGTTGTTCTCCTTGCGAGCATAGGCGACGTACTTGCCGTCACGCGACGCCCACCAGTCGCCCAGGCCGACCGAGCCATCCTGGCTCCACGTGTTGGGATCGAACAGCACCTGCTCGGCGCCGCCCGTGCCCGCCTTCCAGTAGACGACCGTCTTCTCCTTGTCGGCGTGCTTGCGCGCGAAGAAGTAGCGGCCCTTGCGATGCGTCGGCGTGCCCAGCGCGTCGTAGTAGAAGACCTCCTTCAGGCGCGCGGCGATCTGATCGCGACGGGGCAAGGTGGTCAGGCGCTCGCGCGCGAAGCCGTCCTGCGCGTCCATCCACGCCTTGACCTCGGGCTGGGCTTCGTCCTCGAGCCAGCGGTACGGGTCGGCGACCCGGGTGCCGTGCAGGTCCTCGACGATGTCCTGGCGACGGGTCGGGGGATAAGCAGGCTTGGTCACGGCCGGCGGCAGCTCCTCGACGTTGACGGGGTCGGTCGGTGGGTCATCGGTCTGGGCGGTGATCTCGGGCTGGGTCGTGCGTGCACCGGTGGGCGGGCAACACGCGGCGAGTCCGAACAGGAGGTACGAGAGCGTCCTGCGCATAGGCGCGGACCGTACCATTCGCGCGGTGGCCGCGGAGGGGCTTCGAGCGGTCGCGGGCCCGGTCCGGCGTCCCGGGCTGGGAACGGCGCTGAGCCCGGCGCCCGAGGTCAGCGGTGCTCGGGCCAGAGCAGGTGATACCCGCGATGGCTCAGCACCAGCTGGGCGTGCTCCTCGAGGTCGCCGCCCGAGTCGCGCAGCACCGAGAAGTTGAAGTCGACCAGCGCGAGGCCGTCGGACAGGCTGGCGACCAGCTCGTCGATGCGCGCGCTGCCGGTGCGATCGGTCGCCAGCGCCGACATCCGGCCGCGGACCTCCTCGAACGCGGGCCGCACCCGCGCGTTGAGCGCCAGGATGCGAGCCGGGCGGAGCCACGACAGGATCATCGCCGCGATCGCGCGGGCGTCGGCGGCGATCGCCTCGGGCGCAAGCGACGGCTCGACCAGCCCGATCATCGCCGGCTGGATCATGCGGGTGTCGGTCGCCGCCTTGAACAGCAGCGCGCCGGGATGGACGTTGTTGTGGGCCATGCCGCTCTCGTGGAGCAGCGCGACCTGGCGGGTGACCAGGAAGCCGAGCGCGAGCGCACCGCTGACGTGGAGATCGACGTCGGCCAGCTGGCTGCCGAACCGCGGGTCGTCGATGAACTCGCTGAACAGCAGCAGCGAGCCGGTGTTGGTGTCGAGGATGACCTTGTGCAGCGTGGTCATCATCCCGCGCCGCACCTTCTTGAGCGTGGGCAGGTAGACCTGGGTCCAGGCCTCGACCAGGCTGCGCGGATCGGCGACCGCGTGCAGGTCGATCACCGTGACGGTCTTGGGGAAGGTGTTGGCGTCGGGGAACGAGCCGGCCGAGACCAGCTCGACCCGCGCGGTCGCGACGTACACCGGATGGCCCTTGACCCGGCCCAGGCAGCGCTGCAGCTCGTAGCCCCAGGTCGCCACCGCGGCGTCGGCCAGATCGATCATCGGCCGCGTGATGGTCTCGTCGCGGCGCCGGCTGAACACCGCGTGCAGCCGGGCCGCGCGGTCGATCACGGGCGCGCCCATGGTCGCCGAGTGGAAGAACCGCTCGGCCGAGCGGTCGTCGAGCTCGGGCAAGACCGCGCGCAGGTCCGCGATCACCGCCGAGATGCGCTGGTAGCGCGCGCCCGGATCGCGCTCGAGGCAGCGCTCGATGATCGGGCGCAGCGGCCGCGGCACCGTGTCCGGGTAGTGCACGCTGCTCTTGCCGCTGACGACGATGCCGTCGCTGATGCGCATCAGGAGGCCCCACATGTCGTCGGTGGGGCCGTAGGGCAGCTGGTCGGTGAACAGCGCGTGCAGCGCGCCGCCGACCGCGAACACGTCGAGGGTCGCCGCGACCGGGAGGTCGGACAGGCCGGGGTCGATGGTCTCGGGTGGCACCGAGTAGCCGGGCGAGCCGAACACCCGGCCCTTGTAGTGAGTGGCGAAGGTCGCGCCGGTGACGTCGTCGAGCGACACCGCGAGATCGAAGTCGAACAGGTACGCGACCGTGGCCCGGTCGTCGAGCAGCACGTTGCGCAGGGTGAAGTCGCGGTGGAGCAGCCGCACGTCGTGCATGTGGCCGAGCGCGTCGAGCGCCTGCATCAGCAACAGGGTGCGGGCCCGCGCGGTCAGCTTGTGCTTGGTGATCGCCTCGAGCAGGGTCGGGCCCATGCGCGGCGTGACGAACAAGTAGTTGTCCGACAGCGGCGCCGCGACGTAGATCGGCAAGAGCCCCGGGTGGGAGACCGCCGCGATCCGCGCCACCGCCGCCAGGTTGATGTGGTGGTCGCGCCGGGTGACCTCGTCCGAGCGGATCTGGTGCAGGTAGTTGGCGTGGAAGGTCTTGCCGACCACCTCCTCGATCCCGCCCTGGCCCTCGAGCCGGCGCTCCATGTGCGAGACGCTGCCCATGCCCCCGGCCGCGAGGTGGGTGCCGACCGTCCGGTACAGGTACCGGCCGTACGCGAAGACCAGATCGGCGCGGAGGAGGTCGTCCGCCCGCATGAGGCCGATTTGGGTGTTCTCCACCCAGGGTGGTGGCGTCATCGGCAGCTGACCGATGGTACGCCGGCCCGTCCCAGACCTCAATGCACCGCGGCCGCCACCACCGTGCAAGCCGCTGGATCGGCTGCGGTTTGGTCGCAGCATGACGCACCGCCGGATCACACCGCAGGTGTGGACGACGGCCGGCGGCGCAGACAAATTGTCGCAGCGACCGAGGATCGCGGCCTCTGCGTGCGGTCGCATGGTACTTGCCAGCAGCCGCCCGCATCACAGGTGGCAGACGACATGTTCGAGCACCGCTGGGCCAAGTTCGTCGCGCTCTTCACCTTCTGCATGCTGGTGATCGGCGGCAACGTGAACGTGCAGGGCGCGAGCCTTGCGTGTCCCGAAGCCTCCTTCATCTGCAACGGCGAGCTGTTCCCCGAGATGACGGGCGGCGTGCTGTTCGAGCACGGCCACCGCCAGTGGGGGCAGGTGCTCGGCCTCCTGCAGATCATCCTCACGTTCCTGCTGCTGCGCCGCCGCGCCGAGCTCCGGGGCCTGGCGTGGGGCACGTTCGGCATGGTGTGTGCGCAGGGCGCGCTGGGCGCGCTGACCGTCTACACCAAGCTGCCCTGGTACGTGTCGACCGCGCACCTGCTGTTCGGGATGGGCTACTTCGCGACGCTGCTCTACGTCGTGTATCTCACCCGCCCGACGACCGGACCGCTCCCGGCCGAGGCCAACACCCACCGCGATCGGGTCGCGGCCCTCGGGGTCGGTCGGGTGTGGATCAAGATCGCGCTCGGCACCTTGCTGGTGCAGCTCACGCTCGGCGCGCTGGTGCGCCATCTCGAGGCCACCCTGGTCTGTCTGGACATGCCGGCGTGTAGCCTCGAGGCGTGGTGGCCGCCCGGCTTCGAGCAGCGCGTGCACATGCTCCACCGCGGCTTCGGCGTGGTCACCGCGCTGGTGACGCTCTACGCCGCGGCCCAGGTGTGGCAGCGATCGGCCGGCTGGTCGGGGCTGCGCCGCCTGGTCCTGGTCGCGCCGGTGGTGGCGATCGCCCAGGTCACCCTCGGCGTCCTGACCGTGCTCACCCTGCGCTCGACCGCGGCCGCGGTCGGTCACTTCGCCGGCGCCATGCTGCTGTGGAGCGCGTGGATCGGCGCCTACATCGTGACCGGCAGCGGGCACCGCGCGCTGCGCTCGGGCCGCGAGCGGCGCGGCGTGCAGGCGGGCGTGGTGCCATGAGCCTCGAGCCCGCGCTCGCGACGTTCGCCGGCGGCCGCCGCCGCATCGCCGCCGCCGACGTGATTGCCCTGGTCAAGCCGCGCATCGCGGTGATGGCGCTCCTGACCGCCGCCGGCGGCATGAGCCTGGCGCCGGGGCCGTTCACGCTCGGCCGCGCGCTGGTGATGCTGCTCGGCACCGCGCTCATCGTCGGCGCCGCCAACACGCTCAACATGTACCTCGAGCGCGAGGTCGACTGCCTGATGGCGCGCACCAAGGACCGGCCGCTGCCGGCCGGGCGGCTCGATCCGCAGGTCGCGCTGTTCCTCGGCGTCGCCCAGGCGATGCTGGCGGTGCCGGTCCTGACCTTCGGGCTCGGCGCGGCCGGGCCCATCACCGGCATGCTCGCGGTGATCGCGTTCGTCGCCTACGTGATGGTCTACACGCCGATGAAGCAGCGCTCGCACGTCGCCGTGTGGATCGGCGCGCTGCCGGGCGCGATGCCGGCGCTGATGGGCTGGACCGCGGTGACCGGCAAGGTCGACGCCGGCGGGTTGGTCGTGTTCGGCGTGCTCTTCGTCTGGCAGATCCCGCACTTCCACGCGATCACGCTGTACCGGCTCAAGGACTACCAGCGCGCCGGCCTGGCGACCCTGCCGGGCGCGCGTGGGGCGGTGGCGACCCGGATCGAGATGGCGCTCTACGCGGTCGTGCAGCTGCTGGTCAGCCTCATGCTCTATCCGCTCGGCGTGTGCGGCGTCATCTATTTGGCGGTCGCGTCGATCGGCGGCCTCGGCTACGCCGGCTACGTCGCCAGCGGCCTGTTCCGCGGCGATGCCCGCTGGGCGCGCAACGTGTTCCTGGCGTCGATCGTCTACCTGCCCGCGGTCTTCCTCGCGATGGTGCTCGATGGCCGCCTCTGAGACCGGGGGCCCGGCCGGGCGCCGGCTGTTCGCGCGGCCGTTCGGCTGGCTGTGCCTGGCGATCGGCCTGGCGATGGTGCCGCTCGCCGGCTGGCTGGCGCAGAGCGACTGGCCGTGGGACCGGATCCACCCGGCCCTCAACGCGATGCTCAACGCGTCGAGCGCGGTGTTCGTGATCGCCGGCGGCCTGGCGATCCGGCGCGGCGCCCGCGAGCTGCACCGCTCGTGCATGGTGGCGGCGTTCGCGACCTCGACGGTGTTCCTGATCAGCTACCTGATCCGGTTCGCGACCACCGGCGCCCATCGCTATCCGGGCGACGGGATCGACAAGACGATCTACCTGGTGATCCTGTTCTCGCACATGGTGCTCGCGGTGGCGGTGGTGCCGCTGGTCCTGCGCGCCCTGTGGTTCGCGTTCAAGAACCAGCTGCCGCGCCACCGCAAGGTGGTCCGCTATGCGTATCCGATCTGGCTGTACGTCTCGGTGACCGGCGTGATCGTCTACCTGATGCTGTACCACGTGGGCCCCGGGCTCCACTGACGCCGCCCTCGCGCGGTCACCCGATCGCGCTGCGTCGAAACAGCTCGTCGACGACGAGGATGGCGCCAAGGCTCGCGACCGCGACCTGGCCGCCCGCGATCGCGAGCCGGGTCGTCCAGGCGCCGCCCTCGCCGCGGTGGTGCACGGTGACCCGACGCTCGCGGTGCGAGATGACGACGTAGTCGCGCAGCGTCGGGATGGTCTGGTACGCCTCGAGCTTGAGGCCGGTGTCGTACTCGACCGACGAGTCGCTGGTGACCTCGACCAGCACCAGCGGGTTGACCGCGGTGGCGTTCGGGCTGGGGCCGTGCTGCTCGAGCGGCCCGCACACGACCGCGGCGTCCGGGAACGTCGCCAGGCCCACGGCCTCCACGTAGATCCGCAGGTCGGACGCGTGGACGCGACATGGGCGGTCGCCGAGCGCGTTGCCCAGGGCGCGGACCACCTCGGCGGCCAGGGCCGAGTGCTCCTCGGACCCGCCCGCCATCGCGTAGATCTCGCCGTCCAGGAACTCGTGCTTGGTCGGGCTCTCGCGCTCGAGCGCGACGTACTCGGCGTACGTGTAGCGGTGAAGGCGCCGGCCCTGCAACATCGGGCCAAGGGTAGCATGCGCACTCGGTCGCACCGGCGCCGGCCTCGAGCGTCGCGGTGGACCCGGTTGCCGCGGCATGCGGCGGTGACGGTTGCCTCGGCGCCGGTTCTGGACCATGTTCGGCGCCATGGCCGACGTCTACATCTATGACGCTCTTCGTACCCCCCGTGGTCGTGGCAAGGCCGGCAAGGGCGGCCTGTCCCACGTCCATCCGCAGGAGCTGCTCGCGCAGACCCTGAACCAGCTCGCGGCCCGGCTCGGGCTCGACAAGAGCCTGGTCGAGGACGTCGCCATGGGCTGCGTCTCGCAGGTGAAGGAGCAGGGCTCGTGCATCGCGCGCAACGCGCTGATCGCGGCCGACTGGCCCGAGGACGTCACCGGGTTCACGGTCAATCGCTTCTGCGGCTCGGGCCTCGAGGCGCTCAATGGCATCGCCGCCAAGATCGGCGCTGGCTTCATCGACGCCGGCATCGGCGGCGGCGTCGAGTCGATGTCGCGGGTGCCGCTCGGCTCCGACGGCGGCATGATCGACGGCCTCAACGAGAAGATGCGCGCGCGGCTGTTCATGGTGCCGCAGGGCATCTCGGCCGACCTGATCGCGACCCGCGAGGGCTTCACCCGCGCCGACGTCGATCAGTTCGCGCTCGAGAGCCAGCAGGCCGCGGCCCGCGCGATCGAGGACAAGCGGTTCGCGCGCGGCATGTTCGCGTTCAAGAACGACGATGGCTCGCTCGCGCTCGACCGCGACGAGCACCCGCGCCCAGATACCACGCTGGCGTCGCTGGGCAGCCTGCAGCCGGCGTTCGCGCCGATGGGCGCGTCGCCGATGGGCCCGGGCGGCGAGACCCTCGACACGATGGCGCTCAAGCGCTACCCCGACACCAAGGCGATCGACCACGTCCACACCGCCGGCAACTCGAGCGGCATCGTCGACGGCGCCGCCACCGTGCTGATGGGCTCGAAGGAGTGGGGCGTCCGCGCCGGGCTCAAGCCGCGCGCGCGCATCCGCGCGATGGCGACCGCGGGCGCCGAGCCGGTCATCATGCTGACCGCGCCGGCCCCGGCCTCGGAGAAGGCGCTCAAGCGCGCCGGGATGGCGGTCGGCGACATCGACCTGTGGGAGATCAACGAGGCGTTCGCGGTGGTGCCGCTGCAGACGATGCGCGCGCTCGGCATCGCCCGCGACCGGGTCAACGTCAACGGCGGCGCGATCGCGCTCGGCCACCCGCTGGGCGCGACCGGCGCCATCCTGCTCGGCAGCGCGCTCGACGAGCTCGAGCGGACCGGCAAGGCGACCGCGCTGGCCACGCTGTGCATCGGCGGCGGCATGGGCATCGCCACGATCATCGAACGGGTGTGAGCCGGCGCTGCGCGCTGCTCGGCGCGCTCGGGCTGGCGGCTTGCCAGGCCGAGTCGCCGCCGATCGTCCCGTGGCTGTACGACGCGCCGCTGCCGCTGGCGCCGCGTCCACCGACCACCGGAGGGTTCGGTCGCGGCGTGATGCCGCTGTCCCTGGCCGGCGCCGGCATCGTCGCGGGCCCCGGCGTCACGGGCGGGGCAGTGGTGGTCGAGAGCCTGCTGGCCGCGCCCGAGGGGGCGGCCGAGGCGGTCGTGTTCGGCCCGACCGGCGACGGGCTGGTGCTCGAGCTGATCGACGTCGACGCCGGGGTGGTGCGCTGGCGCGAGCGCACCGCCGGGGTGCCGCCCTACGCGATCACGGCGACCACGGTGATCGCCGGGGACGGCGCGCGGCTGGTCGGCATCGACCGCGCCGGGGGGGCCGTGCGCTGGCAGCGCGAGGCGGTGTTCCGCGCGCGCGACGGCGAGCTGATCGCGGCCAGTGACACCGGCGGGATCGTCGTGGTCGACGCGCGCACCGGCGAGGCCGGCCCGCGCCTGGCGCCGCCGGTCCCGGCGCCGGGCGCCGACCCAAGCGTGCCGCCGGCGACCGACACCGCGGTGGTCGCGCTGTGCGGCGCGGCGCCGGTGCATCTTTATGCCTGGCACCGGGGCGCGCTGATGCGCTGGGAGCCCGACGGCGACGGGTTGCGGGTGGCGTGGACGGCAGCGGCGCCGCGACCGGCGCGGCTCGACGCGTGCGGTGCGACCGTGCTGATCGCCGGCAACGGCGAGGTGCTCGCGCTCGATCCGGCGACCGGCGCGGTGGTCGGCGGCCCGATCGCCGCGCGCGACTACTGGCTGGCCCGCACCGGCGACGGTGTCGAGCTGGCGACCGACGCCGGCATCGAGGGCCGCGACCGCCGGCTGGGCGCGCCGCGCCGGCTGGAGCCGGTGGTGCTCGACCGGCTGGTCGCGCGGCGGGGCGCGCGCCGGCTGACCGCGCTGCGCGACGGCACGCTGGTGATCCTCGACGACCGCGGCGCCCGCGCGGTGACCGCCGGGTTCGGCGCGATCCAGGTCGCGCTCGGCGAGCAGTTCCTGGTCGCGGGGCCCTGGCGCCCGCCGGCGCGGACCCAGGCGGCCCAGGTGGCGCGCTGGGCGCTGCCGCGCCCGGAGACCGAGGCGCTGCCCAACCCGGGGCTGCCGGCGCCGCTGCTCGGCGACCCGCCGCGGGTGGACCTGCCGGCGCCGCGCCCGCTCCCGGCCGGGGTCGCGCGCGACGGGGCCGGGGCCTGGGCGGTGGGCGCCGCCTTTGTCGACCCCGGCGATCCGGAGCGGGTGTACGTCGGGGTGCTCGAGGCCCAGCCGACCGAGACGACCGGCGGCGGCCTGGCCGCCTACGATCTGCACCGCGACGGGTGGCGCTGGCACGCGCCCGAGGCCTGTCCGCCCGGCACCCCGGTCGCGCTGGCGGCCGCCGCCGACGTGGTGGTGTGTGGCGCGCGCGGTGTGCAGGCCGGGCAAGGCGCGGTGCGCGCGGTCCGCCGCGACGACGGCACGCCGGCGTGGGAGTGGCGGGGCGACACCGTCGATGCGGTGCTGGCAGCCGGCAGCACCCGCGCGCCGGGCGACGTGCTGCTGGTCGTGGTCGGCGCGCAGGTGGTGGTGCTCGATGGCGCGACCGGCGAGGAGCGCATGCGCTGGCGCACCAGCGACGGCTACTGGCCGCGGCTGGCGGTGGTGCGGCGGGCCGGCGACACGCTGATCGCCAGCCACGAGCACGGCCGGGTGGTCCTGCGCTCGGCGCGCCTGGGCCTGCGCCCGCTGGCGGCGCTCGAGGTGCGCGGCACCCTGGCGGCCCTGCTGTCGGTCGGCGACCGCATCGCCGCCGAGCTCACCGATGGCAGCCTGTACTTCCTCGACGACACCGGGGCCGCGGTCGCCGGCGGCGCGCTGGCGCTGGGCTGGCGGCCGGCCGGTGACCTCGCGGTCGCGACCGGGCTGGTCGGGGCCGACGGCCTGGTGGTCGGGCTCGGCGGCGACGGCGTGCCGCGGGTGCTGGCCAGCTTGCCCGGATCGGGCCCGATCGCGATCGCCGGGCGCGGTCCGGCCGCGGGCGCGCCCCTGGTGGTGTCGTCGGACAGCGGGGCCCGGGCCACCGTGCTGCGCGCCGACGGGACGCCGGTCGACGCGCTCGACCTGCCGGTCGAGAGCGCGCGCGCCCCGATCGTGACCACGGTCGTCCACGGCCAGCCGGTGGTCGGGGTGGTTCTCGCCCGTCCGCTCCGGTTCGTCCGGGTCGGGCCCCGACAATAGGTGGTCGCCGCGACCGCGGGTCGGCGCGGTGGCTGCTATAGGATCGCGACATGGCGCTTCCCATCCGTGCTGCCCTTCAATCCGCCGGGCGGTTCATGGCCAAGAATCCGACGACCCTCCTCAGCATGGCCCGCCATGCGATCGGAATGCGGGTGGCGATCCCCCTCGACGCCGTGCGCTGGTTCATCGCCAACACGCCGCCGTCGAAGAAGGCGCCGCAGGACGTGACGGTGATGACCCGTCCGCCCGCGATCGCGGTCGGCGCGACCATCGACCTGATGGGCACCACCGTGCGCGCGTCGGCCTCGATCAAGATCGAGCAGATCGACATCGCGCCCGAGTCGGTGAAGGTCAAGATGCGGCTGTCGAACATCGACCTCAAGGTGCTCGGCGAGGCGGCGACCCCGGTCGCGGCGCTCATCAAGAGCGGCGCGCTCGACCTGTCGAAGCCGGGCAACCTGCTCAAGTTCGCGCCGCAGAAGCCCGACGTCCTGGTCGAGGCCAATGACGACATCATGATCATCGACATCATGCGCAACCCGAAGGTCCGGCAGAACGCCAAGGTGCGCCGGGTGCTCGAGGCGCTGACGCCGGTCGTCAACGTCACCGGCATCCTGACCGACGGTGACTTCCTGGTCCTGCAGCTGCGCGCCACGCCGCTCGGCTTCCCGCGCGCGCTCAACGCGGCCCGCGCGCTCGCCGCCGGCTGAGCCGCCGCGCCGGCGCGCCGGCGCGACGGGGTTGCCCGGCCCGGTGCGACGGGGCCATGGTAAGAACGAGGGTAAGGGTGGGCCACGGTAGCGACATGCCCGACGATCACGTGGGCGCGGTGCTCGAGGGGATCGACGCGGCGCTCGCGTCGGCCGAGCGCGACGACGACGATCGCGAGCTGGCGCGGCTGCTGGCCGCGGCCGCGCACGCCGCGCTGCGCAAGGGCGATGCCCGCAGCGCCCGCGGGTTCGGCGAGCGCGCGTCCCGCGCCAACCTGCGCCACCGCACCGCCCAGTACGACGCGCTGCGCGCGCAGGGCTTCGCCGCCACCGCCGCCGGCGAGCTCGAGGCGGCGCTGAACCAGACGATCAAGGCGCGCGCGATGGCCCGCGATCTGGGCCGCAGCCACGACTTCGCCGATCAATCGTGCCTGCTGGCGGTCGCGTACCTCGCGCTCGGTTTCCCGCACGAGGCGCGGTCGTGCGCGCAGGCCGGGCTGGCCGCGGCCCGGCTCGACAACGCGGCCGGGGTCGCCGCGGTGGCGACCGCGTGGTGTGCGTCGGCCGACGGCGAGCACGGCGATCTCGACCGCGCGATCGCCGCGCTGGGTGCGATCGATCTGGCCGGGGCCGACCTGGCGGCCCAGGTCGACGTCGCGTGTGCGCGCGCGTACTGGCTGCTCGAGCGCGGCGCGGCCGGCGATGCCCGCGATGCCGAGGCGGTCGCGACCACCGCCCTGGCCGCGGCGATCCGCGCCGGGGTCGATCACCGGCGCACCGCGCTGCACGCGTCGGTCGCGCGCGCGGCCGCTCGCCGGGGCGACGACGCCTGCGCCCGCGCCCAGCTCGAGCTGGCCCGGCGCGCGTCGGACCGGGCCGAGCCGGGCGCGATGTCGCTGCTCGCGCTGGCCGGCGCCGAGGTGCTGCCGGCGGTCGAGTCGCAGCGCCAGGTCGTGCTGGTCGCGGCCCGCGCCCGCATCCTGCGCACCGCCCAGCGCCGCGAGGACCCGCGCGCGTACTGCATCGGCGTGCGTCTGCACCGGCGGCTGCTCGAACTCACCGGCGGCGTGCCGGACGATCTGCCGGGGATGGTCTGATGGGAATCACCCCGGTCAGCACGAACCGGTCGGTCGCGGCGCTGCTGGTCGCGGCGCTGACGGCGTGCGGCGATGCCCGGCCCGAGCTGGGCCAGGCGCGCACCGAGCCGGGCGGGGTCCGCGACGGCGGCGCGACCCCGTTGCTCGCGCGCGGCGACGCCGGCGACGAGCCGGCGCCCGATCCGGTCCCGACCCCGCCCGCGCCGCCGCCGCCCGACGACGACGCGGATCTCGTCGGCGCCGGTGGCGCGATGCCGGCGTGGCAGGCGGTGGTCGATCGCGACCGCTACCTCGCGCGCCGCGGCGCCCACGCGTCGATCAGCGGCCGGCTCGGCGGCGAGGCGATCGCGCCCGGCGCCAAGGGCACCGTGCGCTGGCTGGTCGACGAGACCGAGGGTGGCGGCGCGCTGGCGGTGCGGATGGGCGTGGTCGGGACCGTGCCGGCCGAGGGCACCCGGGTCACCGCCCGCGGCGCCTGGGCGCTCGACGATCAGCGACGCTGGTACTGGCAGGTCGAGTCGCTGGCGCCCCAGGACGGGCCGGCGCCGGCGCCGCTGCCCGATCCGCCGGCGCCGCCCGGCCACCAGATCCGCACCAGCCTGCCGCCGTCCGGCTATCGCTCGGTGGCCAAGCCGGTCGACGGCGGGGTGATCACCTTCGGCGTGATCCGCTCGTCCACCGCCGACGGCGATGGCTGGTTGATCGGCACCGACTCGTTCTCGCAGCCGGCCGCGATGCTGTTCCTCCCGGGCGAGCGCGCCAGCTACGGCGGCCACGATCTGCGGCAGCCCGACGAGCGCTGGCAGCTCAAGCGCGGCGTCCTGTACTGGGTGCGCATCGAACGGGTGCGCCGGCGCAGCCCCGACGCGCTCCCGACGATCCGCGCGGTGACCGGCCCGGTGAAGCTGTGGTGAGCCGCCGCCCGGCGCGGCACGCGCTATCGTGTGCGCCATGCGTGCGCTCGCCTGCGCTGTCGTCCTCCTCGGCCTGACCGGCATCGTCAGCGCCGCCCCCGACGTCCCGACCCCGCCTCGGCCGCGGCTCTTGCTCGACAGCGCGGTGCGCACCGCGTGGCAGGCGCAGGCCAAGCAGCCCGGCTCGACGGTGGCGCGCGCGGCCACCCGCTGTGGCGAGGTGCGCACGAACGCCAAGGACCACACCCGCGACCTGTACATGGGCCTCGACTGGGCCTCGCACCTGCAGACCTGCCTGGTGGCGTGGGCCGCGACCGGCAAGGGCGAGCACGCCGACACCGCGATGACCTACTTCCTCGCGCAGCTCGACGATCTCGCCGTGCTCGGGGACGGCAAGGGCGGCGACGCCGCTGCCACCCGCGACAGCGGCTTCGCGATCCGCGCGATGGGCCCGTACACCGCGCTCGCCTACGACTGGCTCCACGATCATCCGCGCATGACCCAGGCCGTGCGCGCGCGGGCGCGCCAGCGGTTCGCGGCGTGGACCACCTGGTACCTCGCCAGCGGCTACCGGGCGCGCAGCCCGTCGACGAACTACCACGCCGGATACCTGATCGCGGTGACCTTCATCGCGATCGCGCAGAACGGCGAGGCCGGCCAGGCCGGCAACGCGCTGTGGCACCTGGTCCGCGACGAGATCTGGGGCAAGGACATGGTCACCGCGATGTCGCCGGGCGGCATCCTCGACGGCGGCGACTGGGCCGAGGGCTGGCAGTACGCGCCGCTGTCGGTCGCCGAGTACGCGATCGCGGCCCGCGCGATGGCGCAGCAGGGCGTGAAGCCCGACCGGATCAAGCCGTGGCTCGACGACCTGCTCCGCCGCCACGTGCACGCGCTGTCGCCGGGCGCCGGCGTGTTCGTCGGCGGCGATACCCAGGCCGAGACCGCCAACCTGCCGCCCAACTACCTGACCCTGGCCGCGACCATCATCGGCGGCGGCTCGGCCGATGCCCAGGCGTGGGCGCTCCACGAGATCGAGCGGCTCAAGCTCACCAGCGGGCAGTGGGCGCTGTACGGCGCGCTGGTCGAGAGCGGCCGCCTCACCGCCAAGCCGGCGCCGCGCGCCAGCTGGCCGACCGCGTACATGGCCCGCGGCGTCGGCGCGTTCTTCACCCGCTCGCACTGGGGCAAGGACGCGGTGTGGGCGGTCATGCAGTGCAGCAAGTCGGTCGACGCCGACCACGTCCATCCCAACGCGGGCAACCTGGTGATCTCGCGCGGCCCCGACGACCTCATCGTCGATCCCAGCCCGTACGGCACGCTGTCGAGCCTGACCGGTAACGCGCCGACCGTCGAGTCCAAGCAGCTGCCTGACAACTACAAGCCGTCGCAGGCGTACTGGAGCGTGAAGACCGGCTTCGCGTGGGCGCGGCAGACCGCGTCGGGGGTGGTGGCCGCGCGCTGCGACTACGCCGATCAGTACAAGTTCCAGGACCGTCCGAGCGACGTGCCGGCCGCCAGCCGCGACATCGTGGTGGTGCCGTGGGGCGCCGGCAAGGACGCGACCGTGGTCGTGGTCGATCGCGCGGACAGCGGCGACCAGGCGCGCGGCCTGCACCTGCGGTTCCGCGCGCTGGCCAAGCTCGGGCGCGCCGGCGACATCGCGCGCGGCGATCGCGGCGGCTCGTCGCTGTCGATCCAGCGGCTGTGGTCCTCGGGCGGCACGCCCGAGACCGAGGCGCTCAAGGCGCGCAGCTGCTTCGAGGAGGGCATCACCCGCGGCGGCTGCAAGTCGGCGCGCTTCCCGGTCGACGAGTGGCGCCTGGTCGCGCCCGGCCCGACCATGGAGGCCGCGCACGTCATCGACGTCGGGCCCGCCGGCGCCCAGCCCAAGGCCGCCACGGTCGACCGCCAGGGCAAGCTCTCGGTCATCACCGCCGAGCGCGGCGATGGCCGGGTCGTGGTGGTGGTCGGCGGCAGCGGCACGGTCGCGTACCGGGGCCCGGCCCGCGCGCGCCACATCGTGCTCGACGCGCCGGCCGGGGCGGCGGTGACCACGGCCGCGGCCAAGGGCGGCTGCTCGGTGACGGTGGCCGCCGGCGGCGGTGGCACCAAGATCAGCGGCCGACCCGCGGTGTTCGCGCTCGACGCCGCCTGCGTGGTGGTCGACGATCCGACCCAGCAGCAGCCGCTGGCTGGCCCGGGCGGTCCGATCGACGCCGGCGCGGCGGGCGCCGCCGTGGCCGAGGCCGTGCCCGGTGGCGGCGGCGACGGCGCGGCCGATCCGGTCACCGAGGTGCCGACCCCTGGCGACGACGGCTCGATCGCGACCCCACCCGGGACCTCGCCGCGCAGCGCGCGCAGCGGCTGCTGCGGCGCCCAGGCCACCCCCGGCTCGCCGGTGGCGCTGACCGGGCTCGTCCTCGGCTGGTGCATCCTCGCAGGTCGACGCGGTCGACGTCGGCAGAGCCAGGCAGGTTGACGCCGCGCGCGCGGGGACGGCCGGGGTCGGCCCTAGACTCGCGACCATGCGTAACCCGCTCGCGGTGTCGATGGTGCTGGCTGCGGCCGCGTGTGGCGAACCGCAAGCGACCTTCGTCGATGCCGCGGTGGTCGCGCCCGACGCGTCGCCCGACGCCGGGTTCGGGCCCGCCACGGTCACGGTCAACTACGAGGCGGGCGAGCCCACCGTGGGCGAGCCGATCGCCGATACCCAGGTGTTCTTCATCCGGCCCGACGGGACCTACCAGGTCGTGCGGACCGGCGCAGACGGCAGGGCGACCGCCGACGTCGTGCCGGGCTCGACGATCATCGCGGCCCGGGTCTTGTCGGCGACGGTGACGCACCTGACCGCCTACGCCGGGGTCGAGCCCGGCTTCGAGGTCGTCACCGGGGGCCGGCCGCTGGTGAGGTATCAGCGCAGCGGCCGGGTGGCGCTCAGCTGGCCGGCGGTCGCGGGCGCCACCTTGTACCGCCTGGGCGCCCCGTGCGCGACCGGCTACCCGCTCGGGACCACCGTGAACGTCGACCTCCAGCCGAGCTGTCCGCACGCCGCGAGCTCGACCATCGTGGTCACCGCGCACCGCGCCGACGGCGCCACGATCGCCTATTCGGTCATGCCCGACGTGAACCTGCCGAGCGTGGCCGGCACGAGCCTCACGATGCCCGCGTTCCAGACCAACCTGGCCACCGCCTCCGTGACCTTCACGATGGTGCCCGCCGAGGTCAGCGAGATCGACGCCGTGCTCACCTTGGGTCGCGACGGCGCCGCGTACGGCACCATGAGGCACACCAACGTCCCGACCACCGGGGCGACGCTGGCGGTGTCGGGCCCGATCGCACCGATCGGCACGCGCACCGCGATCTATTCGGAGCTCACGCCGACCGGCCAGCGGCTGCCGATCGTCTACCGCCGCGAGCAGGCGGGCCCGCAGCTCGCCTCGACGATCGAGCTCGGGCCCAACCTGATGCCGTTCTCGACCTACCCGTCGTTCGATCCGCACGCGCGGACGGTGGCGTGGAGCGGCAGTGGCGGTGGCCCCGGCAAGGTCGCCGACGTGGTGACCGTGCGCGGGCACTGGACGGTCGGTGGCCGCGCGGTGCAGGTACCCTTCACCCTGGTCGGCCCGGCGCTCGACAGTCACCTCACGTTGCCGCCGCTGCCGGCCGAGCTCGCCAGCCTGGTGCCGATGGCGACCGACACCGGCAGCCTCAGCGAGGTCTTCTTCATCGACGTGGTCGGCAAGCGCGACTACGCCGCGGTCGTCCACGACGTGGTGCCCGAGTCGGCGGGGCTGCCCACCGGCGACGCGTACCGGGACGAGCCCGAGCTCTTCTACGCCGGTTCCTGGCCGCAGTGACCGCCTCGTGGTCGGCGGATGTAGGCAGGCCAGCCTCGCGTGCGCCAGGTCGCTCGCGGGCCACGGGCGACCCGCTTAGAATGGCCACCATGCGCAGTCCTGCTCTGGCGTCCGTGGTCCTGACCGCGGCGGTCGCCGCCTGCAGCCCGGTCGAGCCGACCTTCATCGATGCCGCGCCGCCGATCGACGCGCCGACCGACATCGCGATCGGGCCGGCGACGATCACCGTCACGTTCGAGGACCAGGAGAGCGCCCCCGGCGAGCCGATCGCGGACGCCCGGGTGTTCTTCATCCGGCCCGACGGCACCTACGAGATCAAGCAGACCGGCCCCGACGGCCGCGCCAGCGCCGACGTCGTGCCGGGCTCGACCATCCTCACCAGCCGGCCGCGCTCGCTGTCGGGCTTCGCGAGTCAGCGCATGACCGTCTTCGTCGGGGTCGAGCCAGGCGCCGACATCATCGCCGGCGCGCGCCGGCCGGTCGGGTACCCGACCAACGGTCGGGTGGTGGTGAGCTGGCCGCAGTTCGCCGGCGCGGCGGCGTACGGCCTGTCGGCGCCGTGCGTGTCGGGGTTCCCGCAGGGCACCACCGTGGCGCTCGAGATCCAGCCGACCTGTCCGCAGGTCGCGAGCGCCACCCTCCTGGTCACCGCGACCGACCAGCTCGGCGAGCCGCTCGCCTACTCGGTCCTGCCCGACGTCAACCTGCCGACCGTCGCGGGCACGACGCTCACGATGCCGGGGTTCCAGACCAACCTCGGCGCCGCATCGATCACCTACACGGGCGTGCCGGCGGCGGTCCGCGACCTCGACCTCCAGCTCGGCCTGCGCCGCGACGGCGTCACCTACGGCTATCTGCAGCGCTACAACGCGCCGGCGGCCAGCGGGTCGGTGACGGTGTCGGGCCCGATCGCGCCGGTCGGGCAGACCACGTTCATCCGCTCGCGGATGCAGTCCACCGGCAACTTCCTGCCGATGTTCCACCTCCGCCGGCAGACCGGTCAGCAGCTCACCCAGACGACCGATCTCGCGACCAGCATGATCCCGTTCACCACCTTCCCGTCGTTCGACCTGCAGTCGCGGACGGTGGCGTGGACCCCGAGCGGGGGCGCGGCCGGCAAGGTAGCCGACGCGGTGGTCGCTCGCGGCAACTGGCTGGTCGCCAGCCGCGGCATCCAGGTGAGCTTCACGCTGATCGGCCCCCCGGTCGTGAGCCACCTGACCATGCCCGCCCTGCC
>JBKJLC010000042.1:0-14178 GCA_046597055.1 Kofleriaceae bacterium | reverse complement strand
AGCGCTGGCGCCAGCTGCTTCTGCACCGCCTCCACGACCGTCGCCATCTGCGCGACCATCCGATCCTTGGCGGCCTTGCTCTTGTCCTTGGCGAACAGCCGGTACTCCCGGACCTTGCGCTTCGCAGCGACGAAGAGCCCGCCAGCCTTCTCGAGAAACCCCTTCAACGCGGGGCCGACCCGCTTGCTCGCCGCCACCACCGCCGACACAAACGTCGCCATCAGGCCCATCTCGTTCGGGTGCGGGATGGCCGCTTCCTGCGCCGTCGTATCCGCCACCATCAGCCGTGGGTCGGCCAGCCTCTCCTCCACCGCCCACTTCACGACGTACTCGTTGATCCGACGGATGCCGTCCTCGCCGAGTTGCTGCTCGAAGTCCTGGATCGTGTTGGCGTCCGGTGTCCACTCGCTCTCGGTCAGCCCGCACAGGTACCGCGCCGGCGCGTAGTGCCGGATCTGATCTTCGGTCACCCGGTACGGCATCCGCCGAGTCGCGCGGAACACGAGCGCCCCCGTCAGCGCCCGCAGATGAGGCGGTCGCCCCGCCGCGCTCGTAACCTTGCTCCGTCGGATCGACTCGACCAGCTCCACCAGCTCCGTCCAGTCGATCTCGTCGGTCATCTGCACCAGGCGGTGGTTCTCCTCGATGACGATCACCGGGCGCTTCGAGCGCGCGAACAGCTCTGGCTGCCGACTGCGAGGCCGGGGACGGGACGTTGCCATGGGGGCGCTCCTCGAGTTGCACGGGTGACGAGGAGATCGTCGCCGCCGCCCCTGACACTTCCGTCGAGGACCGGCCTGAATTACCGGGCACGCTGTAGCTAGTTAGTTAGGCCGGCATATCGAGGCGACGTAAATCGATCAGTCCCGAATGGGAGACGCTCAGGATCCAGTCAAGTGTGCTGTCGAATAGGTCGATGTCGTCGGATGCTGGATACCAAATATCATCAAACCATCGTGACATATCATCAACTCCAATTTCATCAATCTCATTGAAGCGATACCAGTTCAGGCAAATTCGGTCGCAGTCATTCACTCCAGCTGTTAGTAGCGTGGCTCGTAGATCGAGAACTCCGGAGTCCGGCACGCTGCCCAATACACGCCCGACTCGATCATGTAGCTTCGAGATGACATCGAGTGGCGCGGCATCTGACGGCAGCCCCAGGCGATGCGCGATGCCCTGACGAATCTCGGCGCACCGGACCGGTGCCAAAGATTGAAATTCAGGGAATTGAAGCCCAGGATGAGCCCGCAGGAAATTGTCAATCTTGACGCCATCCATTGATGCTAATCCCTTATGGGTACAGCGCCGGAAATCCCGCCGCTGCCGCGCTTTCCCGTTGTATAATTCCACCAGTTGAAATGGAAGCCTGCTTCGGCGTCGCCCCGTGCTTTGCCGTCATGCGGAGGATCTAGTCTATAGCCCTTCTTGGAGTTTCCTGCCTGCGGACTACCGAATTTGCCAGGCTTGCCCCTGGGCAGGGGGCCCCCAACTTTAGCATGAACCTCTTTCAGCGCTTTCTTGTACGCCGACAGCGAGGGCTTTGCATTGACCGGGCAGTTGTGGACCCACGCGCCGAGTTCGCCGACGAAGTAGGTGTGGTAGTCGGCGACCGTGAAGTTGTAGACGTACGCGAAGCCAGCACGGGGTGACATCGATACCACGCGGGCCCAGCGGCCGCTGCTGGTGTAGACGAGATCATCGACATCGAGCCGGTGCGCCTTGGTCCAGCCGCGGCCCTTGACCCAGAACGGGTGGCCCGAGGTGACGCCGAGGGTCTCGAGCTTGCCGTCGAGCTCGAGCTGCAGGTCGTGCGTGCGCTTGTCGGCCGAGACGATCAGCTCGGTGATCGGCTTGGCGCTGACCTCGCCGGTGGCGTCGTTGCGGGCCAGGACCAGATCGCCAACGTCGAGCGTCTCGATCGCGACCAGACCGTCGGGCGTATCGACCAAGGTCCCCGCGACGAACGAGTTTGCGCAGTTGGCGAAGCGGCCCAGCTTGCCAAGCCGCGCCACGGCTCCGGCCATCCCGGCGCCGACCAGCGCCGCCTGCATCTCCTCGCCGGCGATGCCGCCGGCCGCGTACCAACCCGAGCACTTGTTGACGACGTCGTCGACGTCGAGCTTCCGACGGACCCACCGGGTCGCGTTGAAGGTGAGCGTGTCGCCAAATCCGGCCGAAAAGTCGCTGACGTCCTGCCAGGTCACGGAGATCAGGCCGGTGGGATCGAGATGGTTGATCGGGTCGCCGTCGACGTATGTGTAGCGATTGCCGCCGTCCACGAAGCCCGCCGGGTCGCGCGACAGCCACCGGCCAATGCCGGCGTCGTACTCGCGCGCACCGAGCAGGACCAATCCGGTGTCCGGATCGTACAGCCCGCCGGTGTAGCCGAACGGCTGGAACCCGGGCGCCGAGTCGGACAGGACGCGGCCCCACTCGTCGTAGTCGATCCGCTGGGCGATCGCCCCCGATGCGGAATCGACCACGAGCCGAACACTGCCCAGGTGATCGGTGACCAGCGCATAGGTCCTGCCGCCGCGCACCATGACGTCGGGTGCGCCCGCCGACGTGCTGTACACGAACCGCGTGACCAGCGCGCCGCTGCCATCGAGCTCGGCCACCGGCTTACCGCCACCGCCGTACAGAAGGCCGTAGACCAGGACGCCGTTCGCTCGCTTGCCGATGCGGCGTCCGGCGGGATCCACGAGGTAGTCGATCTCGCTGCCGGATGGCAGCTCGACATGCCGGAGGCTGCCCACCCGGTCCCAGGTGTAGGTGGTCGTGCCGGACGAATCGCTCGCCGCGCGTACCTCGCCGTTCGGCGTGTACTCGAACGAGCGGTCGCCGTACGCCCACAGCTGGTCGTGCGCGTCGATGATGACGTCGTCCGCGGTCACGCCCGGCGCGCTGGTGCGGTTGCCGTTGGCGTCGTACGCGTAACTCGTCAGGACGGTCCCGGCCGCATCGGTCACCGCCTGGAGTCGTCCGGCCAGGTCATAGCGAAAGCCGCGCGTGACCACGGCGCCGCCGCTGATGGACTCGGTGATCGTGTCGATCCGTCCCAGGAGGTCGTAGGTGTAGGAGCTGTCGAGCAACTCGGCACCCCCGTACGTCGCGACCACCGACTCGGGCTCCCCGTACTCGTTGTACAGCAGCGACTCGGCGACCGCCCCGATCGTGCGCGACTCGCGCAAACCATTCTGGGTGCCATTCACGACCGTCACCGGGCCGGCCGAGAGCAATAGATCGTCCCGATCGTAGTGGAAGACGATCGGGCTACCTCCGTTGACCCTCTCGATCACACGGTGGCTGGTGAAGAACTGGCTGCGATCATAGGCGACGGTTCCGCCGAAATCGTTGCGAGCGACCGAGACCGCCACCACGTCAGGCCCATCGTACTGGTAGGACATGGCCGTCCGACCGCCATGCGTGTCGTCGCGGGCGATCGACTGCACGCGACTGCCGTTCGGCTCGTAGTCGAACGCGATCGCGCCCCAATCGTCCATCAACAAGTTCTTCAGCCGACCGGTCACCGGTTCGTGCTCGAACGTCGTCGTGCGACCGTCAGCCGCAGTCACCTGGTACGGGCGCCCATCGGGGTCGTTCAGCTTGGGCAGATAGCTCTCGGTTCGCGCGACGCCGTCGCCGAGTGTCGGCGGCGTGTAAGTGCGCAGCAGATCGCCAGCCCCATACTGGAACTGGTGCGCCGGCTGACCGGGTGGCGTGATCGTCTCCAGGTTGCTGTTGGCGTCGTAGGTGAGCCCCAGCGTGGCGCCATCGGGCGACGTGGACCCGAGCAGTCGACCGACGCGGTCGTAGTCGAAGCTGGACTCGAGGTACTGCGGCACGCCGCCGGCGCGTCCGACCAGCGCGCGCACCTTCTGCAGTTGCCCGGAGGTCGGGTGGTACACGTGCTCGAGCTCGCGCTCACCCTGGACCATCCGTTCGAGGCGACCGCGCGCGTCGTATTCGTAGTAGGTGGACGCGATGCCTGGCACGTCGACCTGGGTCGGACGGCTGGCCGCATCGTAAAAGCTCGTGCTAACGCGTCCCTCGGGCGAGGTGTCGGTACTGGAGCGCTCGGCGCCGTTCCACTCGGTCACGTGGGTGCGGTCACCCATGGTCTTCCGATCGGTGAGCCGGCCCAGCACGAGCGGGCCGTCGAGCAGGGTGGCTTCGAAGGTCCGCTGGTGAGTCGCGGTCGTGGTGAGCCCGCTCGGCGTGGTGATGCTCATGCTGGTGGTGAGGGGCGAGTTCATGCCGAAGCGGGGGTCGGGACCCTCTCTGGACTCGACCCGCGTGCCGTCGGCCATCACGACCACGGAGTGGCCGTTGGGCGCCGTCCGAGAGGTGGTCACGGTCCCGTCTGGCTGGGTCACCTGGCGCTGCGAGCAGGTCCCCAGGGAGGGCGAGGGGCAAACCGCGGCAGCGGCTCCGCGCAACTTGGTGACTCGGTATTTCGTCTCCAGGCCCAGCTCGGTCGTCAAGGTGACGACAAAGTCGGCGAGGCGGCCGATGCGACGGAGCGACTTGAAGCCCAGCGGCTGATCATCGGTCTCCAGCCGTCCCTTCGAATCATACGCATACGTGTGCTGGTAGCCCTTGGGGTCGGTGAGCGAGTCCAGGAGGCCGTTTGGCTGGTGGACGACCGTGATCGTCTCGCCTGCCGGGTTGGTGGCCGTGCGCAGATACCCGGCGGCGTCGACGGTCAGCGTGGACCGGTGGCCGTAGGGGCCGGTGATCGCCGTCGGATGTCCGGCCGAATCTCGGCTGATCGTGACGACGTTGCCCGACGTATCGCGGATGGATGCCAGCTGGCCGCTGGCGTCGTGGCCGAACGTGTAGATGGGCGCGCCGGTATAGGCGTCGACGGTGGCTTCGTGTTGCTGCCCCGGGCCGAGTCGATACGCGAGCTCGCCATCGCGCGACGGGATGATCGTCATCGACGTGGAGCCGCCAGTGATCCGCCGCAGCGCCTCCGGTCCTTCCGCGTGAGCCTGCTGATGAAGGTACAGCTCCCCACCGGGATGGACCGCGAGCGCATCGACGCTGATCTTGGCGTCCAGGGGGGCACCCGGCCAGTAGTTGCCCGACTGGCTCGTGCCCGCGACGCGGTCGACGCGATCGTTCCGGATCACCCGAATGGCCGACGAGCTCTCAGTGAAGTACAGCGCGCCATCGGGGCCAAAGACCAGATCGGTTGGACCGCTCGTCCCGGCGTTCGGGTCGGACGTAGGGCCGCCGTCCCCTTGCGAGTTATTGGAGGGATTTCCGAGAATCTTGCTGACAACGCCGGCCTTCGAGCGACGCATGATTCGGCCCGTGCACCCGATATACAGATCGTCATGTGAATTGACCGCGATCGATTTGATGGAGCAATCGTTGGTCAGAGGCGGGAGTCTCTCGATGTGGCCATCCGTTGCGATCCGTGCGACGTAGCGCGAGTTGGCGAGGAACAGCGCGCCGTCGGAGCGACGCGCCAGATCGGTGGCGTTGCCGTTGCCGAGCATGCTCGCGGGAATCACGGCCACGTCCGGGGGATATCCGCCCGGCGGGGCGCACTCCGATTCGAAGGCGGCGATCATGCGCGCTCGGCCGCCGGGCGTGATCCGCCAGACGTGCCGCAGCGACAGCACGTAGAGGTCCCCGTCGTGACCGACTTCCACGTCCAGGATCTCGCCGAGGACCACCTCGACGGCTTGACCCTCGGTGGGGTTCGGATCCGTATGGGTACTGCCGTTGCAAAGCCACGGCGACGCAAGCCCCGCGACTACCCGGACCGCGCCAGTCGGACTGAGGCTCTTGATCTGGCCTCGCGCGTAGGCTGTTTCAGCAAAGTAGAGCGTGCCGTCGGGGCCGAAGGCGAGCGACCTCCAGGTGTTGGCGGGGAAAGACTGGGTCCCCTGCAGCACCATGCTGACACCAGCGAACGGCTGGTAGCTCTGGGTGCTTCCGTCGCCGTGGTTGATCGTGCGGCTATCCGGATCGATGGTGTGGTGGACGTCGAGGTCCCAGCCGCCGATGCTGTTGTCCGGGGTGTTGGAGCGACCGCCGATCTCGAGGAGGATCATCGTCCACATCGTGAAGCTGCTGTCCGCTTGGCGGCGGACTGCGGAGTAAAATTGCGCCGCGCCCGGACGTCCGAACCGCGTGACTGCGCTGTACAGAGGCCGGTACCGATAGCCGATCGAGAAGCGCAGTGTCTGGCTGCCCTGCAGACGGCGGCCCCACGCGTCGTATCCATCCCACTCGAACGGCATCACCAGGTTCGGCAAACATGGAAACGATCGCGAGAACTGCCGACCGCCGACGACGGCCTTGGCCTCGATGGCGATGCAGCTTGCCGGCACCGTCGGACCCGATAGCGGAATCTCGAGGCTGCGGGTGGCGGCACCCAGCGCGCGCGAGCTCTCGTACGCCAGCTCGAAAGGCGTGCCGGCGATCGGGATGCGCTCGCCGAGACTCTGATTCTCGCAGTTGATGATCGAGCCGGACTGCTCGCAGCCGTCAGCCGTGCGCCGGGGGCCGTCGATGTCACCGCCGGGAAACCGGGCGTCCTCCGGCGGCCCCACGGCCCAGTTGCAGTCCCAGGTCGAGAAGTGGGTGACCGGCACACGCCACAGGCTCTTGCCCACCGCATACGTCGCGGCCAGCGTCGCTTGCTCGTCGGCCGTGATGCCGAGCGACTGCAGGGCTGCGTCGTGATCGGCGGCGCGATCGCCGTCGGTGTCGAGCGTGGCCAGCACGCGCCCATTCACCATCGTGGTGCCCACCATCTCGATCACGCGGCCGTTGTCGGACGCGACCCACGCCGCCCGCGCGCGGTCGTAGTAGCCCATCGGCACGTTCTCTCCGACCGGGAAGCCGAGGAAGTTGTCGACGTAGATGTTGACCGGTCGGTCGAACTGCACGCTCGCCGCGCCGGCGGCGATCGCCTCGTCGGCGCTGAACTCGGCCGCCCACGTGTACGCGACGTCGGGAGGCAGCTCCCCTGGCATCGCGCGCGGGCCCCGTTCGCCCACGGTGTACTCCGTGATACGGAGAGTGAGCGACGAGGCCGGGGTCTCCGTGCCGTCGGGCGCGACCAGGGTCGCCCGCGTCTGCGGCGGCACCAGGACGGTCGCCTGGCGGCTACCGTCGGCGTCGGTCTCGACCTTGCCGCGCGCGATCTGGATGGTGCTGGCGCCGAGCTCGATCACCGTCGCCGGCGAATGCACGTAGCTGACCAGCGCGACATCATCGATCCAGGTGTATTGATTCCACCCGACCGAGACCGAGCGATGCACCGGCAGGTGCCCGAACATCTCGATGTCGATCACCAGCGAGCTCCCGCCGTTCACCGCCAGTGAGAACGTGCCGTCGGCCTGGCTCACGGTCTCGCCGAATTCGGGATGGTCCTTCACGGTGACCGTGGCCCCGGCCAGTGGCGTACCGGCCATGTCATGCACGCGACCACGCACGACCGAGATCCGCTCCGCCTGCAGGTCGGCGGGATCAACGCCGATCTGCACGGGATTCGACCCGCTATACAGGAACCCGGCCGCGCCAGCCACCGTGGTCGAGGGCCCGGACGCCAGCGGTGGCGGTGCGTTGCCCGTCGGGATGGCCAGGGTCGTGGCGCTCCGCGACGGACCGGTGGTCGACTCGGCGCTGAAGGCCGCGCGGGCCTCGACGCGGAACGTGTGCGGGGTCGCAGGCGCCAGCGCCACCACGAGGTAGCTGGCCTGGTCGGCCGACAGCTCCGCGATGGTGACGTCGTCGCGATACAGGCGGTACGAGGTCACGCCGGTCGGGTGGTGGGCCGCCGACCAGCGCAGCCGCGCCGACGTCGTTCCGACCTCGGTGATGGTCAGTGAGCTCGCCGGCCAGGTCGGCGGGGCCGCGCACGCCGGCGCGACCGGGTTGGTGCACGCGCCGTCCGCGGGCTGACAGACACCGGCGACGTGGCAGGCGTCCGCCGGGGCGCACACCACGCTGGCGCACTCGCACGCGTCCCCCTGGCCATCGCCATTGCTGTCGAGCTGGTCGGCGTTGCCGAGGCCCGGGCAGTTGTCGAGGCGCTCGCAGACGCCGTCGGCGTCGGCGTCGTTCGACGGGTCGGTCGGACAGGGGTCGCAGGCATCGCCCTGCACATCGCCGTCGATGTCGAGCTGGCCGGGGTTGGCGATGGTCGGGCAGTTGTCGTTGCGATCGTCGACGCCGTCGCCGTCAGTATCCACGAAGGCAACCACCGGCGCGACCTGAGAGTCTCCGCTGACGCCGGTCTGGCCACGAGTGTTGCCTCCGTAGCAGAGCACTCGGCCATCCGTCATGCGGGAGCACGTGTGCTCGGCCCCCGCGGCGACCGCGGTCACGTCAGCCAGGTTGCCGACGACGTAAGGCTGGGCGTCGCCGCTGGCGCCGGTGCCGAGCCGCCCATCGCGGTTCAGACCAGCACAGCGCTGCGCACCGGTGCTGGTCACGAAGCAACTGTGCGCAGCTCCCGCCTCGACCAGCCGCACGCCTCCGAGCGTGACGGCCCTCGGGCCCGTAACGAACTGAAACGTGTACTTCACTGCCTTTGGCGAAGGCACCAGAGCGGCGGTGCTGCCGGTTCCGAGCTGACCGGCGTGGTTGCTTCCCCAGCAGCGCGCCTGCCCGCTCTCCAGAACCGCGCACGTGTGATACTGGCCCGCGCTGATCTCGACCGCGCGCTCGGTCGTCGCATCGAGCGCCGCCGCTGTGATGCTGGTCATCGCATTCAGGTGACCGACACCCAGCGCGCCGCTGCCATTGTATCCCCAGCACCGGACCGCGCCCGAGCTGTGGACCGTGCAAGTGTGGGAGGCGCCGGCGGCGATGTCCACGTTGCCAGCGAGCGCCGGCGCTCGCGACGCCGGGACCACGGTGACCGGTTTCGACGAGCCCGTGGTCGAACCCGCATTGCCGAGCTGGCGGTGGCCGTTCGCGCCCCAGCAGCGCGCGGTCTGGTCTTCGAGTACCACGCAGGTGTGCTCGTCGCCCGCGGCCAGCTTGATCGCGCTCGTGATGCCGGATACCGCGACCGGCACCATCGAGTTCTCGGTTGTACCGTTGCCGAGCTGTCCCGACGCGTTATGGCCCCAGCAGCGAACCCCCCCGTCGGCGAGCAAGGCGCAGGTGTGGAACAACCCGCCGCTGACCGCAACGGCGTTGTCGATCCCGACCACCAGCGTCGGGGTCGAGGTCTGGGTGGTGTTGCCGGTGCCCAGTTGACCGAGCGGGTTGTACCCCCAGCAGCGGACCTGCCCGGTGCCGACGATCGCGCAGCTGTGAAAGCTGCCGGCCGTCACGCTGTCGGCGGGCACCGCGGGGACGATCAGCGCGGCGGTGTTCTCGCCGACCTCGGGACCCGCGCACCCGAGCGCGGTGAGGCCCGCGACGAGGATCCAGAAGAGCGCGAGCGTCGCGTGTGCCCAGGACAACGGCCGTTTCATGCGCGCTCTATCGCAGAGGCGCGTGTGGGGTTGCGTGGGTTCTTGCGAACAATGCCAAGAAACAGCGTTCACGCATCGCGGCCCGAACGCGCTGGTTCGACCGTTGATGCTTCGTGCCGGTTCGTGCGGCTTCGTGGCCGCGTGGTCAGTGCGCGACCGTCGCGGCCAGCTCGAGCCGGATCGCGCCGGCGGCGTCGGTGCGGGCGCGCACGCCGTGGATCGCGAGGGCGGCGGGGACGCCGTCGGCGCCGACGCGCTGGTCGATGAAGAGGCGGCCGAGGGTGTCGGCGAGCGCGGTGCCGAGGGCGGCGTGGGTGCCGGCGGCGGCGTTGCGGACGGCGGCCACGACGTCGCCGTAGCAGGGGACCAGGTGGCCGGAGGTGGGCTCGCAGGTGAGCTCGAGCGCGCTCACGCCGACGTCGGCGGTCAGGCGGTCGCCGGCGGGGCTGGCGCCGAGCGCGAGGTCGAGCACGCCCCACGCCGAGGCCGGCGTGACGGTGTCGGCGTCGGCGATGTTGACCGCGAGCGCGAGCGCCAGGCGCAGGCGACCGGCCGGGCCGGGCGCCAGGGTCGGGGGCAGCGCCAGGCGCACCGGCGACAGCCGCAGGGTCAGGTAGCGCTGCACGGTGGGGTCGTGGTTGAAGCGCTCGTGGACGGCGAGGCTGTCGAGCGTGTCGTCGAGCCAGCCGGTGCGCCACAGCTCGTAGAGCAGGCCGTTGAGGCCGTCGAGATCGAGGTCGAGCGTGAGCGGCGCGGTGGGCGAGGGCGCGGCGAACACCACCGGGCCCCGCCGCGGCGGGCGGATCGGGGCCGCCTTCGCGGTGGCCGACGGCGGCGCCACCGGCCCGCCCAGCTTCCAGCGCAGCGGCACCGCCGCCCAGGCGCCGCTGTGCACCTCGACCGCGCGATCCGAGCATGGCTCGAACACCAGCTGGCGCCCGCCGGGCAGCAGCAGCGGCGGCGGCGGGCCGAGCGCGCCGAGCAGCGTGGTGTCGAGCTGGCCCGACGCGAGCCGGGTCGCCAGCCGGTCGCCGCCGATCTTGTCGTTGAGCCAGCGCATCACCCCCGAGTCGAAGTCGAGCCGCGCCCGCACGCCGACCGTCACCGCCGGGCGGCCGTCGTCGAGCCGCAGGATCGCGCCGAGGGTCACCGGCACCCGGACCCGGTCGAACACCACCACCGCGTCGGCGCGCAGGTAGCCGGTCGGACGCGGCGCGCGCAGCGCCGTCTTCGGGAACATCGCCAGGTCGAAGGGCTGCTCGAGCAGCTCGGCCCAGCGCACGCGCACGCGGTCGACCCGCCGGAACCGGCCGATCGCGAAGTGCTCCATGCCGGCGAGCGCCGCCGTGAGCTCGCGGGTGATCACCGCGGCGACCGTGCCGGCGCCGGCGGCGCCGTCGTCGAGCAGGCGCTGGCCGACCACCAGCCGACCGCTGCACGGCGGCGCGGTGACGTCCTGGAACGGGCCGACCAGCTGGAAGCCGCCGACCGCGCGCTCGATGCCGCCGCGGTAGCGCACGCGCCAGCGGGTCCACACCAGGCCGGGGCCCTCGCCGTCGTGGCTGACCTCGGCGTCGGCGCCGTCGGCGACCACGCCCGCCAGCGACGGGGCGTCGGCGACCAGCGGCCCGCTGCGCCGCACCTCGAGCGCGGGCCGCGCGGTGCCCGCGATCAGCGCGGGCAAGAGCGCCAGGTGCGCCACCGCCAGCATCACGCCGGCCCCGGTCGCGAGGGCACCGGCGGCGGCCACTACCGGAGCACCCAGACCACCGTCACCAGCTCGAGCACGACCACCCACAGCGTGCACGCGACCACGCTGGCGGTCATGCCGCGGGTGACCGCGTCGGCGTCGGGCTTGCGGGCCGAGCCCTTGGCGACCACGTCGCTGGCGATGCCCCACGCGTACATCCACACCAGGAAGCCGGCGCGCGCGGTGTAGGTCGCGCGCTCGGGGCGCGGATCGACCAGCTCGGCGGTGAGCAGCGCCCAGCCGCCGTCCAGGCCGAGGCTGCGGCACACCAGCACGCCGCCGGCGATCATCCCGAGCGCGAACACCGCCGAGGTCACCAGGTAGGCCAGGCCGATCGTCGCCCACGCCGGGGCCCACAGGTACGCGCGCGGATCGATCCCGAGCGCCTCGAGCGCGAGCGTCTGCCGGCCCAGGCCCATCGCGCCGAGCCAGGCGTTGGTCGCGCTGCCCGAGGCCGCGACGAACAGGATCGCCGACAGCGCCGGGGCCAGCGCGATGACGTGGGCGCCGCCGATCTGGCGGATCAGCGCGTCGGGTCGGACCCCGGCGCCGCCGACCTGGCTCACCACGTAGAGCACCGTGTAGCCGACCAGCACCGACACGATCGCGTAGAACAGCAGCGGGCGGACCAGCGTCTGCGCGGCGACCCGGGCCGCGACCACCGCCGCGTCGCGCGGGTGGCGGACCAGCCAGCCGGGCAGGTGGCGCAGCGACCACGCCGCCGCCGCGAACGGCCGCGTGAACGGCTCGACGAGCGGCGCCACCCGGTCGAGCACGGTGCGCGGACGCGGCGCGCCGCGCGGCGGCGCCTGGTCGCCGTGGCGATCGAGGTGGTCGCACAGCGCGTCCTCGAGCGCGAGCAGCCACCGGCCGCGCACCGCCGGGTCGACTCCCTCGGCCTCGAGCGGTCCCGGCCAGGTGCCGGCGAACAGCTGGTCGAGCCGGCGATGCTCGAGCGAGAGGAGGTACAGCCGATCGGCCAGGCCGGCGGCGAGCGCGACGTCGTGGGTGACCACGATCGCCGACACGCCCAGCGCGGTGACCTGCTCGCGGATGAGGCGGGCCAGCCGCCGCACCCGCTGGGGATCGAGGCCGACCGAGGGCTCGTCGAGGAACAGCAGCCGCCGCGAGCTGGCCAGCACCCGCGCCACCGCGACCCGCTGGGCCTGGCCGCCCGACAGCGAGCCGACCGGGGTCCCCGGCCGCGCGACCTCGGCGCCCAGGCCGACCCGGGCCAGCCAGGTCGCCGGATCGCCCTCGGGCGCGCGGGCGTGGCGCAGCGCCAGCGCCAGGTTGTCGGCGACGTCGAGATGATCGAACAGCGCGCCGCGCTGCGGGACCAGGCCGAGGTCGTCGCGGTCGAAGCGCAGGCTGGTCGTGGTCACGTGGTAGCCCGCGCGCGCCAGCTCGTCAGGCTCGAACAGCACCCGGGCGAAGGTCGACTTGCCGGCGCCGCTGCCCCCGAGGAGCACCACGACCTCGCCGGGCGCCACCGACAGCGACAGGTCGTCGATCAGAACGCGGCCGTCGGGCAGCTCGACCCGCAGTCCCCGGACCTCGAGCCGCGGGGCGGCCGGTTCGTCGGACGGCACCCGCTCACGCTACCATGGGGCATGTCCCGCCTCGCGCGCGCGGCCGCCCCGGTCGAGGTGGCTGCCGTGATCGCGGGGGTGGCGCTCGGCGGCAGCTGGGGCGTGATCGCGATGATCGCGCTGCTGTCGGTCGCGCTGGCCATGCGCGGCGGGCGCTGGTTCGCGCCCGACGGCGATCAGACCGGCGCCGCCGCGCTCGGGGGCGCGCTCGCCGGCCTGATCGGGCTGGGTGGAGCGCTCGCCGTGGCGCCAGCGCTCCTCGCGGCCACCGGCCTGGCGGTCGAGTGGAACACGGTGCCCGCGGTCCGCGGCTCGCTCGTGCAGCTGGTGGTCGCCGCGCTTCCGACCCTCGCGCTCGCGCTCGCCGCCGAGCTGGTGTTTCGCCGCTGGCTGCTCGAGCGGGTCGCGGCCGCGGTGAGGGCCGCGGGCGAACCATCGTTCCTCGCCAGCGCGGCGGGAGTCGTGACGGCGGCGCTGGTCGAGGCCGCGGTCATCTCCGTGGGCGAGGCCGGCGGCGCCGGGCGGCTCGGCACGATGCTCGCGAGCTGCGGGCTCGGGCTCCTCTACGTCGCGGCCGGCGGCCGGCTGGCGGCCAGCCTGTCAGCGCGGCTCGCGTTCGAGCTCGGCGTGCTGGTCTTGCAGATGCTCCGGCTGGTCGGCTGATCGCGAATCCGGCACCAGGCCGATGCGACCTGCCGCGGGAGCGCGTGTCTCCTGCCGGTGCCGGCGCGAACCGACCTGACCTGTCCCGATCTCGATGGCCCGCCGCTTGCTGTGGAGCTTCCCATGTCCGCTGTGACGGCCGCCCATACCCAGCCGATGACGATTCCCTGGATCAACGCCCGACGGGCTGATCCGACCAGGCTCACCGTCACCCTCGAGCGGCGAGTGACGCTGCTGGTCGAGGACGACAAGAGTCCCGTCGCCGAGCTGGGTGCGCGAGTCCTGGCGGTCGAGCTGGTCGCGCTGTTGAGCCTGGTCACCGCCAAGGGGCGAACCGCCGAGCAGAAGCGGGTCCGCGCCCATATCTCCGATGGCCCGCAGTTCGCGGCGACCGTGCTCGAGCAGATGGAGTGGGCCTGTCACACCTGCCCGGACATTTCGGTCGAGGTGTCACACGATGCCGCGCCGATCTGGCGCACGTTCGATCAGGGGCTCGCGACGTTCCCGTTCGCGGTGCGCAGCCGGGTCGAGCGCCGGCCGCTGCACGGCGACGTCGAGCTGTGCCGTCGGGCCCGGCGCCTGTCGCGCTGACGTCGACGGCGGGTCAGCCGCAGTCCGAGCCGGGTGGGCATTCCGGGACGAGCTCGCGAGCGCAGCTGGCGAACTGCAGTGCGTCGGCGGGGCCGGGGCGGTAGCTGGCGAGGCAGTCGTCGTGCCG
>JBKJLC010000256.1:0-10891 GCA_046597055.1 Kofleriaceae bacterium | reverse complement strand
CACGAAGAACGATGGGCGCCACACCTGGCGTCACCGCGCGGACGTGCACCGGTACTCCGATTCCAGCCTGGCTGTCCGCGCGAGGCGGTCCTCGCGCGAGGCGCAGCGATGGTCAGGCCACGAACGGCGGGCTGCGCCTCGCGCTGCGGTCCGCTCTGGGGGCAGAGAGCCTCAGATCACGTGTTGTTTGATGGAACCGTGATCACCGTAGGGGATGAAAAGGGGAAAGCGGGCGACCATCAGTTTCATTGACCAGAATCGGCCACTTTCCCATCAAACAATTCGCTCCTGCTGAGCCAGGCTGCGCTCCCGATCGTAGCCCCAGTCGAGGATCGTGATGTCGCGCGGCAGGTCCGGGAACAGCTCGGGATGCCGTCGCACGGTGTCGCCCCAGACCTGGAGCGACCGGCCGTGGCGCCCGGCGAGCGCGTGGATCTCGCGCACGAAGTCCAGCCACACCCGCGGGCGCCCCACCGCCTGGACCCGGGCACGTGACTTGCCCAGCCCCACGTCGTAGGTCTCGTCGCAGCCCACGTTGAAGCGCGAGCTCGTGAAGTTCGGCAATAGCTCGCCGTACAGCCCGTCGAGGAGCTCGAGCCCCGCGGCCGACGGCGCGAGCGTGAACGGATGCCTGGTGATCTCGCCCCAGGGCAGCTCGACGCCGCCGTCGGTCTCGGCGAGCGGTCGATACCGCTCGTGCATGAACCACCGCTCGAGGTGGCCGAAGCTGTTCTGGTTCGGTACCAGCTCGATGAAGCGCTCGCGGCAGTACGCGTCGAGCTCGACGACTTCCTCCGCAGTGATCGGCGACGCGGTCGCCCACACCTCCGGGTGCGCGCGATACGCGAACGTATGCTCCGTGTAGAGCTGGAACTGATTGATCTTCCAGCTCGCAAGCAGGTCGATCAGCTCGCGCAGGGTCGCCATCGTCGGGACCTTGTCCCTGCTGATGTCGAGCATCACGCCCCGGACCATCAGCTCGGGGTGATCCTCGATCTCGACGTATGGGAGTTTCGTGCCGTGCACGTCCACGAGTTGCGCGAGCGTGCAGGCAGCGTAGAACGCGCCCGCCAGATCGCCGCCGACGATCGACACGCCGGCGGCGTGGACCGACAACCGATAGCCCTGCGACGGCACCGCCGGATCGATCGCCACAGCGACGACTCCGTCTGTCCCGCTCGACCACCGGCCATCGGTCGCGCGCTCGAGCGCCTGGCAGAGGCGACGCGACGCGGCAGCCGGCGCGACGACGCCATCGCGAGGCAGCACGAGCACGCCCGCGCGCGGGACGACGACTCGTGGGACCGGCAGGAGCTCGATCATGTCCGGACCCGATGCTGGAAGTGCCAGGTCCTGGGCCATGCGCGGATGTTATCCCGGCGGGCCAGCCGTGGGCCGTCGCGGGACGAACTTGGAGGCCTGCGGCGGACCGGCGCACCGCGCAACGATCAGCGGCCTGCGAGTTCCCGCCGGACCGCCTCGACGGCCGCGAGCTCCTTCTCGGCCTCGTGGCGTTCTTCGTTCGCTCCGCTGCCGTCGCGGGTACCCCAACTCGCGATGTAGCCCCTGATCACATCGGCGAAGACGTCGATCAGCGAGGGCCCGAGTACCGTGAACCGAGCGCCCGACTCGGGCACTTGCATCACATCCGGGAGGCCCACGACCGTCGAGCGTCCGGCTGCGACCTCGTCGAGGTCGTAGCCGAACATCGACATGCCGAACGGAACGTCCGGGTAGTTCATCAGGCCCAGCAAGAGCACGTGCGGCGCCTGGGCGTAGGCTCGGGCCTCGTCATCGGCCACGTTGGGATGGAGGACGAACGTGGGCCCGCCCCGGTCGAGCGGAATCATGAGCTCCCACGGATGTGCATCCCACCTGAGCCATCCCCTCAAATCGCGCCGAACACCTGCCGGAATACCTCGTGGCGGCGAACCTCGGCATCGAACGCTGGCATCAGCAGCGTGAGCTTCTCCTCCTTCATCATCGGGATCGCTGCGTAGAGGTTGATGCCTTGGTTGAACAGCGACATCGTGCGCTTCTTCGACGTGTTGGTCTTCATCAGCCGATCCAGGCCGCACGCCTCACCGGCGGCGCCGAGAAGCGTCAGCAGCGCCTGCGCCATCGCAGCCACGAGGAGCAGCCTGTCGCGGCGATCGGCCTTGCCGATGTGGGTCGCGGACAATCCGAGGCCGAAGCGCGAATCCTTCTGGTCGCGGAAGGTCTCTTCGATCGTGAACCGGCGGCCATACAACTTCACGACCTCGGCAGCCTTCGCTTCGCGCATCGTCGTCGCGAGGCACCAGGCCTCCTTCATCTTCGGCGCGTGGACCACGACAACCGCGGGCACCTCCGTGCGCGTGCGCGTGACCCGCGCGTCCCGAATCATCGTCGCACGACCTGTCGACGGCACCCACTGCGAGGCCGGCTTGCGTTCGCCGTCGGCGCCCTCGACCTGAATCGCGCCACGAAACCGGATGACGTAGTCCCATCCCAGCGTCTCGAGCAGTCGGTACAGCTTCTGGTCGCCGAAGCCGCGATCGGCAAGCACCGTGATCTTCACATCGGGCGCGACGCACGCGTGGAGCCGCTCGAGCAGCCGGTACTCGTGCCCGTTCCGCTTCCCTTCGAGTTCCGATTTCGTGACGGTCATCCAGATCAGCGGTGTCGCGCGGCCGTGACTGGTGATCAGATACCCGGCCAGCGTCGAGTGGTCGTCGGCGTCGAAATCGGTCCAGTCGAGGGCGATCACGATCTCCTTGCGCGGTCCGATGACGAAGTCCGCCCACGGCTTGAACAGCGCCCACACGTCGATCCCGGCGTTGCTGAGGAGCCGGTCCGTCTGCTTGACGCCGTGCTTGGCGTTCAGCCCCGTCGCGTGCGCGTAGCCGCGCCCGATCGCGTGGATCGAGAGAGCCGCCGCATCGAGCACCCCGACGACGCTGTTGGCGAGCGACAACACCCGCCGGCTGTGCAGATCGTTCTCGAATAGCTTCTCGAGGGTGGCCTTGACCTTCAGCGGGTCCTTCACGAAGTCCGACATCGCGCGGCGGTTCATCATGCCGTCGGAAACCACCTCGTGCTGGCCGAAATTCCCGCGATTATCCGGAGCGGTTTCGACGACTTACGCCGCCGAAACGAGGGGATCCATCAGGCATCCCACAGCACTCGGAGCGGGGCTCCGCCAACGACGAAGTAACGTTCGATCAACTCGGCCTCAGCCGGCAGGTCGACTCCATAGATTGCGGTGAGCACTTCGCTGCGGGTCTTGCCCGCCTCGTACAAGGAACGCGCCGCGGGAACAAGCGTGAGCGGGTTCGCGCGCGATGCCTCGATGTGCCCCCGCATGGCGGCGAGCCTACGGCCGGCCGGTGTCATGGGGGCCGGTTGCGCGCGGTCGGCGATCAAGGCGTTCGCCCCTGGAGTTGCTGCAGCTCATCGCGTACCCGCTCGTATAACGTGGCCGGCTCGAAGATATCCAGCGAAGCGTTCTTCGGGTCACGCTGGCCGAGTATCAGCAGACACCCCAGCCCGGCCCGCGTCTCGACGAGCATGGATTTCGTCGCGGACGCCCAGTCGCACGCGCCGGTGCGCGCCGCGAAGAGCATCAGCGGATGCAACACGCGAACTGCCCCGGTCTCGACGAGCTCCCCGAGTTGCTCCACGGTCACTGCGTCGGTGCGACGGCCCTGTTCGTAGTACGGAATGTCACCGCCGCCCGGAATGTATGCGTATGCGATGCCAACCGCGGAGACGGTACACCACAGCCACTCGATGAATGCGCCGGACCGCTCGGACAGCAGCGCGTCGAACTGAGAACGGAGCAGCGTGAGCTCCACGACCGACAGTGGGCAGGTCGCGTGCAACTCGTTCCGCCACTCATCCGCCTCGCACGGAACATCGAGCATCACGCCGCCGCCGACGAGTCCGGCGCGCTCGAGGTCCGCCAGCAGCGGCCCGCGCCCCTGCTCGCGGACGAGAAAGATCGAATATTCGTAGAGCGCCATGGCCTAGCCACACCCTGTGACGAAGTGTGAAGCAACCTGCTTGCCAATGACTCACGCGCCGCCGACATCTTCTGCCACAGCAACATCATCGGCCGCCGCTGCCACGACCCGCCGTCCACGGTCATCACGCCCGACCTCGCCAGCAAGCAGGAGGCGGCCGTGCCCCGCTCCCCCCCCGGGGCGACCCGCATCGTCGCCTTGTTCGTACGCTTCGCCGAGCTCTGCCACGACCGCTATGCCCGTGGCTCGAGGCCCGATGCCCATCAAAACGCGCGCCTCCGCCACGCAGTTGGCCTATCCACCTCTCCTGGTAGAGCGCCCCAACTTGTCGAGCTCGGCGCAAAGTTCGGTGAGTTGCTCGCGCATCACGTCGTTGCCGGTCTGGCGCACTGGCTCCGCGAGCGCGTCTAGCGCCTGCCGCCACTCTGCCAGCCGGGCTTCGAGATCTTGTTCTAGCTCGCGCTCGCCGTCGTTCATCAAGCTCAGCTCGAACAGCTGCTCATGGATCGACGAAAGCTGCTCCTGGATGGCATACGTGATGAGGATGCGTAGGCGCGAGCGGGGCGGGACGTTCAGGCCCCACTCCTCGAGTTCGACGCGGCGGCGCGCGACGTCAGCGACGGGATCGGCCGTACGCCGCGCAGCGGTAACCCACAGCTCCGCGATCTGCCCGAGGAGGGCCCGACCTTGCTCGTTCTGCTCGGCATCGGTCCAGGCGAGCCATCGCGGTGCGAGCACGGACACGACGACGTCCGGTTCGAGGATGCGAGCGCCGAGCAAGCCGTCGCTTTCGTAGCCCTCCATGAGGTCCGGAACGTACCAGTCGCACCCGGCGTTCCTCAGATACGCAGCAAGCGCCTCGCCGACGTCCTCCGCCGGCGGGCGAGGGGGAGCCTGACCGCGGGGAGACAGGGCGATGAAGTTGAAGTACGTGAGCCTGGGTTCGACCGCCGGCCAGGCGTTCAGGCGTAGCTCGCACGCTGGTAGCTCGCATTCGAAGGCAGGCTCACCGTCATAGACTTTCTCGTGACTCGGCTTGAACTTGACGCCAAGAACGCGCTCGAGTTCGCTCCGCACGTCCGATAGCGAATCTTGACGCCACGACCCGAGCTCGAAGCTCACGCGGCCCGCTAGAAAAGGCGGCCACACCGGAGCCGCCGGTGGCTCGTTGGCGGATTTTTGCGGCCTTGCAATGTCGGCGGCGGGCGTGGGTGAGCAGGTAATCGTTAGCCTCTGAACGGCCGCCGAATCCTCCAGGAGCTCATCCGCAGAGACGTAGGCTATTACCGCGATGAAGAACGGATGCGAGCCAAGGGGCCATGGCGAGAACACGGCTTTGCGCGGATCGTGCGGATGGAGGCGCGGGGATTCGGAATACGGGCCGAGGGTGGTTCTCACGTTTTCGAGCGTCAGGGGTACGCCGGGAACGAGGTTGACCGTCGTCGTCGTTCCAGAGTCGGGACTCGCCCAGATGTTTGCGGCCGAGAACGTCGCACCCGACGGTGCGACCCTGATCCACCCGTCGGATCCCCGGTGGTCGACGGTCCCTAGCCGCAGCGCGAGCTCGTGCGGATCTCGATCGAGCCCCTGCGATAGACGCTCGCACAGCGTTCGTAACTCTTTCGTCACTGGCTAGCCACCACCTGGTTGAACAGCGCCTCGATCTCGGCATGCACAGCCCATGCATCGGCCTCCTCGGGGAGTTCCTTGTAGCGACCGGTAAGGATGTTCACGAGCCGCGTCGCTGCCGTGAGCTCCGCGTTCGCCGCGATCTTCGCTTCACGGTCCCCCGTCTGGAAGATGTGCGTGTGCCTTTGTTTAACCGCGGCAAGATTTGTGGCCGCGGCATGGAGTTCGGTCAGCAGCTTCTCGCGCGCCACCGCCTTGGGCCCGACGAAGATGCTTGCCAGGTGCGACTCGGCAGCCGCTGCACGCGGATCGTCCGTCCCTATCGGGCGCGCACATGCCTGCTCGATCACTTGCTCCTTGATCTGGGTCGCTGCGTGGATCTCCGCCGGCGTCTTGTTCTTGCCCGCCATCAGCCGCGCGATGTTGAACAGTTGCTCGGCGTGGCGAGCCTCGTGATAAACGATAGATGCCAGTTGTGCGGCCTCGGCCTGATTGATGGCGTCTTTCGAGAGCCCCTCCTTGTTCATCTCGAGTTCCCAGGGCTCCCAGTCGAAGCGTCCCCAGACTTTCGGAGGAAGGTCGCAGACCTCCGGGGCGCATGCTGGGACGCCGATCGCGAGAAGCTGAGCGTTGGCCGCGGCGATCAACTCCTTGCCGCGAACATCAGCATTCCCGAGTTCCGCCCAGCGCGCAGTAACGTCCATGGCGGCCGCTACGAACGGCCCCATTGCGACTCGGCTGGCGAGGCCGGTGGCCTCCGCCTTTACCGGGTCCGGAGCACTGGCGTCGTTGCTGGTGGGCTGAGTTTGCTGTGGTCCGGCAGCCTTCGGATCGTCGGGCTGCGACGGTTTCGTACCAAGCATACGCGCGATCAGCGCGATCATCGGCGCGATGAACTGCGTCTTGATGATCGGCTTCTCCGGGACCTCCTCCGAGGCTGCGTCGTCGGTCAGCGCGGGCGCGTTCGGGTCGTGTGCGGGCGCGGGCTCCTGTGCGGCCGCGGGCGGCGCGACGGCTGCCGCTGGGGCAGCCGCCACGGCGGGTAGAGCGGCCGCGTCGGCGGGCCTGGCAGGGTTGGGCGGCGTGATCGGTATGTGCTTCTCGTCGGGCGTGTCCGGCTTGAACAGGTCCTTGGTGGCCTTCTCCGTACGCATGAAGATGTCGGCTTTGAGGATCTCCTCGGGCTTGAAGCCGACGATCGTCCTGACGATCTGACGGGTCTCCGCGATCAGCGCCTCGATCTCCGGAAGGTTGGAGTCGTTGCCCGAGATCGTGCCGGGCTGGATTCGTCTCCCGCCCGCGGCTCTGGCCCGTTCGTAGAGCGAGTCGCTGACGACGAACAAGTCGATGTCGAAGGCCTCCGGATCGAATGGGGCGAAGCCCTTGCCGCGATGCTTCCGTCCCTTCGCGAGACTACCGCGGTACTTGAGACGAGCCGTCGCGTCGATTCCACCGAGCCTGCCCGCCATCGCCTCGAACTTGGCCTGGACCTCCGCCTGCTTCGCGCGGAGAACCGCTGCGGCCTGGGTGTCGGCACGACGCTCGAGTTCTGCCTCGATCTCCGCGACGTCCAGCGTCGTGACGCCGCGCCCGGCGCACCACCCCTGGATCTCTCCGATCAGCGCCCGTGCATCCGCCTCGGCGGCAGCCAGCGCCGCGACCGCGTCGGGATGCTTCTTCGCCTTGCCCTTGACCGCCTCGAGGTGGCCCTGGAGCGCGTCCGTCTTCATTCCATTGATGGTCGGCATCAGGTCCGCGTCGAGCTCCACGCGAAGTGTCGGATTCGTCTCGTCCAGCAGTTTCCTCATGACGACGGCGAGTCGATCGATCGCGTCGAACTTGCCTTGAACCTCGCCCTTGACCGAGGCCATCTCGACCTTGATCACCGCCGGCGTCGCCTCGAGGAACAGGGTGTGGGCCTCGCCTCCGGCGGTGAACGGGAGCGCCTTCTCGGCCTTGTCGACAGGCTTCGGTTCTGGCGGCGCGGCAGCGGGCGCCGGCTCCCCCAGCGCGGGCAGCGCGGCTTCCGCCGGTGCCGGCGGCGGTACGGCAGCAGGCGTCGGTGCGGGCAGCGCGGGTGGTGGCACGGCAGCAGCCGCCGGTGCGGCCGGCGTCGGCGCGGGGGTCGGAGCGGCGGTGGCCGCGGCCTGCTCCTGCTCCTGCTTCGCGGCGGCAGCGGCGGCCTGATCTTGCTCCTTCTTCTGCTTTGCTGCGGCCGCGTCGGTCTCGAGCTTCTGCTTCTCGGCCTCGGCGGCCTTGGTCTGGGTCGTGACGGTGGCCTTGTACTTGTCCGACTGCCCGGCCAGCTGCTTCTCGTAGGCGGTCCCCTCGGCCTTGCCCGCGTCGACGACCTTCTGCACGCTCGGGTCGAGCGCGTCCGGGGCCTTCGCAGCCGCTGGGCCACCCGGGGCTGCACCCGCAGGGGCGGCACCGGGGGAACCCGCCGGGACGGCACCCGGGGCTCCACCCGCCGGAGCGGCACCCGCCGCCGGAGCGGCACCCGCGGGCGCCGCAGCAGCCGCCGGGGCTCCACCGGCTGGCGCGGCGGTCGGCGCGGCGCCCGCGCCGGTCGCACCCGGCTTGCCGGCCGCGGCCGGCGCTCCGCCCGACAGCTGGGCGGCCTTGGCGATGAGCGTCTTGTCCTGCGTGATGATGCCTTCGGGGCCGGCCATCACCGCCGGTCCTGGTGCGGGCATCGACTTCGTGGTGCCGCCGCCCTTCGGCGCGCCGCCACCGCTGGTGCCGCCCTTGGCCGGCGTACCGCCGCCACCGCCGGCGGCCTGGCTCGCTTTGGAGGTGGCGCCCGGCGTCGGATCGGGCGCGCCGCCCTTCGGGGCTTCCTTCGCCCCCGGGCTCTCCACCTTCGCCGGCTTCTTCTGCGGCGCGATCGCCATCGACGCAGACGGGCTCACGCCCGGGTCCGACGGCAGCGCCGGCAGCGTCACCGCCGGCAAGTTCTCCATCGGCGGCGGCAGCGGCACGGGCGCCGGCGCCGGGATCGGCGCGGGCTTCACGAGCGGCTTCGGGGCCGCGGGGGCGGCCGGCGCTGGCGGCGGCGGCGCCGCCTCGACCTTGGCCGGCGGCACCGGGGCGCCCTCTTGCTGCGCCTGCTTCGCCGCGGTGGTCTTCTGCGCCTGCGCCTCGGTGAACTGGGCCTTCGCCTTGTCGACGTTCGCCTCGTGCGCGGCCTGCTTCTTCTGCGCCGACTGGGTGTGCTCGCCCGAGGCCTTGTCGAAGTCGGAGCCCTGCTTGGTGACCTGGCCGGTGTGGGTCGCGTCCTGGAGCGCCTGCTTCTCGCTGGCGGCCGCGAGGTCGAGCTCGTACTTGGCCTGGATCTGGGCCTGGACGATCTCGCGCTCCTCGACGACGTTGACGCCGGTGTCGGGGTTGTAGCCCTGCGCCGCGATCTGCGCGCGCCGCCACGCGAGGATGAGCCGGCCCGCGCCGAACGGATCGCGGCGCGCCGTGATCGCGACCGCCTTGGCCAGGCGCTCGGTCGGGCTGGTCATGGCAAGGGCGGGCGCGATGGTCTCCGCCGTATCGGCGTTGTCCTGGTAGTAGTCCCACTCCTTCTCGCCGACGGGGAACATCGCGCTGAAGTGGACCGGCGCCGCGGTCATGCCGTTCTGCCAGCCCTCGGGGAGCTCCGCGAACTGCGGCGCCGCCGCCTTGAACGCCTGGAGGACCGGCGTGACTTTCTCCTTCGCATCGCGGTTGGCTTCCTCGTCGCCCGCGTGCTTGCCACCCTCCTTCACACCCTCGGTGATCTGATCGAACGCGTCGTCGCGCAGCTCGAGGCCCTGCGTGAGGCGGGTCCCGCCGGGACCACCGAACTGCATGCCGAGCGGCTTGAACGGGCGGAACGACGGCAGATCGATGTGCGCGAAGTTCGCGGACGCCATCGTCCACTTCTTGTCGACCAGCGTGTACCAGCAGACCTCGGCGTAGAGGGTGGCGATCAGCGACGCGATGAGGTCGAGCGACGCGCCGACGAACGGGTCGATCTTCAAGGTCGCGCCCTCGCCGGGCGCGAACCGGCCGTCGACGTCGGCGCCCAGCTCGAGGTTGAGCCGCGCCATGATCTCGGCGCCGATGCCGGCCGAGCAGGTCGCGATCAGCAGCTGGATCTCGCCGACCACCTCGACCGAGAGCGCGAGCGAGAGGTAGGCGCCCATCGCGACCGAGCCGCCGAACGTGAAGGCCGGCATGCCGCCCTTCTCGAGCGCATCGAGCCCGCCCTCGAGCTTCGGGTTCTTGAACTTGACCTTCGGCATCCGGTAGCCCGCGGCGACGCCGAGCGAGAACCGGAGCCCGAGCGAGGCGACGCCGACCGTGGCCAGCGGGATCGTCGGGAACTTCTTCTTCCAGTTGGCGACCTCGTGCTCTTCGCTGGTGGCGTCCTTGTCCTTGGAGTCGATCCCCATGACCTGGAGCCCGGTCCCGTCGTAGCGGACGCCGACCTCGAGCTCGAGGCTCTCGGTGGGCGTGAGCGTCAGCGAACCCTGGATGAACAGGCCGGTCTTGAAGTCGTAGCCAATCTCGACCTTGGCTTGTTTGATGATCTTGGCGTCCTTGGGAATCAAGGTGACGCCCGCGCGGATGCCCTGCGCGTCGAGATCGCCCGTGAACTTCGTCGGCTGGAAGCCGGGCACGGTGAGCGGGAACTCGATGTGCGCGTACAGACCTCGCTCGCGCTGGTAGCTGGCGACGAACGTCCCCTTCTCGCCGTTCTTCGCCATGGGCGCGTTGAACTGCGTCTCGAGCTTGGCGGAGATGCCGGTCTCGGGCGTGTAGCCGATCTCGATGAGCGGCTTCTCGATCGGCAGGAACGACGGCGGCTTGAGGTGGAGCTGGCCGAGCGCGCTCGCGAGCTTCCACTTCTTCAGCTCGACGTGGATGTTGCCCGACTCGACGAAGCTCGCGAGCGCCGAGCCACCGCCCGGGGTGACCTTGAGATCGGCGGTGGTCGTCAGGTCGTTCAGTTCGCCCGCGGCGACCGTGCCGTTGCCCTCGATGGTCAGCGCCGGGAACGCGGCCTTGATGTGGACCTGACCGGTCGAGAACTTGTTCTTGGCGACCGTGATCTTGCCGTCGACGTTGACGTCGCCGACCTTGGCCTCGGTGACCGCGAGCTCGCCGGAGATGCCCTCCCCGCTCTTGTAGTCCGCGTCGAGGTGGGCCTTGATGTTGGTGATGCCCGCGGCCGGGATGCCGTTGATCTGGGCGTTGAGGTGGAAGTTGAGGTCGGTCTGCTTGCC
>JBKJLC010000247.1:0-4397 GCA_046597055.1 Kofleriaceae bacterium | reverse complement strand
CTACTGGACGAGCGGCAGCGACGGCTTGCGCGGCGCCTGCACCGACGCGACCGCGGCCGGGTCCGGCAGGACCTCGGTGCCGTCGGGGAGCTCGAGCGTGAAGCCGGCGTCGAGGATCATCTGGTGGTCGGCAGCCGGCGTGGCGCCCACGGTCGTCAGGTAGCCCTGGGTGAACAGCGAGTTGGCCGGATAGAGCGACATCACCTGCAGGCTGCGCAGGGTGACCTCGCGCCCGCCCGCGACCCGCAGATCCGTGCGCGGGTGCACGAAGCGGAACATGCACAGCGCGCGCAGCGCCTCGGTCGGCGCCACCTGCGGCCGGCCCGCGAGCGGCGTGCCAGGACGCGCGTCGAGGAAGTTCACCGGCACCGAGTCGACGTCGAGGTCGCGCAGCGCCATCGCGAGGTCGAGCAGGTCACCCTCGTCCTCGCCCAGGCCGACGATGCCGCCGACGCAGGTCTGCATGCCGGCGTCGCGCGCGATCTGCACGGTCGCGACCCGATCGGCCCAGGTGTGGGTCGTCACGATCTTGTCGTAGAAGCGCTCGCTGGTCTCGAGGTTGTGGTTGAAGCGATCCACGCCGGACGCGCGCAGCCGGCGCGCCTTGGCCTCGGTGAGCAGGCCCAGCGACGCGCACAGCTCGATCGGCGACTCGGCCTTGATGCGCTCGGCGGCGGCGCAGATGGTGTCGAGGTCGCGCTGCGACGGGCCGCGGGTGGCGGTGACCATGCAGTAACGGCGCGCGCTGGCGGCGACCGCGCGGCGCGCGCCCTCGACCAGCTCGTCGACCGACTTCATCGGGGCCTCGCCGCCGGGCGAGCCGTAGCGCGACGACTGCGAACAGAAGCCGCAGTCCTCGGGACAGGCGCCGGCCTTGGCGTTGTCGAGCACGTGCAGCAGCACGCGCTGGCCCCAGTGGTGGCGCCGCACCTGGTAGGCGGCGTCGAGCAGGGTGAGCATCTCGGCGGCGGGGGCGGCCAGGACCGCCGCGGCGTCATCGCGCGAGACGCGCTCGCCTGCGATCGCGCGGGCCGCGAGGTCGTGCCAGCGGGAGGTGATCATCGCGCGGACACTACACGCGCCGACCGGGGCGGTGCTAGCGCGGCGCGTTCGAAGCGCCGCTACGGTGCGTCGCGCTCGACCGGGGCTGCCAGCTCGGCCTCGACCGCGAAGCTGCGCACGATGCGGTCCTGCTCGGCAAACAGCCGGCCGGCCAGGGTCAGGGTCTCGCCGGCGACCGGCATCATCCCGGCGAGCAGGGGGACCTCGACCACCACCGCGGCACCGGCCGCGACCAGGCGGGCGCCCAGCTCGACCTCGCCGCGCGCGGTCGGGGCCCCGGCGCTGGCGAACGTGTACTGGAGCTTCTGCAGCTTGATCGGCCGCCGGGCCGGATTCACGACCTCGACGTAGACGACCATGTCGCGGCGGGCGGGGGTCCCGACCTGGTTCGGGTTGCGCTTCTGGACCGAGAGAACGTTGAACGTCGGCTGCGTCGAGGCTGCGCAGCCGGAGGCTGCGAGGCCAGCCGCGGCAACCAGCGCGGCAAGGTGTAGGCGAAAAGACGACATGGTCGAAAACCATCTATTGCGGAATCCGTGCCGTACGGCAAGAAAAGCGCCCGAACAATCTTGTCGAAGAGTTACGTTGCCCTCTGGACGGAATGACGCGTGAACGATCATTCACGTTGCCGCCAACCGCCGGTCCCAGGTGTCGTGGTCGCGCCGCGAGCCGCGCGTCGAAGTCGCGGTCCCGCCGCGAGCCGCGCTGCGGGGTTCGTGTACGGTGGAGTGGTGAAGATCGAAACAGGCGCCCGCGTCAAGCTCAAGGTCCACCTCGCCGTCGCCGGTGGGAAGGATCTCGAGAAGAACGTCGTCGAGTACATCCACGGCAGCGGGACCATGCTGGCGGGGCTCGAGAAGGTCCTCGACGGGCTCGAGAAGGGCGCCAAGCGCGAGGGCACGCTCAAGGCCCGCGACGCCTTTGGCAACCCGGCGACCCACCCGCACAAGAAGCTGAAGCGGTCCGAGTTCCCGAAGGATGCGCAGCTGGTGGCCGGCGAGCGCTTCGCGGCCCACGGCGGCGACGGTCTCAACGTCGTGATGTTGATCGAGCAGATCAGCGGCGACGACATCGACGTGAAGCTGGTCCACCCGCTCGCCGACAAGGACATTCAGTACGACCTCGAGGTGCTGGCCGTGACCGATCCGACGCCGCCGCCCCTGCCGGCGCGGGCGCTGAAGCTCGAAGAGTCCGACAGCTAGCCCGCGGCCGTCAGCGGAACCCGAACGGGAAGCTGACCTTGGTCTCGGCCGCGGCCTTCGGGAAGGTCAGCCCGGCGACCAGGTCGGTGAGGCAGCGTTCGATCGCGGCATCGCCGATCGGGGTCTTCACGACGATGTTCTTGGTGGTGCCGTCGGGGCGGATCGTCCAGCGCACGGTGACGGTGCCGCGGGTCTTGCCCTGGTCGCCGCACTTCGCCGAGCGGGCGCGCACCGAGCCCAGGACGTGCTTGATCGCGTTGCCGTCGAGCGCCCCGCCGACCGCGCCGCCGGTGGGATCCTCCGCGGGTGCCGCCGGGCCGCCCTTGCCGCCACCGCTGCCGCCGCCGGCGAACGCGACCGCGAGCTGGTAGCGCAGCGGGGCCGCGCGGCCGATGGGCTCGACCCGCAGCTTGCCGACCGCGCGCGCGACGCAGGTGTCGAGCGCGGCGCCGAGCTTGGACGCGACCTCGACGTCGCTGATCCGGCCGTCGGACAGGATGCGCATGCGGATGGTCGCGGCGCCCGCGGCACCGGGTGCCTGGGCCTGGCAGGCGCGGATGTCGGCGCCACCGGCGAGGAGCTGCTGCTGGATCGTCGCCGACAGATCGGCCTCCGCGGCGCGCGGCACGATCTCGAGCTCACCGGTCCAGGCCCCGCCCGGCAAGGTCCACACCGCCAGGATGCCTGCGGCGCACTGGGCGGCGCCGCCCTTGCCGACCGGCCGCGCGTCGATGGTGCCGCTGGCCGCGACCGTCAGCGCGACCCGCACCCTGGCGGGAGGGGTGCCGCGCCAGCACACGGCCAGCGCGCGCTCGACGTCGGCGAGGGCGGTGTCGACCAGGGCCCGGGCGTCACCCCGGGGGCCGGCCTTCACGGACGAGACGTCGGCGCGCGCGGCGCCGGCACCGAGCACGAGCGCGGCCCCGGCCGCCACGATCAGGGACGTGCGCACCATGCGCTCGAGCATAGCCGCACCGGTGCCAGGATGCGCGCGCCCGGTGCGGCCACCCGGCCCGGCGCAGCCGCCGCGGCGTCATGAGACAGTCGCGCGCCCGTGGCGCACGCACCTCCGACCCCGCCCCGACCCGGCTTTCGGCTCTACGCCCACCGCGGCGCCTCGGCCGAGCTGCCGGAGAACACGCTGCCGGCGTTCATGCGCGCGCTCGAGATCGGCGTCGACGCGCTCGAGATGGACGTGCACCTCACCCGCGATGGCCACCCGCTGGTCTCGCACGACGCCGGCGCGCTGCGCATGGGCGGCGTCGACGCGCCCTGGCGCGAGCTCGATCTGGCCGCGGCCCAGCAGCTCGATCTCGGCAAGGGTTTCGTCGCGGCCGACGGCTCGCGGCCGCACGCCGGCAAGCGCTTCCGCGCGCCCACGCTCGAGGAGGTGTTGGTCGAGCTGCCCGGCGTGCGCATCAACATCGACGTCAAGCAGTGGCGTCCCTCGATGGTCGAGCCGACGCTGCGCTTGATCCGGCGGCTCGCGGCCGAGGACCGGGTCACGGTGGCCAGCTTCCAGATCCGGACCCTGATCGACGTGCGCCGGCGTGGCTATGCCGGCGAGACCGCGCTGGCCCAGGCCGAGGTCGCCGCGCTGCTGGCGCTGCCGCGGACCTTGATCCGCCATCTGCCGTACGTGGGGACCGCCGCCCAGATCCCGGTGCGGGTCGGGCCGATCGTGCTCGGGCGCGCTGACTTCATCGCCAAGTGCCACGACCTCGGTATGCGGGTCGACTTCTGGACGATCAACGACCCGGCCGAGGCGCGTCGCCTGATCGCGCTCGGCGCCGACGGCATCATGACCGACGACCCCGCACGCCTGGCGCCGGCGCTGCGTGACGTACCTCGCACAGGCAACGCCGCCCGCGGATCGTAGGTCCGACCTGCGACGCCGAGCCGCCCTCGACCGCTTGCATCCCAGCGCGGGATTGCGGTAAGTCCGGTCGTCTTTTCGCATCCTTGGAGAGCCTGACCATGCCACTCAAGAAAGCCGTCGAAGTCAAACCCGCCACTGGCAAGCTCGGCATCCTGCTGCCGGGGATGGGCGCGGTGGCCACCACCTTCATCGCCGGTGTGATGGCGGTGCGGCGTGGCATCGCCAAGCCGATCGGCTCGCTGACCCAGATGGGC
>JBKJLC010000066.1:0-15432 GCA_046597055.1 Kofleriaceae bacterium | reverse complement strand
GGGCCCGCGATCTCCGCGCCCTCGCCGACCTTGCGGTTGGCATCGTCGACGAAGACCACGGTGGGCACCCAGCCGGCCGCGGCCGCGGCGTCGACCTCGGCGAAGGTCGCGATGATCACCTTGTCGCCCGGCGAGGCCAGGTGGGCGGCGGCGCCGTTGATGCAGATGACGCCGCTGTCGACGTCGCCGCGGAGCGCGTACGTGACCAGGCGGGTGCCGCGGGTCACGTTCCAGATGTGCACCTGCTCGTGCTCGAGGATCTGGGCGGCCTCGAGCAGCTCGCCGCTGATGGTGACGCTGCCCTCGTAGTCGAGGTCGGCGTGGGTGACGGTGGCCCGGTGGATCTTGGACTTGAACAGGTGCAGACGATGCGACATGGCAGCCTCCAGTCCCGGCCGTGAGGTCCGGGCCATTGGTGTCTCGTGCCGGTATCTTGCCCGCGCTGGCGCGGGCGTCAAGCGCGCATCATGCGTGCATCCCGGGGAGCGCGGTTCAGAACCCGTCGGTCGACAGCCACAGCGGGACCACCACCACCTCGCCGCCGCCGACCCTCACGTTGTTGCGCAGCACCTCGAGCTGCCCGACCCGCGCGACCGCGTAATAGGCGCTCACCGTGTAGGTGCCAGGCACGAGCCCGTCGACCCAGAACCGGCCGACGTCGTCGGTGACGACCACCTCGGCGGCGGTCTCGCCATCGCGCACGATCGACACCACCGCGCCGGCCAGGCGCTCGAGGTGATGGAGATCGGCGACGGTGCCCTCGATCGCGCCGCGGCCGGGGTCGGCGCGGACCGGCCGGTAGCGCCACAGCGGTGCCGCCGACGGCGCGTTGAGGTCGCGATCCGCCTCGGCGCCGACCGCCCCGACCGCGAAGTCGAGCCCGGTGATGCGGCCGGCCACGATCGCGACCTCGCGCTCGGCGATGCGGGTCTCGCTGGCGTAAGCCGACACCGCGTAGCGGCCGGGCGGGAGGTCACCGACCATGTAGGCGCCGTCGCTGTCGGCGACCGTCGCTTCCGGGGCGACGCTACCCGGGCGGCGCAGGACGACGCGGGTACCCGGGACGCCCTCGCCGGTGGCCGCGGCGCGGATCATGCCGCTGAGCGAGCCGGTCGCCGGCGCGGTCGGACCCGCGGGCCCGCGGCAGCCGACGATCAGGACGAGGACGAGCAGGGCAGGGCGCAGCGACACGGCGCCCAAGGTTCTGTCACGGCGCGGCGTCCAACGGGAGCGTAGTATTCGAGATCATGACGCGCGCTGTCCTCCTCTCGCTGTCCCTCACGCTCGCGGTCACCGCCTGCGGTGGGCCCCCCGACGGTCCGGCCGTCGTCGCCGGCGTGGCGGCCGGGGACGTCGGGGAGGTGGCGGGGACGGTCACGGCGACCCGCGCCGGCCAGACCCGGGTGCTCGCGGCCGGCGGTGAGGTGTCGGGCGACGACGTGATCGACACCGGGGCGGACGGACGCGTGACGATCACGCTGCGCCACAACGGCGTGCCGTGGACGCTCGGCGCCGGGCGCAAGGAGGCGGTGGGGACCTCGCTGGCGTGGCGGGCGCGGCGCACGGCCGGCCAGGTCGGCGCGATCAGCGGCGAGCGATCGACCGCGGCCGGCCGTCACGCCGAGCGCGAGGCGGCCGAGACCGCCGCGTCCGGTGCTGCCCCGCCCGCTGCCGCGCCGGCCGCCGCGGCCCCTGGGGGGCCGGCGCCCACGGGCACGGCGGCCACCGGTGCGCCGGCCGAGGAGCAGGCGCGCGCGGCGCTCGAAGCCCGGGCCGAGCAGGCGCAGATGGACTCGGCCAAGGCCGACGAGGCGGCGGCGCAGAGCGCGAAGCTGGCGGCCGAGCCCGGGGCCGATCTCGCCGCGGACCTGGCGCCGCCGCCGCCGGTTCGTGCGACCCGGAAGCCATCGGGGGGCGGGGGCGGGGGCGACGAACCCGGCCTCGGCCGCATCGGCACGATCGGCAAGGGCGCGGGCGGCGGCGGGACCGGCTACGGCCGCGGCGGTGGCTCGATCGGCGTGCGCGTGGCCGAACCGGCCCCGGGCGGCGCCACGGTCGGCACCGTGAAGGTCACCGGTCCGCTGTCGGCCGCCGTGCTCACCCGGATCGTCCGCGCGCGCACCTCGCAGCTCGCGTACTGTGCCGAGCAGGCCAAGCTCGCGGTGGCCACCGCCGTCACCCTCGAGCTCACGATCGGCGCCGACGGCACGGTGACCGACGCGGTCGCGACGCCCGGGCCCGCGCCGCTCACCGCCTGCATGGTCACCGTGATGAAGCGGATGACGGTCCCGACCGCGAACAAGGGATCGACCGTGATCGTGCCGGTGTCGTTCCAGCCCGCCGCCGGCCGCTAGCGCGCGCGGCTCACAGGCCGGGCTCCGACATCTCGAGCTCGGCGCACAGCGCGGTCAGCGCCGCGCGATCGGGGCCGCGCCAGGCCAGCGCCTCGAGCGACGCGTCGATCGGCGAGTCGGTGCGCAGGGTCGCCAGGGTCCGGAACAGCAGGGCGTCGTCGTAGCTGGCATCGAGGCTGGCGGCGAGCGCGGCGGCGCCGCGGACCGCCACGTCCCAGCGACCGTCGCGCGGGATCGCCTCGATGTGGTGGTAATGGCGCAGCACCGCGGCCGCCGACCGCATGCCCCAGCGGGCCAGGCCGGGGATGCCGTCGGCGTCGTCGCCGACCAGCGCGAGCAGGTCGGGCACCGAGCGCGGCGCGACCCCGAGCCGGGTCACCACGCCGTCCTCGTCGAAGGTGCGGTCGCGCATCCGGTCCCAGGTCACGATCCGGTTGCCCTCGACCACCTGGCACAGGTCCTTGTCGGGCGTCGCGACGATCACCTGGGTCACCCGCGGATCGGCGGCCAGCCGCACCGCCGCGGTGGCGAGCGCGTCGTCGGCCTCGTGCTCGATCATCGGCCACACCGCGAGCCCGAGCGCGGCGGCGACCCGCTCGGCCAGCCCGGCCTGACCCCACAGCGCCGGGTCGATGCCTGCGCCGGTCTTGTAGCCGGGCCACAGCTCGTTGCGGAACGACTCGATGACGTGATCGAACGCGACCGCCCCGTGGGTGACCTGACCGCTGCGCAACAGCGCGCCCAGCCCGCGCACCAGCGCGCGGCCGGCGCCGACCTCGCGCCCGCCGACGACCGCCGACGGCGCCCCGAAGAACGCGCGGAACAGCTCGAAGGTGCCGTCGACGAGGTGCACCCGCATGCGGTCGGCATATCACGCCGTGCCGCCGCGTGGTGCGTGCCGCCGCGAGCGCTGCGGTACAACCGAGCCGATGCGCCGCGCCCCGATCTGCTGCGCCTTCGCCATCGCCGTCCTCGCGCCCGTCGGGTGCGGCGGCAAGGAGCCCCGTCCGGTGACCTCACCCGCCCAAGCATCCTCGTCTCCGCTGGCTGCCGACGCCGTGCGCGGCGTCCACGATCCCGCGCTGCAGGCCCTGCTCGCCGATCAGTGGGAGCACTACCTGCGCTGGTCGCCCACCGGCGCCACCACGCTCGGCGATCATCGCTACGACGATCGGCTGTCGCCGCGCTCGGCCGACGCGGTCGCGCGCTATCGCGCCGAGCGGCGCGCGCTGCTGGCGCGGGCCCAGGCGATCGGCGCCGATGGCCTCGACGATGCCGATCGCACCACGCTCCTGCTCCTGCGCGGCGATCTCGAGGGCCAGGTCGCCGGCGAGGTGTGCCAGGACCACGAGTGGTCGATCACGCCGGCGGCGAATCCGCTCGGCGAGCTCGCGTACCTGGCCGAGCTGCACCGGGTGACGACCCCCGCCGATGCGGCCAACCTGGTCGCGCGCTACCGCCAGGGCCCCCAGCTGATCGACGACACCATCGCCAACCTGCGGACCGGGCTGCGCGCGGGCCGGGTCGGCTCGCGCGAGGTCCTGCGGCGGGTCGTGGTCCAGCTCGACGCCGAGCTCGCCAAGCCGACCGCGGCGTGGCCGATGGTCGCGCCCGCGGCGGAGAAACACGACGACTGGCCGACCGGCGCCCGCGACCGGTTCGCCACCGACCTGCATGCCGCGATCGACGAGGGCGTGCGCCCGGCGCTGGCCCGGCTGCGCGCGGTGGTCGCCGACGAGCTGCTGCCGCGCGGGCGCACCGGCAAGGCGGAGGGCATCGGGGCGATGCCCGATGGTGCGGCCTGCTACCGGGCCCTCATCCGCGAGCACATCGGCGTCGACCGCAGCGCCGACGAGCTGCACCGGCTCGGCCTCGCCGAGATCGCGCGCATCGACGGCGAGATCACGGCGATGGGCGCCAAGCTGTTCGGCACGCCCGACCTCGCTGCCACGATCGCGCGGCTGCGCACCGACCCGGCGCTCTACTTCACCAGCGAGGACGAGCTCGAGGCCGCCGCCGGCGCGGCGCTGGCGCGGGCCCAGGCCGCGATCCCGCGCTTCTTCGGGCTGCTGCCGCGCGCGGCGTGCGTGATGGCGCGGATCCCGGCCTACGAGGCGCCGTTCTCGACCATCGCGTACTACCGGTCGCCCCACTACGACGGCAGCAAGCCCGGCGAGTACTTCATCAACACCTACCAGCCCGAGACCCGGCCCCGGTACGAGCTCGAGGCGCTCACCTGGCACGAGTCGATCCCCGGCCATCACCTGCAGATCGCGATCGCGCAGGAGCTGGGCGAGCTGCCGATGTATCGCAAGCTGTTCGGCTCGACCGCGTTCGTCGAGGGCTGGGCGCTCTACACCGAGCGGCTCGCGGACGAGATGGGCCTCTACACCGGCGACCTCGACCGGCTCGGCATGCTGTCGTACGACGCCTGGCGGGCGTCGCGGCTGGTGGTCGACACCGGCCTGCACGCGATGGGCTGGACCCGCGCCGAGGCCGAGGCGTTCATGCTCGCGCACACCGCGCTGACCCCGGCCAACATCGGCAACGAGGTCGACCGCTACATCGCGTGGCCGGGGCAGGCGCTCGCGTACAAGGTCGGTCAGCTCGAGATCTTCGCGCTGCGCAGCCAGGCCCAGGCCGCGCTCGGCGCGCGGTTCTCGCTGCCGGGCTTCCACGATGTCGTGCTCGCCGGTGGTGGGGTCACCCTGCCGGTGCTGCGGCTCCGGGTCGAGGCCTGGATCGCCGCCGGCGGCGCGTCGTCAGCGCGGTAGCGCGCGCTCGAGCTCGGCGAGGGTCGGGATGGGATCGGTGGTGCGGTCGAAGGTGCGCACCAGGGCACCGGTGTGATCGAACAGGTAGATCGTGGGGACCCGGGCCGGGCGGCCCAGGCTCGACCACATCGCCTCGTCGGCCGGAACCACGCGCAGCCACGGCGCCAGCTCGGCGACGAACGCGCGCACCGCGGCGGTGTCGCCGCGCCCGTCGTACTCTTCGTGGGCGCGGTAGTTGATGCCGAGCACCCGGACCTCGGGGTGGCGGGCCCGCAGCGCGGCGAGCACCGGCAGCTCGTCGCGGCAGTGGCCGCACCACGACGCGAACACGACCGCGAGCGTGCTCGAGTGGGCGCGTGGGAGCGGCCCCACTGGCTGGCCGTCGAGGTCGACCGCGGCCTCGATCGCGGCGAGATGGGGACGGGCGATCGGCGCCGGCGATGTCGAGGGCGACGACCGCGGCGCCGTCGACGCGGGCGACGCGGGCGCGCCGCAGCCCGCGGTCAGCGCCAAGGCGAGCACGAGCGAAGCGAGCGCGGGCGCCATCCGGCGAAGGTGCGCGATCGTGGCGGCGGGCGCCATCAGGTTGTCGCCGCGGGCGGGGCGGCCGCCAGGACCGCGGCGGCCTCGTCGAGCTCCGTGATCAGCTCGGCGGCGGTCTGGTGGCGGTCGGCGGCGTCCTTGGCCATCGCCTTGTGCACCGTCAGGACCAGCGCGCGCGGCACCGGCCCCAGCGGCGACGCGACCTCCGGGATCGGGGCCTGCAGGTGCTGGGCGAGCACCGCCCGCAGGTTGTCGCCGCGATACGGCTGCACGCCGGCGAGCATGTGGAAGGTCACGCAGCCGAGCGCGTACAGATCGGTGCGGCCGTCGATCGACCGACCCATGATGTGCTCCGGCGACATGTAGCTCGGGGTGCCCAGGGTCACGTCGGGCCGGGTCAGCGCCTCGTCGCCGTTCAGCAGCTTGGCGGCGCCGAAGTCGGTCAGCTTGACCTCGAGCGCGTCGTCGACGAACACGTTGCCCGGCTTGAGGTCGCGGTGGATCACGCCGGCCGTGTGGGCCGCGCCCAGCGCCTCGGCGATCCCGCGCGCGACCTTGATCGCCGCCGCCGGCGCCAGCGGGCCCCGCCGCAGCAGGTGGTCGAGCGTCGAGGCCGTGATCAGCTCCATGACCAGGAACGGCCTGCCGTCGGCGAGGTGACCGAAGTCCAGGGTCTCGACGATGCGGGGATGGCGGGCGCGGGTCGCGGTCCGCGCCTCGCGGAGGAAGCGGGCCATCGTGATCGGATCGCCGGCGAGCTGCTCGCGCAGGACCTTCAGCGCGACCGGGCGCTCGAGCGCCCGATGGAAGGCGCGGTAGACGATGCCCATGCCGCCCTCGCCGAGCGTGCCCTGCAGCTGGTAGATGCCGATCTGATCGGGCGGCGCCGCGCTGGCGGGCCGATCGGTGCTCGCCATCAGCCGACGCACCTCGCACAGGCCGCCGAGCGCGGTGTAGCGATAGGCGACCACCACCTCGCCCGAGGTGCCGGTGACCCGCGCCTCGATCCGGCCGAGCTGCTCGGTGCTGCTGATCACGTCGAGCCCGGCCAGGCTCGCCAGCCGCGCGGCCACCGCGTCGCCGAGCGCGCGCGAGACGTCGGCGATGCGGACGGTGCGGCCGCGCACGTCGACCGCGATCCGGCTGGTCTCGCCCGACGGGGTGATCAGCGTGCCCACCATGGGGTGGTGCAGTGGGACCGCGGCCAGGGTCTCGGCCAGCTCGGCCGGGGGCGACTGCACCAGCAGCGTCGCCAGGCGCGGGATCAGCAGCTCGGCGGTCGGGTCGTCGCCGTGCAGACGGCGCACGAGATCGAACAGGCCATCCGCGCCGGGGCTGCGGGCCAGGGCCAGGTCGGCGGCCAGCGGCTCGAACAGTCCGGGATGGCGGCCGGCCAGGGTCGCGCGCAGCCGGCTGCGCGCGTCGACGACCGCACGGGCGGCCGCGGCGGCGCGCAGCTCCTGGCGGCGGGCCAGGCCCTCGGTGATGGTCTCCTCGAGCTCGCCGGGGTTCCACGGCTTGGTCAGGTAGCGGACCACCTGGTGGGTGTTCAGCGCGACCAGCGCCGACTCGACGCTGGCGGCGCCGGTCAGGAGCACGCACGGGATGTCCGGGTGGCGCTCCTTCAGGATGTCGAGCAGCATGTGCCCGGACATCTGCGGCATGTCCTTGTCGGTGATCACCAGGTCGACCCGCTCGCTGGCGATGAGCTCGAGCGCTACGTACGGATCGTTGACGGCGAGCACACGCCACCCGGGCCGCGCCAGCATGCGTGACAGCGCGGTCGTGATCAGCGGCTCGTCGTCGACCACCAGGATGGTGGCGTCGTTGGCCGATGCGGCAGACGAGCTCATCGCCCTACTGTAGTCCGGCCTGGCCCCGGCGCCGCGGGTCGCCGGCGATCTCTCGCCTCCCGATCACAGCGACCGACCGACCCGCCGGCGGGCGGTGAGGCAGTTGGCCGAGCTCGCGGTGAAGTCGCGGCAGGTCCGCGGCCGGTCGTCGTAGATGACGCACTGGAAGCGGGTGGTGCTCGGTCCGGAGGGGGTGGCGACCGGCTCGCCGCCGGTGAGCGCGGCGCAACGGTCGCCGGCTCGGCACATCTCGTAGCGACCAGCCCCGAGGTCGACGCCGCGATCGGCGACGTACGTCGGCTGGCGGGTGCGGACCGGATCGCGGGGCGCGACCGCGACCGCGTGATAGGCCTCGCGGCAGCACGCGCCGCAGTCCTGGCAGTCGAGCGCGGGCTCATGCCGCTCGCAGCCAGGCCAGCTCTCGTCGATCACCGCGCCGCCGGCCTGCCGGCACCGGGTCGCCTTGCGCCCGGGGCCCCCGACGAACTTCCAGGCGCAGCCGCCGCAGGTGCGCCCCGCGATCGTCGGGCCGGCGGGTAGGCCGGTCGGGTGGGGCGGCGGCACCACGAAGCCGGCCGCCAGCGAGGTCGGCTCGCCCGAGGTCGCCGCCGCCCAGCGCGACGCGGTCGCGACGATCGCCGCGGTGGCGGCCAGCGCGTCCTCGAGCGTGGGGCCCCATGGCGGCGTCGCCACCCGGCGCAGACCGGCGATCGCGAGCACCACCGACGGATCGGCGCGGTCGGCGAGCGGGTCGGCGGGCAGCGCATCCCAGAAGCTCCGGAAGTCGGTGGTCGGCGCGAAGAACCCGCGCAGCCCGTAGCGCGCGGCCAGCACCGACTGCAGCCGCAGGGTCGCGTGCTCGCGCCAGTGATCGTGATCGTCCTGATTATCGAGGCCCCAGTCGGCGCGCGCGAACGAGTCCTCGCCCTGCACCAGCGAATGGCACAGCTCGTGGAAGATCATCTGCGCCAGCGAGTCGTCGGTGTCGAGCGTGTCGGCGGTGCCGATCACCAGGGTGCCGCGGCCGTCGGTCGACGCGTAGGCGTCGGCCTGGCGCTCGACCCGCAGGCCGATCGTCCGCGCCGCGCCCAGCCAGACCTCGGCGAGCGGGTCGACGTAGCGGTGGGTGACGGCACGGGACACCGGCCGTGGATGCCACGAGCCGCGCCGGGGGGCAATGGCTCAGACGGCGGCGCGGAGCTCGTAGGCGGCGTAGGCGGCGGCGGCGTCGGGGCCGTCGGTCGCCTCGCGCGTGTCGCCGATCGCGCGGGCCTCGGCCGCGGCCGGCCGCGGGCGTGGCAGCCGCGGCGGTGACGACACCACCCACGGGTCGTCGCGGCGCAGCGCCGCGCGCAGCAGCATGGCCCGCTGCCCGGCGTCCATCGCCGCCCACTCGGCCGCGGTCAACACGAAGCCCGCCAGCTCGATGTCGTCCCTCATGCTCATCACACTCGGCGCGTGCGCGCGCCCCGGCAACTTTTCGGCGTCGGCACCCACGATGTAGGTGCTGGTAAGGTCGCAGCATGGATCTCATCACCGCCGACCGCGCCGGCGACGTCGCCACCCTGACCCTCACCGCTCCGACCATGCCGCCGCGGTTCTTCGCCGAGTGCGAGCGGCGGTTCGGCGAGCTCGCAGCAGACGAGACCCTGCGCGCGATCGTGGTGCGGTCGAGCGCCAAGGGCTTCTCGTTCGGGCTCGATCTCGCGGCCGCGATGTCCGACTGGGGGCCGAAGCTCACCGGCGGCGGGCTCGCCCAGGCGCGTAGCGAGCTACGTACGATGATCCTGCAGCTGCAGCGCGGGTTCACCGCGATCGCGGCCTGCCCGGTGCCGGTGATCGCCGCGATCCACGGCCGCTGCATCGGCGGCGGGGTCGATCTGATCAGCGCGTGCGATCTGCGGATCGCGACCGCCGACGCCAGCTTCAGCGTGCGCGAGACCCGGGTCGCGATGGTCGCCGATCTGGGCAGCCTGCAGCGGTTGCCCGCGATCATCGGGCCGGCCCATACCCGCGAGCTCGCCTACACCGGCAAGGACATCGACGCCGCCCGCGCGCTCGCGATCGGGCTGGTCAATGATGTGGTCGCCGACCGCGCCGCGGTCTGGGCCGCGGCCGACGTCATGGCCCAGGAGATCGCCGGCAACCCGCCGCTGGTGGTCCGTGGCGTCAAGCAGGTCCTCGATCACGGCGTCGGCAAGTCGGTCGCCGACGGCCTCGAGTACGTCGCGACCTGGAACGCGGCATTCCTCGCGTCCGAGGACCTCGGCGAGGCGCTCGCCGCGTTCCTGCAGAAGCGCCCGCCGCGCTTCACCGGCCGCTGACCGCGGCAGTGCCTGCGAGGCACGCCGCGCCGGGTGGCGGCGCCGAATCGGCGCGCGCCGCTGGCAAGCGCGGGCAGCGCGGCGTCGATCCGCCGGGCATGTGCGTTGCAATTGCGAGTGGGCATGCCCCGACCGCGCCTCGCCGCTTGCCTCGCCGCGCTGCTCGTCACGACCGTGCTCGCCCCGCGCGCGCGCGCCGATCGCGAGGTCGGCGCCGCGGCGGCGGCCGGCCGCCCCGACGATCCGCGGTTCGCGTGCGGCAAGCCCAAGGGCTCGTTCGCGGTGAGCTTCAAGGACGACGTCGAGCTGCGCGACCTGGTCGCGTGGGCGATGGGCTTCTCGTGCAAGCGCTTCGTCTATGCCTCGGGCATCGCGAGCCGATCGGCGAAGCTCACGATGATCACGCCGGGCGGGGTGTCGGGCGCCGAGGCCTGGTCGATCTTCGAGGTGGGCCTGGAGGCGATGGGCCTCACCGCGGTCGCCAAGGGCGGCGTGCTCGAGATCGTCGAGTCGGCGCAGGCGAAGGACGCGGCGCTCGCGATCCGCCGCACGTTCCCCGCCGGCGGCGGCGGGCTGGTGCGCTTGCTGCTGCGGCCCGCCCACGTCGGGGTCGAGGATCTCCGCGCCGCGATCGAGCTGGTCAAGTCGCGCCACGGGGTGGTCACCGCGCTGCCGAACCTGCGCGCGATCATGGTCACCGACGACGGCCGGCACGTGGCCCGCATGAAGGCGCTGGTGACCGAGCTGGATCAGCCGGCCGCGGGCGCCGGCGTCTATGCCGTGCCGGTGACCCACCGCGACGCGGTCGAGCTGGTCGCGGTGCTGCAACCGCTGGTCGACGAGCCGGAGGCCGCGCGCGGGAGCGCACCCAAGCCGGGGCCGCGGCTGTCGGCCGACCGCCGGGTCAACGCGGTGTTCGTGGTCGGCAGCGCCGCCGAGCACCTGCGGGTCCGCGCGCTGATCGGCGCGCTCGACGTCGCCGATGGTGACGATGCCCGGGTCCACGCGGTCCGCCTGCGCAACGCCCAGGCCAAGGAGGTCGCGGCGACGCTGGCGCCGCTGCTGGGCGGCACCGCGGCCGCGGGCGCCGGCCCGGGTGGTGGCCCGAACAGCGCACCGGCGGGGCCGGTCAAGATCACCGCCGACGAGGGCACCAACGCGTTGCTGTTTCTCGCCTCGGCCCGCGACGCGCTCGCGGTGCGCGCGATGATCGCCGAGCTCGACGTGCCGCGCCGCCAGGTCTACATCGAGGCGATGGTGCTCGAGGTCGACGCCGCCACCGAACGCAAGCTGGGCGTGTCGTGGCACGGCGGCACCACCAGCGCGAGCGGCACGACCTCGGTCGGCGGCTTCGGGACCGGCCAGCTGTCGTCGCTGGCACCGACCGCGGGCGCCGGGTTGTTCGGCGGCATCCTGGGCGACTCGATCGAGCTGCTCGGTCAGAGCATCCCCTCGTTCGGCGTGCTGGTCGCGGCGTCGTCGCACACCGGCCAGCTCGAGGTCCTGGGGTCGCCCCACCTGATGGCGCTCGACAACAAGGCCGCCTCGATCTCGGTTGGCACCAACATTCCGTACAAGTCGGCGTCGACCACGGCGTCGGCCGCCGTGGTCCCGACCCAGAACGTCGAGCGCAAGAAGGTCGCCTTGACGCTGACGATCACCCCGCACGTGGCGCCGGCCGCGGCCGGCGAGCCCGATGGCGATCGCATCCGGCTCGACGTGAAGCTCGAGGACGCCCAGGTGGGCACCGACAACTTCGGCGACAACCTGGGCCCGACCTGGAAGGAGCGGACGCTCGAGACCTCGGTCGTGCTGCGCGATCAGGAGAGCCTGGTGCTCGGCGGCCTGATCTCCGAGCGGGTCGAGCAGGTTCGCGACGGCATCCCGATCCTCGGCGACCTTCCCGTGCTCGGCGCGCTGTTCCGCACGACCAGGACCAACAAGACCAAGTCGAACCTCCTGATCGTCCTCACGCCGTACCTTGTCGACGACAGCGCCGCCGGTCGCCGCATCCTCGCCCGCCGCGAGCGCGAGCGCGACGAGTTCCTGCGCGCGCGCACCGACCTGACCCGGCGCCCGGTCGCGGCCCGGATGGACTACCGCCGCAAGCGCGGGCTGGTCGCCGAGATCGACGCGGCGGTGCGCGCGGTCGAGATCGAGCGAGTCGCCCGCGCGGCGCTGAAGGCGCCGGTCCAGCCCAGCGGCCGGATCGACGTGCCGGTCGGCACCGCCGCCAGCGGACCCGACCCGCTGGTCACCGAGGACGACGAGTGACCGACGCGCACCCTCGCCGACCGTCGGTTACCCGGCGCGTGCCCCGGCGGCCCACGCGCGCAGCGCGTGAACACCCGGCGCTCGCGGGTGCCAGCGCGGGTCCGACTCGGATCGCAAGATCGCCGCGGAGTTACGACGGGCGGCGGCGACCTGCAGGCGCCGAGACACGGTGGTTGTGGTCGGCCCGACCACGCGTCGCGACCCGCGCGTAGATCGGGGCCGCGGGATGTGCGTGTAATGACGCCACATGAGGTGGTCCCTGGTGGTCGCGGTCGCCACCGCGCTGTGCGCGGTCGGCGTGCCGCGCAGCGCGTCCGCTGCCAGCGATGGGATGGGGATGTTCGCCGGCACCACCGCGCTGCCGTGGGTCGAGAGCCAGGTCGAGGTCGACGTCGAACTGGGACTGGCGCGCGGCGAGGTGCGCCAGCGCTTCCGCAACACCACCGGCAAGGTCGCCGAGGCGGTGTACGTGTTCCCGCTGCCGACCGGCGCCGCGGTGACCGGCATGCGCATCACGGTCGCGGGCACGACGATCGACGCGGTGATCGCAGCGCGCTCCGATGCGGCCGCGCGCTACGAGGCCGCGGTGACCGGCGGCCGGGCGGCGGCCCTGGTCGAGCGCGAGCGCCCCGGCGTCTACACGCAGTCGATCGCCGGCATCCCCGTCGACGGCGTGGTCGAGGTCGCGCTGACCTGGCAGGCGCGGATCGAGCGCCACGCCGGCGTGTGGGAGCTGGCGCATCCGATGGTGGTCGGCCCGCGCTACGTGCCAGGCACGGCGACCGGCGCGCCCACCGCCGGTGGCGGCTGGAGCCCCGACACCAACCGGGCGCCCGACGCGTCGCGGCTGACGCCCCCGGTGGCGTCCGGCGTCCGGACCCCCTACCAGTTCGTGGTCCGGCTGGCCGGCGTGACCGCGGTGGAGTCGCCGACCCACGCGCTCGCGGTGGTGACTGCCGGCGACGACGCGACCGCTACCCTCCGCGATCCGCGCGGCGACCGCGAGCTGATCGTGCGCTGGAAGAGCGCCCGCGCGCACGGGGTCCACGCGATCGCCGAGCCGAGCGGACGCGGCGCGTACATCGCGGTGCTGATCGAAGCCGCCCCCGAGGCCGCCCGGCCCCGCCGCGCCGCCCGCAGCTGGCTGATCGCGGTCGATCGGGCCGGTTCGCTCGATGGCGTCGGCGCGGCCCAGGCCCGCCGGGTCGCCGTGGCCATGCTCGCGCAGATGCGCGACGACGACCGGCTCGCGCTGGTCGCGATCGGGCAGGCGCCGCGCTTCGCACGTGCGACCGCGGCCGAGCGCAAGCGCGCGCTGGCGGCGTTCGGGCGCGCCTCCGGCACCGACGACCTGACCGCCGGTCTCGCGACCACGCTGGCCGGCCTGCCGGCGTCGCCGGCCACCGCAGTCGTGCTGATCACCGACGGCCTGGTCGCCGACGACGCCGCCGCGATCGCGCGCGCGGCCGCCGCCGGCGTGCCGATCCACCCGGTCGGGGTCGGCGCCGCGCCCAACCGCTGGCTGCTCGAGGCGATCGCCGTGCGCACCGGCGGCGTCGCCCACGTGCTGGCGAGCCCCGACGAGGCCGCGGCCCTGGCCGCCGAGGTGGTCGCCGCCGACCAGGCCCAGCCGGTCACCGTCGACTGGCGCAAGCCAACCGTCGAAGATGCCGAGCCGGCGCGCACGGTGGTCGTGGCCGGCGGCGCCACCCTCATCGTCGCGGTCGACCGCCAGGGCGTGCCCGCCGGCGAGATCGAGGTCGCGATCGGCGCGACCCGCCTGCGCGCGACCATCGAGCGGCGCCCGGGTCCGGGCATCGCGACCGAGTGGGCGCGCCTGCGGGTCGCGCGCCTGTGGGGCGCCGGCGACCTCGCGGGCGCCACCGCACTCGCGCTCGATCGCGGCGTGGTCGGGCCGACCACCGCGCTGGTCGCGATCGCGCCCACCGCCGGCGACGCGGTGCGCTCGACCATCATGGTGCCGCTGCCGGCCCCGGCCGGGGTCCGTCGCCCGGGCCGACGCCGCGCGGGCGACGACGCCCGGGCCCCGGTGACCGAAGGCGCGCCCGGGCCCGACCCGATCACGTCCGACCTCGAGGTCCAGCCCACGCCCGCGCCGTCCGACGGCGCGGGTAGCGTAGCCACCGAGGTCGCCCCCTCACTGGAACCGCGCGTGCCGACCGTCGAGGAAGACGGGGGCGAACCCGCCCTCGCGGAGTCGGTCGTGTTGACCCGCGGTGCGGTCCGGTCGCTCGACGGCCGCCCCGTGCGCGGTCGGTGGTTCACGGTCGGCCTCGGCGCCGGGGTCCGCCTCGACGAGCCCGCCGCCGCCGCGGGCCTCGCGCTCGGCCTGCACCAGCGGGTCAACCGGCGCCTCACCACCGCGATCCGCCTCGATCTGACCGCGGCCCCAGCCGCCGACGAGCCGCTCGCCGCCGCCGCGTTGCTCGACCTCGGCCTGCGCACCTTCGATCGCGTGGTCCTCGACCTGGGCGCCGGCTTCGGCTGGGCCGGCCAGCTCGGCGTCGCCTACCGCGCCGGCGTCACTCTCGACGTCGGACGCTTTGGTCTCGGCTTGCACGTCACGGGTGTCCGGGCCCCGGACGCTCCGCAGACCACCGTCGCCGCCGGCCTCGAGGCCCGCTTCTAAATTAGCGTCTCCTCGACCGGTCGTCCCGGTCGTCCCGGGCGGGCGCAGCGCGCGCGCCGGGGGGCGCAAGGCACGCGTGCCCTCTCCCGTTCGTCCTGATCGCAGTGCGAAGCGCGGAGTCGAAGAACGCCCGTCTGCCTGGCTATCGTCGCCTGTCGGCGCCGGCTCTATGGTGCTGGGCCCGGCACCTCGCGCGGGTCGATCGGGCCGTGCCGTCGCCACCCAACCCTGAGCAGCCAGCTCCCTGCTGGCACCACCGGTAACGACGCTTCGCCCATGTCTGCCCCGGGCGGCACGGTGCCCGGTCGCCAGCCGTCGAAGCGGGGCCCGCTCGAGTACGGACCGACCTGGGGGCGGCGCGGGGCCACGCCGCGAACGTCTTCGCGGTGCCGCCGCCAGTTGTTGACGACGTAGCAGAGCGCGTGACGCGCCTGCCGCGGCGTGCGGATGACGGTCACGTGATACCGCGACAGGAACACCTGGCCCCGATGCGGTCGCGTCAGGCGTCGGTCGCGCGTGATCGCCTGATTCAGCCGGCGGGCGGCCGAGATCTCGAAGCCCTGCATGCCGCGGGCGAGCGCACGCTCGTCGTCGGCCTCGACCAGCAGGTGCAGGTGGTTGTGCTGGATGCTGATGTGTACGATCCGGAAGTCGTGGCGC
>JBKJLC010000284.1:0-69848 GCA_046597055.1 Kofleriaceae bacterium | reverse complement strand
CCACGGGTTGGTCGCGGAGGTCGAGCCCCGCACCGGGTCGCGCACGACCGCCACCGGCGCGAGCGCGCGCGCGAGCACCGGCAGCGTTGGGCCCGAGCCCATCACCACGACCGGCATCAGCCAGCCGGCGGTGCGGATCATCGCGAGCAACCGAGCGGCCGACACCCCGTCGAACTGCTCGCCGAGGACCAGCGGCGCCTGGCGCTCGGCGACCCGCGCGAACAGCTCGGCGCGGTCGTGGATCGTCACCGCCTCGATCCGGAAGCTGCGCAGGCCGAGCACGACGTGCGCGCGCAGCGTCGGTACCACCGCCAGCAGGACCACGCGGGCCTGGACCACGTGTCCGGTGCGCGGACGCTCGGCGCGGGCGGGGCCGCGCGCCGCGGGTGGCCCCGACGCCAGCGGCGGCGGGTCGGGCCGGCGGGGCGTGCGCCGCGCCAGGCGCCGCAGCAGGGCCTCGGCGTGCAGCCACGCGCGTCCGGGGTGCTGCCCCATCATCCGGCGCGCGCCGCGCGGGGTGGCGTGGTGGTGGCCCGGCTGAGCAGCGGGATCAGCAGATCGGCGAGCCGATCGTGCTCGAGCAGGAACCGCATGACCTCGGCGCGGGTCGCGTTGCGACCGCCGACCAGGACCTCGGCCGCGCCGGCCGCGTCGAGGAACAGCTCGGCGCCGACCATGCGGACGGCGTCGAGCGCCTCGAGCCAGACCAGGGCGCCGCCGGTGCGGCCGATCGCGTCGAGCAGCTCGTGGGTGCGCTTGGCCGTCTCCGGCAAGGGCGCGGCCCGCTCGCGCAGCAGCACCGCGCAGTCGGCGCCGTGGTCGTCGACCGCCTCGCGCAGCCGCTGCAGGACCCGGTGGGTGGCCCGGGCCTCGCCGGAGTGGACGTCGATCGCGAGGCGGCGCGGCCCCGCCGCGGTCTCGAGCGTGATCACCGCCGGCGGGCGCGGGCCGACCTTGGGCTTGTCGGGGTGGCTCACCACCGCGATCTTGACGCCGCCGATCGCGATGCCGCCGGCCTTGGCACCCTCGAGCACGTCGAGGACCAGCTGGCGCAGCATGTCCTCGCGGAACGCCGGGGTCGCGAGCTCCTTGCGGTCGCCGGCCAGGTGCCGGTACTTGTCGCGCGCGGCGGTCAGCGCGACGCGCGGGTCGATCGCGGGCGATGGGTCCGCGCCCTCGACCGGCGCAGGACCGCCCAGCACCCGCGCCGGGCTGCCCAGCTCGCGCACGACCCCGGTCTGGCGCATCTCGCCGAGCTGGGTGTCCATCTCGAGCAGCAGGCCGCGGATGGTCGGGCGGCGGGCCTCGACCAGCGTGCGCACGAAGCCGGCGGTGAACGGCCAGGTCGGGTACGGCGGGGTCGCGCCGGCCCACACCGGCATCAGCCGGCTGGCGACGATCGCCAGCGCTTCGTCGACGGTGGGCTTGGCCAGCGGCGGCAGGACCCGGATCCGATCGATCGCGGCCTGCGGTACGTCGCGGCGCAGCTCGACCCACTGCTGGGTCTGGCACATCAGGACGATCGCCACCGGCGCCTGCTGGTACAGCTCCATCAGCGCGGTGAACATGCGGGCGACGCCGTCCGCGCCGATCAGGCCGGCGATCGACTCGATCTGGTCGAGGCACAGGACGACCGGTCGTGAGCTGGTGAGGCACAGCGCGCGCACGACCTCGAACGCGCGCGCCTCGCTGTCGACGCCGTGCTCGAGCCCGAGCAGCGCCAGATCATCCTCGGCCAGCTCGGCGGCGCGCAGCCAGTCGACGATCGCCCGTTCGGCCTCGCGGTCGGTGATCCGGCACAGGACCCGGCCGAAGTCGGCGGGCAAGACCGACAGCGGCTGCAGCCGCCGACCGCGCTTGTAGAGCAGCCGCCCCAGCTCGGGGTCCTGCTGGGCCAGGCTGCGGAACGCCATCGGAAAGTGATCGCTGCCGACCAGCACGCCGTCGATCCGCTCGACCACCGCGTCGTCGCCGTGCTCGTCGGCGTCGGCGCGTACCGCGGCGGTGACCTGGCGCAGCACGTCCCACAGCAGGCGATCGAGCCCACCGGCCGCGGCCAGGCCCTGCACCGCGTAGCGCGCGAGGTGGCTGAACGGGGCCGCATCCTTGAGCGGCGGCACGTCGAGGCACACGTACTGACCCTCGGCGCGGCGGCGCAGGTGGGCGAGCTGGTGGGTCTTGCCCATGCCCGGATCACCGGTGACCAGGACCATCTGCGCGCGCCGATCGTGGGCGACCGTGGCGATCGCCTCGCCGATCGCGACCCGGACCGAGCCGTGCACGCTGGCGACGTCCGGCGGCGGCGCGACCTCGAGGTCGAGGCGCGCCACCGGGTCGGCGAACGGGCTCGGCGCGTCGAGCAACCGCGAGGCGAGGTCCACGGTCACCTCCGGGCCACGTAGTAGAGAAGGCCGCGGCCGGGCCGCTCGATGCCGGCGGTCCGGTCGGCGACCTGGGTCGGCGACTGCGCGACCGACAGGTCGATCGTCCACTCGCGCTCGAGCGTGTCGAGCGCGGCATCCACCGCGCGGTCGTCGGCCGCGACCCCGCGCCGCCGCAGCTCCGCCCGCAGCTCGGGGATCGGGACCAGCCCGCCATACCGATGCCGGCTATCGAGCTCGCCGATCGTCTCGAGCACCGCCGCCCGGGTCTCGTCGACACCGACACCCACAGTAGCCCCGCCATCACTGCCACTGCCGCTGCTGCTGCCCACCTGCCGCTCCACCGCCGCCAGCCGCTCGCTCAGCCCCGCCACCATCGCCTCCAGCGCCACCAGCCGCGCCGCCGCCGTCTTCGGCTTCCCGGCCGCCGCCGCGTCCGGGCCCACCGCCCGCGCCGCCCGCGCCACCCGCACCTTCGCGGCCGGCACCGCCGCCGCCAGCTCGGCCACCCGCACCGCGCCGGCCTCGGTCAGCGTCACGTGCAGCACCCGCCCCGCCTTGCGCGTCTCGATCAGCCCGGCCGCCTCGAGCCCGGGCGCGACCGCACCCAGGCCGCGGACCGTGCCCGCGACCACCTCGACACCCAGCGAAAGCTTCGTCAGCAGCTGCTCGGGAGATGTCCCCATCGCGGCGGATCCTACGACGCCCCGCGATTCAAGGACACTCCCGCGGGACAGCGCCGGGCGCGGCCACCTCAGGGCCGCGGCACGTACTCGAGCCCGAGCATCGGCAGGATCGGCAGGCCCTTCAGGAACACCTCCTTCTGCTCGAAGGAGCTCCACTCCACATCCTCGACGTTCTTCCGCCAGGTCGCGTTCTGCACGTCGAGGAACAGGTTGACCGTGCCCCAGGCGCGCTTCCAGCTCCGGTCGGCGCGCAGGTCGAACTGCACGTAGTCCGGCAGCCGCCGGGACAGCGGCGCGCCCTCGATCCGGGTGGGGCCGTGCTCCTCGTCGAACGTCTCGCCGAGCACCGGCGTGTACGGGGTCCCGGTCACCCAGCGAAACCGGGCGCCGAGCTGCCAGCTTCCGAGCCGCACGGTGCCGACCAGCGACAGGTTGTGCAGCTGATCGAGCTGGTACGCCCGCCAGCCGGTGAACCGCATCGGGTCGTCGAGCCGGCGCGACTTGGTGAGCGTGTACGACGCCCAGCCCATGAACCGCCCGACGCTCTTCTTGGCGCCGAGTTCGACCCCGACCGCGCGGGTGCCGCCGACGTTGTCGCGATACTCGAAGCTGCCGAGCTGCTCCTCGAGCAGCTCCAGCAGCACCGCGCCCAGGCCCGAGCCGGGACCGTCGCTCGGCGCAAAGCCCGAGCCCGGCGGCGGCGTGACCGCGACCGCCTGGTTCCAGCCACGGCTGGCGAACACGGTCGCGCCGATCGCAACCCCGGCCAGGCCCGCCTCGATCCCGGCCGAGCCCTGCAGCGCGTACGAGCTATCGAGCGCCGGGTTGCCCAGGTCGGGCTCGGTGTCGGCCGCGGTCGGCGGCTGGTGATAGAGCCCGATCGACTGCCGGAAGGTGACCCCGGACGCCACCCGCTGCGACACCATCAGCCGCGGATCGAGCACCCACTCGTCGGTCAGGCCGTAGCGCTCGAGCCGCAGGCCCGGCGTCACCGCCAGCCGCTCGCCATCGATCCGGTAGCGCGCCTCGGCCCACAACGCGAGATCGGCCGACCACCGCGCCAGGTCGGGCTCGGTCACCTCCGGCATCTCCTCGTCGTCGCTCGGGGTGTCCGACTCGCCGAACGCGATGCGCCCGAAGCGACCGCCCTGCAGATCGAGCCCGGTGGCGACGTGCCCCCACGGCTGGTCGTGCGTCACCGACGCGCGCAGGCCGACCGGCCACACCCGCCGCGACAGCTCGCTGCCCGGATCGCCCAGCGCGGGCTCCCCGTCGGACTCGAACTTCAGCTCGTCGCGTCCGGCCCACGGCGTGAGGGTCAGCGTGGTGGCGCCCCGCTGCCGGCGGTAGCGCGCGCCCAGCCGCAGGAACGACTCGACGAAGCGGGCGTCGTCCCCGGCCATGCGATCGTTGGACGTGAACATCCACAAGGTGAGCGCGCCGCGCTGCACGTCGCCCGCGTCCCAGCGCACCTGCGCGTCGTAGTAGCGGGGCAGGAACTGATCGTCCTCGGGCAAGACCGCGCGCAGGATCGTGTCGATGTACGAGCGGCGGACGCCGATGCTGATCGCGCCGAGCTTGCCGGTGGGGCCCTCGGCGCGCGCCGACGCGTCGACGAACGAGACCTCGCCGCCGGCCCGCCAGCCATCGCGCCGCGGTGCCCGCGAGGTCAAGGTCACCAGCCCGCCCTGGGCGCGACCGTGCTCGACGCCGTAGCCGCCGTTGGTCACCGCGAGCGACGCGAGCGACGCCGACGGATAGAACGAGGTGACGCCGAAGAAGTGGAAGGCGAGCGGGACCTCGATGCCGTCGAGGTAGACGTTGGTGTCGCGCGGGCTCATGCCGCGCACGACCAGCCCGCCGAGCCCGAACGGGATGCGGGCGATGCCGGGCAGGCTCTGGGCCGCCTTGAGCGCGTCGTTGCCGGCGCCCGGCAAGGTGCGGATCTGGTCGACCTCCATCGTCCAGGTCGCCGCGCGCCCGAGATCGGGGGCGGTGTCCTCGAGCTCGATCACCTCGGACACGTCGGCCGGCGCCAGCACGATCCGCACCTCGTTCCCGCTGGTGGCCACGGTCCGCTCGCCGTAGCCGGCCGCCGAGACCAGCAGCGTCACGGTTCCCCCGGCACCTGTGGTGAGAACGAACCGCCCCCGTGCGTCCGTCAACACCGGCTCGCCGGTCGCGGGGGCGACCACTGCGTCCGCCACGGGCGCACCGGTGGTGGCATCGACCACGAGCCCCCTGATCGTGCGCGGTGTTGCCGGGGCCCGACGCGCCGCCTGGCCGTACGCCTCCGGGGTGGCGGCGGTCACCGCCACCAGGAGCGACAGCGTCAGGACGACGAAGCGAGGCATGGAGACCGCACACAGCAACACCGATGCCACGAGTGGCTAGAGCCGCCGCACGGTTCAAACGGTTGCCCATGATAGGGTCCGCGCACATGTCGGACGTGGCAGCGGCACAACCAGTGAAGGAAAAAACCTTCTTCGGTCACCCCAAGGGCCTCCAGACCCTCTTCTTCACGGAGATGTGGGAGCGGTTCAGCTACTACGGAATGCGCGCGTTCCTCACGATCTACATCGCGACCGACCTCGCGAAGGGTGGGCTGGGCGAGAGCAAGGCGACCGCCGGCATCTACTACGCGCTCTACGGCTCGCTCATCTACCTGATGAGCCTCCCCGGCGGCTGGATCGCCGACCGCTACATCGGCCAGCGCAAGGCGGTGCTGATCGGCGGCATCATCATCATGTTCGGCCACATCACGCTGGCCCTACCGACCCACGCCTCGTTCTTGCCCGGGCTCGGCCTGATCGTGATCGGCACCGGCTTCCTCAAGCCCAACGTGTCGACCATCGTCGGCCAGCTCTACGACAAGAACGACATCCGCCGCGACGCTGGCTACACGATCTACTACATGGGCATCAACATCGGTGCCCTCATCGCGCCGCTGGTCTGCGGGTACCTCGCGCAGGACCCCGGGTTCCGCGCGATCCTCGCCAACAACGGCATCGACCCGAACATGGGCTGGCACTTCGGCTTCGGCGCCGCCGCGGTCGGCATGGGCATCGGGCTCATCCAGTTCGTCCTCGGCTGGAAGGACCTCGGCGACGCTGGCCGCTACCCGACCCCGCCCGAGCCGGGCCGGGCCGCGACCCTGACCCCGACCGCGCTCGCGATCATCGGCCTCGGCGTGGCGGTCGTCGCCGCCTCGACCGCGTGGATCTTCTCGACCTCGGGGGTCTCGAAGGACACGATCGCCGACGCGTTCGGCATCGGCCTCGGCGTCATCTCGATCGTCATCTTCGTCGTCCTCCACCGCTTCGTCGCCCGCGACGCCGACGAGCGCCGCCGGGTCCGCGCGATGGGCGTGCTGTTCATCGGCTGCCTGTCGTTCTTCGGCCTGTTCGAGCAGGCCGGCTCGACCCTGACCTTCTTCGCCGAGGAGCGGGTCCACCGCGAGCTGGTGTTCGGCCTCGACTTCGCGTCGAGCCAGTACCAGTTCGTGAACGCCGGCTTCGTGATCCTGCTGGCCCCGGTGTTCGCCGCCCTGTGGATCGGCCTGCGCAAGCGCGATCGCGAGCCGACCGCGGTGACCAAGTTCGCGATCGGCATGGTCCTGATCGCGGTGTCCTTCGTCGTGCTGTTGCCGGCGCTGCTCGGCCCGATCGCCGACGGGCTCAAGACCAGCGGCCTGTGGCTGTTCGCGCTCTACTTCTTCGCGACCACCGCCGAGATGTGCGTGTCGCCGGTCGGCCTGTCGACGATGAACAAGCTCGCCCCCGAGCGGCTCGCCGGCTTCGTCATGGGCATGTGGTTCCTCGCCACCTCGATCGGCTACTACCTGGCCGGGCGCGCCGAGGAGAAGCTCGGCCAGCTCGCCGACTCGATGCAGCTGGGGCCGGCGATCACCACGGTCGCCACCGATGGCACCGTGACCCAGCACCACTTCGCCGGCATCTTCTACCTGCTCATCCTGTTCTCGCTCGTGGTCGCGGCGCTGCTGTACGCGCTCTCGGGCCCGGTCAAGCGGATGATGGAGCAGGGCACCCTGCCGGTCGCCCGCACCCGCAAGTAGCGCCTCGTGGCGGCCGCGCGGGTGGCGGTCGCGCGCTTCACGCAAGGCTAGAGCTGGCGAGGGTCGGCATGTGGCGCCGGGATCTGCCGCCATGTGCGGCGACGTGGTTATGTTCCCGCCGCCATGAGTCCCTCCCGTCTCGTCCTCGCCTGCGCGCTGGTGGTCGCCGCGCCGGCCGCCGCCACCGCCGAGCCGCTCGGCGCCAGCCCCGAGCAATACATCATCACCAGCGACGCGCGGTTCGACTACCAGCGCACCTCGACGTCGCTCGCCGACGAGGACGCGGGCGTCAGGACCGACTACGCGATGCGGCTGGCCGCCGACTACACGGTCGCGGCCCGGGTCTCGTTCGGCGGCCTGATCGGGTTCGAGGGCACCTCCAGCGACGACGACGACTCGCTCAAGTCGTTCCTGTTTGGCGGCCGCGCCGGCTACCTGGTCCCGCTCGGCGGTGCCACGACCTGGTGGCCCCGGGTCGGGCTGTCGTATCGCAACACCAGCGGCCTCGACGCGCTCGGCCGCAGCATCACGATCGGCGCGTTCCGGCTGAACGCGTCAGCGCCGTTCGTGTTCCAGCCCTACCCGCAGGTGCTGGTGGGGATCGGGCCGACCTACGACCGCGATCTCACCGCCAAGAGCGGCCAGGATACCGAGGCCGCGAAGACCTCGGCGATCGGGGTGCACCTGCTGTTCGGCCTCTGGTTTTACTGACCAGATAACCGAGCGGCGCGGCCCGCGGGGGCGTCGGGCTCGCCGACGCGCGCCCCGCGGACGGTCACTTCTTGCAGGCGGCCTCGTAGCCCTTCGACCAGGTCTTGCCGTCCATCGAATACTCGCCGACCATCTTGAGCTCCTTGCCGACCATCTCCTCGTGGTGGCGGACCTTGGCGGCGCCCATGTGGCTGCGCGAGCTGCCTTCCCAGGTGACCTTGCCGTCCTTGAGGCCGTCCGAGGTGGTGGTCTCCGAGTTGCCCATGCTGTCGGCGTGGAGCCGATGCCACTTCTTGGTGCCGGCGTCGTAGGTCGTGAACGACTCGAACTTGTAGGCGCCCGCCTTCTTGCCGGTCTCGGCGAAGGTGCTGCGCAGCCAGTACTTGTCGAGGTCGAGCTTGACCTTCATTGTCGCCATCATCGGGACCGCGGTGCCGTCGGGCATGATCGCCTGACCCTTGCACTTCCAGGTGCCGGCGGCGCCCTTGGCCATCGTCGCGACCTCGACCGGCGGGGTCGGCATCGTCATCGGGACGGCCGGTTTGCCGTCGATCTTGGCCGGGGTCGGCGCGGTCTTGGTGGGCTCGACCTTGGCGGCGGGGACCGGCTTGCCGACAGCCTTGTCGTCACCGGCGCTGGCCACGGTCGCCAGGCTCACCATCGTCGTCATCGCGATCGCAGTACGCAGGAAGTTCTTCATGGGTATCTCCTTGTCTCCGCGCACACCGTAGTCCGGGGACTCGCCGGGCGCGAGGGCCGGAAGTTGCCGGAACGCTTAGCGATCCCGCCATGATCCGGAGGTGTCCGGGCATACAACCATGGCAGGTCATGCACACGCCGTGGTTTGTCGGTCGGCGCGCCGGCTTGCGGGGCTATCATGGCGGGAAGTGGGATCTCCGCGCCGCACGCTGGGGAGGTACGAGCTCGTCGGTCGGATCGGCGAGGGCGGGATGGCCGAGGTGCATCTGGCGCGTCAGCGCGGCCCCAAGCGCTTCCAGAAGCTGGTCGTCGTCAAGACCGTGCACTCGAAGCTGACGTCGCGACCGGCGCTGGCCGAGGCGCTGCTCGACGAGGCGCGCATCGCGGCGCTGGTCAAGCATCCCAACGTGGTCGACATCTACGACCTCGGCGAGCAGAACGGCACCTACTTCATCGCGATGGAGTATCTCGATGGCGAGTCGCTCGCGTCGATCCTGCGCGCCGGCCGGCTGGGCCCACGGCTCGACCCGTTCTCGACCGCCCGGATCGTCGCCGACAGCGCGGCCGGCCTGCACGCCGCCCACGAGCTGCGCAACCTCAAGGGTGAGTCGATGGAGCTGGTCCATCAGGACGTCACCCCCGGCAACGTGATCGTCCTCTACACCGGACAGGTGAAGCTGGTCGACTTCGGCGTCGCCAAGGTGAGCACCAGCGCCGACGCCGGGCTGGTCCGCGGCAAGGCCGGCTACCTGGCGCCCGAGCTGTTCGAGGGCAGCCCGGCCGACCGGCGCTCGGACGTGTTCGCCCTCGGCGTGGTGCTGTGGGAAGCGCTGACCTTGCGCCGCCTGTTCCACAGCGCGACCGAGCGCGAGACCTTCGACAAGATCCGCAGCGGCGAGGTGTTGCCACCCTCGCGGTTCATGCCACACGTGACCCGCGATCTCGACGAGGTCTGCATGCGCGCTCTGGCGCGCGATCCGGCCCAGCGCTACCAGACCGCGCGGGCGATGCAGGACGATCTCGGCCTGGTGCTGCGCGCTGCCAACTGGGGCGGCGACAACGAGCCGATCGCGCGCTACATGCGGTCGACCTTCTCGATGCAGATCGCAGCGCGCCAGGAGCTGCTGCGCGGGCTCGACGCCGACGAGGAGCCGAGCGCGGCGCTGCTCGGGCAGCTGGCCGCCAGCGTGGACGCGATGGCCGCCTCCGGCGACAGCCCGGTGATCGGGGCGCATGGCACCGGCCGGATGGCGCGGCTGACGCCGACCGACCTCGATGGCGAGGTGCTCGAGGTCGACGATCTGGCGATCGCGCCGCCCGGCAGCGCACCGTTACTGGGCGGGTCGCGCCGACGCTGGCTCGCGGTGACGGCCGGCCTGGCGACGGCCCTGCTGGTCATCCTGCTGGTGGTGGCGGTCGGGCGCGAGGGCGCCCCGGCGCCGTCCCTGGCCGAGGGGGGCCTTCGCGAGCCCGATGCCGCAGGCGCGACCACCGAACCGGTCGACGCCGGGATCGAGCTGGCGACCGTGACCGTGGATGCGGCGCCGCTCGAGCCCCCGGTGGGCCCGGTGCCGGTCCGCGACGAGGGCAGCCGGCGCGACGGCCGGGACCGCGGCGCTCGCCCGGCCCGCACCACCGCGCGCGCCACCGACGACGACACGGCGACCCGCCTCACCACCGCCAAGTCGCTCTACAAGGACGGTCTGCAGCGGTTTGTCGGCGGCGATACCGCGGGGGCGATCACGCAGTTCCAGGCCGCCGTGGCCCGGGAGCCCGGCTACGCGCCGGCCCACCGCGGGCTCGGCCTGGCCTACCAGCGCAAGGGCGACCGCGACCGCGCCGGGCGCGAGCTCCGGCGCTACCTTGAGCTGGCCCCCACCGCGGCCGATACCGCGCAGATCCGCGAAAGGCTGGAGAACCTGCGGTGATCGGCGTACCCTGCGCAGTCGGATGTCGGGCAGATCCGGACGCCTGTGCACGTCGGCCGCCGGGTGGACCCTCGCGCTCGCCGCGGCCGTCGGGTTCGTCGCTCCGGCCCGGGCCAGCTCGCTCGACTCGCGCGTGATGGTGCTGCCGAGCGAGGGCGAGGCGCCGGCCACCCTGGCCGGGCTCGCCGACGCGCTGACCGCCGCGGTCGCGCGCGGGGCGCGGCGGACCACCGCGACGGTGGCCCAGGCCGCGGCCACGCTGGCCGACACGGCGGCAGTCGTGGGCTGTGATCCGAGCGGACGGGACTGCCTGGACGCGGTCGCGGCCGCGCTCAACGTCGACCAGCTGCTGATCGTGCGGATCACGTCGGTCCCCGCTGGGGCCGAGGTCGAGATCACCGCCGCCACCCGGGAGGCCGCCCCGGTCACCCGACGGTTCCGGGTCCGCCCGGCCACCCGCGAGGCCGACCTCGCCGCGATCGAGACCGCGGTGCCCGACATGCTCGAGGCTGGTGAAGCGCGGGCCGGCCTGCCGCCCGAGGGGACTGGCGCGCCGTCGCCCTCGGGCGGCCCGCCCGATCCGATCCCGACCGGCCCCCCGGTCGGTCCGCCGGTCGACCCCGGGACCGGCCGCTCCGACGCCTGGCGGGGCCCGGCGATCGCGGTCGGCGCCGGGGGCGCGGTGGCGCTGGCCGGCGCGGCGTTCTGGGGCCTCTCGCTGGCCACCCAGGGCGACATCGACGCCGCGCCGACCGAGACCACGGCCGATCTCGACCGGCTCGCCGACCTCGAGGACACTGGACGCCGCAACGCGCTGATCGGCAACGTGCTGGTCGTCGGCGGCGCGGTCGTGATCGCCGGGGGTGCGGTCTGGTGGTACCGGACCCGGCGCACCGACGTGGTGGTGGTCCCGGCGGTGAGCCCGGACGGCGCAGGCATCGTGATGGAGGGCCGCTGGTGAACCGGCTGCTGCTCGCGATGGTGTCCACCGCGCTGGCGACCACCGCGGTGATCGCGGCCGGTCCCGGCTGTGGCATCGAGCCGCGCTCCGACGGGTATCGCTGTGATCAGGGCACCTGCGCCGGCGGCCGGGCCTGCGTCGATGGCTGGTGCGTGGGCGGCGACGTCGCCATCGATGCCGGCGGCGGCGATGGGCCCGATGGCAGCACCGCCTGTCCGGCCGAGTGCTCGAGCTGCGAGGGCGACACCTGCGTGATCACCTGTCCCGGCTCGGGAGACTGCGCGGGCCTGGTGACCTGCCCGCCGGGCCGGCCGTGCCGGGTCGAGTGTGGCGGGGACAATGCCTGCGCCGGTGGCATCGCCTGCACGACCGCGACGACGTGCAACCTCACCTGTGGCGGCACCGCGAGCTGCGCGGGTCCCGTGACCTGCCGGGGCGGCGCCTGCGAGATCGCCTGCACCGGCATGCAGAGCTGCGGGGGCGCGGTCGACTGCCGCGACGCGTGCTCGTGCGCGGCGACCTGCACCGGCGACGGCGCCTGTGCGGCGTCGGTGCGCTGCACCGGTGCTGGCAACCAGTGCCGCGACGGCCTGGGCTGCACCGCGGCCGGCACCTGCAACCAGTGTTGATCGGGGCGCAATCGCCGGTCGTCGCCCCCGAGCGCCGGGGGTAAGCTCCGGCATGCGCCTCGCCACCGAGCTCGACACCAGCGCGCAGCGCCACCGGATGGTCGTCGACCAGCTCGAGGGCCGCGACGTCCACGACGCGCTGGTGCTGGCTGCGATGACCGCGGTCCCTCGTCACGCCTTCGTCCCGTCGGAGCTCCACGCCCACGCCTACGACGACGCCCCGCTGCCGATCGGCCGCGGCCAGACGATCAGCCAGCCCTACGTGGTCGCGGCGATGACCCAGCTCGCGCAGCTCGGCCCCGGCGCGCGCGTGCTCGAGATCGGCACCGGCTGCGGCTACCAGACGGCGGTGCTCGCCGAGCTCGCGGTCGAGGTCTACTCGATCGAGATCGTGCCCGAGCTGGCCGCGCGCGCGGCCGCGACGCTCGCGCAGCTCGGCTACGTCAACGTCCGGCTCCGCCGGGGCGACGGCCACGCCGGCTGGCCCGAGGCCGCGCCGTTCGACGCGATCCTGGTCACCGCCGCGCCGCCGGCGATCCCGCCGGCGCTGCTGCGGCAGCTGGCGATCGGCGGTCGCCTGGTGATCCCGGTCGGCGTCGAGCACCAGGAGCTCGAGCTCGTGGTCCGCACCGCCGAGCACAGCTGGACCGAGCGGACGATCTTCCCGGTCCGGTTCGTGCCGATGACCCGCAGCGTCCCCGACTGAGGTCTCACAGGCCAGCCTCCGGATCTGGCACGTGTTCCGGTGGCCGCCATGTGAACGGAAGCGCTCACTCTTTCCCGGTGGCCCTGAGCCGGCGCCGTCCTTCGACTCGGCCGTCGCTACGCGCCGGACCTCGCTCAGGATGCGCGGGCGCGCCGAGTCGAAGGGCAGCGTGGCAGAGCGCCAGGTGCAGGAAACTCGGGCCGCAGCCTGGGTGACCGGCCGCGGCCTGGGTCAGCGCGGTACGCCGTAGAAATACTGGCCGCGCCCGCCGAGCGGGAACCGATAGCGGCCGTAGACCCAGCGGAAGCGATCGCCGAGTGGGGCGACCATCGCGCGCAGGTCGCGCTCCTCGTAGATGCGCAGGGTCGAGACCAGGCCGTCCCACACGCCGGTGGCGAGCGCGACGGGCGTGGCCCAGATCAGCAGCGCCTTGGCCAGCCGGTGCTTGCGCGACAGCAGCGGCTCGGCGGCGAGCGCGGCCAGGCCGGCCGGCCCGAACGACAGGAACGCGAGCGGATTGCGGACGAACGCCTCGGAGATGAAGATCCCGCGCGAGGTGGCGACCGCGTCGGCGAGGATCGCCTGCGCGAGCGCGGGCCGGAAGTGGTGGAACGCGTTGATCACCACCCGGGCGCGGCCGTCGGCGATCGCGGGCGGGATCGCGGTGGCATCGACCGGGTCGGGGACGAAGTCGATCATCCCCGGGTGCTCGGCGCGGGCCTCCTCCCACTCGGACACCCGCGGGAACAGGTCGGTCAGGAGGAAGGTCGCCGCGGCGCCCTTGCGCGCCAGCTCGCCCGCGAGCACCCGGGCCGGGCCGCCCATGCCGGCGCACAGGTCGAGCACCTCGTCGGTGCCGGCGGCGGCGAGGAACTCGCGGAACGGCGCGACCAGGCCGGTCAGCATGCGGCCCCAGCGCAGCGACCGCGACAGGCTGCCGACGATCGCGTCGCGCAGCGCCTCGGGAGCGCGCTCCAGATCGTTGAACTCGAAGGCGTGCAGGCGCGGCAGCATCGGCGCAGGGTGTGCTGCCGGTCGCGTTCGTGCAAGCGGCCGGCGCCGATGCATTCCCCGCCGCGCGGGCGCAGAGGTAGCATCGCCGCATGCGCATACGACGCGTTCTCGCGCTCGCGCTGGTGGCGGCCTGCGGCGGTGACAACGGCGGCGGCGACGACGACGGTCCTGACGGGCCACCGCTGCCGCTGCCGAGCCCGAGCTGCGCGCCGGCGGCGGCGGGTGGCTCGACGACGGTGGCAGCCCCGGCCCTGGTCTACACGCTGGCCGATCGCTGGCACGAGGGCTGGCTGGCCTCGCCGGCGGTGGCCGATCTCGACGGCGACGGCCGGGTCGAGCTGGTCATCCCGCGCGACGAGCTGCTGCTGGTCTGGCACGTCGGGCCCGGGACCGGCACGGTCGCGTGGCAGGCCACGGTCGGCGGGCGGATCTGGTCGTCGCCGGTGGTCGTCGACCTGGTGCCGGGGCGACCCGGGCTCGAGGTGGCGATCGCGGCCCGCGGCCAGATCCACGCGTTCGATGCGGGCGGCGCGCCGCTGCCCGGGTTTCCCACCACCTTCCGCGACGAGATGCGCAGCCTGGCCGCCGGAGACATCGACGGCGACGGCGCGCTCGAGCTGGTCGCGGTCACCAACAGCCCGCTCGCGGGCGGCGGTCAGCGCGACATCGTGATCGCGTACGAGGCCGACGGGCGCGTGGTCGCCGGGTTCCCGCCCAACACCACCGGCACCAGCGGCTGCGACGCCGCCTGCTACGTCACCGGCGGCTACGACCAGAACCTCGCGCTCGGCGACGTCTCGGGCGACGGTCGGAGCGACGTGTTCATCACCCAGGACAACGCGTACCTGTCGCTGCACGAGGGCACCGGGCGCGCGTTCGACGCGGCGGCGATCTTCCGCAACCGCACCAAGTTCTCCGGGATCCGCTTCATGGTCGACTACGCGCTGGCCCAGCAGGGCTTCGCCGACGACGAGGCGGTCGACGAGCAGGCTCACTTCACCAACTCGGCGCCCGCGATCGCGGACCTCGACGGCGACGGCACCGGCGAGCTGATCGTGCTGGGCTCGATCCAGAACACCGCGCAGGACGACCGCGAGCGCGGGGTCGGCCTGTTCGTGGTGCGCCCCGACGGCAGCCGGCCCGACCCGTGGGTGGCGCCGCCGCGTTTCCCCGACTTCCTGTCGGGGCTGTGGGACTACGGCGACAACGTCGTCGGCATGACCAACCAGACCACGGTGGTCGAGTTGGACCCGGCGCGGGCGGGACCGGAGATCGTGTTCGCGGGCTTCGACGGCTTCATCCACGCGGTCGACGCGCGCGCCCAGCCGGTCTGGGCGCGGCGGTACACCAGCAGCGCGACGGTCGCGACCGGCGGCGTGGTCGCGGCCGATCTATCGGGCGACGGCGTCCCCGAGCTGGTCTTCACGACCTACTCGACCGGCGGCGGCGGTCACCTGGTCGTGCTCGACGCCGCCGGCAACGAGCTGCACCGCCAGGCGCTGTCGGGCCGCGGCGCGATGCCAGTGCCGACGATCGCGGACGTCGATGGCGACGGCGATCTCGACATCACCGTGTCCCTCAAGGACGGCGAGGACCGGGTCCGGCAGGTCGAGATCTACGAGATGCCCGGGTCGTCGACCAACTGCCTCTTGTGGCCGACCGGTCGCGGAAACTACCGTCGCGACGGCTACTTGCCGCCGCGGTGACCAGCATTATTGCGCCCGGGCCTGCGGCATCCGACACTGTCCTACATGGGGCACACTGATCCGTACTCATGGCTCGATGTCCGGCGGCTGGCACCTCGGATCGAGGTGGAGGCCTTCTGCTCCGAGCTGGTCGGCGGTCGAGACCAGCCGGCCATGGTGATCGACCTGGGGCCGGCCGGCATGCGTCTCGAGCGCCCGTACGTCCCGGGCCCGACCCCACACGAGGTCGTCTTCGAGCTCGAGGTCCCGGCGGTCGACGAGGTGATCTGGGCGCGCGGCGAGGTCTGCTTCGACCGGATCCGGCAGGCCCCGGCCGGCCAGGGCGGCGGGTTCGGCCTGCTCCGCACCACCGGCCTGCGCCTGGTGACCGCGGCCGCCCGCGACCTCCGCCTCCTGCGCGACTGCGTCTTCGAGCTGCGCCGCCGCCGCGAGCTCGCTCTCGCCGCCGACGCGGCTGACGCCGGCCACGGCCTCCTCGACGCCTCCTGCTACGCCCGCGGCTGAGCCGGGTCCGGCCTCGGCCCACCGCGGGTTGCCTGCCCCGGACACCCCGGGTGTCCGGGATCCGGACACCCCGGGTGTCAGCCACCCCGCGCGACACCCCGGGTGTCAGCCACCCCGCGCGACACCGCGGGTGTCAGCCACCCCGCGTCACCGTGTCCGGGATCCGGACACCGCGGGTGTCAGCCACCCCGCGTCACCGTGTCCGGGATCCGGACACCGCGGGTGTCAGCCACCCGGGTCGACACCGCGGGTGTCAGCCACCCTGCGTCACCGTGTCCGGGATCCGGACACCGCGGGTGTCAGCCACCCGGGTCTGCCACCCGCACGCCCCCCCGTGTCCGAGATCCGGACACGACAGGTGTCCGGACACGACAGGTGTCAGCCACCCGGGCGACGCGTGCCCCGGGGACTTCCCTGCCGTGCCGCGTCTACCGGGCCGACACATTCGACGCGCGGGTGTCACCCTCGCGGCCCGACGCGCGGGTGTCACCCTCGCGGCCCGAGCGTCAGGTACATCACGTGTTCTGCCTGAAGTGTCACCGGGTCGGCGCGCGATACTGCTCGTGATGTACGGCTCGACTCCCCGCTTTTACCCGGTGGAGGACGGCTCGACGCCGGTGGCAGGGAGGCTGCAGGCGCCGCGGTTCACAGGCACGCCGCGCTTCGAGCCTCGCCCACGTCCGCATGTTCGTGCTGTTCGCGCTGCGCCGGCACGGCGCGTACGGCGAGCTGCGGACCCGGCTCGACGAGTACGTGCGCGACGCCCTGCGCCGCGGCGATCGCTATGCGGCGACCAGCTTCCGGTCGATCGGCAACCTGGTGTGGCTGGCCTGCGACGACGTCGAGCGAGCCCACGCCGACCTCGACGCCGCCACCTGGAGCGCCCGCGCCGACGGCATCCACCTGCAGCACTGGTTCGCCGCGCGCGCCCGCGCCGAGCTGGCGCTGTACCAGGACGATCCGATCGGCATGGCCGAGGCCGAGGCCGACCTGCCGCGCTTCATCGGCCACGGCGTGCTCGCGCACATCCAGCTGGTCCAGGTCGAGCGCGCGCTCGAGCTGGCGCGGATCGCGATCCGCCGTGGCGACGCCGCCGCCGCGCGGCGCCACCTGCGCCGGCTCCGCCCCGACCACACGTCGTACCTGCGCGGCATGAGCAGCGTGTGCGAGGCGGCGGTCGCGGAACTCGAGGGGCATCGCCCCGCCGCGCGCGCGCACCTCGAGGCGGCGATCCGGCTCGCCGGCCGCGACCTCCCGGTGATCGGCGCGGTCGCCCGCCATCGCTTGGCCGCGATCACCCCGGGCGCCGCCGGGCTGCGCCTCGCCGCCGAGGCCGAGGCGATGCTGCTCCACCACGGGGTGGTCGCGCCGGCCCGCTTCGTTCGCGCGTTCGCGACCTGGCCTGAGCCTGACGACGGGCCCCGCCCCGGCTGATACAATCCCGCCGTGATCACCACGGTGACCGACGGTGAGACCAGCCTCCGCGACGACCGCGGCTGGGTGCTCCTCATCAGCCACGCCGCCGAGGTGCGCGCGATCGTGCTGCCCGAGCAGGGCGAGGTCGTGATCGGCCGCGATCCCATGTGCGAGGCGCCGGTCGACCACGAGAAGGTGTCGCGGCGCCACGCGCGCCTGCTGCTCGCCGAGCGGTGGACGGTGGAGGATCTCGGCAGCCGCAACGGCACCCAGGTCCGCGGCGCGCCGCTGGTCGCGGGCACCCCGGTCGAGATCGTCCCCGGCGAACCGTTCGCGATCGGCCCGTTCGCCGCCGTGATCGTGCCGCGTTCGGTCTCGACCGTGCGCACCGCGCTGGGCGGCTCGCACGTGATGATCGACGAGCCCGCGCTGACCAACCCGAGCCCGCTGGTGAGCGCGGTCGCGCGCAGCCCGGTCAACGTGGTCATCACCGGCGAGACCGGCTCCGGCAAGGAGGTGCTGGCCAGCGCGCTGCACCGCCTGTCGGGCCGCCCGGGCCCGATGATCGCGATCAACTGCGCCGCGCTGTCGCCGCAGCTGCTCGAGAGCGAGCTGTTCGGCTACGAGAAGGGCGCGTTCACCGGCGCCGCCACCACCCGGCCCGGCCTGCTCGAGAGCGCGGCCGGTGGCACCATCTTGTTCGACGAGGTCGGCGAGATGCCGGCGCCGCTGCAGGCCAAGCTGCTCCGCGCCATCGAAGCCCGCGAGGTGCTGCGGGTCGGCGCGGTGCGCGCGATCCCGATCGACGTGCGGTTCCTTGCCGCCACCCACCGCGACCTGGTCGAGGCCTCGGCCACCGGCGAGTTTCGCCGCGATCTGTTCTACCGGCTGGCCGGCATCACCCTCATGGTGCCGCCGCTGCGCGAGCGTCCGCACCAGGTCGCGAGCCTGGCTGCCCGGTTCGCCGCCGAGGCCACCGGGCGGAGCGACGCGCTGACCCCGGCCGCGCTGGCGCGCCTGGCCGGCCACGGCTGGCCCGGCAACGTGCGCGAGCTCAAGAACGTGGTCGAGCGTGCCGCGCTGCTCGCCGGCGGCAGCCCGATCGGCGCCGAGCACGTCCTGATCGACGCCGCCCGGCCGACCGCGTCCCCACCGCCGCGCGAGCGCAGCGCGCCGTCGACCGCGCCGCCGGATCTGGCGCCCGCTCAGGCCGCCGAGCGCGAGCGCATCGTGGCCGCGCTCGAGGCCTGCGCCGGCAACCAGACCCACGCCGCTCGCAAGCTCGGCATCTCGCGCGCGACCCTGGTCCACAAGCTGGCGCTCCTCCGCATCCCGCGGCCGCGCAAGCCCTGAGCGCGGTGCCCGCGTTCAGGGGCCGGGCCCGACCAGGCGGTCCCAGTCGAGCTTGCGGAACCAGAACCACGCGAACCCGCCGCTGATCGCAGCCCACAGCACCAGCGACGTGAGCGCGACGCTCTGTCGCTCGGCCTGCTTGCGCTCGACGAACGAGGCGCGCAGCGTATCCAGCGCGTCCCACTCGGCGCGGTCGGTGAACTGGTTCTGCCGACGGTCGAGCTCGGAGTCGAGGTCGGCGAACGCCGAGCGCTCGCGGACCGACGCGATCAGCGCCGCCGGGATGAAGCCGATGATCGCGGCCAGGACCACGCCAGCGACGAAGCGCGCCCGCGGGTCGCGCGCCAGGTCGACCAGGCCGGGGCTTGGCGTCGGCCGGGGCGCCGCGGCAGCCGCGCTGGTCGCCGCGCCGTGATCGTTGGCGGTGCCGCGCGCGCCACCCTGGCGACTAGCGGGACCCGGCTCGGACACCGGTGGCGGCGCCGGCGCCGGCGCTGGCGCCATCGCGCCGCCCTTGGCCTTGCGCGGGGTGTCGACTTCGAGCCGCAGCTCGCTCTCGACGCCGGCGTCGGGCGGCGCGAACGGATCGACCGGGCCGCCGCCGAAGGCCGGGCCCGCCGGCGCGCTCGGGCCGGAGCTCGCGGCCAGCGGGATCTCGCGGGCCGAGCCTCGTGACGGGGGCGCCGAATCCCGGTCGGAGCCGGTCCGCAGGTCGTGCGAGGCCTCGGGCGGCGGGCCGAAGCTGGCCGGCAGCATCGCGCCGGTCGAGCGCTCACCCGAACGATCGACGGAGAGGTCGTCGCCGCCATCGAGCATCGACAGCGTCATCGCGCCCGACAGCGCGCCGAGGCCGCCGTCGTCGTCGTCGCCGGGATGGAACGCGGGCGCGGCCGTCACCGCGGCCGCCGCCGGTCGCGACGGCGGCGGCGCAGGCCGGGGCGCCGCCACCGGGGCCGACGGTTTCGGCGGCACCACCCGCGGCTGATCCAGCGTCACCGGGGTCGCCTTGACCGCCTCCGCCGCCGGCGCCTCGGCCGACAGGATGGTGCACTCGGCGCCGAGCTGGATCAGATCGGCGGCGAACGCGTCGGCGGTCGCGCGATCGACGTTGCCCTTGACCCGGAAGCGCCCCGCGGCGATCCGCGCCTCGAGATCGACCGCGGCCAGCCCGTAGCGCGCCGCGATCGTGCGTGCGAGCTGGGCGCCCGCGCCGACCGCGGTCGAGCGCGGCCGTTCGATGAAGACGTGGAACAGAGCGGTCATCGAGTCACGTGGCCGCTCCCCAGCGCGGCGGGGTCGAAGCATAGCAGGAAGTCCGGGCCCACATGTGTCGTCCGAGAGTCGGACAGGCGGCAACCCGCGTCGAGATCACACCGCACGAAATCGCGAGTTGCCGACCGCACCTCCGCACCCTACCGTCAAAGGATGTCGGCCTCTCCTCCCGCTCGCGCGAAGATGCTGCTCCGGTCGTCCCACCGTCGCCTGCGCGTCGGCATCAGTCACCGCGACGTGCCCTCGGCCTGGTCGCCGACCAGCAAGGACAGCGCGCCGAGCCCGCCGGCCCCGCCCGGCAAGCGCCCCAAGCGCTGACGCCAGCGCACCCCGCTGGCGTCCACACCGCGCGAGGTCTGGTTGCTCGGTCAGAGCGCGGCCAGCAGACGCCCCCGCGAGCGCCGAACCATGACGCCGGGGGCACGGCTCGGGTGCGAGGTCTGGTCGCTCGGTCAGATCGCGTCCAGCAGACGCTTGATCAGCTCGGACGAGAGCCGCGGATTCGCCTTGCCGCTGGTCGCCTTCATCAGCTGACCGACGAAGAACCCGAGGATGCCGTCCTTGCCGGCCTTGTACTGGCCGACCTGGCGCGGGTTGTCGTTGATCACCTTCTCGGCCAGCGGGCGCAGGGTGGCCTCGTCGCTGATCTGACGCATGCCGTCGCGCTCGACGATGACCTTGGCCCGCTCCTTGGTCGTACACATCGTCGCGAAGACCTCCTTCGCGATCTTGCCGCTGATCACGTCGTCGACGATCAGCCCGACCAGCTCGGCCAGCTCGGCCGGGCCCACCGGCGCCTCGGCGATCGGCCGGCCCGCCAGCACCGCGAGCAGCTCGGTCAGGATCCAGTTGGCGACCGGCCGGGCCAGGCGGCCGTCGCCCTCGGCGCGGACCGCGGCGTCGAGGTAGTCGGCCAGCTCGCGCTCGTCGGTCAGCGTGTGGGCGTCGTCGAACGCCAGGCCGTACTCGCGCACGAACCGCTCGAGCCGCACCGCCGGCAGCTCGGGCATGGTCGTGATCACCGCCTTCATCATCGCGCCGTCGATCGCGATCGGCGGCAGGTCGGGATCGGGGAAGTAGCGATAGTCCGAGACCTCCTCCTTCGACCGCATCGACTGCGACACGCCGGCGTTGGCATCCCACAGCCGGGTCTCGCGCTCGACCGCGCCGCCGCCCTCGACGATCCGGATCTGGCGCACGATCTCGTGCTCGATCGCCTTCTGCACGAACCGGAACGAGTTGATGTTCTTCAGCTCGGTGCGGGTGCCCAGCCGATCCTCGCCGCGGCGCCGGATGCTGACGTTGGCGTCGCAGCGCAGCTGGCCCTTCTCCATGTCGCCCTCGGACACACCGAGGTAGCGAACCAGCCGGTGCAGCGCGCGCATGTAGGCGGTGGCCTCGTCGGCCGAGCGCAGGTCGGGGTGGGTGACCACCTCGCACAGCGGCACGCCGGCCCGGTTGAGATCGACCAGCGAGGTCGCACCCTGGTGGGTGTTCTTGCCGGCGTCCTCCTCGAGGTGGATGCGCTGCAGCCGGATCTTCTTGCGCTCGCCGGCCAGCCACAGGTCGACGTTGCCGTCCTCGCACAGCGGCTCGTCGTACTGCGAGATCTGATAGCCCTTGGGCAGGTCGGGATAGAAGTAGTGCTTGCGGGCGAACCGGCACCGCGCGCGAATCTTGGAGCCGGTCGCGACCCCGAGTCGCAGCGCCAGCTCGAGCGCGCGCCGGTTGAAGCTCGGCAGCGCGCCCGGCAGCGCCAGCACGGTCGGGTCGGTCAGCGAGTTGGGCGGCGCGCCGAACTCGATCGCCGACGGCGAGAACGCCTTGGACACGGTCGCCAGCTGGACGTGGACCTCGAGGCCGATCACCGGCTCCCACTGCTCGAGCAGCGTGGCCAGATCGGTCACGACGCACCTCCGGTGAACCCGGGCGGCCGGCGGGTGCCGCCGAGCGCGTCCTCGATCACCTTGCCGGCGCGGCACAGGGTCGCCTCGTCGAGCGCGCGGCCCAGCAGCTGGGCGCCGATCGGCAGGCCGCCGTCGGTCTGGCCACACGGCACCGCGAGGCCCGGGATGCCGGCCAGGTTGCAGGCCAGCGTGAAGACGTCGCCGAGGTACATGTCGAGCGGCGTGGCCTTCTCGCCGACCGCGAACGCCGCGGTCGGCGTGGTGGGCGTGAGCAGCACGTCGACCTCCTCGAAGACGCGGTCGAAGTCGCGCTTGATCAGCGCGCGCACCTGCTGCGCCTTCTTGTAGTACGCGTCGTAGTAGCCAGCGCGCAGCGCGTAGCTGCCGATCATGATGCGCCGCTTGACCTCGGGGCCGAACCCGTCAGCCCGGCTGCGTGCGTAGAGATCGGCGAGATCGCGGGGCGCCTTGGCCTGGTGGCCGTAGCGGACGCCGTCGTAGCGCGCGAGGTTGGACGAGGCCTCGGCCGGCGCGACCAGGTAGTAGGTCGGCAGCGCGTACCTGGTGTGCGGCAGCGACACCTCGCGCAGCTCGGCGCCAGCGGCGACCAGCGCGTCGGCGGCCGCGCGCACCGCGGCCGTGATCTGCGGGTCGATCGCGCCCTCGAAGTACTCCCTGGGCAGCCCGACCTTCAGCCCGGCGACCCCCTGCCCGAGCGCCGCGCGCAGCGCGGGCGCCGGCAGGTCGATCGAGGTCGCGTCGCGCGGGTCGAGCCCGGCGATCACCTCGAGCAGGAGCGCAGCGTCCTCGACGGTCCGGGTCAGCGGGCCGATCTGATCGAGTGACGAGGCGAACGCGATCGCGCCCCAGCGCGACACCCGCCCGTAGGTCGGCTTGAGCCCGACCACGCCGCACAGCGCGGCCGGCTGCCGGATCGAGCCGCCGGTGTCGGTGCCGAGCGTGGCGCTGGCGAGCCCGGCCGAGACCGCCGCGGCGCTGCCACCCGAGCTGCCGCCCGGAACCCGGGTCGGGTCCCACGGGTTGACGCACGGCTTGTAGCCGGACCGCTCGTTGGAGCTGCCCATCGCGAACTCGTCGCAGTTGAGCTTGCCGAGGATCACCGCGCCGGCCGCGCGCAGCCTGCTGACCGCGGTCGCGTCGTACGGCGGCACCCAGCCCTCGAGCATCTTCGAGGCCGCGGTCGTGACCAGGCCCTCGGTGACGATCACGTCCTTGATCGCGATCGGCACGCCGCCGAGCGGCCCGACGTCGTCGCCCCGGCCGATCGCCTGGTCGATCGCGTCGGCGCGCGCGCGGGCGCCGTCGGCGTCGACCGCCAGGTAAGCGCCCAGGGCGCCGTCGCGCCCGGCGATGCGCTCGAGGAACAGATCGGTGATCTGCCGCGCGCTCACCTCACGCGCCTTCACCCATCGCGCGATCGCCGCCACACTCGCGAACACCAGCTCGTCGCTCATCTAGTTCCTCGTGGACGGCCTCGGCCGCTCTGGTCGTCTCTCGCCCACCCCGGCTACGACTTGATGATCGCGGGCACCTCGAACGAGCCGTCACGCACCATCGGCGCATCGGCGACCGCGACCTCGACCGGCAGCGATGCCTCGACCCGATCCTCGCGGAGCCGCAGCGCGATCGGGACGGCGTGGGTCATCGGCTCGATCCCGGTGGTGTCGACCTCGGCGAGCGCGGCGACGTGATCGAGGATCGTCGCCAGCTCGCCCCGCAGCGCGTCGAGCTCGGCCTCGCCCAGCGCGAGCCGCGCCAGCTGCGCGATCTCGGCCACCTCGTCGCGGGTCAGGATCATGATCGGTCGCTCCCCGCCCCGGCCTGGTCAGGCCGCGGGCATGGGCTGTGGTTGCAGCTCGACCCGACCGCCCATTCGACCGGCCAGCTCGGCGCCGGCCCGCAGGTGATCGTCGGCGACCTTGCCGGCCCGCTCGGGATCCTTGGCCGAGATCGCGTCGATCAGCGCGCGGTGATGGGCGCGGACCGACTCCGACGAGGCGGTCAGGTTCGACAGGAGCGGCATGTACGATCGCACGCCCTCGCGCACCGTGTTGATGAGGAGCCCCATCACCTGGTTGCCGGCGATCTGGGTGAGCGCGACGTAGAACTCGAAGTCGATCTCGAAGACGTCGGTCGGGCTGGACGAGGCATCGGCCTTGTCGGCGAGCGCGACCAGCCGGGCCACCGCGTCGGGCGCGGCCCGGAACGCAGCCAACCGCGCGATCTCGCGGCCGAAGATGCGTCGGAGCTCGAGCATGTCGCGGATGAGCTCGGGGTGGTTGCGCCCGGCCAGCGGCAGCAGGTGCTGGACCAGCTCGATGCCGCCGGTCTCCATGAAGTTGGTGACGCGGGTGCCATCGCCCTGGCGGATCCGGACCAGGCCCAGGTGCTCCAGCTTCTTGAGCGCCTCGCGCAGCGACGCGCGGTTCACGCCGAGGCGCTTCGACAGGTCGCGCTCGGGCGGGAGCTTGGAGCCGGGCGGGTACTGGCCGGTCAAGATGAGGGAGCGGAGCTGCTCGACGATTTCCTCGGCGACGCGCTGCTTCTCGACCGGTTTCAGAATCGACACCGGCAGAGGGTACCCCCACTCCCCCCGTGCCGGAAGTGCTGAGGGCTCCGGTTATCGGGCGGCCCGACCCGGTTGTCGCCACCCGCGCGCGCGTGATAGCTCCTGGGGATGGCGCGTCCCGAGCCCACGCCGGCGACCGACGCGGTCACCGTCGCGGTGGTCGTGGCCGGCCGCGCGCCCTACGCGATGTTCGACGCGCTGGAGGTCACCGCGACCGGCGCACGCCTGCGCGGCCCGCTGCTCCTCGAGCTCGGCGAGCGCCTGCGGCTGCGCGTGGCGCGCGGGGCCCAGGCGGTCGAGCTCGGCGCGCGGGTGGTCGAGGTCCGGCGCGGCGACGGCCCCGACGATCCGGTCACCGACGTGGTGTTCGACGACGGCAGCGCGGCGGCGCTCCGCCCCATCCTGGGCTGAGCCGGCCAGAACGCCGCGCCCGCGCCGATGGCCGTGATGGAGCCGTGATGGAGATCGACGACCTCGACGACCTGTCCTACGACGTCGAACAAGACGGGCAGCTGGTCCGCCGCCAGCTCGACCGCCGCGTGGTCGAGCATCGCGGGTGGGCGACCGCGATCTACCTCTACCAGGAGCTCGATCCCCGGACCGAGACCTGGCGGCCGGCCCGGGCCGCGGTGGTGCGCTTCCGCCGCCAGCACGACCGCTGGCGCAAGCACGCGGCGATCACGATCGGCTCGGCCGCGGTCGCCGAGGCGCTCGCGTCGGCGCTGGCAGGGTGGTTCGGCGAGGCCGGGCCGGCCGCGCTCACCGACGACGACGACGCCTGACCGGCTACGGCTTCTTGGACGACTTGCCGAAGAAGCCGCCCTTCTTCTCGCCCGCGTCCCCTGCCTTGCCGCGCGACTCGATCCCGCGCAGCTCGACGGTCGCCTCCTGGTTGCCGGGCTCGAGCTTCACTGCCTGCTGGAAGTGCTTGAGCGCCTCGCCGTCGTGGCCCTCCATCCGCGCCAGCCGGCCGAGCGCCAGGTAGGCGGTCACGCTCTTCGGGTTCTTCTCGAGCGCGCGCTGCAGGTGACCGCGCGCGACCGGCGTCGCGCTCGCCTTGTTGGCCGCGGCCACGTAGGTCGTCCAGCCGAGCATCGCGTGGTGGTCGGCCTCCTCGGGGTCGAGCTCGACCGCCCTTTGGAACTCGCGCAGCGCGAGCTCGAGCTGCTGGCGGCGCAGCGCCATCTCGCCGAGGCGAAACCGCTCCTCGGCATCGAGCGCGCGCCGGACCGCGGCCTCGGTCGCCGCCTCGCGCGCCCGCACCGCGGCCTCACCGCCGGCGCGCATCACCTGCTGGTACTTCGCGCGCTTGTCGGGATCGGTCAGCACGGTGAACGCCTCGTTCATGCGGGCGAACAGGCGCTGCGCTTCCTTGGTCTCGTCCTCGACGCCGGCGGCCTTGAGCCGATCCGGATGCAGGTGGCGGGCGAGCGCGAAGTAGCGCGTGCGGATCTCGTCGGGGCCAGCCTCGGGCGCGACCCCGAGCAGCGCGAAGTGATCGCCGGTGCCATCGAGCACGGCCAGGCGCTCCGCGATGAGCGCGCGGATCTTGTCGGGCTGCGCGCTCGCCGCCGCGGGCGACGGCGAGGCGGCCCGGGCCGGCACCGCGGGCGCCGCGAGCCCGTGCGCCGGCGTCGCGCGGGTGGGGAAGCCCATGGGCTGGGTCGTGCCCGGCCCCGGCGATGCCGGCGGCGAGCCTGACGGCTCGGCGCGCTCGACGCGCGTCGGGGGCGCGACCGGGGTCACCGAGGCCGCCACCGGCACCGGCGCCCGGGCGACCTCGACCTCGCCGCCGAGCAGGAGCGCGAGCACCACCGCCTGCGCGACCTGCGGGTCGAGCCCGGGCGGCAGCGGCGCCAGCGCCAGCTCGCCCGCGCGCAGCCGCGCGAGCACCGGCGCCTCGGGTTCGTCGAACCCGAACCCATCGAGGTCGACGCCCTCGCGCAGCCGGACCGCGCTGGCGAGGCCCGCCAGCTCGCGCGCGGCCCGCTCGAACGTGAAGTGCTGGCGCAGGCCACTGTAGAGCACCCAGCGGGCATCGACCGGCGTGACGTTGCCCCAGTACGGCTGCTCGTCGTCGATGACGAAGCTGCCGGTCTCGACCGACATCGCGCGGGCGGCGCGGGCCCCGGCCAGCCGGCGCGCGAGCCGGCCGATCAGCTCGGTCGACAGCCGCGCGGTCTGCGCAACCACCTCCATCTCGTCGACCCCGGGGGTGGCCGCGATGATGCGGGCGACCTCGCCGGCCTGGGTCGAGCTGAGCACGCCGAGCGTGAGCGCGACCTTGGCCGCGCTGTCGGCCGGGTGCGGGCTCTGGGCCCCGACCAGCGCGCCGTAGGCCCACGCAAGTCGATAGGCGCGCCCGCTGGCCTCGATCACGAGCTCGCCGGTGAACGCGCGCGTGGCCAGCGCGGCGACCAGCCGCGGCGCCGAACGGTCGGCGAGCGATCCGCGCGCGACCACCGCCATCTAGTTCCGACGGCGAGACCGGCGCTGACCGATCGCGCGCCTCCCGACGAAGAGCAGCGCCGCGGCCGCGATCAGCGCGACCACCACGCCGAGCACGGTCGCGTTCGCCTCGGCGTACGACCACCAGATGCCCAGGGCGGGAGCGGTGTCCTCCATGACCTCCTGAGGATGAGGGGCCGCCCGGGGGGAGTCAACCTCCACGGTCAGGGCCGGCCGTGACCCTGCGGGCCCGCAAGGTGGGTGATAGACTCCTGCGCGGTGAGCTCGTCTTTTCCTCTCGACGACAACAGGGTCCGGTTCTCGGGCGCGACCAACATCGGGCGCAAGCGCGAGCACAACGAGGACTCGATCGCGCTGCCAACCAGCATGCGCCTCGCGATCATCGCCGACGGCATGGGCGGCCATGCCTCCGGCGACGTGGCCAGTCGGCTGGCGGTCGACACCGTCAGCGAGTACTTCCAGGCGACCGCGGAGCAGCAGACGCTGACCTGGCCGTACAAGGTCGACACCGAGGAGCGGGCCGAGGTCAACCGCATGGTGCAGGCGGTCATGCTCGCCAACCTCGAGATCTGGGAGCGCACCCAGCAGGACGGCGGGTCGCGCATGGGCACGACCATCGTCGGGCTCTACTTCCTCGACGATCGCGTGATCATCGGCCACGTCGGCGACAGCCGCTGCTACCGCCTGCGCGACGGCGAGCTGGTCCAGCTCACCGAGGACCACTCGCTCATCAACGACTACATCAAGATGAAGCGGATGACCGCCGAGGAGGCGGAGAACTGGCCGCACAAGAACGTGGTCGTGCGCGCGCTCGGCATGAAGGAGATGGTCGCGGTCGACATCCACACCGAGAAGCCGCGGCTCGGCGACTGCTACATCCTGTGCTCCGACGGGCTGTCCGGCATGGTGACCAACGACCAGATCGCGGTGATCGTCTCGACCGAGCGCGACCTCGATCTCGCGGTCGAGAAGCTGATCGACACCGCCAACGAGGCCGGCGGCGTCGACAACATCTCCGTCGTCCTGGCCCGGGTGGAGTACGGATGAGCCGCCTCCTGCTGGGCGCGCTGGTGGTCGCGAGCCTGGGCTGCAAGGGCAAGGCTGCGCCCAGGGTCGAGCCGGGACCGGTCAGCGATCGCCCGGCGCCGATGACGCTGCCCGAGCGGCAGCGCGGCGCCGACGCCTGCACGACCTACGTCGAGCGGCTGTGCGCGTGCGCCAAGCAGAAGCCCGCGCTCGCCGAGCAGTGCGAGCTGAAGCACGCCAAGCCCGAGGCGCTCGCGCTCACGCTCGGCGTCGACGATGATCCGACGTCGACCCGCGACTCGATCGTCCGCGCCCAGCGCGAGGCCCGGAAGATCATCGCGCTGTGCATCCAGGAAGCCGCGCAGCTACCGTCGCTGGGCTGCCGCTGATCGGGCGGGTCGGGCGGCTCAGCCGCCCTTGATGCCGCCGCCCCCGTAGATCTTCGGGACCCGCGGCTTGGCCTCGACCACCCGCGGGATGTTGCGGCCGCCCAGGTGCAGGTTCACCGAGCCGACGCTCATGATCTTCTCCACGTCCGCGGCCTCGCACGCGGGGCACAGCGGCTTCTGATCCCCGCTGGCCATCGCCTCGAAGCAGTGGGCGCAGGCTTTACACTCCCAGTCGAAGAGCGGCATGTGGGCAAGACTCGCGCAGGGCCGGGCGGGGTGCAAGCGGATCGATCTGGCAGGGTCGGGCGCCGACCTTCCCTCGGGGGCGGTGATTCTTTCGATCAGTCGGGCTGGACCGCGACGACGCCGGTCGGCGTGACGATCGCGTCGTCGATCGCGCCGGTCACCACCGCGCCGGGCCAGATGACGCTGCGCGCCACCCGGGCGCCGGCGGCCACGACCGCACCTCGCCCGATGACGGCGTAGGGACCGACCACCGCCCCGGCGCCGATCTGGGCCCCCGGGCCGATCCGGACCGGCGGACGGATGGTGGCGCCGGCGGCGACCGTCGCGTCGGGATCGACCCCGTGCAGCGGCCCCGGCGGATGGCGCAGCGGGGTGCCGTCGAGCAGGGCCCAGTTGCTGGCGAGGTAGCGCGCCGGGGTCGAGTGCTCGGCGAAGTAGCCGCCGGTGTGCTCGAAGGCGGCGACGGGCTCGCCCGCGGTCAGCCACGGCAGGTAGCCCTGGCGCACCATGCACGCCTCGCCGGGCGGCAGGCGCGCCACCACCGACGGCCGGGTCACGTGCACGCCGCAGAACATGTGGCCGCCGGCGCCGAGGATGTCGTGGACGCGCAGCCGGCCATCGTCGCGATGGACGTCGACCGCGCCCCACAGCGCGGCGTCGGCCACCGGCTGGACCACCAGCGTGCCGAGCACGCTCGGGTCGTCCCGGTGCGCGGCCAGCAGCGCGGTCAGGTCGACGTCGAAGATGAGCTTGCCGTTCATCGACACGAACGGCTGATCGGTCCCCGACGGATCGAGCAGCGTGAGCGCGTGCTTGAGGCCGCCGCCGGTGCCGAGGATCGTGTCCTCGTGGCTGTACTGGATGCGCGCGCCGAGCGCGGCGCCATCGCCGAGGTCGGCCTCGATCGTGTCGCCCCGATGATGGAGATTGATGACGATGTCGCGGATACCGTGCGCGACCAGCTGGGCGATCCCGTAGCGCACGATCGGCACGTCGCACACCGGGAGCATCGGCTTGGGCCGCGCGTCGGACAGGGTCCCGAGGCGCGAGCCGTAGCCAGCGCAGAGCAACATCGCGCGGGTCACCACGCGACCATGCCACATCGCGAACGCGGCCGTCAGTACCGCACGAACAGCGCGGCACCGGCGACCACGCCCGGGGTCGCGCCGACCACGTCGGGATCGGCGCGCGGATCGTCGGCGGCGTCGTCGGGGTGCTCGGTCGACACCGGCACCCGCCCGCGCACGCCGAGGTCGAGGTCGAGGCCGAGCCGCGCGGCGCGGTCGAACCCGATCAGCAGGTGGACGCGCGTGTCGACGACCACGGCATGACGGCTGCGACCGTCGTGACGCTCGAACGCCCAGCCGATCTCGGCGCCGGCGCCGCCACACACGTAGCCGCGCAAGCCGCAGCGGATGACCCTTGGCCCGGCGCGGAGCTCGCCGCCGCTGCCCTCGGCGCCGCTCGCCAGGCGGGTCGGCCCGTAGGCGCCGGTGACCTGCACCCACAGCGGTCGGCCCGGGATCCGCGCGCCGACCGCGACGCCGATCGGGGTGCCGTGCAGCGTGCCGTCGGCGAAGGCCGACGCGCCGAGCGCGAGCGACAGCTGCGGGGAGTCGATCGATGGCCGGCCGCGGGCGGGGTCGGCCGGCGGCGGCCCGTAGCGCGGTGGACCTGGCTCGACCGCGCCGGGTCCGTAGACCGGCGGTCCGGCCTCGGCGCTGGCGGGTTCGTACGTCGGCGGCGCCGGCTCGGCCGTGGGCGGCGGGTCGACCGGCGGGACCGACTCGGCCGCAGGCGGTCCTGGCTCGGCCGCGGGCGGTCCTGGCTCGGCCGCGGCCGAGGCCGCAGCGAGCAACAGGACGGCCAGTACTACGGCACGCATGGGCGATTCATCTGCAGCTCGCGTGCCGTGCGGTGCGGCCCACGCCGAGCGGAAGCGTCCGTCCATCTTGCCTACATCATCGGCGGGATCGTAGGGCGGCGCTGCGGATTGTCCTTCGTCAGCACCGCGAACCGCCGCTCGACGGTCGTGCCGACCGCGCGCTCGTAGAACTCGCGGGGCCCGATCCAGGCGATCTCCGCCGTGGCGTGGGTCGCGGCGATGTCGACCAGGCAGGCCAGGAGGAGCGCCTCGCCGAGGCCGAGGCCGCGGTGCTCGGGCCAGGTCCCGGCCGGGCCGAACCAGCCGAGCCCCTGGTTGTTCCCGTCGTGGGCGGCAAAGGCGGCGAGCCGGTCGTGGTGAAGGGCGATGTGCAAACCTGCCGGATCGTGGGCAATCGCCCGTTCGATCTCGAACGGCCACGCCCCACCGAAGCCGATCGAGACCGCGGCCGACAGCGCGTCGGTCTCGTCCCGGCGCGCCCGCCGGATCTGGTAGCCCTGCGCCTCGGCGCACCCCGCCAGCTCCTCGGCGCGCGCCGCGCTGACCCGCGGGTTGGTCCGGACGTCGACCATCAGGTTGGAACGCTCGTCGCGGCAGACGTAGCCGCGACGCTCGAGCCAGGCGATGGTCTCGGTGTTCGCCACGTCGATGCCGGGGGCGAGGTAGTTGCCGGGTTCGTCGAGCATCCGGACCCGCCGGGCCGCGCTGGCGAACACCTCCGCCTCGCAGGCGCGCAGCAGCAGGGTGCCGATGCCCTCGCGCCGGGCGGCCGGATGCACCGCGAGCACCCGCACCCGGTCGCAGCACATCGCCGCGACGCCGACAAAGATGCCGCTCTTCCGCGCCCCGAACGACCTCGGCTCCCGGTGCGGACAAGCCCCGAACAGCTTCTCGGCGGCGACCTCGGCGGCGCGGTCGTGGGGGCATGCGGCGGCCAGCACCTCGGACGCGGCCTGGAGGTCCCCGCGTTCCAGCGATGCCAGCGTCACCCCCATGGTGAAAAGCTACCACCGCGCCCAACCGTCGCAGAGCACTTTTCGTCGGTCGATGGGCGCGCGGGGGGACCGCCGAGGATGTGCGAGGCGCTGCGGGGCCCGGGGAGTGGTCTGCGCTGACCGGGCAGCCGGCGGATGCAACCTCGGCGCGGCCGGCTCGCCACACCGAACGCGACCGGCGCGGGCCGGGCCGCGTGGCCGTAGGACTGTCCGGCTTCCGGACAGCCTGTCCCGTTCCCGTCCAGCCGGATGCACGCGCGGGTGGGTGACACCCGCCGCGCGGGTGGGTGACACCCCGCGCGCGGGTGGGTGACACCTGATCGACGCGTGCTTCCGCCATCTTGCGCGCGTGACGCGGACCGGCCTCACGACGGCGCTGTCCGGCCCCGCACGTGCAGCGGTATGCTGCCGTCATGCGCGGCCTCCTGCTGGACGTCCCTGCCACGATGCTCGCCGAGCGTCGCCGGCTCGGGATCGATGTGCGTGACGAGATGTGGGAGGGCGTTCTGCACATGGTGCCGCAGCCGGGGACGTTGCACATGGGGTTCGGCCGGGACCTGCTCCTGGCCCTGGCACCGCTGGTCCGCGCGCGCGGCCTGGAGATCTTCTACGAGACCAGCATGTTCGGACGCGCCGATGACCACCGAGTGCCGGACCTGACGATCGTCGTCCCCGAGCAGGTCTCGGCGCGCGGCATCGAGGGCAAGGCTCAGGTCGTGATCGAGATCCTGTCGCCGAACGACGAGAGCCGCGACAAGCTGCCCTGGTACGCGCGCATGGGCGTGCGCGAGGTCTGGCTGATCGACCCGAGGACGCGTGCGCTCGAGCTGCACGTCCTGTGGGGCACGTCGCTGCGACAGGTCGAGCCCGAGGCGGGCGTACTGCGCTCGGCGGCGCTGGGCATCGAGCTGCGCCTCGGCGACGGGCCGCGGCTCGAGCTGCGCTGGGACGGCGGTACCGCCACGATCTGATCGCTGCGGCCCACCCGGGGCCGGCCGCAGCGGGGTCGGTTCGCGGCCAGCCGCGCGTCCGGCGGCGTCGTTGGCGTCAGCCCGCGGCCGACGCGTCAGTCGTCGTCGAGGGCATCGGCCCCATCCGCGAGGCCGGGCGCATCCGGCGCGCCGTCGGGCGGCACGTCCACCGGAGCCGCCGCCGGCGACCGCAGCAGCAGCAGGTACTCGACGTTCCCGGCCGGACCGCGGATCGGCGATTCGGCCACGTCGCCCACGCCGAACCCGCGCGCCGCGGCCCAGGTGCGGATCTTGTCGACCGCGTCCTGACGAGCGGCCTCGTCGCGGACCACCCCGCCCTTGCCCACCCGCTCGCGGCCGACCTCGAACTGCGGCTTCACCAGGCACACGATCGGCTTGCCGGGCGGCGGCCGCAGCAGCGCGACCACCCCGGGCAGCACCAGCGTCAGCGAGATGAACGAGACGTCGATCACCGCGAGGTCGGCGGCCTCGGGCACCAGCGCGGGATCGATCGTGCGCACGTTCTGGCGCTCGAGCACGACCACCCGCGGGTCCTGGCGCAGCGACCAGGCCAGCTGGCCATAGCCGACGTCGATCGCGTAGACGCGGCGCGCCCCGCGGCGCAGGAGCAGGTCGGTGAAGCCGCCGGTCGACGCGCCGATGTCGAGCCCGACCCGCCCGGTTGGATCGATCCCGAACGTATCGAGCCCCTTCACCAGCTTGAGCGCGCCGCGCGACACGTACGGGTGGTCGGCCTCGCGCAGCGCGACCTCGGTGTCCTCGCCGATCGGCGCGCCCGCCTTGGTCACGACCTGGCCGGCGACCGTGACCTTGCCGGCCAGGATCAGGCTCTGCGCGCGCGCCCGCGTCGGCACCAGGCCGCGATCGACCAGCACCTTGTCGAGCCGCTCGCGCGCCGCCATGCGGCGCTACTCGGCGACGCGCTCGCCGGCGGTGAGGTGCTCGAGCGTCTCCCGCTCGCGGATCACCGACCAGCGGTCGCCGGTGACCAGCACCTCGGCCGCCCGCGGCCGCGTGTTGTAGTTCGACGACATCGTGAACCCGTAGGCGCCGGCGGCGCCGATCGCCAGCAGCTCGCCCGGCTCCATCCGCGGCAACGCGCGATCGCGGGCCAGGAAGTCGCCGGTCTCGCAGATGGGGCCGACCACGTCGGTCGGCGCCAGCGGCCGCTCGCCGGCCAGCACTGGCCGCATCGGATGGTGGCTGCCGTAGAAGGACGGCCGGATCAGGTCGTTCATCGCGGCGTCGACGATCGTGAAGTGCTTGACCTCGTTCTCCTTGCGGAACAGCACCCGGGTGACCAGGGTGCCGGCCGGGCCGACGATCGAGCGGCCCGGCTCGACCAGCAGCCGGATCGGATGGCTGCCGAGCATCGCCAGCGCGGCCTTCACCGCCGCGCCGTACTCGCCGTGCGACGGCGGCGGCGCGTCGCCGCTCTTGCCGTAGTCGATGCCGAGCCCACCGCCGATGTCGAGATCGCGGATCACGATGCCCTCGCCGGCCAGCTCGAGGATCAGCTCGCACAGGCGGGTGATCGCGTCGGCGAACGGCGAGGTCTTGGTGAGCTGGCTGCCGATGTGGCAGTCGATGCCGCGCACGATCAGCCCGGGCAGGCTCGCGGCCCGGCGGAACGCGTCGCGCGCGGCGGCGCCGTCGATGCCGAACTTGTTCTGCTTGAGCCCGGTCGAGATGTACGGATGGGTCTGGGCGTCGACGTCGGGGTTGACCCGCAGGGCAACGGTGGCGCGGACGCCGGCGGCGCGCGCGACCCGGTCGAGCACCTCGAGCTCCTCGGTCGACTCGACGTTGAACGCCAGGATGCCGACCTCGAGCGCGCGCCGCATCTCGGCCTCGGTCTTGCCGACGCCCGAGAACACGACCTTGCCGGGATCGCCGCCAGCCTTCATCCACCGGTACAGCTCGCCGCCGGAGACGATGTCGGCGCCGGCGCCGAGCTTGGCCAGCAGGCCGAGGATCCCCAGCGACGAGTTGGCCTTCACGCTGTAACAGATGAGGTGGTCGAGGCCGTCGAGCGCCGCGTCGTAGGCGCGGTAGGCCGCCTCGATCGAGCCCCGGCTGTAGACGTACACCGGCGTGCCGACCGCGTCGGCGATCGCGGCCAGCGGCACGTCCTCGCAACACAGCTGGTCGCCGCGGTACTCGAAGGCGGCGGCGGGAGAGACAGGTCCGGTCATGGGCGACTTCATCCTGCGGTGACGGAGGTTGCGGTGGCGCCGGCAGCACCCGGGGCACCGGAAGCATCAGATCCGCCGGAACCACCCGGTTCGTGCGCGGTCAGCCCGAGCTCGCGTTCGAGCCGCGCGATCTCGGCGACGATGCGCGGCCGGGCCGGCGCCCCGATCAGATCGCGGCGATCGACCGCGCGCGCCGGGTCGAGCCACTCGTACACGTCGGCCTCGAAGCGGCGGTCGGCGGTCTGCAGCTCGGCCAGGGTCAGCGCCGGCAGTTCGATGCCGCGCTCGATCGCGACCCGCACCAGGTGGCCCGCGACATCGTGGGCGTCGCGGAACGCGAGGCCCTTGCCGACCAGGTAATCGGCCAGCTCGGTCGCGCCCAGGTGGCCCTCGCCGACGGCGCGAAGGAGGCGATCGCGATCGAGCGCGAGGTCGGCGACCATGCCGGCCATCACCTCGACCGACGCGGTGACCGTCTCGACCGCGTCGTACAGCGGCTCCTGGGTCTCCTGCAGGTCCTTGTTGTAGGCGAGGGGCAGGCCCTTCACCACCATCATCAAGGTGATCCACGCGCCGGTGACCCGCCCCGACTTGCCGCGCACCAGCTCGGCGAGATCGGGGTTCTTCTTCTGCGGCATCAGCGAGCTGCCGGAGCACCAGCGGTCGGACAGCCGCGCGAAGCCGAACTCCTGCGAGCACCAGAGCACCAGCTCCTCGGCGAGCCGCGACAGGTGCACCTGCGCCAGCGCACAGGCCGCGACCAGCTCGATCGCGAAGTCGCGATCGCCGACCGCGTCGAGGCTGTTGCGGGTGATGCCCGCGAACCCGAGATCGTCGGCGACGCCGGCGCGATCGAGCGGGAAGGTGGTGCCGGCCAGCGCGCCCGAGCCGAGCGGCGACAGATCGGCGCGCGCGATCGCGTCCTCGACCCGGCCCTGATCGCGCTCGAACATCTCGTGGTAGGCGAGGAAGTGATGGGCCGCGCGCACCGGCTGGGCCCGCTGCAGGTGCGTGTACCCCGGCATCAGGGTGTCGACGTGCTCGGCCGCCTTGCGCACCAGCACCGCGCGCAGCTCGCCGAGGCGCGCATGCAGCGTGCGCGCCGCCGCGATCGCCCACAGCCGCAGATCGGTCGCGACCTGATCGTTGCGGCTGCGCCCGGTGTGCAGGCGGCGACCGGCGTCGCCGACCCGCTCGATCAGCCGCGCCTCGACGTTCATGTGGACGTCTTCGAGCGCGGGATCCCACGCGAGCGCGCCGCTGGCGAGCTCGCCGTGCACCGCGACCAGGCCGGCGTCGATCGCCGCCGCGTCGTCGGCCGAGATCACGCCCTGGCGCGCGAGCATCCGGGCGTGGGCGCGCGAGCCGGCGACGTCGACGTCGAGGAGGCGCCGGTCGAAATCGACCGACGCATTCATCCGCTGCGCGACCGCATCGAGACCACCTTCGAATCGTCGACTGCGCGCGCCCTTGGTACCGCTCATGGCCGCGCAGTATAAACACGGGCCGCCCACACCTGCGGCCCATCCTGAGCCTGTCGGAGGAGGATTCCATGTCCGAGCGAGTGACCTTCACATCGAGGAACGGCGACCGCATCAGCGGCGCCCTGGCCGTACCCGCTTCAGCCACGGCCGGCGCCGTGATCCTCGTCCACGAGTGGTGGGGGCTCACGCCGCAGATCGAGCAGATGGTCGATCGGCTCGCCGGCGAAGGCTTCCTCGTGCTCGCGCCCGACCTCTTCCGCGGCGAGGTCGCCGATCTGAAGGACACCCCGGCGGCGCAGAAGCTCATGAACGGGCTCGACGGCGCCCGCGCGCTGGCCGATCTCGGCGGCGCGCTCGACTTCCTCAAGGGCCACGAGCGCGGGAACGGCAAGGTCGGCATCACCGGCTTCTGCATGGGCGGCGCGTACGCGTTCGCCGCCGCCTGCGCGCTGCGCGGGCTGGCGGCCTCGGTGCCGTTCTACGGCCTGCCGCCGCACGCCGACTGGAGCCAGGTCGACGTGCCGATCGAGGCCCACTTCGCCGCCAACGACGGCTGGGCCAAGCCGGCGCTGGCCGAGGAGATCCAGCGCACGCTCGCCGCGCGCGGCCAGCCCATGGACCTGCACGTCTACCAGGCGGAGCACGCGTTCATGAACGAGGCGCGCCCCGAGGTCTACGAGCCGATCTCCGCCGCGCTGGGGTGGGACCGCCTGGTCGAGTTCCTCCGCGCCCACGTCTCCTGACCGACGTGGACAACGAGCTTCCCGAGGGCCTGCCCGGTGCCCGGTTCGAGCGCGGCAAGCGGCTGGTCGGGCTCGGGCTCGGCCCCGCGGTCGCGGTCCTCCTCTATGTCGTGACCCAGGACGGCCCGGCGCCGAAGCTGGCGGCGCTGATGGGCCTGGCCATGACCTGGTGGCTGACCGAGGCGCTGCCACCGGCGGTGGTCGCGCTGCTGGCGGCGGCGCTCGCGGTGGTCGCCGGCATCGCGTCGCCGAAGACGGCGTTCGGCGCGTTCGGCTCGCCGCTCCTGTTCATGTTCGTCGGCTCGTTCTTCATCGCCGAGGCGATGAAGGTCCACGGCTTCGGCGAGCGCGCGGCCCGCGCCACCGCGCGGCTCGCCCGCGGTCCGGGCACGCTCCTGTGCGCGCTGTCGGCCACCACCTTCGCGCTGTCCGCGATGATGTCCAACGCCGCGGCGACCGCGATCATCCTGCCGATCGCGCTGGCCGCTGGCAGCCGCGGCCCGGCGCGCTACCAGGCCGCGATGGTGCTCGCGATCGCGTGGGGTGCGTCGATGGGCGGCCTGGCCACCCCGGTCGGCACCCCGCCCAACTTGATCGGCCTGCGCGAGCTCACCGCGCGCGGCGAGCCGGTCGACTTCGCGACCTGGGCCGCGGTCGGCCTGCCGATCGGGCTGGTCATGCTCGTGGTGATGTGGGCGGTGCTGCTCGCGCTGTTCGGTCGCGGGGTCGGCACCACCGTGCGGCCGACGACCGCGGGGCGGCCGTGGTCGCGCGGCGAGATCGCGGTGGTGGTGGCGCTCGCCGTCGCGGTGATCGGGTGGCTGACGCCGAGCTTGACCGACCTGATCACCCCGGGCGGCGCGACCGCCCGGTGGACGCGCGCGCACCTCAGCGAGGAGACCGTCGCGATCTTCGCCGGCGGGCTCCTGTTCGTGTTGCCCGGCGGCACCGCGCAGGCCTCGCGGCCCGCGTTGACCTGGGCGGAGGCGACCCGGATCGACTGGGGCGTGATCCTGCTCTTCGGCGGCGGCATCCTGCTCGGTGACCTCGCGCGCGAGACCGGCCTGACCGCGTCGTGGGGGCGCGAGCTCGCCGAGCTGACCGGGGCCCGCTCGCAGTGGGCGATCGTCGCGCTGGTGACCGCGGTCGCGATCGTCCTGTCCGAGGCAACCAGCAACACGGCGACCGCGACCCTGCTCGTGCCGCTGGCCGCGGGCATGGTGCCGGCTGGCGAGTCGGTGGTGCCGGCCGTGCTCGGCGCGACGATCGGCTCGTCGTTCGGCTTCATGATGCCGATCTCGACCGCGCCCAATGCGATGGCCTACGGCACCGGCAAGGTGACCATGGGTCAGATGATGGGCGCCGGGATCATCTTCGACGTGGTCGGCTTTGGCGTGGTGGTCGGCGGGCTGCGCGTGCTGTGCCCGCTGCTCGGCCTGGCCTGAGCCGAGCCGAAGGCGAGGCGGCTCTGGGTCCGTACAGATCGGGCGCGGGCTCTGGCCCGCGGCCGACCGATCGAAAGGGAGGGTGGGATTCGAAAGAATCACAGCCCCTGAGCGTCGACACGCGCGCCGGTCCGCGCTCCCCGATGTAGGTCCCGGCCGCCCATCAGCTGGCCTCCGATTTTCACTTTCTGGCGCCGATCCGGTACGCTCGTACACGTGCCGGAGAGGGACGACGCGCCGGTCAAGGTGCTGCGCGTGGCCACGCGCTGCGCGGACCTCGAGCAGTTCGTCGAGACGTTCTCGCGGTCGTACGAGCACCGCACCTTGTTCATTGCCGGCATGACCACGCGCCAGGTTGGCTCGCAGGGACCGTTCGTGATGCTCCTCGCCGATGGGGCCCGCGCCCTGCGCGGCACCTGCGAGGTCATCGAAGCGTGGACCACGCCGGCCGGCCCCTTCCGACGCCCCGGCGTGCGGATCAAGCTCCTGCTGCTCGACGCTGAGAGCGAGGCCCTGATCGTCCGGCTCCGCCGGGCCCGGCGCGCGACCGCGCCGTCGCCGCCGCCCATGATGGGCCTCCCGACCAGCGCGTCGGCGATCGGCTCGCCCGCGATGGCCGGGCCGGGCACCGCCGCCCTGGGGCCCCTGGCGATGGGCGCGCCCGCGGCCCCGCCCTCACCGTCCGCCGCCGGCCGCGTGGCCACGACGATCCCGCTGCCACCGCCGGTGCCGGCGCCGGGCCCATCCGCGCCGGCGGGTCCCCACGGTCCCGCCGCGGCCCTGACCGGCGCCGCGGCCCTGACCGGCGCCGCGGCCGGGACGGCGGGAGCCGCCGGCGCGCCCCGCGCTGCCCTGCCCGCGCTGCCCCCGCTGCCCGTGCGGCGCGCCGATGGGACGCCGGCACCCCGGCGCAACACCCCGCTCAGCATCGTCCGGATCCCGGACCGAGGCGCCGGGTCGGACGCCCCGGCGGCGGCCACGCGAGCCCGCGAATCCGTCGACTGGGACGGCCCGGCGCCGCCCGCGCCGACACCGCCGCCGAGCGCGGTGACGCCGGCGGCTGCCCCGAGCGCGCCGGCAGACGGCCCCCAGCAGCCAGTCGCCGCGCCGCTGCCCGGGGCCCTCACGACGCCCGCCACTGCCTCCCAGGTGCCCTCTTTCACGGCCCTCACGCCCGGTCAGCGGCGGACGCCGGTCGCGGGCTCCCCGGTCGTGATCCCCGTGCCGGTCATGGCCCCCGGCGCCGGCCCGCCGGTGGCCCCGACGCCGGCAACGGTCGCCGGTCACCGTCGTACACCGATCGTGGGTGGCCCGGTGCCGGCGCCCGCCGCCGGCGCGCCGCGGACGCCAACCCCGGCGCCCGTCACCCGGCACCGACGCACGCCGGCCGCGGGCGCACCGGTGCCGGCGCCCGCGGGCGATCCAGCGCAGGTCGACGCGAAGCCCCTGCCCGTCGAGGCCGAGCCGGCGCCCGCCACGAGGCTCGACGACGCGCAGCCCGCGCCTGCGGTCACCGCGCCGCCCGCGCTCGCCGTCGGCAGCGGTCAGCCCGCCACGGAACCGACGCCCGAGCCGGCGGCGCCGGTCGCGATCGCGCCGGAGCCGCCGCCGGTGCGCCTGGTGCCGATGCCCCTGGCCGCGCCCGACGAACCCGGCGACGACGAGCCAGATCAGTTCGAGGACACGACGTCCGTGAACCACCGCGAAGTGGCACCGGTCACCCGCGCGCCCGGCGCGAGCTTCGTGCTGCCGGCCAACCCGCTCACCGACCTCAGTGACGACGCGCTGCGCGGCTTCGTCGAGTGCTCGCTGTGGGAGGAGACCGGGAGCTTCTCGTTCGACGACCTGCTCGAACGGCCGCCCGAGGACCCGGAGCTCGACGAGCCAGTGCCCGACTTCCGTCCGATCGGCGCGCCCCGCATGGGCACCGAGCCGCTCGAAGACTTCCAGCGCTTGCCGTCGGAGCCGGGCCGCGAGCAGACGCCGATCCCCATGCGCGCCGGCGCGCGCGAGCAGCCGCCGCTCCCCGCGCTCGCACCGGGTCACCCGCCGCCCGAGCCCGCGATGCCGGTCTTCTCGCTCCCGCCCGCACGTTACGGCTTCGAGGACGACGAGCGCCCCCGCCGCAACACGCTGGTGCTGCCGATCGTGATCGCGATCTCGGCGGCGGCGATCGTGATCGCGCTGGTCATCACGCGCACGCCTGCGCGGATCGACGTGGGGACCGCGCCGCCGACCGCGGCGGGCGCCGGGACGGGCGCCGCTCGCCGCGGGTCGACCCCGGCCACCGCCACCGGCTCAGCCGCCGACGCGGGCTCAGCCACGGGTTCGGCCGCCGACGCGGCGGCCGGCGTGGGCACCGGGATCGCCGACGCTGGGGCCGAGGCCAAGGCGGTCGCCGACGCGGACGCCAAGGCCGTGGCGGACGCTGCGGCGAAGGCCGTCGCCGAGGCCGCCGCCGCCAAGGCCGTGGCGGACGCGAAGGCCACCGCCGCCGCCGCCGGCGAGGCGCAGGAGGCCGAAGCCGCCAGGGCCGAGGCCGCTGCGGCTGCGGCCGCGAAGGTGGCCGTCGCCACCGCCGAGACCGCCGACCCGCTCCCGGCCGGCTCCTGCCGCCTCGCGATCACCCCGACCCCGCCCGACGCGCTCGTCCGCATCAACGGCCGCACCGTCGGCGAGGGCGCCCGCGCCGTCGCCGTGCCCTGCGGCCGGGTCCGCGTCGAGGTCTCGCGGGCGCGCTACGCGCCATCCGACCGCCAGGTCAACGTCGCCGGCACCGACGATCACCTCGCGGTCCGCCTCGATCGCCCCGAACACGTGCTCAAGATCGTCTCGACGCCGGGCGGCGCGACCGCGTTCGTCGACGGCCGCAAGGTCGGGGTCACCCCGGTCTCGGTCCGCGTCACCGGCTTCGCCAACCACAAGATCGAGCTGCAGCGGACCGGGTTCCGCACCTACCGGACCAAGGTCTACTCCAAGCGTCCATCGGACGTGGTCGCTACCCGGCTGGTCAAAGGAAAGTAGTATGCGCGCGTGCACACGATCGAGCTGACGGCGCAACCCGCCGATATTGACGACCTCGGCCACGTCTCCAACCTCGTCTACGTTCGCTGGGTCCTCGAGGTCGCCCTCTCGCACTCGGCCGCGCTGGGCTGGGACGCCGCCGCGTACCGGCAGCTCGGCGCGACGTTCGTGGTCCGCCGTCACGAGATCGACTACCTGCAGTCGGTGCTCGAGGGCGACCGGGTCATCGTCAGCACCTGGGTCGAGTCATTCAAGCAGGTGTCGACCGTGCGCCGCACGTCGATGCGCCGCGCCTCCGACGGCGCCGAGTTCTGCCGGGGCTCCACGCTGTGGGCGTTCATCGACTTCGCGAACGGCCGCCCGCGCCGGATCACCGACGAGCTGCGCCTGGCCTTCGCGCCCGAGCTGGTCGCCGCGGCCGCCGCCGCACGCTGACGGGGGCGCGTCGCGCCTCGCGCAACCGAGCCGCCGCGCGCTCGGCCGAGCTCGGGGTGTGAAGCATTCGCTTCCAGCCTCCCGTTCGATCCCCGCGGGCCGCGCCCGTGCGGCCGGCACCGAGCCGCCGCGCCTTCGCCCGAGCTCAGCCGACTTCTTCGGCGTACGTCATGACGAGGTACATCACCGCCTCGCCCTTGCCGGCGTTCCGGTAGGCATGGGGCGAGTCGGCCTCGAACAGGATCGAGTCACCCGCGGTCAGGCGATGGGTCTCACCGGCGACGTCGATCTCGACCAGGCCCGCCGTCACGACCAGGTTCTCGCTGGTGCCCGGCGCATGCGCGTCGGCTTCCTCGAGACCACCCGGCCCGAGCCGCAGCTCGTAGAACTCCACCCGGCGCGGCTCGTCGAACGGGAACAGCGCGCGCGAGCTGAACGACTTGTCCTTGCTCGTGAGCAGCTTCGCGTCCTCGCTGCGCAGCACCAGCGCGCCCGACTGGGTCCGCGTGGAGATCAGCGCCGAGAAGGTCACCTCGAGCGCGCGGGCGATCTTCCACAGGACGTTGATGGTCGGGGCGCTCTGGCCGAGCTCGATCTGGCCGAGCATCGCGCGGCTCACGCCCGACAGCTGCGACAGCCGCTCGAGCGACAGCCCACGCTTGGTGCGAAGCCGACGCAGGTTGTGGCCGACCACCGGCGCCAGGTCGGCGCTCTCGTCGGGGCCGGGCGCCGCGCTGGGTGCGGCGCCCACGCCGGGCGGGCTCCCCGCAAGCTCCGCGGCCTTCTCGGGCTTCTCGGGTCTCCGGCTGCGCTTCTCGCTCGCCGGTTCGGCGGTTCGGTCGGGATTCTTCACGGTTGGAGTCGCGGCTCGCACGAGTGCCTTCCCGGTCTGGTCCGGCTTGTGACCGCGCCGCTTGTCTTTCGCCAGTTCCAAACTGGGACCCACTATACCCACACCGGCGCCCGGGTCGGAGCCCGCGCCGGGCTCGCCGACGCCATCGGCTCGTCGGCGCGACCGCTGCGGGTACGCCGGTCGTCGTCGAGGCTCACGAGATCGCCTGAACGTGCGGTGCTGGCAGCCATGAGTGGAAAGTTATCCGCTGTAACGGATGCCGTCAATCCGTTGTTGCGGACATGCCGTAGACCATGACGGCAGTCGATGCCAGGTCACCGAAGCAAAACGGGATCTTCCGCGAGCCGGTACACCGGCACCACGTCCTTCATTCGGTCCCACGACGGGTGGCGCCGGTAGAAGAACTCGAGCCGGCGCTCGGGGCTCTTGGCCACCTCGGGGTCCGCGAGCGCCGCCTCGAACGCGGCCTTCACCGCCGGGTCCGCGAGCATCTCGCGGGCGACCGCCTCGGTCATGTACGCATCCATGTACTCCTTCTGCTCGAACGCGGCGCTGAAGAACCCCCACGCGCACAGCGAGTCGGGCAGGGTCGGCTCGAACAGGTGCAGCGCGAGCCGCGCCCGCGGCTGGGCGATCGGGATCCAGAGCGCGCCGGGGCCCACCTCGACCGGTTCGCGCTTCCAGTCGCCGGTCACCGCGACCGGCGTCCGGCCCTCGAAAGACGGCGACGGGACGGCGGTGGTCGCGCGAAACACGTCGGCGGTGGTCGCGAGGGGGGCGGCCAGCCGCTGGTATCGCAGGCCGTGCGCGTCGAGCCGCGGCGCCACCACCGGCGCAAACCCGGCCGGCACCAGGTAGCCACCGGCCGGCGCGCGCACGGTCACCGCGGGCACGATCTGATCGCGCAGCGGCACCTGCCACACCTCGGGGACCTGCTCGTCGTAGCGGGTCCAGGTGCCGCCCGACACCTCCGACGGCACCCGCTGGTAGCGATAGCCGCGGAACCGGATCGTGCGCGCCAGGTCGGACGCCTTCCACAGCACGACCACGTCGGTGCCGCCGAGCCGGGCGCCGGCCGCGTCGGCGCTGTCGGCCGCGCTGCGCCAGCCGGCCGCGTCGGTGACCGCGCGCTCGAGCAGCGCCTGGAGCAGGTGATAGCTCGACCACACCCGCTCGCGGTAGGTCCGCCAGCTGTGGGTCTCGACCAGGACGCCGAGCCGACCGCGCGCCGGGGCGTACCCCTGCGAGAAGCGCGGCGGGGACTCGCCGTCGATGAAGCCGGACGCCGGGTCGTCGTCGACGACGAAGGCCGGATAGAACGGCAGCGGCAGGTGGCCGAGCGCGCCCAGGCGCGCCTGCAGCGCGGTCGACAGCGCCGCCGACGCCCGCCCCAGCGGCTCGTCGCGCCGCGCCACCGGGCCGACCATCACGGCGATGTCGTGCTCGAACTTGGCGCCATCGGTGGTGTGGAGATCGACCAGCATCACCGGATCCCACCGGCCCCACAGCCCGAGCAGCGCCGTGATCACCTCGGTCTCGGCCTTCATCCAGTCGCGGTTGGCGTTGAGGTTGGCGGCGGTGGTGCGAAAGCCCATCTCCGCGGGGCCGCGCTGGTTGACCCGGTGGTTGGGGCCGAAACGCTCGTGACCGTCGACGTTGAGGATCGGGACAAACACGAACGTCACCGCGGCCAGCGCGCCCGGCGCGACCTTGCCGTCGAGCAGATCGCGGGCGATCAGGAACCCGGCGTCCTTGCCGTCGATCTCGCCGGCGTGGATGCCGGCCTCGGCGAGCACGACCGGGCGCCGCCGCGCCGCCGCCAGCGCCGGCGTGAGCGTGCCGTCGGCGGAGACGACCAGCGCAACCAGCGCGCGGCCCTCGAGGCTGGTGCCGAAGCGCTCGCACCAGGCCTGGCCCGGGTAGGCCCGCGCGAAGTCGTCGCACAGCGTCACCGCCTCGGCATGACGACCGGTGCGGACGAAGCCCGACTGCTCAGCGGTCGAGATCAAGCTCGGACGTGGACCGGTGCCGGCGTGCACGGCGCAACCGGTGAGAAGGAGACCCAGGACGAGCGCGCGGCGCATGCCGGCAGCACACCACTCCCGTTGCGCGCCGACAAGCCGCCAGCCCGACGCGATGACGCCGCCCGGCGCGGGGGCGCTCGCACCCGCTGCCAGCCCGAGGAGCGCCCACCTCGCCACCACGCCGCGCGCCCACCCCCGAGGGGACGCGTTGGGCGGTTGCCCCATGGCCGGACGTGCGGGTGCAACGCATGGGGTGGGTTCGGACCGCGAACGATCACGTCGCACGCCCAGGCTCGGCCGCGGCCACCCGGCGACCGCGCCGAGCTGCGCGCTGCACCCCGGCGCTGCGCACGCCGCTGCGGGGGCTCGGACCCCGGACGCTCGGGGAAGTTTTCCTTGTCTCCCACGCAAGATCATCTCGCTTTGCTTGCCGACGGTCCGCGCCCACGATGCCGGCATGACCTCGCTTCGTCTCGATCGCTTGTTCCAGGTCGTGGTCGTCCTCGGCGGTGCCTCCGGGCTCGGCGCGTGCGATGGCGACGGCACCACCTCGCGCGACCGCATCATCGATGGACCGCCAAGCAGCCTCGACGGCGAGGCCGGCGTCGGCACCGATGACGGCGGCAACCCGCTGGCGCCGTGCTTCTGCGACAGCCAGGCCTGCTGCGACCACGCGACCAACCCGCCGCAGCTCCAGGTCGGCTTCGTGTGCTGCTGGGCGACCACCTGTGACTGAGCGAGCGACCACACCGGGCGCCGCGCGGCCCGCGCGCTGTCAACTGCCCGACCCACCGCCGGTCGCGGTCGCCCTGCTCTGGCGCCACCGCGAGCGCGTCGAGCACGAGGCCGCCGCGCTGTTCGCCACGCTGGCCGAGGAGCTCGCGGCGACCGGCCACGGCGTGCTGGCGGGCCGGGCCCGGGCCGCCGCGGCCGACGAGGTCCGCCATGCCGCGCGCTGCCGCGCGATCGTCGATGCCTGCGTGACCGGGCTGGCGCCGCTGGCGCCGACCCGGCCGGTGCTGGGCCCGGCCGGCGCGCGGCTCGACCGCCGGCGCGGGGCGCTCTACGCGAGCGTCGCGATCGGCTGCGTGACCGAGACCCTGTCGTGCGCGCTGCTGCTGGCGATGCGCGCGGTCGCGACCTTCGCGCCGGTGAAGGCGGCGATCGAAGCGATCGTGAAAGACGAGATCGAGCACGGCCGGCTCGGCTGGGCGCACCTCGCGGCCGAGGCCGAGCGCGCCGACGTCGGCTGGCTCGGCGCCCACGTGCCGGCGATGCGCGCCGCCGCGCTCGCCGAGGACGTGAGCCCGTTGCTCGCGGCCAGCGCGCGGGCCCGGCCGGTCGCCGGCCCCCTCGCCCGCTACGGCATCCTGACCCGCGCCGAGGTCACCGCCCTGGTCGACGACACCTGGCGCGTGGTGATCGCGCCGGGCCTCGACCGCTTCGGCATCCGGTGCGCGGCGACCGACCCGGCGCCGGTCGGCGCACCGGCCACAGCTCCGGGGCGGTGAGGCAGTCGCTTCCCCACCACGGAGCAGCGCTGGGGCTCAGCCGTAGGCGGGCTCGCGCTCGACCACCGGCATCGTCGCCGCGACCGCCGCGTGACCGGCGTGCTGCTCGATGCCACCACCGCCGCCCGAGCCGAGCGAGTAGCCGCTCTCGCCGTGGAGGGCGCCGTCGAGGCCCTCGGCCTCCACTTCCTTCTCGACCCGCAGGCCAACCACCGCGTCGACCAGCTTGAGGATGCCGAAGGTCGCGACCACCGCCCAGATGCCGGCGGCGCCCAGGCCGATCGCCTGCTCGAGCACCAACTCGGCGTTGCCCTCGATCAGCCCGCCGCCGACCGACGCCGGGGTGAGCGCCTTGGTCGCGAGCACCCCGGTCGCCATCGCGCCGAACGCGCCGCCGATGCCGTGGATGCCAAAGGCGTCGAGTGAGTCGTCATAGCTGAACTTGTTCTTGAGCAGCACGCCGCCGTAGCAGACGGCGCCGGCGAGCACGCCGATGGCCAGCGCGCCCATCGGGTCGACGAAGCCGGCCGCCGGGGTGATGCCGACCAGACCCGCGACCAGGCCCGACGCGATGCCGAGCGAGGTGAACTTCTTGACCCGCAACATCTCGACCAGGCCCCAGGCCAGCGCGCCACCGGCGGCCGCGATGTGGGTGTTGACCAGCGCCAGCGCGGCCAGGCCGTTGGCGCCGAGCGCCGAGCCGGCGTTGAAGCCGAACCAACCGAACCAGAGCAGCCCGGCGCCGAGCAGCGTCATGGTCAGGTTGTGCGGCGTGTGGGCGCGCGACGGGTAGCCGGTGCGCTTGCCGAGAACGATGGCGACCACCAGGGCCGACACGCCGGCCGCCCAGTGGACGACGGTGCCACCCGCGAAGTCGAGCGCGCCGCGCTTGGCGAGCCAGCCCCCCGGACCCCAGACCCAGTGCGCGATCGGATCGTAGACCAGCGTCGCCCACAGGAGGGTGAAGAGCATGTACGCCGAGAACTTCATGCGCTCGGCGAACGCGCCCGAGATCAGCGCCGGGGTGATGATCGCGAACATCCCCTGGAACATCATGAACAGGAGGTGCGGCACCGTGCGGCCGGCACCGTCCATCCCGACGCCCGACAGTCCGAGGAAGTCGAAGCCACCGATGAAGCCGCCGTGGGTCGGGGCGAAGGCCAGGCTGTACCCGATCACCACCCACTGGATCGAGACCAGGCCCAGCGCGAAGAAGCTGTGCATGAACGTCGAGAGCACGTTCTTGCCCTGGACCATGCCGCCGTAGAACAGCGCGAGGCCCGGTGTCATGAGCATCACGAGCGCCGTGGATATTAGGAGCCAGGCGGTGTCGCCGGAGCTGATCTCGGTCATCGTCGTCTCTCCCTTACCGCGGTGCGTTGAGCGGTGAGAGAAACCCTATCGGCGCCAGGTTTCCGGCATGTGTCCAGATCGAAACCGGGTGGTAGATCTTTGTGCGAGCGCACCTCACGCGCCGATTGCCTTCACGGGCAGCGCGGATCGCCGTTCTGGATGTTGAGCAGCTGCGTCCGGCTGAGCGGGAGCGGGTCGCAGCCGTGGGTGGTGCCGCACACCAGATCGAACTGCGGCGTCGCCAGCGCGTGACAGTCGAGGCAGTTGCCGCCGAAGGCGTTGACCACGTCGGTGGTGCCGCGCCGGGTGACCGTGGTGCCGGTCGACGACACGCCGAGCAGGAAGAACTCCCAGTCCCGGGTGGTCGCGTCGAAGCCGGCGCGCCGCTTCACCATCGCCTCGGTGGGGACCAGCTGGATGATGGTGCCGACCGGGAACTCGCCGCCGGCGGGGTTGCGGGCCACCGCGGCGGCATCGTGGCCGAGCCGGTTGGTGATCCGGTAGTTGTCGACCATGTCCCAGCGCAGGACGCACTCGAAGTCAGCGGCCTGCATGTCGAGGTCCGCGCCGGCCGCGCCGGCCGCGTCGGCCGCGTCGGCGCGAGCGTCGGGCGCCTCCGGGCCTCCGGCGTCCGAGCCACACGCGACCAGCAAGCACAGCGAGCTCAGCGCGAGGCGTCCCATGCCCGGCAGCATCACCGGACGGCGGCCCCGGGTCCACCGCTGGCGACCGCTGTCGATGCCGGGATGACCGCGGCGCGACGACGGCCGCGCTACGGCGTGGCTGGCGAGGTAGGTGTCAATCTAGCCGGCGGCCGGCCGGTTGGGTGTCAGGCACCTGGCCGGGCCGGTTGGGTGTCAGGCACCCGGCCGGTTGGGTGTCAGGCACCCGGTCGGTTGGTAGCGGCGCTGACAACGAGCGCGGGAGTCGTGACGACGCTCGCAGGCGGCGACGGCGCGACGGCGCTGGCGACTGCAGCACCGGATTGCGGGCGCGCCGGCGACTCGAGGAGCCGGCGTGGCGGTGTGGGATGTCGAGGTGTTGGTGCGCGGCTGGCGTGGCATCCGCCTTGCTGAGCACGGATTCACGATGAACCGCTTCTCCGCTGTCCTGTTCGCCTGTGCCGTCCTGGCGCCGATCGCAGCCTGCACCACCGAGGACGACCTCCTCGAGAGCGAGATCGTGAAGGACGAGGACGGCAAGGCCGACTCCAGCGCGGCCGCCGTGTTCCTCGACTTCGAGTTCGACGGCGAGCTCCTCAGCGACGGATCGTGGAGCCCGGAGAGCCAGGTCGAGGACCAGCTCCTCTACACGATCGGTCAGCTCAACGGAAAGAACTCGGTCGGCCGGCTCGACAAGGTCGAGCTGACCAACGTCAAGGCGATCGCCGTCGACGGCCGCACCAAGATCACCTACCACGCGAAGATGCCGGTCGCGTGGGGCAGCAAGACCAACCTCCCCTCGCGCGTCGAGCTGATCCTCCCGCGCGACATGGGCTCGGCGGCGATCGAGAAGTTCGCGACCGACCACGGCACGACCTGCGTCGAGTCCGGGAGCCACGACATCGATTCCGGGAGCATGTGGTACTATTACCGGCCGCTGCGTTCGGGCTGCACGCTGCCCGCCGCGAGCGTGGTGCGCACCACCGCGACCGCGTCGCTCTCGCCGATCAACACGACCGGCAAGTTCCCCGAGTACACCAAGGTCTGGGAAGACAACGCGCTCAACGTGGTCGCGATCTTCGGCAAGTACGAGGACGGCGCCACCACGTCGGCCGACGCCGGCATCGACGCCTACAACAAGTTCATCGCGGCGATGAAGACCGAGCTGCGCGCCTACAGCGTCACCACCGTCCCCGCGACGGTGCCGACCAGCCCGGGCGTCGGCGTCCGCGACGTCGAGTTCACCGCGACGCTGCCCGGCGGCAGGACCATCAAGGTCACCGCGCTGCTCACGGACAACGTCCGCACCGCGCTCGGCACCGCGGCGTTCAAGACCCGCTACGAGGGCCTGTCGACCCGCGCTGACTTCATCGTCTACAACGGCCACGCCGGCCTCGGCGCCAACGTCCGGGCGCTGTCGCGCGCCGGCAAGTGGGTCGCCGGTCAGTACCTCATCATGTTCGAGAACGGCTGCGACACCTACGCGTACGTCGATGGCTCGATCAACACGTCGCACGCGGCGATCAACCCCGACGACCCGACCGGCACCAAGTACGTCGACTCGATCACCAACGCCATGCCGTCGTTCTTCCACTCGATGCCGGCCGCCAGCGTCGCGCTGTTCCGCGGGCTGCTCGCGTTCGACGCGCCCCGCACCTACGAGCAGATCTTCGCCAACGTTGACCGCAAGCAGGTCATCCTGGTCTCGGGCGAGCAGGACAACGCGTTCGTCCCCGGCGGCGGCGGCGTCCCCGAGGCGTGGGCCGGCCTGACCGTGACCAGCACCGTCCTCAAGGGCGCGGTCCAGGCGTTCTCGACCCCGACCCTCGCGCCCGGCGTCTACCAGTTCGATCTCACCCACGCCGGCTCGGCGCCCGCGGGCGACGCTGACCTCTACGTCCGCACCGGCGCCGCGCCGACCACCTCGACCTACGACTGCCGCCCGTACAAGAACGGCAGCAACGAGAGCTGCCAGGTCACGCTGACCGCCCCCGCCAAGCTCTTCGTCAACGTGCGCGGCTACGCGGCGTCGTCGCAGTTCGCGCTGGTCGGCAAGAAGATCTGACCCCGCGCCCGCGGGTGTGACGGCGGCCCGCCCCTGGCGGGTCGTGTCATTTTCGGCGCCGGCGGTGGACCTCGACCGGGCGCGCGGTTGCGCCGGTCCGGCCGGTCCTGATACAAGCCCAGCGATGCTAGCGCTCGCGGAGTTGCGATGAAGATCCTGGTCGCTGGCGGCCGTGGCTTCATCGGCCGCGCGCTGGTCGAGCGCCTGACCGCGGCCGGCCACGAGGCCGTGGCCAGCGGACGCTCCGACACCGCGTCGACCGCGCCCCAGGGCTTCGACGCGCTGATCTGGTGCGCCGGCGGGCGGCCGATCTCGGCCGAGCAGTGCGTCGCCGACCACTCGCACGCCGCGGTGCAGACCGCCCGGGCGATCCCCGGCCTGCGCAAGGTGATCTACCTGTCGTCGGCGGAGGTCTACGGCCTCCAGGACGTGCCGTTCCGCGAGGACGCCCCGCTGCTCGGCGCCTCGCCGCTCGGCCAGGCCAAGATCGCCGGCGAGCACGCGGTGCCGGCCGCGGTCCCACACGCGGCCACGACGATCCTGCGCCCATGCTGGGTGTACGGCCCGGGCCTGGCGCCGTCCACGTTCCTGCCGACGCTGACCATGGCGCTCGCCCACCGCAAGCGCTACGCGATGACGCCGGGCCAGCAGACCCGCGACCTGATCTACATCGACGACCTGGTGCGCGCGGTCGTGCGCTGCCTCGACGAGGACGCCCCCGTCGGCACCTACAACATCGGCAGCGGCCACGAGACCCTGGTGCTCGACATGGCGCTCCTGATCGCCGAGCGGGTTCGGCCCGATGCGCTGGCGCTGCTCGACGTCGGCGCCCGACCCTACCGGGAGGGCGAGGCGTTCCGCGTCGCGATCGACGTCAGCCGCGCCCGCGAGCGCCTCGGCTTCACCGCCGAGATCTCGCTCGAGGACGGCCTGGCCCGCATGGTCGACGCGCTCGCGCCCAACCGCTGACCGCGCGGCTCAGAACGGGACCGCGTCGTCGTCGACCACTGGCATCGGGTCGTCCTCGGAGCCCGGCGGCGGCGGCACCTCCGCCTGCGACAGCGGGTCGAGGATCTCGCGCGCCAGCTCGACCAACGTGAGCGGCGACGAGCCCTCGGCCTTGTTGTTGGCGATGACGAAGCTGGCGGTGCCGCGCGCGGTGGCAGCGCGCACCAGGTTGGCCAGCGTGCTCCGGGTGCGCCGATCGGGCGACGCCAGCCGCGCGAACGGCGTGAACGCGGCCTTGGCGCTCTCGTAGTCGTGGTGATCGGCGAGCAGCCAGCGCACGACCAGCAGGTCGGCGTCGGGGCCGCCCAGCGCCCGCCACTGCACGTCGGCCGCCGGCAGGCCGGGCATGACCGCCACGCACGGCGCCGCGCCGACCGTACGCAGGCACGCCGCCAGGTCGCGCCCCATCAGGTCGGGGGTGCGCACCTCGACCGCGTAGCGCGGGCCCGGCGGCAGGTCGCGCAGGAACCGGTAGAGGCGCTCCGCGAACCGACGCGGCCCACCGAAGAGCTCGGCCGGCTGCGGCGGGAACTGGAACAGCAGCACCCCGCCCTTGTCGCCCAGGCCGTCGACGTAGGGCGCCACCACCTGATCGGTGGCCCAGGCGACGTCGAACAGCCGCGGGTTGTCCTGGCCGCGCTGCGCGCCGTAGCGCGCGTGGTTGGGGAAGCGGGCCATGGTCAGCGCCTCGTGCGCCTTCACCAGAAAGCGGAACCGGGGCGGCACCGCCGCCGCGTAGCCCGCCATCACCTCGGTCTCGACCGGCGCGTAGAACGTCCGATCCACCCCGACCGTGGCGAACAACGGGTGCGCCGCGTAGGCGGGCAGGCCGCGCCGGGCCAGCACCGCCTCGCTTGCCGGCTCGCCGTAGACCAGCCCGGCCCAGCCCGGGAACGACCACGACGAGGTCCCGAGATGAACCTCGGGCGGCAGCCGCCCGGCCAGCGCGCGGGTGTCGTCGTCGACTGCGGCCGGGGCCACGCCGCCACCGCTCGTCACCGGCTCGCCGCCGAACAGGTCGAGCTGGTCGCCCGGAGGTCGCAGGTCCGGCATCGCCGCGCAGGATAGCCGACTTGCCCGCGGGCTGGCCGGCGCCGGCCCCGATCCGGGCCCGGTCAGCGCCGCTGCAGGATGACCAGGTGCTCGCGCTTGGGCCGCTCGACGAACGCGCGCAGCTCGGCGCTGCCGAGCATGATGCGCTCCTGCCAGGCCCACGCCAGCGGGACCAGCCGGTCATCGATCGCTGCGCGCAGATCGTCGTCGGCCTGGCGCGGTGACGCGCCGCCGATCGAGTCGCCCATGACCAGGGCGGCCAGGCCACCCGGCGCCAGGCCCGCGGCGATCGCCGACATCACCTCGCCGAGCGCCGACCGCCACTGGGTGCCGGCGGTGGCCTGGCTGGCGGTGAACGCGCGGCGCGAGCCGAGCTCGCCGTCGTCGAACGCCCGGTGGCGCAACCCGAAGAAGTCGAACCGCAGCCGGTGCTGCTCGGCGTAGTCGTAGGTGCCGGCGTACGGCGGCGACGTGATCATCGCGGCCGCCGGCGGCAGGCCCAGGGCCGGCAGGGTGCGGGCGTCGGCCTCGTACACCTGCGGGATGGGCGCGCGGGTCTGCGCCAGATCGTCGAGGCCGCTGATGATCATGTCGACCCGCTCGGCGAACAGGCGGGTCGCCATGCCGCGCGCGCACGCGCGCTCGATCCAGGTCGGATCGGTGTCGCTGCGCCGGTGCGAGACCTTGTAGAGGATCGCCGACAGCGCGATCGACAGCACGTTGCCGATCTCGGGGTCGTCGCTGGCGACGAAATCGATCGCGTTGGCGATCGCCTCGAGCTCGCGGCGCACGTGCGGCGAGAACCACTTGCCGATCCGCTTCTGGCGCGCGTTGGGATCGAAGCCCTTGGGCGCGCGGAACGGCGCCGGCGCGAAGCCGGCCCGGCGGGCATCGCGCCCCGACTCCCGCACGTCGGACGCGATCTGCAGGCCCAGCTCGCGCGCGCGGCGGCGCTGTGACACCGGCACGGTCCAGGTCTTCGCCTTCGACAGCCGCACCGCCAGCGGGTTGAGATCGACCCCGGCCGCGCGCCAGCCCGACGCCCGGGCCTCGACCAGGACCGTGCCCGAGCCACAGAACGGATCGACCACGAGCGAGTCGGGCGCCTGGCCGCGCATGACGATGTCGACCAGCGCGCGCGCGGTCGCCGGGTGCATGCGGGCCGCGTACGGGTGGACCGGGTGGGTCAGGCTGTCGGCGGTGACGTCGTCGGTCGCCGCCTCGAGCAGCGCGTCGACCAGCTCGCGTCCGAGCGCGGACTCGCCGCCCCAGCCGGTGCGGCCGGGCGCGGCCGGCATCGACAGCGAGCGCTTCTGATCGCGCGCATCCCCGCGGCCACCGCCGCGCCGATCGCGATCGCTCCCCGGGCGCGGCCGTCCGCCGGTGCCCGACCGCCGAGCGCGGTCGCCGCCCGCGGGCGGGTTTCCGGTGGTGACCGCCCGCCGATCCCGGTCGCCGCTGGCACGAGCGCCGGCACCGGCGCCGCGCGCCCCCGCGCCCGGACTGCTCGCGCGGGCCCCGGCCCCGCCGCCGGCGCCGCTGCGAGGTCCGGAGCCCGGCCCGGTCCGCGGTCCCGCACTCGCCCCCGCGCCCGCGCCGGCGCCGGCGCGCGGTCCGGTGCCCGGCCCGGTCCGCGGTTCCGCCTTCGCCTTCGCGCCGGTGCCAGGTCCGGTCCGCGGTCCCGCACTCGCCCCCGCGCCGGTGCGCGGTGCGGTTCCCGTCCCCGATCGCTGCGATGTGCCGCCGGTGCCTCCACCGGCACCCGTGCCCTTGCCACTGCCCGACCGCCGAGACGTCTGCGCCATGCGGCGCGCAAGCTAGCACCTCCCGCCGTTCACCGCGTGGGTGGCTGTACCCCTGGCGAAGACTGGCAACACCCGTGTCAGACGGCTACCATCGCCGTCGGGGCAACCCACCGCAATCAGCGGAATTACCCGCTGGCACGGTGGTTGAATCAATGGCTGCCATGCGAATTAAACTATTGATTCCTGTGGTCTTTCTGGCCACGTCCGCGCACCTCGCCGCGTGCGGGGGTGGCAGCGACTGGTTTCCCGCCGACGTGGACGAGGACTCGACCCTCGCGGCCGCGGGCGCCGCCAAGGTCTGCGACGCCTTCGAGGCCTATCTCTACGACCAGTACCGCGAGTCCCTGTTCGTCCGGGTCGCGTGCACGGCGCTCGGCATCGAGAACACGACGGACGCCGCCGCCTGCGGCGACTACGTCAGCGACTGTATCGAGAACCCACCGCCCCAGGTCGACACGATGATCACCACGCTGGTCGACGGCGTCGGCTGCGGCGGGCTCGCTTACCAGTCGAGCGGCTGCAGCGCCACGATCTCGCAACTGCGCGCGTGTCTCGACGCCGCCGACGCCGAGGTCCAGGAGCTGCGCTATTCGCTCGAGTGCAACCTGGCCGGTCAGCCGATCCCGCCCGGCGGCCTGATGATCGACACCCCGGCCTCGTGCGCGACGATCGAGAACCAGTGCCCGCGGCCACCCGGGTGAGCCGCACCGGGCAGCCGCTTCGCGGTGAACCGCGATCGGGCGCCCGCACGGGCGAGCAGAACTGGTAGACCACCGGCATGCCCATGCCTCTCGAGATCGTCGGCCTCGGCCAGCCCGAGGTCCGCTTCGTCTGGGATGACGACGAGGAGGACGTCTGGAGCGCGCGCACGCTGCGCCTGCGCTGCGCCTGCGCGTACTGCCAGTCCGAGATGACCGGCGAGCGGATCCTCGACCCGGCGTCGGTCCCGGCCGACGTCAGCATCGTCGACATGACGCTGGTCGGAAACTACGGCCTCTCGATCACGTTCTCCGACAAGCACTCGACTGGCATCTACCGCTTCCGCGAGCTGTACGCGTCGCACCCGAAGCGCGCCGTCGCCAGGCCACCCGCCGCGTCATGACCGTCGATCTCGGCGCGCTCGACACCCTGTTCGCCGGGCGCCGCAGCGTCCGCGGCTACCGGCCGGAGCCGGTGACGCGCGCGACGCTCGCCGAGATCTTCGCCGCCGCGCAGCGGGCGCCGTCGTGGTGCAACATCCAGCCGTGGCGCGTGATCGTCACCGAGCCGCCGGTGACCGACACCGTGCGCGCCGCCCTGGTCGCCGCCGCGCGCGCCGGCCCGCCCCACGCCGAGGTCGCGTTCCCGGGCGACTATCCCGAGCCCTATCTCGCCCACCGCCGGGCCTGCGGGTTCGCCCTCTACGGCGCCATGGGGATCGCGCGCGACGACAAGGCGGCCCGGTACGAGGCCTGGATCCGCAACTACGAGCTGTTCGACGCCCCGCACCTCGCGGTGGTGTCGGTCGACCGCCGGCTCGGCTCGTACGCGCTGCTCGACGTCGGCGTGTGGCTCGGCTTCCTGGTCGCGGCCGCGACCGCCGCCGGCATCGCGACCTGCCCGATGGCTTCCATCGCCGGGTATCCCACGCCGCTGCGCGCGGCGCTGCCGATCCCCGACGACCACCACATCCTGTTCGGCCTCGCGCTCGGCCATGAGCAGACCGACGCGCCAGCCAACGCCGGCCGGACCGATCGGGCCCCGCTCGATGCCAACGTGACCTTCATCGCCTGACCACGGCCACGCGGCTCGGGTATCCTGCCGCCCGTATGAAGCGTCTCCTCGCCTGTCTCTGCCTCGCCGCGCTGTGCGCGGTCGGCGCGGCGCCCGCCGCCGCCCAGCCCGATGGTCTCCAGCGCGCCCAGGTCCTGTTCGATCAGGCCCAGCGCGCGGTCATCCAGGGTGACTACGACGCGGCCGCCGCCAAGTTCCAGGAGGCGTACGCGGCCAAGCGGCTGCCCGACCTCCTCTACAACACCGGCGCCGCCTACTACCTGAAGGGCAAGAAGCAGAACGACGGCGCGGCCTACGAGCTCGCGGTGAAGTTCTACCGCGACTACCTGCGCGAGGTGCCGCAGGCCGCGGACAAGCCGCAGGTCGAGAAGGCGATCGGCGTGATCGAGAAGGAGATCGCGCGGCTCAAGCCAGCCAGCGGCGGCACCGGCGCGCCAACCGAGCCGCAATCCGAGGAGGTCCAGAAGCTCGACGCCAAGGTCCGCAGCCTGGTCGTGATCGAGACCGAGCCGCAGGGCGCCAACATCTACCTCGACGACAAGAAGAACGGCGTGTTCGCGCAGACGCCGTGGTCGGGCAGCCTCGACGGCCCGCACAAGGTCATCATCGAGAAGCGGGGTCACAAGTCGAAGGAGAGCCCGATCGCGCCCGATCCCCAGCGGCTGGTGGTGCTGCAGGTGGTGCTGTCCGAGGAGGACTACCTCGGCTGGCTCGAGATCAAGTCCAACGTGCCCGGCGCCCGCATCTACGCCGACGACAAGGCGGCCGGCGCGATCGGTCAGACGCCGTTCTCGGGGAACTTCAAGCCTGGCAAGCACACGATCTGGGTCTCGGCCGACGGCTACGACGAGACGGTCAAGGAGGTCGAGATCGTCGCCGGTGAGGTCGCCGCGCTCGACATGCCGCTGTCGGGCTCGCCGGTCGGCTACGTCGACATCCGCGGCGCCGGGCTCGAGCGGGCCCGGATCATCGTCGACGGCGCGGTGCTGTGCGAGCGGGGCCCGTGCCGCAAGCCGGTCAAGGAGGGCGCACGAACGGTCGTCATCAGCCGCGGCGGCTACAAGCCGTACCAGGTCCGCCTCGACGTGCAGGCTCGGACCGAGGTCTCGATCCGCCCCGACCTGGTCAAGAATCCGTCGCGCTCCGACGCGGTGGTCGCGTACGTGTTCTCGGCCCTGTTCGCCGGCGGCGCGACCGGCGCGTTCCTCTACGAGCGCGGCCTCGAGCCGACGGACTCGCTCTACGAAGACCGCAAGTTCGTCCGCTACGGCGCGTATGCCGGCTGGGGTCTCGCCGGCGTGATCGGCCTGTCGGCTGTGTACTACACGTTCCGCGACAAGGGCCCGCCCTCGACCGGGTCGATCGACGTGCGCGCGGTCGCGCTCGAGCCGACGATCGGCCGCGACTACGCCGGGCTCGGGCTCGGCGGCCGCTTCTAAGGGCACCGTTCGAGGTCGATTCACCGCGGCGCCATGGATCGGCGTACCGGTGGACCGTGCCGGACCGTGCCAGCCCGTCGCCGGCGGGCGCCGTAGCATCGCGGCGGCAGCCGGTTTATCCTGGCGGGAGGTGCCGGTATGAAACTATCCATATTGCTTGCCCTTTCGATCGTGCTGGGCGCGCTCGCGAGTCCCGCCGCAGCCGATAGCCCCGAGTGGAAGGCTGCGCAGACGTCGTTCAACCAGGCCCAGCAGGAGTACCTGGCGGGCCGGTACGACGACGCGGCCGCCGGCTTCAAGAAGGCGTACGACGCCCGCAAGATGCCGCAGTTTCTCTACAACATCGGCGCCGCCTATCACATGAAGGGCAAGAAGGCCGCCGACGCTGCCTCCTACGACACGGCGATTGAATACTACAAGCGCTACCTCGCCGAGGACCCCGAGGCGCCCGACCGCGACAAGCTCCAGAAGGCGATCGGCGTGCTCGAGGAAGAATCGCGCCGGCTCAAGGCCGCGCCCGCGACCCCGGGCACGCCGCCCACCGCGACGCCGTCGGAGGCGGTCGAGCAGCTCGGCGATGCCAAGGTCCGCGGCCTGATCGTGATCGAGAGCGAGCCGCAGGGCGCGAACATCTACATCAACGGCAAGGAGAAGGGCCCGTTCGCCCAGACGCCGTGGTCGGGCACCATGGAGGGCGAGTTCGCCTACCTGGTCGAGAAGCGCGGCTTCAAGAGCAAGGAGGGCCGCACCTCGGCCGACCCGTCGCTGCTGATGGTGCTGCAGGTCGTGCTGTCCGAGGAGGACTACCTCGGCTGGCTCGAGATCAAATCCAACGTGCCGGGCGCGAGCATCTTCCTCGACGACAAGTCGGTCGGGGCGATCGGCAAGACGCCGTTCTCGGGCAACTTCAAGCCGGGCAAGCACAAGGTGTGGATCTCGGCCGACGGGTACGAGGAGGTCGAGCAGGACATCGAGGTGATCGCCGGCGAGACCCACGAGATCACGGCGGCGCTCAAGGGCTCGCCGGTCGGCTACCTCAACATCCGCGGCGTCGGGATCGAGGCGACCGAGATCTCCCTCGACGGCGAGATCCTGTGTCCGCGCGGCCCGTGTCGCAAGCCGATCCGCGAGGGTCGCCACCGGATCTCGGTGCGCCGCCCCGGCTACAAGCCGTACCTCACGACCATCGAGGTCCAGGCCAAGACCGAGATCTCGATCAAGGCGTCGCTCGCCAAGAAGCCCGGCCGCAGCGACGCGGTGGTCGCGTACGTGTTCAGCGCGGCGTTCCTCGGCGGAGGCATCTACCTGGGCCTCGAGTCCAACAAGAACTACGACGCGCTGAAGGCCGAGCTCTCCGCCGGCGACCCACCGATCGACCAGAACGATCCGCGCTTCACGCGCGGCAAGTACTTCGCGATCGGCGCCGACGCTGCCTACGCGCTGTCGGGCGTGCTCGGCCTGGCCGCGATCTACTACACGTTCCGCGACAAGGGCGCGCCGTCGACGGCGACCCTCGACGTGCGCGCGCTCGCGTTGACCCCGGCGATCGGCCCCGAGTACGCCGGCCTGAACATGGAGATGTCATGGTGATCCGTCGCCGCCTGTCGCCGTCGCTCGGCCTGTCGCTCACGCTCGGCCTCGGCCTCGCCGGCTGCAACTTCAGCGCCTTCGACGACCTCGCCGACGAGGCCTGGGTCGATCGGGTCGAGTCGCCCGACATCACCGACTCGCGTCAATACGGCGAGGCGATCGTGGCGACTCGCACCCGCGGCGCTGGCACCAACCTGGTCGTGATCGGCAAGTCGCGCGCGAGCCTCTCGCAGCTCCAGTACGACGACGAGGGTGGGCGGCTGCCGGTGACCGCGATCGATCCCCGCCAGAGCCTGTCGTTCGCGACCTTCCCCGACAACCCCGCGCTGGCGGTCGACGAGGCCGACGACCGGATCGCGTTCGGCGTGGTCCAGGGCGAGGACAACGATCCGACCCGCATCGCGATCTACGACGGCCGCAACCTGCCCGAGACCAACCGGTCCAAGTCGGTCAACCTGCCCGGCCAGGTGATGGTCAACAACGAGCTCAAGGCCAACCTCAAGCCGGATGGCATCACCTTCGCCACCTTGCCCGGCTTCGGCGTGGATACCGTGAAGGAGCTGGTCTTCACCCGCGGCCCGCAGCTGGTCGTGATCCAGGACGTCGCCGAGAGCGAGGGCGGCGCCGCTTCCACCTTCGCCATCAAGGGCTGTTTGCTCGACGACGACGACCGCTGGGGCTTTGGCGTCGTCGTCGCCGACATCTTGGCCGCGCACCCGGGCCCGGAGGTCATCTTTGGCAGCGGCGAGGTGCTGCGCAATGGCAGCTCGCAGATCACGGTGCTCGATCCGGCGCAGATCACCACGCTGTACACCGCGTCGGGCAGCTGCGTGGGCGCCGCGCCCGCGCTCGAGACCATCACGTCGAGCGAGGGACCCGGCGACCTCGGCGCGGTCATCGTCACCGCGCAGTTCCCCGACGTCGCCGACGGCGACCCGGCCGCGGGCCTGGCCGACCTGATCTACTCGGCGCCGAGCCTCAACAAGGTGTTCGTCCGCTTCGGCGGCGGCATGGCCTTCGAGATCGTCCCCGGTGAGGTCGGCAGCGACTTCGGCGACTCGATCGCCGTGGGCGATCTCGATGGCGATGGCGTGCCCGAGATCGTGATTGGCGCGCCCAAGTCCGATCCCGACGGAGTCACCAACGGTGGCGCCGCGTACGTCTACAAGTTCCGCGAGGCGCCGCTCGGGTTCGACCTGGTTGCCGCGTTGCACCCGGCCCAGCCGGAGAACGAGGAGCGGTTCGGCAAGAGCGTCGCGATCGCGCCGTTCGGCGCCGGCGATCGCAACATTCTCATGGTCGGGGCCGAGGGCGAGGTCTTCACCTACTTCCGCACCAACCTGTACGAGGACGTCCGCGCCGGGCGCGCGCCCTGACCCGTGGCTCAGTTCTGGTGCTCCAGCTGCCACCAGTTCTTCGGTGAGCCGGGCTATTGCCCGTACGACGGCGCCCGGCTGTCGATCCCGCCCGAGGCGATCTCGCAGCCGGTGCACGCGGTCTCGGCGCACGACGACAACGACAACCGCGCCGCGATGGCGCTGTTCGCGACCGACGCCGCCGCGATCTACGAGCGGCTGGTCGGCCAGACCCTCGACGGTCGCTACTTCATCGAGCGCAAGATCGGCGAAGGCGGCATGGGCGTGGTCTACGCCGCGCGCCACGCGGTGATCGAGCGGCCGCTCGCGATCAAGGTGCTCCGCCGTGAGGTGGCGCGCGACGCCAGCACGATCAAGCGCTTCGTGCAGGAGGCCAAGGCCGCCTCGCGGATCGGCCATCCCCACATCATCGACGTCACCGACTTCGGCACCACGCCCGACGGCCTGACCTATCAGGTCATGGAGTTCGTCGACGGCACCACGCTGGCGCAGACCCTCAAGCAGTCGTCGCCGCTGCCGCTCGGCCGGGCGCTGCCGATCATCGCGCAGATCGCACAGGCCCTCGGCGCCGCCCACGCCAAGGGCATCGTCCACCGCGACCTCAAGCCCGAGAACATCTTCCTCACCAGCCGCGATGGCCGGCGCGACTTCGTCAAGATCGTCGACTTCGGCATCGCCAAGGTCACGCCGCTCGAGAACGCGCCCAGCGACGGGCCGCGCCTGACCCGCGCCGGCGCGGTGTTCGGCACCCCCGAGTACATGGCGCCCGAGCAGGCCGCGGGCCGCAGCGACACCGACGCCCGGGTCGACGTCTACGCGCTCGGCACGATCTTCTACGAGATGCTGACCGGCCGGGTCCCGCACAAGTCCGAGAGCATGGTGCGCACCCTGGCGATGCAGATGCTCGATCCGATCGAGCCGCCCAGCGTGGCGCGCCCGGATCTCGCGTTCGCGCCCGAGGTCGAGGCGGTGGTCATGCGCGCGCTCGCCAAGAAGCGTGAGCACCGCTACCAGACGATGCTGGAGGTCCACGAGGCGATCCAGACGCTCGCGACCACGCGGGGGATCGATCTGGCCCAGCCGGTGTCGGCCAGCGTCGGGGGTCAGCCCGCCGGACCCATGCAGCTGCAGCCGCTGCCGCCGGGCGCGGCGTCGCGACCCGACCAGGCCACCGTGCGCGATCACGCGGCGTCGGGGCCGCCGGCGTCGCGTCCGCCGCCGCCGCTGGCGCCGGTCACCGCCGCCGACGACCTGCGGCGTCAGACCACCAGGCGCGCGGTGAACGAGCCGGCGTTCGTCACCGCCTCGCCGCACGTGACCTTCGACCACCTGGCCGACGACGAGCCAGCGCCCGCCACGCGGCGCGCGCGCTGGCCACTGGCGGTGCTCGCGATCGTGCTGTTCGGAGGCGTCGGGGTCGGCGCCGCGCTGATCCTTGAGCAGCGCGGCGCCGTGATCGAACCCGCGCCGACCGACGCGGCGGTGGCCGAGCGGCCGGGGCCGATCGACGCCGGCGCCATCACCGAGCTGCCACCCGACGCGATGGTGATCACCGAGCTCGCCACCGACGCCGGCGTGATCGACGCCGGGCGGACGGTCGGCGTGCGCCCCGGGCGCGATGCCAGCGTGCTGGCCGTGACCCGGGTCGACGCCGGCCTCGGCAACAGCCCGGCGCTGCGTGGCAACGTGAGCATCGAGGTGCTGACGCGCCCCGACGGCGGCATCCTGTACGTGAACCAGTCGTACCGCGGCCCCAGCGGCACCCACCTCGAGGAGCCCAAGGGCACCCGCGCGACCGTCACCTGCACGCTGCCCGGCTACGAGAAGGGCAAGCTCGAGCTGGTGTTCGACGGCGAGACCGAGGTCGTCATCTGCCGGATGACGCGCGTCAGCCCGTGTGTGCCAGGACTCAAAAACCCCTTCGACGACTGTCCCGACTGAAACCTTGCTGCGGGCCCGGGGGGCGTCGTTGCCGGGGCCTCCCCACTTCGTCACGACCCTGAACCCGGCTGCGGACCCCGTCTGCGTCGTTGCCGGGTCCTCCCCACTTCGTCACGACCAGACGGTCGCTCCTGTGGGTCCCCTCCGTCGCCTCGCATCCGGGGTTCCTCGCTCGGGTTCAGGAGTGCGGGGATCGGTGCCCGCTCGCGCCCCGGCGAGATGAGCTACTCGGTCTTGGCGGCGGGATCGATGGCGGCGGGAGGGGTGGGTTTCTTGGCGGCCGGAGGGGGGCCGGGGTGGCCGGTGTGGGCGGCGTGGGGGTCCATGAGGCCGAGCTGCTGGGCGAAGACGGCGCTGTCGAAGAACATCCAGGCGCGGTCGACCTTGCCGCCCTTCAGGCGATCGATCTCGAGGAACGCGACCTCGACCTTCTTGCCGGTCTGGTCGAGGCCCATGGCGACGCTCTTGCCGTCGTTGGTGCCGGCCATCGTGCCGGTGGCGACGACGTAGTCACCGGCGGCCCAGGTCGAGGCCGGCGTGAGCTTCATGTCCGAGAAGGCGCCCCACATGTCGCCGAGGCCCTTCAGCATCTCGGTCTTGGTCTGGTCGGTCGGCGACGACGCGTCGCTCCACACCATGTCGTCGGCGAAGGTCGCGGCCGCGGCCGCGAGGTCGTGGCGATTGAACGCCTCGGTGCCGGCGTTGTAGACCGTGAGGTTCTGCGCCTCGGTCGCATCGCCCTTGGCGACGACGACGACCGGCGACGGCCAGCCCTCGGTGACCTCGCCGCGGAACGGCATCCCGGCCGGGATCATGCCGAGCTGGCCCATCAGCGCCGCGCTGTCGGAGTGCATCGACTCCGTCACGACCTTGCCGGCGGCGCTGGCGGTGATGAGGTGGGCGACCATCGTGCCCATCTTCTTGCCGGTCGCCGGCATCTCGCCGGCCGGGCCCTTCATGGGCCCGGTGTTGGTGCCGCGCATCCAGGTGATGCTGGCGATGTTGGTACCGTTGACCAGGGTCAGCTGCGGCTCGCCCTTGAGGTCGGGGAACCCGGCCTTGAAGTCCTTGGTCGCGGCGACGATGGCGTCGGCGCCCTGGGTCGGCGGCGGGCCGCTCGACGACGCATCGTCGGCGTAGCAGCCGCGAAACTGGTCCCACGCACCCGCGTTCAGGTGGCCCCAGCAGGCGGTGTACCAGGCGGCCAGCTGATCACCGGTCATCGGCGTAGGCGCCGCGGTGCCGGGCGCGGTCCCGACCGTGGTGCCGAGGCCGGTCCCGGTCGCGGTGCCGGTCACGGTCACCGTGCCGGTGCCACCGCCGGTGTTGTCGCTCTTCTTGCAGCCACTGGCGCTCGCCGTCAGCACCGCGCACGCCAGGCCCATCTTGATCGCAGCTCGCATGATCATCCCTCCGGCCGCGACTCTACGTCCGGATCGCGGACAGCACGCCGGCGTGGCCGAAAAAGCGACAGGCGCCCGACCGGGCGCCCACTCACGCTCCCGCGGTCGCGCCAGCCGCGCTCAGCGGATGCCGGCCGGCGGGCGGGCAAAGCCGCGGTCGCCGGGGAACGGATCGGCGGTCTCGCGGGTCATGAGCTCGCCCTCGTCGGGGAGCTGCTCGACCAGGATGCCCATCGCCTGGAGGCCGCCGGTGTCGTTGTAGCGGAGCTCGGCGATCGCGACCGGCCGGTCGCTCGAGCGCGAGAACTTGGTGTAGCTCGCGGCCGAGTAGCGCTGCTCGCCGAACTCGGTGCCGAGGCCGAGGCGCTCGCGGGTCGGCGGCGCCGGGCAACACTCGTCGCGCTGCATCCGCGGCGGCGCCGACGGCGCGAGCGCGCCACCGACCGCGCCGGTGCTGGTGGGCGCGCTCGGGGCATCGGCCTCGCCGACCGAGTCGTGCGGCGCGCTCGGCGCCGGGCGCTTGGCCGAGACGCGGCCGCTGCCACCACCCCGGTCCTCGCGGTCGGAACCGCCGCTGCTCTTGCTGACGCCGCCGCCGGCGGGCGCGCGGCGGTCGAGATAGCCCTCGACCTCGTCGCCGTAGCCATCGCCCTGGTAGTAGGGCTGATCGTCGAGGATGATCTGCGGCGGGGGCGGCGGCGCGTCCTCGGCGAACAGCGCGACCGCGATCACGCCGACGTTGCGGGCCTTGCCCTTCTTGCCGGCGTAGCTGCCCGACACTGACGAGAACTGGAACGACGCGACGTCGGTCAGCGACGTCCGCCAGCCGTCGATCACGACCTCGCCGTAGGGCGGCACCACGTAGCCACGCTTGCGCATGTCGCCGGTCTCGCCATCGATGACGTCGATGCCATCGACCGAGACCACCGCCTCGATCCGGTGCGGGGTCGGGTTGGAGACCCGGATCGCGTAGTGCTGGCCGCTGGCGCCATGCACGTAGTAGCGACCCCTGTGGAAGAAGGTGTCGAGGGTGTCGCCATCACCCACGATCTCGACCTGGTAGGGCGACCGGACCGCCTCGGGCGCGATCGCCATCGGCACCAGCACGCGCGACGACGGGCGGGCCACCCGATCGGCGTAGGCCGGCGCGCAGCCGGTCGTGACCAGGGAGGACATCAGCGAGACCGCGAGGACCGACCGCAGGAGGAGACGCGACATGGGTGCTTTCGACGGACGAACCCGGGCGCCGATCTAAAGCCGCGTGCGACCGGCCATGTAGGTCAAGCTCCGACCGCGCGGCGGTTGCTGACCGCAGGCCGAATCCCCGGCGATCTCCTGTGTATAGTCCGCGTCATGGCGACCAAGAAGTCGGTCCGGGCGCCCGTCCGGACCCCTGCCACCAAGGCGCGTGGCGAGACCCGACCCGCGGCCAAGCCGGCCAAGCCGGCCAAGCCGGCCAAGCCGGCCAAGCCGGCTGCGAAGCCTACCGACCGCCGGGCGCCGAAGCCCGCCCCGCGCTTGACCAAGGCCCGCCCCGACCAGGCTCCCGAGGCCGTCCTGGCGCCCGACATCGTCGGCAGCGACCCCGGCCTGTTCCAGCCGCTCACGCCTGGCGAGATCGCCGACGCGGTCCGCACCCTGACCGAGGACAAGCGGGTCATGGGGATGGCGAAGATCGGCCGCTATCGCGTCATCGCGACCGAGCCGCTGGTCGTGAAGCCGCCGCACTGGATGGCGGGCCACCGCCTCGCGCGGGTCGTGGTCTACGACTACGCCGCCGACCGGTGCGTCGACGCCTGCATCGATCTCGACGCGGGCGTGGTCGCGCATCTCGACGTCAATCGCGCCCAGCCGATGCTGTCGCGCGAGGAAGAGGCGGTCGCGATGTCGATCGCGTCGCTCGACGAGCGCGTGCGCGAGTCCCTGTCGCTCGGCGACGAGGCGCTGGTCACCATGCACTACTGGGGCAAGGACCCGAGCGACCTGGCGTACTCGCGGCGCTCGGCCGCGGTCGTGTTCGGACGTGCCGCCGGGCACCCCTCGGTGGTCGCGGTGGTCGACCTGATCGATAACAGCGTGACCGCGGTCGTCCCCGCGGCGCAGTGGTGAGCCCTCCATGAGCAACGTCATCACCGAGGCCAACTGGAAGTTTCACTGGCGGCTCACCGAGTCGGCCGGGATCATGATCTACCTCGCCGAGTATCGCGGCCGGCGCGTGATCTGGGAGGCATCGCTGCCGTACGTGACGATCGACCACCAGCGCGACGCCCTCGACGTCCAGAGCGAAGGCCTCGAGACCCGCGGTCCGTGGTGGGCGCCGCTCGGCACCCGGACCCTGGCCGGCAACGTGCGCGTGCAGCAGTTCCGCGGCGGCATCGAGCTGTCGGCCAACTTCGTGTGCGGGCCGTACAGCTACCTGCAGCTGTGGCGCTTCCACGACGACGGCCGGCTGGCCCCGTGGCTGACGATCTACGGCTCGGGCGTGCACGACCAGCACACCTATCACCCGCACTGGCGATTCGACTTCGACATCGATGGCGCCGGCCACGACGCCCTCGAGTACTTCGCCGACGGCAGCTGGGTGCGCGTCGACGAGGAGGGCTGGTTCCCGCACACCGGCGAGGCCGACGAGAACGGCTTCTCGTGGCGCCAGATCGACTTCGGCTCGAGCGCCGCGGTCAACTTGCGGCCGCACACCTGGGACGACGCCGAGTTGTTCGCGATCCGCTACCACGACGGCGAGTGGGCTCCGTTCTCGCCCCGCTCGACCGACGGCGCCGCCCCGTTCCCCTCGGCTTACATCGGGCGCGAGGCGCTCGACAACCAGGACGTCGCCCTCTGGTACGTCGCGCATGTCCACTACGACCAGTCGTTCCCGTACACAGCCGGCCCCTGGATCAAGCTCGACGGCTTCGGCCGCTAGGACCGCCAGGGGCCGCTCTCCGGATCCTACCCATCGTCAGGTCGCCCTGAGCGCACCGCCGGACGGCGCGCAGACTCGCGAGCCCGGCGTGGATTCCGAGGCCCCGAGAGACCGAGGGCGGCGGGCCGACCCGCCGAGGTGGCGGCGCGCCGCTCGTCTCCCAGCCGTGTCGCCGCGGACGAGCCCGGGCGTGCGACGTGAGCGGCCCGCGTCTCCTCCGAGGTCGGGCGCTCGGCGCTCGGGCGCTCAGCCCTCCGGCGACGCGACGCCCGGCCGATCGCCGCGGCGGCCGTGGCGGGTGCGCGGGCCGTCGAGGTGCGGCGCCTGGGGGTTCGCGCACCGGGTGCAACCGGCGAGGTGCACACGGCGAGGCGCATCCGGCGAGGCGCGGCCACGCGGGCCCATTGTACGAGCCGTGGTAGCGCCACGACGCGGGCGCAGGCCTTGCTTGGGCATGGACTCGATGAACCTCCGCCTCGCACGCTTCAGCTACCTCGCCGCGCTCGCGCTCGCACTGTCACTCGCGGGCTGCGTCGCTGACGACGATGTCGTCGAGAACCCCACGGACGATCCAGCCGCGCCCGAGGGCACGGCCGGCGGCGACGACGCCGGCTGGCTCGCGGCCGGCGCGCCGTGGTGCCCGCCCGACACGAGCTACGACGCCACGTACCGCTGGTGCGCCTCCGCAACCGAGGCCGTCGGCCCGTTCACGCCGGGAATGGAGGCGAGCTGCCGCGCCGAAGGCGGCGGCGACGCCTGCGCCGGCGCACGCTGGTCGGCGAGCTTCGCGCGCTCGGTCCGCGGCACCGGCCGCTGTCCGCCCGGCGCCACGCTCGATCTCTACCTGGGCTACTGCTTCGAGGGGCCGTCCGTCTACGGGCCGTTCGGCGCGGCCGAGGTGCAGGCCTGCCGCGCCGACGGCGGCGGCGCGCCGTGCGAAGGGCTGCGCTGGTCGCGCGGCATGCTCGGCGGCGCCGACCGCCGCTGGATCGCGGCGCCGTACGCCTACCAGTACTTCAACCAGCACGAGCCCGGCGCGACCTGCGGGGTCACGTCCGCCTCGATGGTGCTGCGCTTCTGGGGCAAGCCCACCTCGGCCGATCAGCTCTACGTCCAGTACGGCAAGAGCGCCGGGCAGTCACCCGAGGGCCTGGTCGGCCTGTACCAGGCCCTCGGCCTGACCGGCCGATCGACGCGCGCCGGGTCGTTCGCGATGATCAAGCGGCAGCTGGACGCCGGGCGCCCCGTGATCGTGCACGGCTGGTTCACCGCGCCCGGGCACATCCTCGTCGTCGTCGGCTACAACCCGCGGGGGTTCATCCTGAACGACCCCGCCGGCCTGTGGCGCGGATGCGTCGCGTGCGGCTACGACGGCAGCCGCACGTCGACCAACGGCAACGGCGCGCTCTACACGTACGGGCAGTTTCGCGCGGCGGTCGGCGCCGACGGCGACATCTGGCTGTCGTCGGCGTCCAGCCAGGCGTTCGCGCTGTAGCGCTCAGCGGCCGGACCGAGGTGGCGGCGCCTGCGCCGCGCCTGGGCTCGAGCTACAGGACCCTGGCCCCGGTCAGGCGGCCACGCCGTGGCACTTCTTGTACTTCTTGCCGGAGCCGCACGGGCACTGGTCGTTGCGACCGGGCTTGGCCGGGTCGGCGACGATGGTGCCCTGCTGCTCGCCAGGGCGGCGGCCGGTGAGGGCGGCGTCGAACGCCTCGACCACGACCTGGGTCGGCTTGTAGATGACGGCGGCGGTGTCCCCTGACATCGCCGCCTCGCGAACGTCTTCTTCGACCAGCTCGCGCAGCTTGGCGACGATGTGGGGCTGGACCGCGGCGACCTGGGGCGCGATCCGCTCGTGGACCGGCTGGTCACCGATGCCCTCGATCGCGCCGAGCGCGCTGGTGACGATCTGATCGGCCTGCGCGAGGTTGTTCGCGGTCAGGCGCGGCAGGGTGCCGCCCTGGGTGCGATCGAACATCGCCCACACCAGGGTGGCGTAGAAGACGGCGGCCTCGCCGACCTTGTCGCCGTGCTCGGTGCGGCAGGCGGCGGCGAACTGGAGCAGGTGCGGTTGCTCGCGCTGGAGACGACCGGCCAGCTTGTTCATCGCCTTCTTGTCGCCGCGCTGATCAAGCCGCGTGAACGCGGTGATGGTGCGGTCGACATCTTCGGGAGTCACGACTACGGGCGACGCCATGGGACCGGCATAGTCGTGACCGCGCGGGCCCCCGTCAAGGGTCGGGGCGGTCGTCGGGCGAACATCCGCGCGAGACCGACCAGGATTGGCAGGCTCGCCACGGCCGGCTCCGTGGTGTGCCCGCCGCAACCGCCCGAGGTGTCGGGGGCGTCGTCAGCCTCGGGAGCGTCACCCTGGCCGCCGGTGGCGAGGCCGGCGGCCAGGCCGCGCAGCGAGGGCAACCTCAGCGAACGTCGACGGTGAAGAACTGGGTCACGTCGCGGCCGGTCCGGCGAAACTGAACCCAGAGCCGGTAGAGCCCGGGGGCCGGAAAGCGCACGTCGAAGGACAGGGCACCCGAGCTGTCCAGGGTCCCACCACCACCGTGACCGCCATGCTCACCACCACCGCCGCCCATGTCGTGCGCGTGCTGGAACCCTCGACCGCCGACGTTGCCCTGGATCGAGATGAGGTGCGCGCGCGCACCGAGGAACGGCTGAAGATTGTTGGCGAGCTCACCGGTCGCCGCGTCGTGCACCATGAACGAGACCTGCTGCGCGCCGACCCGGAAGGCCGCGCGCTGGTCGAGCATGACGACGTTGTTGCCGATCCGCTTGGTGTCGGTGGTGTCGGCAGTCAGGGGCACCGGGGTCTTGATCGAAAGGCCCGGCACCGCGACGTTCAGCTGACGGGTCTGCTCCGCACCGCCGGTCGGGTGGAACTGGGCGTAGAAGTGGTAGCGATCGTCGAAGACCGGCGGCGTCCAGCGCACGGCGAAGCGTCCGTTGCCCTGGTAGGTCGGATGAATGTGCGTGAAGTACGAGAGGTCTGCGGAAACGACGATGAGGTGAAACAGCTTCGTATGATCAACGTCGAACTGGGTGACCGGGCGCCCCGCTGCGTCGGAGATCTGGAAGCCGATGGTGACCGGGCGACCCGCGAATAGCTCCCCGGAGCGCGTGGCGCGGAGCTGGTAGCTGCCGGTGTGGTCGGCCTTGCCGCCGTCGCTGGCGACTTCGAGCTCGAC
>JBKJLC010000277.1:0-21595 GCA_046597055.1 Kofleriaceae bacterium | reverse complement strand
ACGATCACCATGCTCCAGAACGCCGCCGAGACCCACGAGTCGAGGCGGACGACCGAGTGGAGGGCGATGAACGCCGGGCCGACGGTGCCGGCCATCAGATGGAAGTCGAACCACATCGTGTTCGAGGCCATCCAGCGGAACGGCTTGAACCGTCGGAACATCGGGTAGACCGCGGCGACGATCATCAGGCCGGTCCCGACCAGCCCGCAGATCGCGAGCAGGCCCTGCCCGGCCTTCAGCGAGGACATGACGTCGTTCAAGATGTAGTCGTCGGGGCGCCCGTCGTAGATCGCCGAGTGGCGCAGCTTGTAGAACTCGTACGAGAGCGAGCGCGCGTAGGTGCGCAGCACCACCTCGAGCAGCACCACCAGCCACCCGGCCAGCCCGAGCACCCAGAACAGGAGCGGCCCGACCCGGCCGCGGCGGATCTTGGCGCGGCCGCCCGAGCGGACCGCGACGCCCTCGGTGAATGGGTGGGCCGGCAGCACCTCGCGGCGGTCGCTGTCGACGTCGTGCTCGAAGCCGGCGCGGGCCGCGGCGACCGCCCCGGGCGAGCGCTCGCGGAACAGGTCGTAGGCCGAGATCTCGATCAGCGCGCCGGTCGGGCACGCCGAGATGCAGGCCTGATCGCCGTAGGCGCCGCAGTGATCGCACTTGTTGGCGATGCGGCGCGGACGCGCCACCCGACCGGTGCCGGGGCCGAACGCGAGCGCCTTCTTCTTGTCGAGCCGCTTCTTGAACGTGAGCGACAGGAGCGGGCTCTGCTCGTCGATCTCGACCATGTCGATCGCGCCGTACGGGCAGCTCTGCGCGCACGCGGTGCAGCCGACGCAGGTCGACTCGTTGATCACGACCTCCTTCTTGATCGGGTCGAACTTGATCGAGTCGTACTCGCAGGGATCGATGCAGCGCTGATCGGTGCAGGTCCGGCAGGTGTAGACGAAGTCGAGCATCCCGAGCTGGTAGCCGCCCAGGGTCAGCCGCTTGGACCCGTAGCGCTCCTCGCACGCGATCTCGCACTGCTTGCAGTCGATGCAGCGATCGAGCTGGCGCACGCGCACCGTCTCGCCGGAAACCGAGATGCCCTGACGCACGAAGAAGTCGAGGATCTCCTGCTTGACCCCGGTGACGTTGTGCAGGCGCTGGCGCGAGATCTGGATCGCGCGCCGGAAGCGGGCCTCGAAGAACGGGAAGCGTACCGCGACCTCGGCCACCACCCGCTGGCGCAGCGCGACGAAGGTGGTCGGCGCGGTGGAGAAGAACGCGACCGGCGCGCCGCGCGCCGCGGTGAGCGCGCCGCTGTTGAAGACGTCGCCGTCGGCGAACAGCGCGACGTTCTTGCGGGCGAGGCGGGCCAGCGGGATCGGCTTGATCAGCGACTCGTCCTCGAGCTCTTCGTGGGTCATCTGATCGAGGCGATCCTGGGTCTCCTTGCGGTCGGCCAGATCGGCGGGCTCGAACACGCCGGCGGCGACCTGGCCGCTGACGACGAAGATGACGGGCGCGGCCTCGCCGAGCGGGACGGCCTGGAGATCGGCGAGCAGGCGGTCGCGATCGATCGTGCGCAGGACCAGGTCGCCGCTGGTCAGCGCAGCGACCAGCAGGTCGTTGGGCAGGCCATCGAAGAACGGCAGCTGGCGGAGCTCCGCGTAGCCGGCCCGAAGCTCGGGTGGTAGCATCGCCGCGGGGTCAACCGCCGGCATGCTCGGGTCCATCACGAGGCGTTGGGGCGTGCTCATGTCGGGCAGAAACGTGGCAGCTTGGGTCGGCACCAACCCCTACCAGATAGCAAGCGACGGACCGCGTTACGCAGCGCCGACCGCCCCTCGAAATCTTGGCAATCATACACGGTTACACGCACGGTTGAAGCCGGCACTCTCCACTCTGTCGCGTTCGCCCTGGGGGGCGGAGACCCGCGGACCGGGGCTCCGACCGCCGATCGCGTGGGGACTCGCCGGGTTGCTCCTCGTCCTGCTGATGTGCGTGCCTCGGCTCGCCGCGGCGGATCGCGACGATGTGCCACGCACCTTGCCGCCGACCACGTTCCGTTCGTCCGCGGATCTCGATGGGCTCTACCTGTGGGTCGGCCCCGGCGGCGCGGCGACCCGGGTCGAGGGCACCTGGGACAGCGCGTGGGGCGGCAGCGTACAAGTGGTCCGCGTCCGCGAGCGGGCCTGGCTTGGCGCGCTGGGGGGATCGTTCGGTGCGGCGCACTACGCGGCCCGCGATGGCGGTCGCCTGTGGTTCGAGGGCATGGTCGGGACCCGCCGCCTCGTCGGGAAGATGGTCGGGATGAGCGCAGGGCCGACGCTCGAGCTCGGCGAGCGACGTCACGCGCGCACCGGCGCGCAGGCGACGATTTGGTGCTTCGTTGGGGTTGTGCCTTTTGTCCGTGCCGGTGTATTGGATGCGTCCGGTGCATTCGTGGAGGTCGGGCTCTCGCTCAGCCTTCCAGCGCTCCGTTTCTGAGTGGATCGTTCGGCGTCTTTGACAAGTAGTTCCTGGTTCTTGCAGTGCTTGAGGCTGCATGACGGTTGACAGAGTCAGCGGGCAACGGTACTCCGTAGCAAGCTTTCCACGTAGGTTTCAGGTTTCAAGTACTCACGGGGCGTAGCGCAGTCTGGTAGCGCGCTTGGTTCGGGACCAAGAAGTCGGAGGTTCGAATCCTCTCGCCCCGACAAGAAAAATCCGGTCGTGTAGATAGGGAAGAGGCTTGTCATCGGGATGTCCGTGGTCGCGAACAACGCCAAGAAGCCGCGTGAGGTCGCCGCGCTGAACGTCCTGGTCGTCGACGACGATCAGGATGTTTGCGAGTACCTCTTCGACTTCCTGAGCTCCGAGGGCTTCTCGGTGAAGGTCCAGCAGGACCCAACCCAGGCCCTCGACACGCTCCGCGCGGATGAGTTCCACGTCGTGGTGCTCGACCTGATGATGCCGAAGCTGTCGGGCATCGACTTGCTGGGCAAGATCCGCGAGGTCGACGACGACATCGCGATCATCATCCTGACGGGCTATCCCAGCCTGGAGACGGCGACGTCCTCGATCGAGCACGACGTCTCTGCGTACATTCGCAAGCCGTTCTCGGTCGACGAGTTCCGCGAGGCGATCACGCGGATCGCCAAGAAGAAGGGGCTCATCCTCCGGCGCGAGGACGAGCTGCACGCGACCATCGGCCGCTCGATCCGCGAGCTGCGCAAGGCGCGCGGGCTGACCCTCAAGCAGATGTCGCGGCGCACCAACCTGAGCGTGTCGCTGCTCTCCCAGATCGAGCGCGCCGAGTCGAGCGCCAGCGTGTCGTCGCTGTTCAAGGTCGCGACCGCCCTCGACGTCAAGCTGACCGAGCTGTTCGGCGCCTTCTGACCGCGGGGTCGCGGGCCGCGAATCGGCCGGCTAGCGATTGGACGTGTTGCCGCAGGCGAGCCCGGTGCACGGCGAGTTCTCGAGCCAGTCGAGCAGGTGGTTTCCGGACCTGTTGTCACGGCGGAGGCGGAACTTCGACCACGAGGTGTTGTTGTCGTCGTCGAGCTCGAGCCACTTGTTGGTCGGATCGGCCGCGTGGGTGAGGTAGTAGATGCCAGGCGCCAGGTCGGTGATCTCGACCTCCTGGCCGTGGGTCGCGTGGTGGTACTCGTCGCCGAACCCGACCGAGATGCCCTGCAGATCGGCGTTGCACTCGAAGTAGGTCTTCGCCGAGGTCAAGCCGTTGCCGCCGCTGTCGTAGTCGATCAGGCAGTAGGTGACCTTGGTGGCCTGCCCGACCACGGCGCCGTCGAGCGATCCGGCGCGCAGGACGAAGTCGGCGACGTTGTCCTGGTGCCAGTGGTTGTGGTCCGTGTGAAACACCGCGACACCCGCCGGCTGCCGATGGACCACGTTGCGCGCGGCATCGAGGATCTCCTGGGTCGAGAACGTGCAGATGCTGTCGATCACGGTGCCCGCCTCCTCGACCAGGCACGGCTCGGTCTGACCGCCACCGCGGATCTGCAGCGGCCCGAGCCCCTCGTTCCAGTGAGTGCTGGAGAACCGCAGCCACTCCTCGCCATGGGCGCGCTTGATGTTGAGGTGGGAGGGCGACTCCTCGGTGATGTCGGGGCACAGCCCGCCGACGTTCGCCTCGAGGGAGGCGCAGACCTCGGCGCCCGACAGTGACTGGACAACCTCGGCGGTGGAGCTCTCGTCGACGCAACCCGCGACGATCGAGAACAGGCAGCCAGCGATCAGCTTGTTCATGGTCCCAGCAGCGTAAGCAGGTTTCGGACCCGGTCGCAACCCGGCGTAAGGGCGCGTACCACGTAGGGCCGGGCCATGCAGCCCCGGAGCCGGTGGCCACCCGAGTTGCCGATCCGTGGTGACGCCTGACCGCACCGGCGACCACGGCGTACCGCCGATGTCGTCGAGGCGGCCGCGCCGCCAACGTTGTCACTGCGCGGTCTTGGCGGACACCAGCGCGGTCAGGTCAGCGACCGTCTTGAGCTGCTTGAGCTCGGCCTGGTCGAGCCGCACGCCGAACTCCTCCTGCAGATCGATCACCATCTCGACCATGGCGAACGACTCGGACACGACGTCGGTGAGGAGACGATCGTCGGCGAGCTTGGCGAGCGGGAGCTGGAGGGTCGCGGCGATACGGTTGCGGACGGTGGCGGTGTCGATGGCGGGCACGGGGACTCCTGGCGGTTCTGGTACGAGATGGAAGGCGTGGCGTGGGCGTGATCAGCGGACGCGAGGCCTACGACGCCCGGAAGTGGTTGAGGCTCTGGACGACCTCGCCGTACTCAGCGAGCGTGCGCTGATAGACCTCGCGGTCGGCGGCGGCGTAACGGTCGACCGCGGCCTCGACAACCTCCGCGCCGTACTCGGCGTGCATCTCGCGGAGGGCCTGACTGACCCACTGGATGTGCCAGCCCTCGTCCTTCATGATCCGCTCGAGCGTGGCCCGGATCGGCGCGGCCAACACGGGGACCTTCAGGTGCGCCGCGTAGCTGCCGGCGACCCGCTTCTCGAACGCCAGCGTCACCGCGAGGACCTCCATCACGTTGGCGGGCGCGCCACCGGCTTCGAGGTAGGCGTCCTGATACGACGAGATCACCTTCATCGGTCGCACGCCGACGTCGTCCATGCAGTCGGTCCACCAGCGACAGTGCTGGCTCTCGTCCGCGAAGTGCCGGGTGAGATCGAACTGGATCCGAGGGTCGCGGATCACCTTGCACAGCCGGCCGAAGAACAGCGCGCCGTCGATCTCGGACATGCGGTAGTAGCTGAGCAACCAGCGCTCGGCCTCACCGCGTAGCGCAGGCGACGTGGGGCTGACCGTGTCAGTTGCAGGCTCGGTGCTGGTATCAGGCATTGTCATCATCACGATCCTCCTCGCGGTCGCAGCGCGACGCTGAGCACGCCGCCGCCGAAGCGCATCGAGAACACGGTGGCTTGGTCGGCACTTCCGCTACGGCGGCCGGTGGTCCGCTCATCGCCGGGGTTGGCCACCGCGTAGTCGGCAACGATGGCGTCGCCTTGCACGGGGTCCGCCTTGTACAGGGCTTCCTTGATCGTCCACAGCCGCAGGGTCTCGGCGGCTCGCTGCTCGGCGGGCAACGTGTCGAGCCAGGCCAGCTCGTGAGCGTCGCACACCAGCCGGGCCAGCCCGGGCCGGACCGGGCGGTCGAGCTCCAGGTCGACGCCCAGCCCGTCGGCGGTGCTGGTCGCCGGCAGCGCGACCGCGATCGCGACCGCGCCGCTGTGCGTCAGCGATGCGTACGGACAGGGCCAGATCGGCGCGTCCGTGGAGCGACCGGCGGCGCGCAGCGCGCGCGTGAGCGCCGCGGGGCCGGTGCGGTCCACCGCGACGTGCAGCGCGACCGAGAGATGCGCCGCCGCGGCGGCCTGGACCCGGGCCGACAGGACGGCGGGGTCGCCCAGCCCGCTCACGCCGCGACCTTGCCCCAGCGAGTCGCGACCAGGTGCTCGACCGTGCGGCGGACCAACTCCGCCGGCCGTGGCGCCTGGTAACCGGGCACCACCCGACGTAGCTCGTCGTTGCGGACCTGCTTGGATGAGAACAGCTGGCGCGCGAACGGCGCGACACTGGTGAGCGCCTGGCGCACGGCGTCACCGCCGAAGCCGTCGATGCCCGACACCAGCAGCTCGAACGAGTCGGCGTCGACCAGGAGCGGCCGCAGCAGCCGGCGCGAGCGGTAACCGGGGTCGCGTTCGAAGACCTCGTACGCGAGCTCGAGCAGGTCGCCGAGCGTCCCCGACTCGTCGAGGCCGTGGCTGACGTGGACCACCGGCGGCCGCACGTCGCCGAGCACCAGCGCCGCCAGCGCATCGACCACCAGCTGGCCCGTGACGAAATAGACCGGCGTGGTCGCCGAACCCGGCACCAGCGAGAGGAGCCCATGGAACAGCAGTCGCAGCGTGTTGTGCACCGCGTTCTTCTGGTTCACCACCCCACCCAGATCATCGGCAATCACCGTGGCGACCCGCGCGATCGTGGCCGGCAGCTGCCGGTAGGAGGTCAGCAGCAGCTGCTCCGCCTCCCACTTCGAGCGCTCGTAATGATTGGCGAACCGGACCGCACGATCGAGCGGCGCCTCGGCGATCTCGCCCTCGCGCAGCCCGGCGGCGTACACCGTGCTGACCTGTACGAGGTGCTCGAGCCGCGGGCAGCGGGTCGCGAGCTCGAAGGCCTGGCGGGCGCCGCCGAGGTTGACCCGGTCGGCGAGCTCGGCCTCGACGTTGAAGCGGGTGATCGCCGCCCCGTGGACGATGTGCGTGATCGCGGCCGGATCGACGCCGGCGAAGGCGCCGTCTTCGCCGAGCTCGCCGGCCGCCATCACCAGGCGATCGCCGAAGCGCGCGAGCGCGGTCGGCGGTGCCGGCGGGGCATCGGGGGCTCCGTGGACGAAGGCGACCACGGTGGCGTCGCTGGTGTCGAGCAGCCGCTCGACCAGCCGCTGGCCGAGATAGCCACCGGCGCCGGTGACGAGGATCCGGTCAGACATCGCTCAGCATCTCCTGCGCGGCCGCCTCGAGGTCGGGCCAGCCCCGCGGGTCGGGACCGTGGGTCTCGAGCACGGCGCGGATCCAGCGCTCCAGCCCGAACGCGACGCAGCCCGAGAACACCGGCTCGCCGCCGTTCGTGATCCCGAAGGTCTCGCCGAAGAAGTTGCGGTGGAAGTTGATCGACCCGATCGCCAGCCGGCCGGCGTGGACCATCTCGGTCTTCACCGGATCGAGCTTCTGGGCCAGGAACTTGGGGTTCTTCGACATGTCGAAGAACGGATCGGTCGCCGCGGTCCACGCGATGGTCAGGCCCAGGCCCGTGATCAGCCGCTCGACCCGGGTCCGGCCGCGGACCAGGAACGCCTTGACGTCGTCGGCGGTGCCGAGCGCGACCACCTCGCGCATGCCGAAGCTCCACTGCCGCTCGAGCGGCAGGTAGTGCGACTCGCGGCGGAAGCAGGTGGCGCGGGTGGTGACCGTGCGCAGCCCGGTCAGGGCCTGGCCGGCCAGGTCGACGTAGACGTGGTAGCAGGCGGCCGGGGTCAGGACCTGGGTGACCGGGTCGAGCCGGGTCAGCGCCACGCCGCCGCGGTCGTCGATGCCGGCGCCGCGCGCGAAGGTGCCGAGGTTGTCGGGATCGCGGTCGAGGTTGCAGGCGAAGGTCGCCAGGTGCGGGAACGACCGGAAGTAGTCGAGCTTGGCCAGGTGCTCGGCGTCGAGCAACGTCGGGTACAGCACCTCGGGCGCGTGCTCGTGGGCACCGAGCCGCGCGAACACCGCGTCGAGCCGCTTGTACAGGTCGAGCAGCGCGCCGGTGAGGACCGCCTGGGTCCCGCGCCAGCGCAGGTCGGGGTGGGTGAAGCTGGCGAGCTCAGACATGGGCCGGCGCCTCGTCGGGGAGGAAGCTGCGGACCATCGAGCCGAGGTCGCGGAACGAGCTGCCGGTGATGCCCTCGAGATCGACCGGCGCGTCGCGCAGCTCCTCGAGGAACAGCAGCAGATCGGCGAGCTGGAGCGAGGTCAGGATGCGGCGCTCCAGCAGCGGGGTGTCGTCGTGCAGGTCGGCGGCGTCGATGCGCTTGCCGTGCTCGAGGATCCAGGTGCGCAGGCGCGCCTTGCGGGTCGGCGTGGCGGTGATCATGACGGTTGCTCCTCGGAAGCGGTGGGCCACAGGCCGATCTCGTCGAGGATGCGCACGCAGCGGCGCTGCACCTCGTCACGGCGGGCAAGCGAGGCGGGGTGGACGAAGGCCTCGCGGGCGACGCGATACGGCTCGGCGATGCCAGCATCGCGATAGACATCGGGGTTGTAGTACTCGCGCCAGGTCGCATCGAGGTACGCGGCCAGGTACGCCGGCACCGCGGCGCGGACCTCGTCGGTCCAGCGCGGCGCGTGGCGCTGCCACAGATCCTCGACGACCAGCCGGCCGAACGCGAGGTGGCGCGACTCGTCCTCGTGATGGCGGCGGTTGATCTCGCGCACCAGCGGGTGCAGCCGGTCGTCCTTGGCCATGCGCAGGTTGAGGCCGTCGACGATCAGCTCGAACACCAGCACCCGGGCGAAGAACAGGAGATCTTCCTCGCCAGGCGCGTGCTCGCGCGGCAGCACCAGCTTGCGATCCGGGTAGATCTTGCCGGCGTAGCGCTGGCAGAACCCGCCGAACCAGGTCATGTGCTGGTTCTCCTCGGCGAGGAAGTGGTGGAGATAGTGCGCATGCTCGGCGAGCTCGCGGGCATAGAGCCGGTGCGCGATGCCCTCCATCAGGGCGCGTTCGCCGTGGATGTTGAGCGCGAAGAAGTTGAGGCACTCGTGGTAGGCCAGCTTCTGGCGGCCGGCCTCGTCGAGCGCGTCCCACCACGGCGTGCCGTGGAGCGAGACCAGCTCGGGGCTCATGCACCAGGCATCGGCCGGGATCGCGGCCGGCCATGCCAATGGCGGCGCCGGCGCGCCGGCCGCCTCGAGCGAGCGCTCGGTCAGACGGGCGGCGACCGTGGCGAGCTGACTGGTCATACCTTCTCCAGGATCACGGCCGCCCAGTTGAGGCCGAAGCCGGCCATGGGCAGCAGCAGGCGGGTGCCCGGCGCGATCGGCCCCTCGCGCTCGAGCGCGATCAGGTTGGCGACGTTGTCCGAGCTGATCACGTGCCCGATGTCCGGCATCGTCCGGAAGAACACCTTGTGCTCGGACAGCCCGAGCAACCGGGCCAGGATCGTCCACGCCTTGACGTGGGTGTTCTGCGGCAGGACCCAGTCGATCTGACCGGCGGCCAGCCCGGCCTTCGCCATCGTCTCGCGCAAGAGCCGCGCGGTGTACGAGAAGTAGGTCCCGACCGTCTCGTCATCGGACGCGCGGGCCAGCGCACCGTTGGTGATGTGGTGGCAGGCGACGATGCGGTAGCCGCGCGGCACCAGCGACACCACGCAGGCCGCCGCGCCATCGGAGATGAGGTTGTAGGCCTGCTCGTACTCGGCGCCCTCGGGAAACCGATCGGCCGACACGCACAGGATGCGACCGAGCTCGGGCTCGTCGCGCAAGAGCGCGCGGGCCAGGCGCAGGCTGCCGAGCATGCTGGTGCACGCCTGCTGGTTGAGCCCGATCGCGGACGCGCGGTCGAGGCCGAAGTCGGCCTGGAGGTGACTGACCGGGAAGTCCATCACGTGCTTCACGTCGCGGGTGGCCCGGAACTGCGCGGCGTCGCCGATGTTGCCGTTCTCGGGCAGGCAGGTCGCATAGATGATCGCGCCGGCATCGGCAGCCGCGCTGGCGATCGGCGTGACCGCCGCCCGCGCCAGGTCGTACGCGTTCTGGTCGGTCCCGGCCATCCGGTGGCGTCGGAAGCCGGCCTCGCCGAGCGCCTGCGCGCCGGAGTGAACCCGGCCGGCCGCGACCGACTCCTCGAGGGTGTGCTCGTGCTGCCCCAGCGAGAGCGAGAAGTCGTGAACGAACACGTCGGTGGTCATGCGGCCTCTTTCTGGACGTCGAGCTGGCCGACCCACGCGAGCAGCGCGGTCCGCTTGGCCTTGCGGGTGGTGGTTCGGGGGATGGCTTCGCGGCGGACCAGCACGCGGGTCGGCCGCTTGTAGGCGGCGATGCCGGCGAGCGCATGGGCAACGTCGGCCTCGGCAGCGGCGATGACCTCGTCGGTGAGTGCGGAGGCGGCCGGAACCACCACGGCGCACACCTCGTCGTGACCGTGACGGCCGGGGATGCCGAGCACGCAGACCTCGGTGAATGCGGGATGCTGGGCGAGCGCGAGCTCGACCTCGTCCGGGTAGACCTTCTTGCCGCCGCCGAGGACGATGACCTCCTTGGCGCGACCCGTGACGTACAGATAGCCGTCGGCGTCGAGATGCCCGAGGTCGCCGGTGCGGAGCCATCCGTCGTGACCGAGGACGGCGGCGGTGAGGTCGAGACGGTCGACGTAGCCGCGCATCACGTTCGGACCGCGGGTGTGGATCTCGCCATCGGCGCTGATCTTCACCTCGACGCCCGGCAGCGGCCGCCCGACCGATCCAAGGCGATATGCGCCCGGCGTGTTGGTCGCGATCACCGGGCTGGTCTCCGACAGTCCGTAGCCCTCGAACACCCGCAGCCCCATGCTCTCGAAGCGGCGGCCGACCCCGACCTCGAGGGCGGCACCGCCCGAGTAGAGCTGACGCAGACGCCCGCCGAAGCCGCGCAGGATGGGCGTGTGGAGGAGGCGCTTCACGCGGGGAAACGGCAACCGCAGCGCGAGGGCTCCGGCAACCGCGACGATCCAGCGGGCGAACGCCGGCGCGCGGCGGAGCTCCAGATCGATGCCACGGGCGAGCGCGCGGTACAGCAGCGGCACGCCGACCAGCGACGTGATGCGCCGCATCTTCATGATCCGGGTGAGCTCGGACGGCATCACCGTCTCGGATGCCGAGTAGCTGACGACTGCGCCCCGCGACAGCGGGACCAGGAGGCCGCAGATCAGCTCGTAGAGATGGCAAAGCGGCAACACCGACAGGAAGCGCTCGCGTCCCTGCGGGCCGATCGCTCGGTCGACCGCCCTCACCTGGTGGAGCAGGTTGGCGAACGTGATCTCGACGCCCTTGGGATCGCCGGTCGTGCCCGACGTGTAGATGACGAGCGCGGTCTCCGCCGGATCGCGCCGCACCCACGCGGCCCGGGCGCCGGTGCGCAGCTCCTCATCGATCACCAGGACCCGATCCAGCCCGGGGCTGCGGCTGGCGTCGCGCAGGCGGTCACACTGGACGCGCGAGGCGAGGATCACGTGCGGCTCGGCGTGGCCAAGCAGGACCGCGATCTCGGAGTTCGTGAGCTTGGTGTCCAGCGGCACCACCGTCGCGCCAGCGCGAAACGCCGCCAGCAGCGCGATGACCCACTCCGGCCGGTTCTCGCTGAGGAGCGCCACCCGGCTTCCAGGCGCGACCCCGGCCGCGCGGAGGGCGGTCGCGGCAGCCTCGATCCGCTCGCGCAGCTCCGTGTACGTGAGCTGTTCGCCCACGACCGTCTCGCGTCGGAGCGCCGGGCGAGCGGCAAAGCGCTCGAAGCAGTGATCCAGATACGAGAGCAGCTCGAGCCCGTGGTCAGCGCCCGATTCGTCACTCTTTAGGTCAGTAGACTTCATCTGCCACCCTCTCCCCGAACACGTCAGTCACTGGATCCGTGGGCGTGAACAACCGAGAACATCTGGTGGGGTTTCTAGTAAACCGCCACGAATTCCAGCGCAAGAGAAAATAATGCGCCGCGTCATCAGTGAACGCATGTTCTCCGACCAGACTGCCTTCTGCCTTATGATGAGCAGTCGATGTCCGGTCATTTCTCGACGGTAACTCGCCGCTGGAAGCTAGTTCAAGTGGCGACCGAAGTAGCCATCCGGGGTGATACCGCCCGGCGCCGAGAATCCTGAACTCCCCCACATGGGCACGACTGATATCGAGGTATGCAGCCTTACAGAGATCACGACCAGATCGCACATTTGTCAATTTGTCGTGGTATTTCAACAATATGGACGCATAACGCAATGCGTTGACATTGCGCACCAACTACGTTAGTAGACTTTAACCGGCTCAGATCCTCATTCTGAGGTTGAGTCTTCGGTGCCCCGCCATGATGCGAATTGCCCTTCAGTCGCTGTTCTTCGAGCGTGGCAAGCTGCTCGCCGCGCTGTCCGGCGTCGCGTTCGCGGCGAACCTGGTGCTGGTCCAGGCCGGGTTATTCTTTGGTTTCCAGCAGGCGTCGACCGCGGTCATCTCGCGAGTCGGCGGCGATCTGTGGGTGATGGCGCGCGGCACCCAGCTGGTCGACTTCGCCGATGTGCTGTCGCCCGGCGTCGGCGATGTCGTGCGGGCCCAGCCGTGCGTCGAGCGAGCGCGGCCGGTCATCTTCTCGTGGGCGTCGATCCGCAAGCCCTCGGGCGGTATCGACAACGTGCAGCTGATCGCGGCCGAGGCAGCCGACGGGCGCGCGCTGCCGTGGTCGCTCGACCAGGGCCTGCCATCCGATCTGCGGGCGCCAATGCGGGTCGCGGTCGACGGGGCCGATCTCGAACGCCTCGAGCTGCCCGGCGATGCGCGGGGCGCACCGCTCGAGCTGCAGGACCGGACCGTCCACGTCGGCGTGGTGACGCATGGCATCCGGTCGTTCACGGTGGTGCCGTACCTGTTCGCCGAGCCGAGGGAGGCGCGTCGCATCCTCGGGCTCGCCGAGGGTCAGGCCACGTTCTGGGCGGTCGACCTCGCCGATCCCGCATGCGCGCCCGCGGTGATCGCCGGGATCAACCGCCACCCCGATCTGGTCGTGCGCCCGCGCGCCGAGTTCGAGCAGATGACGTCGCACTACTGGGTGATCGGCTCGGGCGCCGGCGCGACCCTCGCGTTCGCCGCGATGCTCGGGCTGATCGTCGGCCTCGTCGTGGTCGGGCAGACCCTGTACAGCCTGACCGAAGGTCGCACGCGCGAGCTGGCGACGCTCAAGGCCATGGGTGCCTCGGGCGGCGAGCTGGCGGCCTTCGTGATGTGGCAGGCCGGCTTCCTCGCGGCGGTCGGCGGTGCGGTCGGGCTGATCTGGGCCGCCGGTCTGAAGATGGCGATCCTGGGGCTCGGGCTGACCGTCGTGCTCGACGGCACCGTGGTCGGCGGCGGACTTGGCGCGATCGTCGGCATGTGCGCGGTGGCCAGCCTGGCCAGCGTGCGCAAGGTGATCAAGCTCGATGCCGGCCGGGTGTTCAAGTGAGCGCCGCAACCGCGACCGGGCCGATGATCGGCGCCGGCGGCGTGCGGATGACGTACGGCCAAGGCGCGCTGGCAACGCCGGTGCTCCACGACGTGTCACTGCTGATCCACCCCGGCCAGCTCGTGCTGCTGACCGGGCCGTCGGGGTCGGGCAAGACGACCATGGTGTCGATCCTCGCCGGCCTGCTCCGCCCCACCGCCGGCGTCGTCGACGTCTGCGGCGCCCGGATCACGTCGATGTCGCAGGGTCAGATCGCGCGGCTCCGCCGCGACCACGTCGGCTTCGTCTTCCAGGCCGACAACCTGTTTCCCGCGCTGACCGCGCTCGCCAACGTGGTCGAGGTGCTGTGCCTGCGCGGCCTGCCGCGGGCGGTCGCAGTCCCACGGGCCCGCACCGCGCTGAGCCGGGTGGGCCTCGCCGATCGGCTCGACCACCGTCCCGGCGAGCTATCGGGCGGTCAACGCCAGCGGGTCGCGGTCGCGCGCGCCCTGGCCAGCCGTCCCGACCTCCTGATCGGCGACGAGATCACGTCGGCGCTCGATGGCGCGACCGCGCTGGAGATCATGACGCTGGTGCGCGCGTTCGTCACCCCGACCACCGCCGCGTTGATCGTGACGCACGATCACCGCCTGCATCGCTTCGCCGACCGGATCATCTCGATGGAGGACGGCCGCATCGTCGCCGACACCGTCGTCGACCGCAGCCAGGAGTCGTCATGAGGAAGCAGCTCGTCGTAGCCGGGGTGGTCGCCGCCCTGGTGTTCTCCGCCGGCACCCTGGTCGCCGTCCGCCGCGGCCAGGCCGACAGTGTCGCGGTCAGCTCCGGCTTCATCCAGGAGGCCGTCATCGCGCAGGGCACCGTGGTCGCCACCGCCGGCACCGCCGAGGTCCGTGCGCTGATCGACGGCCGGGTGCTCGAGGTCGCCGTCCGCGAGGGCGACCTGGTCACCGCCGGTCAGCTGCTGGCCCGCCTCGACACCGCCGAGATCGACGCCGCGATCGCCCACGCGACCGCCGACCGCACGATGGCCGAGGCCGAGCTGCGGCTGGCCCGCGCGGGCGGCCGCCGCGAGGAGCGTCGCGCCGCCGAGGCCGCGCTCGAGGGCGCCCGCGCCGCGATGGCCCTCGAGGACACCCGCGCCGCCCGCGACACCGAGCTGGCCGACAAGGGCGCGGTCGCCCCCGCAGTCGCGGACGAGTCGCGCCGCAACGCCGAGGTCGCCCGCGCCCGGGTCACCCGCGCCGAAGCTGAGCGCAGTGGCACCCTGCGCGGCCGGCCCGAGCAGGTCGACGCCGCGCGCGCCCGGCTGCTCGCCGCCGACGCGGCGCTGGCCGCCGCGGCGGCCCGCCGCGAACGCTCGGTCGTGGTCGCGCCGATGGCGGGCGTGGTGCTCGCCCGTCACGTCGACGCTGGCGACGGCGTGCTCCCCGGCACCGCGCTGTTCGAGGTCGCCGACCCCGGCGCCACCGAGCTCCTGATCGAGATCGAAGACGTCGACGCGATGCGGATCGTCGCCGGGCTCGAGGTGACGATCACATCGCTCGGCGGCCGCACCGAGGTCGCGCACGGCGCGGTCGACCGCCTCTCGCCCCGGCTCAACCGCCGGACGATCGGCGCCGCCGAGGCGCGCATGCGCGCCGAGACCCAGGTCCGCAGCGCCTGGGTGCGCTGGGACACCGCCGCTGGCCGGACCCTGCCGATCGGCCTGCGCGTCGAGGCCCGCGTGCACCTCCCGGCCAAGCAGGTCGAGGCCCGGATCCCGCGCAGTGCCGTGAAGATCCGCGACGGCCATGCCCAGATCGAGGTACCCCACTACGGCTTGCTCGCGGACGAGCGCACCGTGGTGCTCGGCACCGCCGACGCCCAGTGGGTCGAGGTGCGCGGGATCCGTCCCGGCACGCAGGTGGTCGGAGTCGCACCGTGATCGGGGATGCCAGCGCCACGACCTTGGAAGGCGGGCTCGACCTGCCGGCGGCGCCGGTCTCGCGCCGGCGGCGCGTGCTGCGGGACGCGTCGATCCATGCGGCCCAGCGCCGTCACTTCGCGCTGTTCGACATCGTCCCGACCGCCGCCGCGCTGCTCGCAGTGCCGGTCCTCTGGTCGATCGGCCTGACCTGGACCGGAGTTGGCCTGTTCGCCGCGATGTGGGTCCTCAACCTCATCGGCATCGAGGTCGGGTTCCACCGCCTGTTCTCGCACGGCGCCTTCGAGGCACGCCCTGGCGTGCGCGCGGCGCTGGTCATCCTCGGCTCGATGGGCGCCCAGGGGCCGGTCGTGTCGTGGGCGTCCAACCATCGCCACCACCACCACCACTCCGACACGCCCGAGGACAGCCACTCGCCGCATGGCCGCGCCGACCCCCTGGATCGCCGCTGGCGCACGCGGCTGCGCGCCTTCGCCCATGCCCACCTGCTCTGGAAGTGGTCGTATCCCTACCCGAGCCCGAGCCACTACACGCCAGGCCTCCTGCGCGACGCGGTGGTGATCCGGACCAGTCGCCGCTACTCGACCTGGGTCGTGCTCGGGCTGGTCACGCCGGCCGTCCTCGGCGGCCTGGTGACCTGGTCCCTGCGCGGTGCCCTCGAGGGCTTGATCACCGGGGGCGTGCTGCGCCTCGTCCTCGGTCAGCACGCGACCTGGTGCATCAACTCGCTATGCCACCTGGTCGGCCGGCGCCCGTTCCATACCGGCGACCAGAGCACCAACAACGCGTGGCTCGCGCTGCCGACCCTCGGCGGGTCCTGGCACAACAACCACCACGCGTTCCCGAGCACGGCCTCGAACCAGCTGTCCTGGTGGCAGGTCGATCCCTGCTACTGGGTCATCGCCGGGCTCGAGCGACTCGGGCTGGTCACCGACGTGAACGTCCCGTCTCCCGACGCCGTGCGCGCCAAACGCGCAGTTGCAGCTCGTCGCAAGTCTTCGCTCACCCTCTGAACAGGATTCCCTCATGAACCCCGCCGTCTGTGTCCTCGCCCTGTCTGGCTTCGTGCTCATGTTCGCCTTGCCCAAGGTGTTCTTCCGGGGTGATGGCCGGATGAACCTGCGCTGGTGGCTCACCTCCGCGCCATTCGGGGTCTCGTTTCATGGCCTGTTGCTGGCATGGGCCGGCATCAGCCCGCGCATGCTCGGCTCGGCCAGCACCGTCGCGACCGTCCTCGACATCGCTGGCATGCTCCTCGTGGTCGGCGCGATCGCGATGATGACGGCGACCATGGCGACCAACCGGGTGCCGCTGGCCCTCTGGCACCAGGACGGCGGCCAGAACCAGCCCAAGCAGATCGTCACCTACGGCCCGTACCGCTGGGTCCGGCACCCGTTCTACGTCTCGTTCATCATCCTGACGATCGGCTCGGCGCTGATCGGGCGCGAGATCCTCACGCTCGCGGCGATTCCGCTCGCGCTGCTCAGCCTCGACTGGACCGTCCGCAAGGAAGAGAAGAAGCTGCTCGCGTCGAACCTCGGTGACGAGTACGGCAGCTACCGGGCACGGACCGGTCGGTTCGTGCCGCGGATGTCGAGGTCGTGACCGCGACGGCCGCCGCGCCCCGGCCGACGCCCCATCGGCTGGGCATGGTGTTCGAGATCCTCGACGAGATGGGCGAGGACTCGACCTTCACGTTCACCATGAAGCGGGTCGGCCAGGATGCCTCGCTCGCCACGACCGACATCCACCACAAGGACTCGGATGGCTACGGCGGCCTGACTCGCTTCCTGCGCGCGCAGCAGATCGCGTTCGAGATGCCGACCCAGCGCGAGCACACGCGTCCGCCTCCGCTGGCCGAACGGCTCCGCGCGGTCGCCCGGGTCGTCCGCCACAAGGGCGAGGCGCCGCTCGTCTTTCGGTGTACCAACCCGGCCTGGACGCCAGGATCGAAGGTCCGGGCCCGAGCCAGCGTCGGTCGGCTGCTGTCGGCGGATGCCACCTCGGCGCTGGTCGCCGCGGCCAAGGCCGCCGGCGCGACGGTCAGCGCGTACCTCCTGCATGGTCTGACCGAGGCGGTGGTGCCGTTCATCGCCGAGCCGAGCCGCTCGGTGACGTGGGGTGTGCCGGTCAACATGCGGGGCCCGGTCCGGGTGGTCCCAGAAGAGGCCAACTGCAGCTCGATCATGCCGATCAACGTGCCGCGCGGCACCGCCGTGGCGGCCGTCCAGCTGGCGTTGCAGCAGGCGCTCGCGGCCAACCTGCACTGGGGCAAGTGGGACCAGCTCAACGCGGTCGCGCGGCTCGGCAAGGGCCTCCTGCGCAAGAAGGTGAGCCACTACTACCGCAACCCGGATCCGGCCCGGATCGGGGTGTTCTCGAACCTGGGCGCGTGGCGCGGTGCGACCGAGCCCGACCTCGGCATCATCGCCTACGGCCCGCCCCTGATGCCCGATCCGATCTTCGTGGCTGTGCTGACCTGGAACGGCAAGCTGGCGCTATCCCTGCGCGCACATCCGATGGTGACGGCCGATGTCGCCGAGATCGAGCGCTGGATGGACGCGTGGATCGCGCGCCTCGAGACCCGCGCATGACCCGCGCTGCGCCCCCGCTGCAGCTGCGCGTGCGCTCGTTCCGGTTCGACGCCGTGCCGAGATACTGGTTCGACGGAGATCCCTGGAAAACCCGGTTCTTCGATGCATTCTCGTCCCTGCTACCGATCGGCGAGGGTCTGTTCATCGCCTCGCTTCGGCGGGCGGTCGAGCAGCTCGGCGATCCGGCGCTCACCGCGCTGGTCGCGCGGTTCTCGCATCAAGAGGGGGTGCACGGGCGCGAGCATCGCCGCTACAACGAGCGCCTGCGCGAGCTCGGCTACGATCTCGACCGCTGGGATCGGTCGCAGAAAGCGACGGTCCATCGGATCGCCAGGCTGGCGGACCCGCGCATCCCGCTGGCGATCACGGTCGCCTTCGAGCATGTCACCGCGGCCATGGGCCAGGCGATCCTCGAGCACGAGCTGCTGGCCACCGCCGATCCCGAGATGAAGGCGTTCTGGACCTGGCACTCGGCCGAGGAGATCGAGCACAAGGGCGTCGCGTTCGAGGTCTATCAGCGCGCCGGCGGGGGGCCCGACTTGCGTCGGGTGGTGATGGCGTGGTGCCTGTTCATCCTCGGCCTGCGCATGGGTCGCCGGTTCGTCCACATGATGCGGCGCGAGGGCAAGCTGTTTGACCGCGCCGCCTGGCGCGCCGGGCGTCAGTTCCTGCTCGGCCGCACGGGCTTGCTGCCGCTCATGGCCGCCGACTTCCGCGCGTTCTTCCGCCGCGACTTCCATCCGTGGCGCAACGATGCATACGACCTGGTCGAGCGCTGGGAGCAGACCCAGCGGACCGAGCCGAGCGCGCACGCTCCCGGATAGCTCGTTCGACCATCGATGCGTCGCCCGGGAGCGCCGTCGGCTCGGTGCGACCGGCGGGCGTCGAGCGCGCATCCTGGTGTTTGGGGCGTGAGCGTCCGGCCCTCCTGCGATAGGCTCCGCCGTCATGCGTTGGCGGATCAAGGGTGCGGTTCAGAAGGTGCTCGGCTATGTCCCGGCCGGGGATCAGATCCATTACGTCCTCCAGAAGCACGCGGGTGGTCTGAAGCGGATCGACCACGAACTCGACGCCAAGGTCGTCGACTGGACGCTGATGGTCGGCCACCTGAAGTCGTCGGGCGTGCCGATCGCCGGCGCCCGCTTCCTCGAGATGGGGACCGGCTGGTACCCGACCTTCCCGTTCCTGCTCTACCTGGCCGGCGCCGGCCGGGTCGAGACGCTCGATCTCAACCGCTACATGCGGCCCGAGCTGACGCTCGGCTGCGCGATGGGCATCGAGTGGCGCATCTCGGTGATCGCCCAGGCCGCCGGGCTCAAGGTCGGCGAGGTGCTCGCGCGCCAGCTCGAGCTGGTGCGGGCGCTCCGCCGCGGGGCCTCGGTCGAGGAGGCGACCCAGGGCGTGGTCCAGTACCGCGCGCCGGCCGACGCCAGCGCGACCGGCCTGCCCGCCGCCTCGGTCGACGTCGTGTTCTCCAACAGCGTGCTCGAGCACGTGCCGGGCGACGTGATCCAGCGCTGCTTCGACGAGGCGCGCCGGATCCTGGTGCCGGGCGGCGTGATGTTCCACTCGGTCAACTGCGGCGACCACTACGCCTACGTCGACGGCCGGATCAGCCAGCTCAACTACCTGCGCTACGGCAACGGCGAGTGGGCGTGGTGGAACAACCGCTTCCTCTACCAGAACCGGCTCCGCGCGGCCGACTTCACCGCGATGGCGAAGCGGTCCGGCTTCAAGGTCGAGATCGACACGTCGCGACCGGCGCCGCAGCGCCTGGCCGAGCTGGAGGCGATCAAGGTCCACCCCGACTTCGCCCACTACTCGCGCGATCAGCTGGCGATCACCAGCATCGACTTCGTCGGCCGCAACGTCTGACCTCCCGCCTCGAGTGGCAGGTCAGCGACTGCCGACGCCGAGCGGACCGGCGCTGCTGCTGCTGCGCGTGGCGGTCTCGCTGGCGGTCGCGGTCGCGGTCGGGGTCGCGGTCGGCTCGTGGGCCGTGAGGATCATCGACTGCACCACCCGGCAGATCTCGTCGACGTTGCGCGCGGTCGACTCGGGGTGAGTTGCGAGCGGCATGTGCGGGCTGTGACCACCCGACGCGATCCGGTGCAGGTGAGCCTGATCGAGCCCGAGCTGGGCGACCGCCGTGCGCAGCTCGGCCTCGCTACCCATGAGCGGGTCGTCGACGCCCGAGATGACCGAGATCCGCCGCTGGCGGCCGATCCGGAACGGCGTGTCGGCCATCGCGGTCAGCACCCGCGCCACCGTGCGCGACGGGATCCCCAGCGTGTTCACGGTCATCTCCTCGATGTCCTCGGCCACGTACTGCGCCATCGCCGTGCCCCGGTTGAGCTGCGCGATCACGGCCCGCCGCAGCCAGCCGATGCGCCCGAGGGTGTTGCTGAAGAACGCGCCGACGCGGAACATCCGCCGGGCGGCCGGGTTCTGGGCGGTGAACACCGGGTTGATCAGGACCCGGGCGAGGTTGGCGGGGAGCTCGGCCTCGTCGACGGTCAGCTGACTCATGGCGCCCATCGAGTGCGCGACCAGGACGGTCGGGTAGTCGTCGATGCCGAGCAGGCGACCGAGCTCGCTGACCGAGTCGGCCATCGCGCGCAGCGACACCTGGTCCGGCGTCGGCGTGCCGGCCCAGCGGCTCTCGCCGAAGCCGTGCAGGTCGGGTGCGATCACGATGGCGAGCGGGGTGTCGCGACACAGGGCCGGCGCCAGCGAGCGCCACGACGTGCGGGTCGCGGTCCAGCCGTGGACGAGCGTGATCACCTCGGTCACCCGCGACAGCAGCGCCGGGTCGGTGAGGACGCCGAGCCGGGGCGTCGCCGCGTAGACCGAGAAGCCCAGGTCGGCGAGCCCGAACCGGCTCAGCAGGGCCTCGACCCGGTCCGCACACAGCCGGCCGCGCTCGGCCAGGTCGCGCAGGCGGTAGTCACCGCGGACGAGATCGGGCCCGAGCGCGTGCTGGGCCAGCGGCGCGGCCAGCCACGGGTACGGCGACACCTCGCGCACGGATGCGGCCAGCCGCACGGTCGGGGCGCAGCCCTGGAGATCGACCGCCGCCAGCGCATCGCCGAACGCCTGGACCGACGGGAACCGCGCCGACGGGTCCACCGCCAGGCCACGGAGCAGGACGGCGCGGAGCGCGGGCGGCAGCGTGTCAGGCAGCGCCGCGAACGCCGCATCGCGGGCACTCGGCAGGTGCCCGCCGCCGAGCACCTCGAGCAGCGTGCGCGCCAGACCGTACTGATCAGCGGCCGGGCCGGCCGGCGCCCCGCGGGCCTGCTCGGGCGCCATGTAGCGGGGCGTGCCGGCCGCACGCGCGGTCTCGTCCGGCGAGCTGGCGATGCCGAAGTCGGCGAGATACGCGGTCTCGTTGCGGTCGAGCAGGATGTTCGACGGCTTGACGTCGCGGTGCACGATGCCGCGCTCGTGCGCATGGGTCAGCGCGGCCGCGACCTGGCGCACGATGCGGACCGCGGTGGTCGGGTCGATCGCGTTCTGCATGCGGCGCGACAGCGTCATGCCCTCGATGTAGGGCATCACGACGAAGCCATCGCCGTACTCGAACAGCGGCAGAATGTGCGGGTGGGACATCCGCACGATCACGCGGGCCTCGCGCGCGAGGAACTCGGCGACGCTCGGCCGATCGCGCGCCGTGTGGGCCAGCCGCTTGACCGCCGCGATGCCGCCCGACACCACGTGCCGCCCCAGCCACACCTCGGCCATCCCGCCCGAGCCGATCCGCCGCACCAGGACGTAGCTCCCGACCTGCTCCGGGGCCGTCAGCCCGCCCGGTGGGAAGACGCCCTGCACCGACGGTGTTACCTCGACCTGCACG
>JBKJLC010000074.1:0-2715 GCA_046597055.1 Kofleriaceae bacterium | reverse complement strand
CCCGAGACGCACCCGGCGCGGAGCTCGCGCTCGCGCGGGGCCAGCTCGAGGATCTTCTCGCGGAAGAGATCCGAAGCCTTCTTGTAGAGGGTCGGCCGCGGCTTCTGGGCGAGCAGGTGCGCGTAGTCGATCGGCTGGCCGATCACGATCGTGACCGGGCGCTCGCGGCGGACCCTGGCCGTGAAGTTCGAGCGCACGTCACTGACGAAGTCGTTCGAGAGCCCCTGGATGAAGACCGGGATCACGATCGGCCTGGCCTGGAGCGCGATCTGGCCGATCCCGGGCTGGGCCGGCAGCATCTCGTATGGATCGGGCCCCTTGCCGCGGGTGCCCTCGGGATGGACGCCGACCACACCGCCAGGCCGCTGCAGCATCGCGACCACGCTCTCGACCATCTTCTTGTTCTCGGCGGCGCGCTCGCGCTGGCGGAACACCGGCGGGTACATCACGTTGGCCGCGACCGCCCAGTTCACCATCACGCCGAGCGGGTGCTCGTAGAAGAAGTTGGACCGGACCGGGAAGTTGATGCTCTCGCACCAGGGCGTCCCGGACAGGTAGAGGCCGAGAAAGATCGCGTACTGATCGAAGAAGCTTCGGTGGTTGGCGACGAACAGGACGCCGCGGTCCGGCTCCATCGCGATCACCTCGTCGAGCCCCTCGAACAGGCAGCGGCGGGCCAGGATCGTCCGGACCCACACGTAGCTGACCCGGCGCAGGAACTCTTCCTGGAGGCGCTTGCCCAGGGGGGAGTTGTTGGTCGCCTCGGCGACCCGTAACGCAACCTTCTCGACGAGCGTCAAGGCGATCGGGGCGGGCTCACCGGCGGTGGACCTGGCGCCGGTGCGCGGCGGGCTCAGAGGCTCGGCCATGGCCAAGTCCAATATCACAGGACGATCCCCCACCTGGCTCTATTGACGCGGACGCATGTCGCCCGTATTTTTCGCCCGCTCTCCCCGGGCAGAGGCAACCTACGGATGTCACTCGAATTCTCCGCCGAGGCCCAGAAGAAGATCCAGGTTCTGGTCGCGCGCTACCCCACGCCCCAACCGGTCGTGCTGGCGGCGCTCCACCTTGCCCAGAAGGAGCACGGTCATCTCTCCGATGACGCGCTCCGGCTGGTCGCCCGGACCCTCGACCTCCCGTACGCCCACGTGTACGGAGTCGCCACCTTCTACACGATGTTCCGCCGGCAACCGGCGGGTCGCAACGTGCTGCGAATCTGCACGAACATCTCGTGCATGCTGCGCGGCGCGTACGACGTGCTCGCCGCCTTCGAGAAGCGCCTCGGCGTGAAGAAGGGCGGCACCGCCGGCGACTTCACGATCATCGAGGAAGAGTGCATCGCCGTGTGCGCCAACGCGCCGGCGATCGTGTGCGGCACCCGCTACTTCCTCGACGTCAAGCCCGAGCAGGTCGACACGATCCTCGACGAGCTCAAGCGCGCCCCTCGCCCCGAGGGGGAGGTGGTCTGATGCCGGCCGATCGCAACACCAAGCTGGTCACCGCCCGGTTCGGCAACGAGGAGGCCAAGAGCCTCGCCAGCTACGAGCGGCTGAACGGCTACCAGGCGCTGCGCAAGGCGCTCGGCATGAAGGTCGAGGACATCCTGGCCGAGGTCAAGGCGTCCAACCTGCGCGGCCGCGGCGGCGCCGGCTTCGCGACCGGCGTGAAGTGGGGGTTCGTCCCCAAGGACGCCGCCGCCGTCCACCTGGTCTGCAACGCCGACGAGTCGGAGCCGGGGACCTGCAAGGACCGCGAGCTCATGTACTGGGATCCCCACCTCCTGATCGAGGGCATGGTGATCTCGGCGTACACGCTGAAGGCGACCCACAACTACATCTACATCCGCGGCGAGATGATGCGCGAGTACGCGGTCCTCGTGCGCGCGGTCGAGGAGGCCTACGCGCGTGGCTACCTCGGCAAGAACATCCTAGGCTCCGGCTTCGAGTGTCACCTCACGGTGCACCGCGGCGCCGGGGCCTACATCTGTGGCGAGGAGACCGCGCTCCTGAACTCGCTCGAGGGCCTGCGCGGGCAGCCCCGGCTGAAGCCGCCGTTCCCCGCGGTCAAGGGCCTGTTCCAGGACCCGACCATCGTCAACAACGTCGAGACCCTGATGAACATCCCGTTCATCGTCGACAAGGGCGGCGCCTGGTTCAACGAGCTCGGCATCAACCGCTCGGGGGGGACCCGCATCGTGTGCGTGTCGGGCCACGTCAACAACCCCGGCGTGTTCGAGCTGCCGATGTCGCTCACCATGCGCCAGGTGATCGACGAGGTCGCCGGCGGGGTGTGGAAGGGCCGGCAGGTCAAGGCGGTCATCCCGGGCGGCACCTCGATGCCGCCGCTCGATCCAGGCGAGCTCGACGTCCTGTGCGAGTTCGACGCGCTGATGACCGATGAGCGCATCAAGCCGGTCGAGATCCGACCCGGCACCAACCTCGACCTCGGCGGCGGCCGGCCGTTGCGGACCATGGCGGGCTCGGGCGGCATCGTGGTCATGATCCGCCACACCGCCATCGGGATGTCGGTGTGGTCGTCCATGACGACGATGCCGCCCGAGCCGGCCATCGTGCGGAGGAAGCGACCGCCGCCCATGTCCCACTTCTTGCCCTCGGAGATCTCGACCTCCTGGATGCGCGAGTCGGTCATGAGGGCGTCGAACTCGCAGGGCACGTCGAGCTCGCTCTCGGCGAGCGGCGGCATCGAGGTGCC
>JBKJLC010000132.1:0-11884 GCA_046597055.1 Kofleriaceae bacterium | reverse complement strand
CGCAATCGCGATCTGGCGATCACGCCACAGACCGGCCAGTGCGAGTGGGACGGCCTCCCGGTCAACTACGGGTATGTCCTGAGCGACCTCCACTACTTCGCCACCCACGACACGCCCGGATGACGCTCCGCACGAGAGATCGACACCATGTCGAGACCGCGTTGACCGCGGCCCGGGCCCGCGGTGCAGGTCGCGCGGGTGGACGCCGTGCTGGGACGATCCAGTACGGCTCTGGTTCTGGTCCGGAAAGGTTTCAAGATCAGGGGTAGTCGCCGGCCTGTGGGATCTGTGGATTGGCGCGCCCATCCACGCCGTCCGCCCGATACCCACGACCCGCGGGCGCGGCAATCCAAGCCGCGGTGGGCAGGCGCGCCCATCACGCTTCCCAGAAGCGGTCCGAGCTTCGAAGGCGCGGCTGTCCACGGCGGCGTCAGAGTCCACAGGCCCCGACCTGACGGCCAAGCGCTCAGTCTTGCCGCCACGGCTCTGCCGCGGTGACCCCGCCGCGACGACCCTGCCGCGCTCAGGGCGCGGCGCTGGGTCTCGACGTCGACCGCGCCGAGGTTGGCCGCGGTGAGGCGCTCGCCCTCGGGCGCGTCCTGGACGTGCGTGACCAGATCCGACATCGCCTCGGGGCCGCGCACGCGCATGCCCTCGGGGCGGTGGCGATAACTCCCCCGGGCAACCCGAGCGCTTCGCTCAGGCACGGCGAGCTGCGTGCGATCCGATGGTCGCCGGCAGCCCTCAGGTCAGGAGCGCCGCGGCGCGGCGCAGCGTCTCGTCGCGCTTGCAGAAGGCGAAGCGCAGCCAGGGCAGCGTCGCGGGCGGGCGCGCGTAGAACACCGAGGGCGGGATCGCGGCGACCCCGCGGGTCTCGATCAGCTGGCGCGCAAAGGCGACGTCGGTCATCGCGCCCGCCAGCCGCGCGAACCCAGCCATCAGGAAGTAGGTGCCGTCCACCAGCGGGACGTCGAAGCCGGCGGCCTCGAGCGCGTTCCGCAGGAGGTCGCGCTTGGCCTGGTAGTCGCGGCGCAGGTCGTCCAGGTAGCCCGCCCGCCACGACTCGTCCTCGAGCACCTCGCCGATCGCGGTCTGCAGGAACGGGCTGGTCGAGAACACCGTGCCCTGGTGCACCAGCCGCACCGCGGCGGTCAGCGCGGGCGGTGCGGTGACCCAGCCGACCTTGAGCCCGGTGAAGCCGAAGGTCTTGGCCGCCGAGCTGATCCGCACGACCAGGTGCGCGATCTCGGCGAAGGTGCTCAGCGAGACGTGCCGGGCGCCATCGTAGACCATCGCTTCGTAGACCTCGTCGCACATCACGACCGCGTCGGCGGCCGCGACCACGCTCGCGATCCGCCGCAGCTCGGCCGCGGTGAACACCTTGCCGGTCGGGTTGTGCGGCGAGTTGAGGACCAGCAGCCGAAACCCGGCCTCGCGGGCGGCCTCGAGCTCATCCCAGGCGATCGCCCATCCGCCGGCGGCCTGCCCGGCCGCGGTGTCGGGCGCATGCAACCGCACCGGCACCAGCACGCCGCCCGCGTTCGCGATCGCCTGTGCGTAGCTGTCGTAGAACGGCTCGAGCACGACCACCCGGTCGCCCGGGTTCACGAACGCGTTGACCGTCGCGTAGATCGCCTCGGTCGCGCCGGTCGTGATCGTGACCTCGGCGTCCGGGTCGTACGCCCGGCCGGTGGTAGCGCGCACGAAGCCGGCGACCGCGCGCCGCAGCCGCGCCTCGCCGATGCCGGGCGCATACTGATGATGCGAGGTCTCGACGTGGGCCGCGATCGCCCGCAGCAGCTCGGGCGGCCCGTGAAAGTCGGGGAAGCCCTGGGCGAGGTTGACCGCGCCCAGCCGCCGGGCGAGGTCGGTGACCTCGGTGAAGATGCTGGTGCCGAAGCCGGTCCAGCGCGTCGCGAGGCGTGCCGGGGAGGTCACGCCCGCGACTCTACCCTGTTCACGATCCCACGCGGCCAGCGGCCCCGGGCCGTCGAGGCGTGTCCGGTCGCGCGGCGGCGCGCCCCGAGGCGCCGGCCTGTTCATCGTCCGCCGGGACGGCGCCGGCTTCGTCCCGGAGTGGTAGCCGTCAGCCGGCCGCGAACCGGCGGCAGGCGGCGGCGAGCTCGGCCTCGATGCCTGCGAGGACGTCGGCGACCGGGCGCAGCGCGTTCATCGAGCCGACGATCTGTCCCACCGGCGAGGTGACCAGGTCCGAGCGGCCGCCCGCGCGGGCGTGATGGTGAATGCGGGCCACCGCCTCGGCGGTGAGCAGGAACTGGAGGGGCATCGGCAGCGGCGACGGCGAGGTCGGATCGTCCCACGCCTCCGACCAGGTCGAGCGCAGCTGGCGCGCCGGCTTGCCGCTGATCGCGCGCGACCGGACGGTATCGGACGAGGTCGCGGCGAGGAGCTTGCGGGTGACCGCGTCGTCGACCTGGCCCTCGTTCGTGGTCAGCCAGATCGAGCCGGCCCAGCCGCCCTGGGCGCCGAGCGCGAGCGCGGCCGCGAGCTGGCGGCCGCTGCCGATGCCGCCGGCCGCGATCACCGGCGTCGGCGCGACCGCGTCGACCACCTCGGGCACCAGCACCATCGAGGCGATCTCGCCGCAGTGGCCGCCGGCCTCGGTGCCCTGCGCGACGATCACGTCGACGCCCTGCTGCACCTGCTTGATCGCGTGCTCCTTGCTGCCGACCAGCGCCGCCACCTTCACGCCCTTGGCGTGGCACAAGGCGATCACGTCCTTGGGGGGTGGCCCCAGCGCGTTCGCGATCAGGCGGATCGGGTACTCGAGGGCGATCTCGACCTGACGCCGGCTGACCTGGTCGGTCCAGCTCTGCATGGCCAGCGCGGCCGACGCGTCCTCGGGCAGCGGCGGCACCTCGTAGCGCGCGAGCAGCTCGTTCAGGAACTGCACGTGCGCGGCGGGCAGGCTGCGGTGGTAGTCGGCCGCGGTCGCCATCGCGCCGTCCTTGGCCGCCTTCGAGCCGTCGGGCTGCACGAAGCCCGACGGCATCACGACGTCGACCCCATACGGTCGACCGCCGACGTTGGCCTCGATGTGGTCGAGGCACGCGCGCAGCTCCTCGGGCGAGAAGCCGATCGCGGCCTGCACACCCATGCCGCCGGCGCGGCTGACCGCGACCACGACCTCGGGGCTGCGGGTGAACGCGAAGAGCGGCAGGGTCATGCCGAGCTGATCACAGAGCGCGGTCTTCATGCGAGGTCCTCCAGGGGCAGGTCGATACTTTACACCATGTATTGTACAGCGATATAGCCCAGAGCCCGCGGCCCGCGCGGTGCTAGGCTGCCCGAGCCTGGTGAAGCGTCCTTCGTCATCGATCGCGGCCGCGCGTCGTCCGCAGCGGCCGCGGACCCGGCTGGCGCCCGAGGTGCGCCGCCAGCAGCTGGTCGCGATCGCCGCCCGGCTGCTCACCGAGCACGGGCCGGCTGGCGTCGAGATCACCGCGCTGGCCGAGGCCGCCGGCGTGACCCGCCCGGTCGTCTACCGCTTCTTCGCGACCCGCCAGGCGCTGGTCGCGGGCGTGCTGGACACGTTCACGGCCGGGCTGACCGCGCGCTACCACGCCGCGCTCGCCGCGACGCTCGGCGGCACCATGCCGGCGATCGTCGAGGCCTTCATCGACGCGTCGTGCGACGCGATCGAGGCGGAGGGCGTGGGCCCGTGGCGCCTGATGTACGCGCGGGGCGCCGACGTCGAGGCCGCGACCCTGGGCCGCGCCGCCCTGCACCGGCTGCTGTCGCCCTGGCTGCCGCGCATCGCCGAGCTCACCGGCCTGTCCGCGGCGCGGGTCGAGCTCCTCGCCGGCATCGTCGTCGCGGGCGGCGGCGCCGCGCTCGACGGCTGGCTCGAGGGCCGCATGCGGCGCAAGGAGGCGGTGCAGGTCGCGACCCGAACCGTGACCGCGCTGCTGCGCGAGCTGTCGTCGGATCGTGCGCGGGCCGACCGTCGGTAGCGCACCCGGTCGGCGGCACCGGGCCCGACTGTGCCAGCGCGTCGCTCGGGGTGCCGGCGGCGCGAGGGCTTCGGCTAGGATCAATCCTGAGGGCTGCCCTTCGACACGAGGAGGGCAGGCGTTCGATCGCATCGCGAGATGGACTCGATCAGCGGGGGCGCCGCAGTGCCATGCCATGCCATGCCCAGGCGGCGCGGGTCAGCGCAGCTCATGCCCAGGCGGCGCGGGTCAGCGCAGCTCGACGAGCTGGGTCGCGCTCGGGTCGACCGCGCCGGTGGCGGCGGGATCGACCACGACCGCGCGGGCGAGCAGGTTGTCGCCGGTGCTCGCGACCCACATGCCCTCGTTGGCGAGCTGGATCGCGTAGTGGGGGCTGGTCAGGCCGGCGTCGTCGTCGGGCAAGCGCAGCGACAGCGCGTAGGTGCCCGGCGTCAGGCTGGCGGGGATGCGCAGCCGGGTCGACAGCTTGGTGGTCTTGCCGGCGGCCCAGCGGCGGGCGTCGACCTGGGCGAGCCGGACCACGTGGCGCTCGTTGCCGCTACTGAGGACCAGCTCGACCGGACGTTTGTTGTAGGGCGAGGCGAAGCCGCTGTTGCGGATCTCGAGCTCGACCGCAAGCACGCCGCCCGGCGCCACCGTCTCGGTGTGCGCGAGCCGCTCGGCCGCGAACCGGTAGCCAAGGCGGCGGCGGACGTTGTCACCGCAGCCCTCCGCCTCCCACGCCGCGATCACCGTCGTCTTGTACTCCTGGTTGAGATACGACCAGTGCTGGCGCTCCATCTCGGCGAGCGCGGAGGCGCAGTTGGTGCGCGCGGTGTTGATGACGCAGGTCTCGCCACCGACCGGGGTGAATCGGCCGTCGTCCGCGACGTAGTCGATCCAGCGGTCGACCGGGCTGGCGAAGGTGCCGAGGTCGGTGTCGCTCGCGAGGAAGCAGTCGTTGTGGTGGCCGATGCGGGCGCGGGCCGAGCCGGTGAACCCCTCGGCCTCTTCGAGCGCGCCGCCCGGCAGGAACGCCGCCTTGTACATGGGGGTCCGCACCGCCACGCTGCGCGACGCGGGCAGGGCGGTCAGGATCGCGTCGAGGATCTCGGCGCGGTCGTCGTCGTTATCGAGGCCGTTGGTCGAGGAGTGCCACTCGCCCCAGGCCCCGATGAACCCGGCCTGCATCAACGCGATCACGTCCGCGTTGTCCTGCAGGATCGGCCCGAGCTGCTCGAGGTGGCGAAGCATCCGCGCCTTGGGGGCGTCGGCCGCCAGCGCGTGGTTGTACGTGAAGCGGACGATGACCTTCACGCCGGCCGAGCGGGCCCGGGCAAAGCCTTGCTCGATCGACGCCAGGATCGCCGAGTCGAGCGAGCGGTCGCGGTAGTTCTCCAGGTTCACGATCGCCATGCCGAGCGTGCTGCCGCTGGCGCGGATCCGCGCCACGTTGCCGCCGCCGAGCAGGTCGTACTGGACGTAGTAGCCGCGCTCCGGGTTGAGCGGCTCGGCCCTGGATTCGGTGAAGGTCAGCGTGGTCGTCGCGCGCAGGTCCGGGACGCTGCCGTCGTCGCCGTCGTCATCATCACTGTTACTCGGGGCATCGCTGTCGCCGTCCACGTCGAGGCCCACGTCCTCTTCGGAGGGCGTGACAATCGTGCCTTCACAAGCCGTGAGCGCGAACGCCGCGAGGACGATGCCGACCGGTATCAATCGCATTGCGTCGCAGACTAGGGGAAGCGGTGCGCAAGGTCCACGTATGATTTCAACGACGTGGGAGGCATGTGGCGACGATGAAGGAGGGAGTACACCCTACTGTCACAGTGTATGTGCGAGATCTCCGTGCGGCGCAGACCAGTCGGGCCGGTTCCTACGTCACCCACGTAGCCCCTCATTGGCCATGGTCTGGCCGTGGAGCGAACGAAGCCGATCTCGGATCGGGTCGACGCTCGGCGTCACGACGCCGCAGCGGCTGGTACAGCGCCATCTCGAAGCTGCTACCCGGCGCCGGCGCCGGCTACCCGTGAGCGCTGGTGGCACAGTATCGTTGGAGCTCAAACCGGACCGGCCAATCGCGATCCCGTGCGTTACCGCTCGGGGGCCGGGTCCTGCCGCACACGTGCCGCACACCCCGTGATCAGCGACGCCGAGGCCAATACGCTCCGGTCGAACTACCTGACGCCTGACAGCGATCTCGACGGCGACGGCACCAACGACGCGGGCTCGGTCGGCTTCGGCGTGCGGATGGTGCCGGCGTCGTTCTGAGCGCGCGCGCGGGTCAGAACCCGCCGGCGCCGAGGCGCGCCAGGATCGCCGCGGCTTCGGCCGCGTGGGCGACGTCGGTCACGCCGCACGCGGCGAGCTCGCGGTGCGCGAGCGCGGCCTCGTAGGGGAGCGGGGCGGCGGCGGCCCGATCGAGGGCGGACCGGGCGAACACGGTGGCCAGGCGGATGCGGCCGCGCAGGCGCTGACCGCGGGCCTCGAGGGCAAAGGCGGCCGCGCGTCCGACCGGGAACAGCGCCGCGTAGCGCCAGGTGTGGGCGATGGTCTTGCGGGCCCGGAGCAGATCGGCCGGGTCGCGGCTGCGCTCGTAGAGATCGAGCGCGGCCTCGGCGACCGCGGCATAGCCGTGCCCGAGCGAGTACACGGTCGGGGTCGAGCCCCGGGTCATGTCGATCCAGCGATCGATGGCGATGCGGGCGACCGCGTGCTCGCCGCGGCGGGCCTCGGCCAGCGCGCGCAGGCCGACCAGGATCACCAGCGAGGCCTTGTCGCCCGACTCGCGGGCGAGCGGCTCGGCGTGGGCGAGCATGAGCACCGCGTCGTCGAGGATGCCCAGCGCGAGCAGCTCGCGCGCCATGGTGTACGCGCCCCAGGCCTCGTGCATCACGTTGTTGCGGGCGCGCGCCGACTCGTAGAGCTCCTGGGTGCGGGCCAGCGCCTCGCCGAAGCGGCCGAGGTAGTGCTCGGCGTGAGCGAGCACCGCCAGCGCGCACTCGATCTCCTGGGGATTGTCGATCTGACGGAGGAGCTCGACCGCCTCCTCGCACAGGCGCTGGGCCTCGGCGACGCGCTCGGCACCGATGAGGTAGACCCCGCGGGTGTACCGGGTGACGCCGACGTTGGCCGGGTCGTTGGTGTCGACCGCGCGCTGGTGGGAGCGCTCGAAGTAGCGCTCGGCGATCCGCGGGAACCGGAACAGGCCCGCGAGATAGCCGAGCTGCTGGTACGGGTGGGCGACCTTGGCGCTGGGGTCGGCGCGATCGGCGAGGTCGACCGCGCGCAGGGTCATGGCGACCATCGCGAGGTTCTCGCCCGCGTGATAGTAGCGGTAGGTCAGGCGCGACGCGGCCAGCGCGGCTTCGGCGGCGTCGTGGTCGGCGCCGGCCACGGCCGGCATCCGCCCGAGCAACCCGACCGCGACCTGACCGGCGAGCCGGCGGCCGGCGTCGGCCAGCCAGCCGCGGGTGGTGGTCGGCAGCGGTCGATCGAGACCGGCCAGCGCCGCGACGAAGTGCTCGCCGCACCGGTCGACCTCGCCCAGGCCCCAGCTGGCCTCGCCGAGCCAGCGGTGCCAGCGCCCGCGGCGGCGGGCGTCGACGCCGCCCGCGCGATCGGCGAGCACCAGCGCGCGGCTCAAGAAGTCGACGGTGTCCTGGTAGCCCCCGACCTCGAGCGCGCGGCTGCCGGCCTTTTCGAGGAACTCGACGGCCTTGACCGGCTCGTCGGCCATCGACCAGTGGTGGGCGAGCACCGGGTAGAGATCGTGGCTGGGCTGGCTCGACGCGCGCTGCTCGAGCGCGTGGGCGGCGACCCGGTGCGCGAGCTTGCGCGCGTCGGCGCCCAGCTCGCCGTAGGCGGCCTCGCGGATCTTGTCGTGGCCGAAGCGCAGCTTGCCCTCGGCGGCCTCCTCGAAGATGTGGCGACGCACCATGTCGCGCACGGCGTCGTCGATCACCGTCGCCGGCGCGCCGGTGAGATCGGCGAGCAGCTCGGCGTCGAACTCGCGGCCGAGCACCGCGGCCAGCGCGGCCAGGGTCCGGCCGCCGGCGCCCAGGCGCTCCAGGCGATGGCGCAGCAGCTCGGCCAGCGAGGTCGGCAGCGGCGCGTCGGCGGCGCTGGCCGCGACCGTCCACACGCTGCCCGGGCGCCGGGTCAGGATGCCGTCCTCCACCGCGGCGCGCAGGTACTCGCCGACGTGGAACGGCATGCCGTCGCTCTGGCCGACCAGCGAGTCGACCAGCGCGGTCGGGACCTCGGGCAGCGCCAGCATGTCGGCGACCATCGCGCGCACGCCCCCGGCGTCGAGCCGGGTCAGGTCGAACACGTCGGTCGAGGGTTCGCGCGCCAGCTCGTCGACCAGCGGGTGGGTTTCCTCGCTGCGCTGGGTGGCAAGGATCATCAGCGGGGTCGACCCGAAGAAGTCGGCGCGCAGTGACAGCAGGAAGCGCAGGGTGAGCTCGTCGGCCCACTGGATGTCGTCGATCAGCAGCACCAGGGGCGGGTTGGTCGCGGCCGACGACATCGTCTCGCGCAGGTACTGGAACAGGCGGGCGCGGGTGCCCTCGACGGTGAGCGCGGCCGGCGCCAGCTCCGACGCCACCCCGGGCAGGCGCCCCAGCGCCGGCTGGTAGGTGGCCAGCACGCGGCCGCGCTCGCCCAGCAGGCGGTCGGTCTCCAGCGCGCCGTGCTCGAGACAGCGATCCGCGATCGCCTGCAGGAACGGCTTGAGCGGCGCCAGCGGCGCGGCCCGCGACTGGCCACGCACGCCGCCGACCACCGGCAGGCACTCGGCGGTGACCACCCGCATGCCGTCGGCCGACGCCATCGTCGCCAGCTCGACCGCGAGCCGGGTCTTGCCGACGCCCGAGGGCCCGCGCACCAGCACGACCCCGCCCGCGCCGCCGCGGAGGCGCACCAGCGCGTGGCCGAAGCACTCGACCTCGTCGCCGCGGCCGATCATGCGGGGCCGGTAGATGTACGCGGGGGCGTCGGGCGCGACCGCCCCGCCCAGCGCGCGCCGGATCAGCGCGGCGACGTCGCCCGCATAGCCGATGCGATCGCGCGGATCCTTGGCGAGCAGCGCCACCACCAGGCTGTCGAGCCACAGCGGCACCGCCGGCTCGCGCGCCGACGGCGGCAGCGGGGTGTCGTAGAGGTGCATCGACAGGATGCCGGCCGGGCTGGCGCCGAGGAACGGCGGCCGACCGGTCAGCGCCTCGTACAGGATGCACCCGAGCGAATAGAGATCGGCGCGGGCGTCGACCACCTCGCCGCGGATCTGCTCGGGCGCCATGTAGTGCGAGGTCCCGACGATGGTGCCGCCGATCGACAGCGCCTCGCGGCCGCCACGACGAAACTCGGCGGCCAGCCCGAAGTCGACCAGGACCGGCGTGCCGTCGCTGCGGACGATGACGTTGTCGGGCGTCAGGTCGCGGTGGACCACGCCGTCGGCGTGGACGTGCGCGAGCGGTTCGCACATCGCGGCGATCAGCCCGAGCAGCTCGTGGAGCTCGGCGGGCGCCGCCAGCGGCGTGTTGGGCGCGGTGCCGGGCATCGGGAGCGTATCCGAGTGGCGGCGCCGCCCCGACGGTGGCAGCGCCGCCGACGGCATCTGCAGCACGCTGGTGATCCCGGCGACCGCGGTGGTGTGCGAGGTCGCGCCCGGCTGCCACAGCTCGCTGAGGCGCTGCCGCAGCGAGCGGCCTTCGATCAGCTCCATCGCGTACCAGGGCCGGCCCTCGAGTACGCCCTCGGCCAGCACCTTCACCACGCCAGGGTGACGGATGCCCGACAGCGCCAGGATCTCGCGCCGGATCGCGACCAGCGCGCCCTCGCCGGCCCAGAGCACGGTCTTGATCGCGACGCTGCCGCCGCTGATCGGATCGCGCGCGCGATAGACCACGCCCATGCCGCCGCGCCCCAGGGGCGCAACGATCTCGTAGCCGCCGATCTCACGCGGGTGAGCGGCGGGGCCGCGCCGCTGCGTGCCGACACCCGTCTCCATGCTGGGAGGGTGAGCTTACTGCGTCCGCGCGCCGGGCGGGCCCTGCCGCGCTATCGGTTGGTCCCGGCCTCCCAGAGGATCGTACCGGGCAACACCTTGAAGTCGTATTCAGCCCAGAAACCCCACCCGGTCTCGATCGGGCCCGGCGCCAGGCCCAGGTCGGCTGCGATCGGGTGGCTATCGGCCGGGTGGATCGTGAGCACGTGCTCGTCGAGGAAGCCGCCGCCATGCCAGCCGTTGAGGTCGCACGCGGCCTCGACCACGGCCTGGTAGCAGGCGTAGCGGTGATCGTCGATCGCGCGAAACTGCTTCAGGAACATCATCGGGACCAGCCCCTGGGTGAGCTGGTCATAGAGGTTGCGGAACAGCTCGAGCGTCGGCAGCGGCAGCCCGCTCGGGCGCAAGGCGCGCAGCAGCAGGCGCGCCTGGACCTTGAGGAACAGCTCGAGCACGTTGTCGAAGCTCGACTCGAGGTGACCGAGCAGCCCGTCGCCGGTGGGATCGAGGCGGAACAGCTCGGCGATCCGGGCCTGGCTCTCGGGCCGGAAGTGCTCGATCACCAGCGTCTCGACCGAGAAGCACGAGCGGTCGCCGGGCCCGGTCGGCATGTGGCACACGCCGGGGTTCTTGCTGAAGCCGTAGGTCTCGCGGCCGGTGACCACGCCGGCGGCGTTGTCGACGAACAGGTACGGGTGGTACCAGCCGACCTGATCGATGCGGAAGCGACCGGCCTCGGTGCGGCCGCGCGCGACCGGGACCCAGAAGCCGAGATCGCGCTCGCGGGCCCAGCCCTTGTCGCGATCGGGGAGGACGTCGGAGCGACCATGCGCGATGTCGGCGCACACCACCGCGACCATCGGCAGGAGCGGTCGCACCTCGACCGCGCCGCCCGACGGCTCGGTGAACGCGCGCCGGGTCATCACCTCGAGCGCGTCCCAGTCGGCGTCGAGCAGCCACGCGTACGAGCGGACCCGGCTGTTCTGGATCGGCTGGCACAGGACCAGATCGCCACCGCGGCACACGTACGACGGTCTCACCGGTCACCCCAGGTCCCGCGGCGCGGCAGGACGTCGCCCGTGATGTGGCCGGGGTGACCCGACAGGTGCTGCGCGGCGTTCATGCCCGACATGACGGCGGCCTCGACGCAGCCGGCGTTGACGCCGGTGAAGGTGTGATCGCCGACGTGGAGCAGGTTGTCGATGCCGGTCTCCTGCGCGCGCAGGCGATGACGGGTGGTGCCGGGGAGCGACAGCACGTAGCGCTCGGACGGGTTGAGCGGGGCCCGGATGAACTGCGCGGCCAGCCGGGCCTCGCCGTCGCGCTCGGCGGGATCGATCAGGAGCGCCCAGTTGAGCATGCGCGGATCGTTGCTCTGCGCCGCGGTCGGCCACAGCGCGCCGGCATGCTCGCGCAGCCAGGTCAGCGCGCTCTCGTGCACGCGGGCCTGCTGGCGCGCGGTGTAGCCGTGGTCGGAGCGCGGCGGCAGCGGCTCGTCATCGATCATGCGGCCGCACAGGTAGGCGAGGTTGCCGGGCACCCGACCGGCCGGCCAGTCCTCGCGGCACAGGAGGTGCGTCATGTCGGCCCAGGTATCGAGCCACAGGGCGTAGGCGCCGACGATCGGCGGCGGCCGGTGGGCGAGCACCCAGCCCAGCCCGCGGGCGTCGGGCCGGAACCACAGCTGCAACGCCTGGGTCTGGGTGTGCGCGACCTGCTCGACCATCTTCGCGAACCGCGGCTGGGTCTTGATGACCTCGGTGGCGACGTAGGGGAACGTGGCGATCGAGGTGCCGAGGATGACGAGGTCGAAGTCCTTGCCGTCCTCGAGCACCAGCGGCTCGCCGCGAACCTTCCAGGTCGTCCACCAGTCCTGGAGGTCGATGCCGCTGGCCGCGAGCTCGGCGCCCTCGACCAGCTGGTC
>JBKJLC010000170.1:0-3219 GCA_046597055.1 Kofleriaceae bacterium | reverse complement strand
AAGACCATCGTGAACCTCGGCATGAACATCTCGGCGATGCACACGAAGAGCCGGCTCGCAGACGCGCTGGAGCTCGCATTCGAAATCGTCGGAAAGCGTGTGGTCTCGTGCGCGAAGGCCCAACCCGCCCCCACGGAAGCTGCGCCGGAATGAGCGGTCACGGAGCCATCCCGGTGCTCCAGATCGGGTCGACGCTGCTGGCGTCGCTCCAGGTCGAGCTTCGCGACACCATCGCCGACGCGTTCCAGGAGGATATCCTCCAGTCGATCGCCAAGACCGGGGCGACCGGGCTGGTGATCGACATCACCGGTCTCGAGATGGTCGATAGCTACGTCGCACGGGTGATCGCGGATACCGGCCGGATGGCGAGGTTGATGGGAACCGACACGGTCGTGGTCGGGATGCGCCCAGTGGTCGCCGCGACGCTGGTGCGCATGGGGTTCAGGATGGAGGGCGTGTTGACCGCGCTCAACGTGGAAGCGGGCCTCGCGCTGGTCTCGGATCTGGTCGTGCGCCGTCATCCCGGCGGTCGTTGATCACCATGCCTCCGCGCGTCGTCAGCTGCGAGACCCTGACCGTCGCCTGCGAGGACGATGTCGTGCTCGCACGTCGCAAGGTGCGGCTCCTCGCCGAGGCGCTGGGGTTCGACCCCTTCACCACCGCGGCGATCACGACCGCTACCTCGGAGCTCTGTCGAAATACCTGGATCCACGCCCAGCGGGGCACCGCCGTCGTCGAGCACATTGTCGACGGTGTCCGGACTGGCATTCGCGTCGAGCTTCGAGATGATGGTCCCGGGATCGCCAATATCGATCGCGTCCTCGCTGGTGGTTACAGCACCGCGAAGTCGCTTGGGCTCGGCGTGTCGGGGAGCCGGCGGCTGGCGGACGAGTTCCGCATCGAGACGATCATCGGCCGCGGCACCGTGATCACCATGGTCAAGTGGAAGCGAACCACGTGACCGTCTCGCCCGAGGAGGCGGACACGATTCCGATGATCGACGATGCTTCGGTCTCGGCCGCGCGCGAGCGGGTGCGCAGGGTCGGTAGCGAGCTCGGACTGAGCCGTGTAGCCATCGAGGGCGTGGTGATCGCGGCCAGCGAGCTGGCGCGGAACCAGCTGGTTCACGCAAGCCGCGGCCGGTTTGCCGTGCGGCCCATCGAACGCGGTGGCGTGTGCGGTGTCGAGCTCATCGCGACCGACCGGGGACCTGGGCTTGCCGATCCAGCGCGGGCTCTCGAAGGCGGGAGCTCGACGAGCGGCAGCCTCGGCAGTGGTCTCGCGAGTGTTCGTCGATTCATGGACGAGCTCGACTTCGACATCCGGCTCGGCGAGGGAACCTGCATCTGGGCACGGAAGTTCGCCGGGCCCGTCTCCTATCGTTCGGAGGTCGGGATCCTCGGTCGACCGTGTGGGGGAGAGCGCGAGAGTGGGGACGATGCCGCGTTCATCCGGAGCGGCGACGCGCTGACCATCGGTGTCGTCGATGGACTCGGCCATGGGCTGCTGGCGCGGGATGTCGCGGCACCGGCGGTGGCCCTCCTCCGCGACCGACGCGAGCTCGATCCGGCCGCGCTGATCAGCGCCGTGGACACTGCACTGCTCGGCACGCGTGGCGCGGTCATGGCAGTGGCGCGTATCGATCGGACACTCCGGCAGGTCGAGCACGCTGGCGTTGGCGATGTACGCACACACATGTATCGACCGCGCCAGTGCCAGCGGCTCTCCCAGGTTGCTGGCGTGCTTGGTGCCCCGGATCAGCGTGGTCGAAAGCATGCCGTCGATCGAGTGCCGATGAAGGACAAGGACGTGCTCGTCATGTTCAGCGACGGGCTGACGACCCGCGTCGATATCTCGGAAGAGCTGCAGCTCCTGTGCTTGCACCCGATCGTGATCGCGGCGCACCTGCTCGAGCGCTTCGGCCGGTCGAACGACGATGCGATCGTGCTGGTCACCCGATAACCGCGCGATCCGCGCGTGCGGTCCGCGCGGCCATCAGCGCCGCGCAGCAGGTCAGGACGGTCCGCGTGCGCATGCCCGTCGTCCTATCACGAGCCATCGAGGAGGCGCGCGTGGTGGCGCTCACGGGGCTCACGGGGCTCACGGGGCTCACGGGGGCATCGCGGGTACGTCCGTCGACGTGGCGAGCGCGACCCGGGCCTCGGCGTCGCTGGTGAGGACCTCGGCGAGGTATTCGGCCTCGAGGCGATCGGGCAAGCACGGCTGGAACTTCGAGATCCGGCCGCGCGCGCACGACTCGGCGAAGCGGAGCGCGTCGGCGTGGTCCGGGCGGCCCTCCGCGCGGAGCTCGGCGAGGGCCCGGCGGATGGCGGACTCGGACGCCGCGGCCTGGCCGCGGAAGCCGATGTAGAGGTTGTCGAGCGTGATCTTCTCGCCGAGCTTGGACTCGAGGACGCGGCCGAGGAGGTTGTTGGCGCGACCCCCGGCGAAGGTCCACAGGCGCAGGCCCTGGCGGTCGGGAACCAGCGCGAGGTTGCTGTCCGCGGGCAGGTCGTGCTCGGCGCGGAGCTCGGCCAGTCGAACCTGGGCGCGCTGCGACCACTCGGGATCGATGTCGGTGGACACCAGCACGTCGCGGACGGCCTGGCAGATGGCGCGACCGAGGAGCTCGGGGCTGCCCTGCCAGCGAGCGAGGCCGCCCTCGCCGATCGGCTCGACCTGGACGGTGGCCTCCTTCCAGTCGATGTGGACCGCGCGCCAGGCCTTGGCGCCGAGGATGAAGCTCAGCTTCTCGACCGTCTCCTGCTGGGCGAACAGCGCGTCGATGCGCCCGATCTCCTGGGCGCCGAACAGCACGCGCAGCGTCTGGGGCGTCGCGAACACCGCGTACAGCTCGCTGAAGTTGCGCCAGCCATAGAGCTTCTCGCCGCGCACCCCGAGGCTGTAGCGGCCCGCGCTGGCGAACAGGATCTCCTCGCCGAGCATGTGCTCGACCAGCTCGCGGCGGTCGTCCTCGGTCAGGCCCTGAAACGGCATGGCCGCAGCCACCCAGGCCCACCAGTCGGCGATCGGGACGCCGCCCTCGTGCTGGATCGTCATCGCCATGAGCTGGTGGGCCAGCAGATGCGCCGCGCGGGTCGGGATGGCGACCGACTCGACGAAGCCAGCGCGGAACAGGCGCACGATCGCCGCCGCCCGCACGAGCCCCTTGTCCTCGGTGGCGAGGAACGTGCAGTTCGGCACGGTGCCGTCGCGGCG
>JBKJLC010000102.1:0-4421 GCA_046597055.1 Kofleriaceae bacterium | reverse complement strand
CGAACTGGGCGCTGAAACCTACGCCGTGAGTCTCCGCTTCATGGGCCTCGAGGCGCAGGGCATCGGCGTCACCCTCTTGCCTTCAGCCAATGCCATCGATGTGTACCAGGGTGTCGTGGCCGAGATGGCGAAGCTTGAAAAGAACTTCCCGCCCGGACTCGAATGGCGGATGGCCTTCGACAACGTGGTGGTGGTGCGGGAGTCGATCGTAGAGGTGATCAAAACCCTCGGGGAGGCCATCGCCCTCGTGATTCTCGTGATGTTCCTGTTCCTCCAGAACTGGCGCAGCACACTCATTCCCGCGATCACGATCCCGGTGTCGCTCATCGGCACCTTCGCGTTCATCAAGCTGATGGGCTACTCGATCAACACGCTGACGCTGTTCGGCATCATCCTGGCGACCGGCATCGTCGTCGACGACGCGATCGTCGTGATCGAGAACATCGAGCGCATCATGCACGCGCGCCGGATCTCGGCCCGAGCGGCCGCGTCGGAGGCGATGCAGGAGGTCGGCGGCGCCGTCATCGCGATCTCGATCGTGCTGATCGCGGTGTTCGTGCCGGTCGCGTTCTTCCCGGGGACCACGGGCGCGATCTACCGACAGTTCGCCCTGACCATCGCGGCCTCGGTCGCGATCTCGACCTTCTGCGCGCTGACCCTGACCCCGGCGCTGAGCGCGCTCCTGCTCAAGGAGCCGCACGGCGCGAAGTGGATCGGGTTCCGCGCGGTCGACCGCGGGCTCGACGCCAGCCGGCGCTGCTACCGCCGGGTCCTGCGCCGGCTGCTGCGCTGGCCGCTCCTGGTCCTGCTGGTCTTCCTGCTGTGCCTGGCCGCGACCGTGCAGCTGTTCCGCGCGGTGCCGACCGGCTTCATCCCCGACGAGGATCAGGGCTACCTCATCATCTCGATGCAGGGGCCCGACGGCATGTCGTTCGCCGACAACCAGTCGGTCATCCGCGAGATCGACCAGATCCTCACCGGGTTCCCCGAGGTCCAGGCCAAGTTCATGGTGTCGGGCTTCTCGTTCGGCGGCACCGGCGCCAACCTGGCCACGATCTTCGTCCCGCTCAAGCCGTGGGACCAGCGGACCCGGGCCGAGCAGTCGGTCGCCGGCCTGGTCCAGCGCCTGCGCGGACCCCTGTCGAAGATCGGCCGGGCCCGGGTCACTCCGTTCCAGCCGCCGACCATCCGCGGCGTCGGCACCGTCGGCGGCTTCCAGTTCATCGTCGAGGACACCGCGGTCGGCCGCTCGCTCGACGACCTGGCGGGCGCGACCCAGGCCCTGGTCGGCGCCGCCAACCAGGATCCCCGCCTGCGCGGCATCTTCACGTCGTTCACCGCGAACACGCCGGTCGTCAACGTCGAGGTCGACCGCGCGCGCGCCAAGGCGCTCGGCGTCCAGGTCGATCAGCTGTACGGCGCGCTGCAGCTGTTCATGGGCAGCCAGTATGTGAACGATTTCAACTACGCCAACCGCACCTACCGGGTCTACCTGCAGGCCGATGCGCCGTTCCGCGACGATCCGCAGGACATCGGCGGCTACTACATCCGCAACGACGCCGGCGAGATGCTGCCGGTCGATTCGCTGGCGCGGGTGACCGCGACCACCTCGGCCCAGATCATTCGTCGTTACAACCTGTTCCGCGCCGCCGAGATCAACGGGGCCAGCGCGCCCGGGGTGTCGTCGGGCCAGGCGCTCGCCGCGATGGAAGACCTCGCGGCCCGGACCCTGCCCGAGGGCATGGCGACCGAGTGGACCGGCCTCAGCCTCGAGCAGAAGCAGAGCGGCGGTCAGACCGTGCTGATCTTCGTGCTCGGCCTGGTGTTCGTGTTCCTGGTCCTCGCCGCGCAGTACGAGAGCTTCAAGCTGCCGTTCGTCATCATCCTGGCGGTGCCGCTGGCGATCCTCGGCGCGCTCGGGCTGCAGGTGATGCGCGGGCTGGTCAACGACGTCTTCTGCCAGATCGGCCTGGTCATGCTGGTCGGGCTCGCCGGCAAGAACGCGATCCTGATCGTGGAGTTCGCCGAGCAGCTCCGCCGCCAGGGTCGGACCCCGGTCGACGCCGTGATCGAGGCGGCCGCGATCCGGCTGCGGCCGATCCTGATGACGTCGATCGCGTTCTTGCTCGGGGTCCTCCCGCTGATGCTGGCGACCGGCGCCGGCGCCGCCTCGCGCAACTCGCTCGGCACCACCGTGTTCGGCGGCATGTTCGTGTCGACCCTCGTCAACCTGATCTTCATCCCCGGCATCTACGTGCTGGTCCAGCGCCGCACCATCGCGACCGACGGTCGGGTCGGACAGCTGGTGCCGGCCGGGCCGGCCGGGCCGGCCGGGCCGGCCGTGCCCGGCGACCTGGCCGACCCGCAACGCACGGCGCTGCCGCCGTCGGTGACGTAGCCACAGCCGCCCACTCCCGCGCGGATCGACGCGGCGAGCGAGATCTCCTGATCGTCGCGCCAGCATCGGTGCAGTGAGCGCGGCAAATTCCGCGAGTGACGACGGCACGCCACGAGCGCGATCGCCACAGTGTGGGCCCACCGCCGTGCCGACACGCGCGCCGCGGCGCGTCCACGCCGCGCGTGCGCGCCGAACCTCGTCGAGAGACGCGCGCCTGACCGCACGGCTCCAGGGTATATTGCTTGCAGCCGCTCGCACTGACACGCACCGCATCGAGACGAGGAGGGTGCTTCCATGAAGACCGCCACGCTGACAGGGGTCGTGACTGCGCTGACCGTTGGAGTCGCACTCGCGCAGCCGATCGATCGACCGACCATCCAGGCGACGTCGAGCAAGCCCAGCGCGGCGGCGCTCGGGGTCGATCCGATCGCGAAGGTGGGTGAGCGCCTACCCGGCAGGCCCATGCCGCCACGGCCGCCACCCGGCGAGCCCGGCAAGACCGCGTACATCCGGCTCGGGGCCGTGCTCGGGCGCGAGATCCGGCGGTGGCCGGCCGCCTCGCGCGCCGCGGTGACCAACACCCACCTGAAGTACGGACCGCCGGCCGAGCACACCGCCAGCCGGGTGACGTGGCGCGACGTGGGTCCGTGGAAACGGGTGGTGGTCCACCGCGAGCCAGTGGCGCACGCGTTCCCGTACCCGCACGAGGACGTGCTGGAGCAGGTCATCGGCTTCGATGTCCCAATCCACCGGCTCGATGACGTCGCCGCGATCCATGGCAGCCTCACCGCGCGGCGCACCCGCGGCGAGCTCGCGTCCGAATGCGACCTGGAGGCGATGAACTTCCTCAGCCTCAACCTCGCCTATCAGGTGATCACCGATCAGCAGTCGGCCGCAGCTGCCCGCGACCTGCTGGCGAAGACGGCCTTCGCCTACCGGCGCGGTGTGAGGACGCCGCTGACCGAGGGCCTCACCTTCGATCGGCTACCGACCGTCGGCGATCCGGACGTCGCGACCGTCAAGCTCACCCGCCGCTGAGCATCGCAGCCCTCGCGGGACGCGCCCCGATCACAGGCACCGAGATCGACACACGGGCTTGTGGCCCACCCGCACACGAGTCATACCAGTGCGCCTCGCCCTCAGGGCATTTTCACCGCTGGTGCAGTCTGTCATGCTCTGGATCGTAGTGGCAACGGCCGCAAGTCCCAGCTCATGAGCATTCCAACCGAACCCATCGGCAGCATCCCGCGCCCCCCGGCGCTGATCGAGGCGGTCGCCCGCAATGGCGGCAACAGCGACGACCCGGCGCTCGAGCCGTTGTTCGCGGAGGCGGTCCGCGACACCATCGCGCGCTTCGAGGCGACCGGCTCGCCGGTGATCACCGACGGCGAGCAGCGCAAGTATCACAACTTCTGGGACTACTGCGTCCACGGCCTGCCGAACATGGCGCCGGACGGCTTCAAGATCCCGTTCGCCGCCGGCCATACCCGTCGGATGCCACGCCTCACGCAGGCACCCTTTCGATACCGGGAGTACGCCGACCGCTACCTCGCGGCGGCCCGGCGTCACGCGACGGTAGCGGTCAAGCAGGCCGTGATCTCGCCGTCGGCGCTCAGCCTGCTGTATCCGCTCGAGGGTATCCCCGGCTACCCGCGCGAGCAGTTCATCGAGGACCTGCTCACCGAGCACGTCGGCGAGGTCCGCCGCTGCCTCCAGCAGGGCGCGCACGCGGTCCAGATCGACTTCACCGAAGGCCGGCTCGCGGTCAAGCTCGACCCGACCGGAACCTTGCTCGCCAGCTTCATCGACCTCAACAACCTCGCGCTCGCGCGGTTCACTGCCGGCGAGCGAGCCCGGATCGGCGTCCACACCTGTCCCGGCGGCGATCGCGACTCGACACACAGCGCCGATATCGACTACGCGGAGTTGTTGCCGAGTCTGCTCCAGCTGAACCTCACCAACTTCTACGTGTCCCTCGCGGGAGAGCCGGATCGCAAGCGTGTGCTCGGTGTGATCAAGAGAT
>JBKJLC010000016.1:0-92110 GCA_046597055.1 Kofleriaceae bacterium | reverse complement strand
GTTAGTGAGCGGTTCCAGCGGTGCGGCGGCGCGGGCGTGACGGTCGCGCGCGATCACATCCGGATCTTGGCGTGGTCGTCCTTCGTGGGCTCGACCTCCGAGCCGGTGACGTACGCCTTGGCGGTGCGGAACAGGAACGACAGTCCCTTCAGGCCGGAGTGATCCCAGTACTCACCGCGCTCGGGGTCGAGCACGACGATCGCGATCTCGGGATCGGCCTTGCCCTCGGGGAACCAGACCTTCCACGACTCCTGCCACAGCTCGTCGATCAGCGCGCGCTCGCGCGAGACGCGGGCGCGACCGGACGCCATCGCGTAGCGAGCCTTGCCCTGGAAGACGATGTCGACGCGAGGGTCGGCGTGAAGCTCCGCGATCTTCGGGGTGTCGATCCCGGTCGCGAAGTACATCGTGCCCTCGTCGTCGATCCGCGCGATCGCCATCGGCCGCCCGTGCAGGGTCCTATCGGTGGCGTGCGTGAGCATCATGACGGTGCCGGCGTCGTCAAGGATCTCGCGAAGTCGGCGACGATGCTCGGCATCGTCGGTCGGCGTGGCTGGCTGTGTGGTGCCCATGTGGTGGCTCCTGGTCGAGGTTGGCGTGACGTGTGGTTGGACGTGGTCTCGTGGATCGGGGTTACGGCGCTCGACGAGGGCTCGTCGGGGTTCGCTCACCCCGGCGGCGCATTCGAGAGTCATCTCGTACACCCGGCGACCTGCGGCGGTCGCGGACCCACCATGGCAGACGCGCGCGCCGACGCCCGTGCGTTCGACGCGCAGTCCGACCCGCGGCTCGACATTCCTCCGAGGCGCGCGTGCCGGGCCGCTGGCCGCATGTGTGGGGGCCCACCGGTCGATTGCCAGGGGAACCCGCGCGCCGAACGATTCCACCGCGATCGACTCACCCGTGGCGGGAGACCCACGCGGCGGGGGCGCGCTGGCTCGCGCTCGCGGGCGCACGAGAATCCGGCACGACCGCGTCGCGCGAGGGCGATTTTCGGCCGTGGCTGGTTGCGGGCCGGATCGGGCAATGCAAAGTCAGTGACAGGCGGCGGCGGGTCCTGGCGGGCGGTGATGTCGACGAGCTGCGAACGGATGCGCCCGCCAGGTCGAGCCCTGCGCAGCCACCGGACGTCATGAGTCTCTCCCTCACCGAAGCGCACGAAGCGCACGACGCGCAAAGCGCCGAGCACATCGTCCAGTTCTACGATACCGACGACTTCCTGGTCGACGTCCTCGCAGACTTCGTGGCCAACGGGCTGGCGGCCGGTCAGGCCGCCGTGGTGATCGCGACCGAAGAGCATCGGCGTTCGCTGGTGGCGCGGCTCGAGCCCCGCGACCTCGACCTCGCCGGTGCGATCGCGAGCGGTCGGGTCAGCCTGCTGGATGCCCGCGCCACGCTGGCGACGTTCATGGTCGGCGACACCCCCGACTGGGATCGCTTCAAGCAGGCGATCGAGCCGGTGCTGGAGGCCGCGCGGTCGTCAGGTCCCGACGCTCGACCGCTCGGGCTACGCGCGTACGGCGAGATGCCCGACGTGCTGTGGCGGAGCGGCAACCCCGCCGGGGCGCTCCTGCTCGAGGAGATGTGGAACGACCTCCGCGAGGAGGATTCGTTCACGCTGCTGTGCGCCTACGTCGTGACCAACTTCCACGACGAGACGCACGGGCTGCACCGCGCCTGTAGCAGCCACAATCGGGTCCATCCGCCCCAGCACGCCGAGGGCAGCCGCCACGCGGGCACCGACGGGCTCGCCACCGAGATCCGGCAGCGCATCTTGCTCGAGTGTGCGCTGCGCGACTCGGTCAACGATCTGCAGCGAACCCAGCATGCGCTCGACCGCTCCGAGCGCAGCATGCGCGACTTCGTCGACAACGCGACCGTCGGGCTCCAGTGGGTCGGCGCCGACGGCACCGTGCAGTGGGCCAACCGCGCCGTGTTCGAGCTGCTCGGCTACGACCGGTCCGAGTACCTGGGCCAGCCCCTTGCCCGGTTCCACGCCGAGCCGGACGTGGTGGACGAGCTGCTCGCGCGGCTGGCAGCGGGCGAGCCGGTCCGCGGTCACGAGACCCGGATGCTGGCCAGGGACGGCTCGCTCAGGCACGTGCTGGTCAGCGCCAGCTACCATCACGAGGGCGGGCGCTTCGTCGAGGGTCGGTTCTCGATCCACGACATCAGCGCGCGCAAGCAGGCCGACGAGGCGGTGCGGGCGAGCGAGCGGCGGCTGCAAGACATCACCGACACGCTGCCGGTGCTGGTCGCGTGCATCGACACCAGCGAGCGCTACCAGTTCGTCAACGCCCCCTACCATCACTGGTTCGGGCGGCCGGGGGCCGCGATCCTCGGCCACCCGGTGCGCGAGATCCTGGGCGATCGCCTCTACGCGCTGGTCCGGCCCCACCTCGCGGCCGCGCTTGGCGGCGCCACGGTCCAGTTCCAGGCGTGCATGCCGTTCCCGGCCGGCGATCGCCACGTCGAGGCGACCTACCTGCCGCGCCGCGACGCTGACGGCCGGGTGGTCGGGGTGGTCGGCCTCGTCACTGACATCAGCGAGCGCAAGCGCCACGACGATGCCCGGGACGCCAATCAGCGCCGGACCCAGCGCGTGCTCGGCTTCACCGCAGCGATCGCGGATGCGATGACCCGCGAGCAGGTCTTCGGGGTCGTGGTCGACCAGGTCGCGGCCGCGGTCGGCGCGGTCGGCGCGGTCCTGTGGCTGGTCGAGGGCGACGCCCTCCGCATGGCTCGCTGCTTCAGCGACCCGGCCGAGGTGACCCGGCGCCTTGCGGCCATCGCGCTCGTGACGCCCGGGAGCTTGCCGGTGCTCGACTGCATCCGCCGCGGCGAGCCGATCTGGATCGACTCGCGGGACGAGCTGCGCGCCCGGTATCCCCAGCTCGCCGACGAGGTGGCCACCGAAGGGTTCGCGCGGCTCGCGTGCGTGCCGGTGGTGTTCCAGGGCACGCCGCTGGGCGCGATCGCGTGCGCCTTCGACCACCCGTCGGCGCTCGCGGATCAGGAAGAGCGGACGTTCCTCCTGGTGGTTGCGGGCTACGCCGCCCATGCGCTCGAGCGGCTCCGGCTGCTCGACGCCGAGCGCACCAGCCACTTCGACCTGGTCGAGGAGCTCCGCGCGATCGTCCGCTTCAACGAGATGTTCACGGGCATCCTCGGTCACGACCTGCGCAATCCGCTCACCGGCATCGTGACCGCGGCCCAGAGCGCCATGCTCACCAACGACAACGAGGGGCTGGTGCGGCCGCTGACCCGCATCGTGGCGAGCAGCGAGCGGATGGGGCGGATGATCAACCAGCTGCTCGACTTCACCCGTTTGCGGCTGGGCGCCGGCATGCCGCTGCTGCGGCGGCCGCTCGATCTCGAGCCGCTGGTCCGCGAGGTGATGGACGAGCTCGACGACGCCAACCCGGCCTGGACGCTGCGGGTCGAGCACACCGGCGACACCGTCGGGACCTGGGACGGCGATCGGCTGGCCCAGGTGTTCTCGAACCTCATCGCCAACGCGCTCCAGCACGGCAGCGCCACCGACGGCGTCGTCGTCAGGCTCGATGGCACCGCGCCTGACCAGCTGCGGGCCGAGGTCCACAACGCCGGGACCATCCCCGACCAGCTGGTACCGCGGCTGTTCGACGCGCTGGTCGGCGGCAACCGGGTCGACAAGTCGGGCGGGCTCGGCCTGGGCCTCTACATCACGCGCGAGATCGTGACCGCCCACGGCGGCACCATCGACGTCGAGACCGACCCGGCCCGCGGCACGACCTTCGTCGTCCGCTTGCCGCGGGCGGTTGCGCCGGCCCCACCCGGCTGACGGTCCCGCCGCGGATGCGGCTCGCGCGACCGCGTGGGGGGGACTGCCCCACCCGATCGGCGGCCGCAAAGGATTGAGCACAAAGCACTTTGTTCGCGTGACCCGATCGCCGCGACGTCGGTCTCCGTAAGCGACATGAAGACCCTGCACCTGTCCTGCGCCGCGGCGGCGCTGCTGCTCACCGCATGCGTCGAGCCCGAGGATGGCGAGTCGATCCAGGAGCTGACCACCGAGAGCGGGGCCTGCAAGGTCGTCTACACGACCAGCGACTGGGACGCCGGCTTCACGGCCACGGTCAAGGTCACCAACAAGGGCGCCGCGATCAACGGCTGGAATCTGCGCTGGCAGTACGGGCGCGGGCAGCAGATCGGCTCGATCTGGAACGCGACCAGCTCCCAGGCCGGGGCCACCGTCACGGTGTCGTCGGTGGGCTGGAACGCCGCCCTGGCCAGCGGTGCCAGCGCCGAGGTCGGCTTCAATGGCCGTTCGAGTGGCGGCAACCCGGCGCCGACCGAGTTCTTCCTGAACGGCGCCTCGTGCGGCACCGGCGGAAGCACGCCGCCGCCGCCGCCGCCGCCGCCGCCGCCGCCGCCGGAGACGGGCACCTGCAGCGCGCCGGACTGGCGCCAGGGCACGTCGTATCGGACTGGCGATGTCGTCCGGTACCCGGCCGACGGCCGTCACTACATCGCCGAGCACGACAACCCCGGCTACGACCCGATCATCAGCACCTGGTTCTGGGAGCCGCACACCTGCACGGGCGGCGGCGGCGGCGGCGGTGGCGGTGGCGGCACCGGCTTCGCAGCGATCATCAGCCGCACCGCGTTCGAGTCGATGTTCCCGGCGCGCAACGGGTTCTACAGCTACGACGGTCTGGTCGCGGCGACCGCGACCTACCCTGCGTTCGCAGCAACCGGTGACACCGCGGCGCGCAAGCGCGAGGTCGCCGCCTTTCTCGCGAACGTCGGCCACGAGACCGGCGACCTCGTCTACATCGAGGAGATCGCGCGCGGCGAGTACTGCCAGCCGAGCCCGGGCTGCCCGTGCGCGCCCGGCCACCAGTACTATGGGCGCGGCCCGATCCAGCTCAGCTGGAACTACAACTACTGCGCGGCCGGCCAGGCGCTCGGCATCAACCTCCAGGGTGATCCCGGCCGGGTCGCGCGCGACGCCACCGTCGCCTGGCAGACCGGCCTGTGGTTCTGGATGACCCAGAGCGGCGCCGGCACGATGCCGGCCCACCGCGGCATCCTCGAGCGCGGCTTCGGCGAGACCATCCGCACCATCAACGGCTCGCTCGAGTGCAACGGCGGCCGTCCCGAGCAGGTCCAGTCGCGCATCGAGCGCTTCCGTCGGTTCACTCAGCTTCTCGGCGTCGACCCCGGCGCCAACCTCGGCTGCTGATCGGCGGGCCGACCGCGGGGCGCGGCGTGGCAACCTCGGCTGGTGACCGCCGGCCGACCGCGTTGCGCGGGTACGGCGCGCCAACCTCGGCGGTGATCGCCGGCCGACCGCGTTGCGCGGGTCGGGATCACACCGCAACCCACGCGGCAGTGGGCTGCCTCAGTCGCGGCCGGCGCCGGCTGGTGGACGGCGGTCTGCCGCGGGTAGCGCCCGCCCCGGTGCCGGTCTCGACCGCGGTGCCGGGGCCGGGGCCGGTGCCAGCCGAGGCGCACGGGAGGTAGGGTGCGCGCATGGCGCACAGGATCGAAGAAGCAAAGTCAGGTCGGGCGAGCTGCCGCACCTGCCGGCAGGCGATCGCCAAGGGCGAGCTGCGGTTCGGCGAGGAGGCGCCGGGGCAGTTCGGGGGTGGCGGCGAGCCGTCGGTCCGCTGGCATCACCTCGCGTGCGCGGCGCGCGCGGTGCCCGATGCGCTGCAGTCGACGCTCGAGATCTTCGATGGCGAGATCCCGGATCGCGCGGCGCTCGACGCGCTGATCGTCGAGGGCCGCAAGCAGACCAAGCCCGGCACGTTCCCCTACGTCGAGCGCGCGCCGAGCGGCCGCGCGCACTGCATCGTGTGCGAGGCGACCATCGAGAAGACCGCGCTGCGGGTCGCGGTCGAGCGCGACCTCGAGGTCGGCGCCATGGTCACCAAGGGCGCGGCCTACCTGCACCCGGGCTGCATCGCCGGGTACCTCGACAAGCAGGCGGTCGAGCGCGACCTGTTCGTCGAAGGGCTGCGCACCAACTCGCGCGTGAGCAGCGACGAGGTCGACGAGGTGCTGTCCGACCAGCCGATGACCGACCCGTCGTGAGGGGCCGCGTGGCGCGGCACCGCTGCCGGTAGCCGGTCAGGTCCGGCCCCGCGTCGCCAGGACGACCGCGGACCCGACCACCAGCGCGGCGCCCAGGTAGGCGAGCGGCGCGAGGCGCTCGCCGAAGACGAGCGCGGCGAGGGTCGCGGCGACCACCGGCTCGATCGACGCGATCACGCTGGCGCGGGTCGCCGCCAGGTGGCGCAGCCCGGCGGCGTAGACGAGATACGCGAGGTAAGTCGACAGCACCGCCATCGCGGCGAGCAGGGCCCAGGCCTGGGCCGGACGCGCGCCCAGCGACACGAACGGCGCCAGGCCGACCGCGCCGACCGGCATCGCGATCGCGTAGAGCGCCGCCGGCGCGTGGCGGGCGAACGCGCGCTTGCCCCACACGTAGTACAGCGCGTAGGTCGCCCCGGCGGTGAGGCCCGCGCCCACCGCGGCCGCCGACGCGTGCACGCCGGCACCGCCGCCGAGCGAGACCAGGCCGACGCCGGCCACGGTCGCGACCACGCCCGCGCGCTCGCGGGCCCCGAGCCGCTCGTGGAGCAGCGGGCCGGCGGCGAGCGCGACGAACGCCGGCGCGGTGTACAGCAGCACGCTGGCCAGGCTGGCGCCGCCCGCGTCGATCGCGAGCTGGTACGCGCCGTAGAACACGCTCACGCCGGCGAGGCCGAACAGCGCGGTCCCGGCGAGGTCGCGGCCCCGCGGCAGGCGGGCGCGGGTCACCGCCGCGTGCGCGGCGAACAGCGCGCCGGCGCCGAGCGCGCGCCAGAACGCGATCTCGAGCGGCGCCACGCCGAGCTCGAGCGTCCACTTGCCCAGGATCCCGAGCAGGCTCCACAGGAGCGCCGCGGCGAGGATCGCGAACGCGGGCCAGCGGCGCGCCGAGGCGGCGGCCACCGAGGCCTCCCCACTCACGCCGGCGCCGACCGCAGGTCCCGCCGCATCCGCACGAGCGCGAGCACGACGCCGCTGGCCCCGAGCGCGAGCTGGCCCGGGCCCACCTCGACGAAGCCGTGGCGCTGGTAGAACCGCACGGCGTTGTGGGTCGCCTCGAGCTCGACCGCGGGCGAGCCGGTGGCGGCGATCGCTGCGATCGCGGTCGCCAGCAAGCCCCGGCCGACCCCACCGCCGGCATGGTCGCCGGCGACGAACAGCTTGGTGAGCTCGGCGCCCGCGATCTCGGCGAAGCCCGCGATCAGCTCGGTGCCCGCGTCGGTCGCGACCCACAGCTGGCCGCGCGTGATCGCGGCCAGGTACATCGCCGGCGTGCGGCCCTCGAGCCACAGCGCGATCTGTTGCGATGGGTAGTGACCGGCGCACTGCGCGGTCACCGACGCCCGGTGGACCGCGTAGATCTCGTCGATCTCGTCGGCGCGGGCCGGGCGGATCCCGGTCACGGGCTGGCGGCGGTCGCCGCGTCGCTCGGCGCGTCGGGCAGCCACAGCGCCGCGCCGTCGATCACGGTCTCGACCAGCGTCGGCGCCTCGGTGTATGCGCCGCCGAGGCGGGCGCGATACAGGCTGAGCGGGCCCTTCGGCAGCGGCACCGCGAGATCGTCGACCTCGTCGTCGCCGCCCTCGGGGCCGCCCTCGGGGCCGCCCTCGGGGCCGCCCTCGGGGCCGCCCTCAGGGCCACTCTCGGAGGCGCCACCGGCGTCCTGGTCGCTCGGCGTCGGCGCGGCCGCGGTGGCCTCCCCGTCGTCCGCCCCGGCCCGGGGGCCGAGCACCAGCGCGTACGCGCCGTCGGGCGACAGCGACACCGCGGTGAAGCCCTTCCAGCACTTGAACTGCCCGCCGAGGCCGCGCGCGATGCAGGCCTTGCCGCCGTCCTGGACCAGCAGCCACGCGCCGTTCCACGACCAGTCGAGCACCACGCCGTCGCGGATCAGCCGCCGGCGCGCGCCGCTGCCGTCGAGGGGAAACGCCATGAGCTCGTCGCGCGGCGGCGCGCCCCTGGGATGGAGCGGCGTCTCGCGGTACACGCCGACGCCGCGGCTGCCGTCGGGCGAGGCCAGGAAGCCGCGCACCGGCGCGGTCGGGACCACTACCCGGCGCTGGCGTTGGTCGCGCAGCGGCGCGGCGACCGCGGCCCCGTCGACGATCGCGATCAGCTCGCGCTCGCCGGCCCGCTCGACCACGGTGGCGCCGAGCAGCGCGGCGTCGCGCGGGAACACCTTGCCGTCGCGCAGGCGGACCAGCTGCGCCTGGCCGTCGGCGCCGCCGCACAGCACGTGCACGCCGGTCGGCGACAGCCGGGCGGGACCGGGCCCGCACGGCAACCGCGTGAGCGTCGTGAGGGTGCCCGCACTGGGCACCGGCGCCGTGTACCAGCGGCCGCCATGGTCGAGCAGCAGCGTGTCGCCGTCGGCATCGGAGCGGATCACGCGCACCTCGGACGCCGGGCCGGGCAGGGTGGCCAGCTCGACCGCCTTGGTCTTGCCGCGGGCGTCGGTGAGCCACAGCGACGCGTCGCGCGCGAACACCACCCGGCCCGGCAGCTCGTCGCCGGCCCGGGCCAGGCCGGTCGCCCCACCCAGCGCGGCCAGGACCACCAGCGCGCCGACCCCGGCGCGCGTGCGCCCGGGCCCGGTCACCTCCTCACCAGCGCGACCACCTCGTCGGTGTGATCGCGCATCGAGCTGACGAAGCGGCCCTTGCCGGCCACGTCGAGCAGCAGCACCGGGCCGAACCGCGGGAAGTGGACCTCGAGCACGCGGGCGTCGCCGGCGACCTGCTGCGCGCCGGCCTCGAACAGCGGCTTGGACAGCGGCTTGCCGTCGATGAAGACCTCGGACAGGAACTCGAGCGGGGCGATCCAGGCCGCGCCGTCGCGCTGGATGCGGTCGCGCAGCGAGCCCGACAGCTTGTCGCCGCTGTTGAGCACCGCGTCCCAGTCGCGCTTGCCAAGCGCCGCGGCGACGTCGAGATCGAAGCGCTCGGGCGGGAACACCAGCATGACGGTCCCGTTCACCTCGGTCGCGTCGAGCGGCGGCCCCTTGGGCGGCGGCGGCGGGGCCTTGGCCACCGACGGCGCCGGGGTCGGCGTGGGCGCGGCCGCGCGCAGCTCGCCCGGCCTGGGCGCCGACGGCGCGCCCGGGATCATCGAGAACCGGTCGAGCGCGGACAGCTGCGCCTCCATCGCCATCGACTTGCGCTGATCCCAGGTGCCGTCCGCCTCGAGCACGTCGACGACGAGCAGCTCGCCGCGCCGCTCGAAGGTGAGGCCGGCCAGGTTGCCGAGGATCTGGTGGTCGTCGAGCTCCTCGACCCGCTTCTCGTAGGCGTGGATCTTGGCCTCGAACTCCTGCTTGGTGAGCTGGCTCGCGCGCCGCTTGCCGTCGAGGTCGACGGTCGGATCGAGCGCCCACGCCAGCAGCGAGATCGCGCGCAGGTCGCGGGCATCGCGCGCGACCAGCACCGCGTCGCCCCAGGCGCCCAGCGAGAACAGCCGGCCCAGCCGCACCGGCAGCGCCAGGCACATCGCGATCAGCGCCTCCTTGGCCGGGCGCAGATCGACGTTGATCATCGGCTCCTGCGGATCCTCGCGGAGCGGGGCCGAGTCGTCGATGATCATCAGGCGCCGCTCGCCGCGCCGGCGGAACGGCATCGACGGCGACAGCTCCATCTCCATGCGCGGATCGAGCATGTCGGGGTCGAGCAGCTTCTTCAGCTTGGCGGCCTCGGGGCCGCCGAGCGCGTCGATCAGGACCTTCTGGTCGAGCGTCGCCCCTTGCTTGAAGATGAGGTCGGTTACGAGGCTGTCGAGGGCGAGCATGAGTGCCTTTTCTTACAGGTAGCCGCTCCGCTGGCGCAAGAGCCACTCCATCCCGAGGAGGAGGAACGCTAGCAGGATCAGCGTCGGTCGGCTCCACAGCTCGACGTCGGCGCGGCGATCGACCCGGACCACCCGCGGCTCGTCGAAGCCGAGGTCGGCCGGCAGGCTGTCGATCGCGCCGAGCGCGCGGCCGCCCGAGCCGAGCGCGATACGCTCGAGGGTGCTGGCGGAGCCGGCCGGTTCGTCGAGCTCGGCCGAGGCGTCGCGGACCAGGAAGATGTCGCCGGCGACCGCGTGCTTGCCGGCGACCTCGGCGCTCGCCTCGACCCGGTACACCCCCGGGGTGAGCCCGGTCAGCTCGTGCACGCCGGCGCCGTCGTCGCCGGTCGCCAGCTCGGTCTTGCCGACCGGCACCGCGGTGCGGGGATCGGGGCCGCGCTTCCAGGTCAGCTTGACCTTGCCGCGCGGCAGCGGCTGGTAGTCGCGGCCGAGCACGCGCACCGTCAGCCGCACGGTCGCGTCGGGCGGGTACTCGACGGCATCGGAGTCGACGTGCAGGTTGCGCAGGTCGGGATCCTGGATGAGCCAGCGGATCGCGTTCTCCCAGAACCGGGTGTACGCGCGGCCGTCGTCGCCAGGCCGGGCCGCGGCGACGAAGCCCCACCGCCACAGGCTGTCGGTGGTGACCGCCAGGCTGCGACCCTTGCCGTACTCGCCGGCGACGACCACCGGCAGCGGCTGGCGGCGGCCGGTCTTCAGGGTCGGGTGCACCGCGAGCACGACCGCGTCCCCGGCGGGCCCGGCGACCAGGTTGACGCCCTCGAGCGTCGGCAGCGCCTTCCACGCGGCCAGGTTGTCGGGCAGCGCGTAGCGCAGCGCCATGATCGGATGCAGCTTGCCGGCGTCGGTCAGCTTGGGGCTGAACGGGCGGGTGTCCTCGAGCTCGCGCGAGCTCCACGGATCGACCAGATCGACCGGCAGCGCCTGTGCGACCGGCGTGCCGTGATAGCCGCCCGACGAGAACGACATCGAGCCGCCGAGCATGGCCAGGCCGCCGCCGCCCTCGACGTAGCTGCGGATGTTCTCGAGGTAGTCGCCGATGCCGTACGGCAGGTACTCGAAGTTCTGCAGCACGATCAGGTCGAACGACGGCAGCTCCTCCTCGAACAGCTCGCGGGTCGGGAACGGGATCAGCGACATCTCGTCGTTGGGCACCAGCGAGATGTCGTCCTGCGTGCGCAGGATGAAGAACGAGATCAGATCGACGTTGGGGTTCTCCTCGAGCATCGCGCGCAGGGCGCGGACGTCCCACGATGGCGCCCCGGCCACCTGCAGCACGCGGATCTTGTCGCGGATCACGCGGATCACGAACGCGCGGGCGTTGTTGGACGGCACCGCCTCATCCTTGGCGACCGGCACCGACACCTCGTAGAGGTAGCGACCGACCCGGGGCGGGGTGACCTCGAACACCACGGTCGCCTCGCCGTCGGCCGGCAGCTCGACCTGCTTCTGGCGCACGACCTCGCCGTCCGACGCCAGTGACACGGTCACCGCGCGCGCCGGATAGCCAGTCGAGCGGATCACCGCCTCGATCCGGACCACCGTGCGCACGAACGCGAACTCGTCGGCGGCGACCTTGGCGACCGAGACGTCGCGCAGCCCGGGGCGGGCCGCCCACACCGTGTGGACCCGGGTCTCGAGCGAGCGCAGGAAGTCGCGCAGCGCGCCATCACCGGTGTCGACGTCAAAGTCGCCGGTGCCGCTGCCGTCGGACACCAGCACCACGCCGGCCAGGTCGCGGCCGTCGTAGCGCGCACGCACGGCCTCGAGCGCCTTGCGGATCAAGGTCGCGTCGCCGCGCGGCGGGGTCCGGGCCACGCCGGCCAGGGACGACGACGCGACCACGTCGGAGAAGGTGAACACGTCGAGCTGGTGACGCTCGCGCCAGGCCTCCAGCGTCGAGGCCGAGGCATCGAGCAGCCGGCGGACCCGGGCGGTGCGGTTGACGCCGCCGGGCGCGTCGACCAGGCCCATCGAGCGCGAGTCGTCGACCAGGATCGCGATGCGGTTGGGCTCGCGCGCGACCTGGCGCAGCTCGACCGCGGGCTGCAGGAACACCACCAGCGCCAGGAGCGCGGCCGCGACCCGCAGGCCGACCATGGCCGCGCGGCGGACCGGCCCGGCGCCGCGGGTGGCCCGCCAGGCCAGGACCGCGATCGCGAGCACCGCGGCCCCGCCGAGCCACAGCCCGAGGTGCCGCCACGGCGCCAGCAGCACCCAGCGGTGCTCGTTGAACTCGGCGGTGGCCGGCGCCGCCATCCGCACGGTCAGCGCGACCAGGCCCTCGACCACCAGCGCGCCGACCGCGGCGAACACCACGCAGCCCGCGATGGTCGCCGGGCCGCGCAGGCCACGCCGACGCAGCACCACCGCGGCCAGCACGCCGAGCACCGCGGCCGCGGCCAGCAGCAGCCGGATGGTTCCGTCGAGGAGCGCGATCGCCACCGCGACCTACTTGGCCTTCGGCGGCGTCGGGCGGCCCGGCACGCTGGCGCCATCGTCGGGGCGCCAGCGACGCCGGCGCATGATGAAGGGGACGTGCACCTGGTCGGTCTTGTAGTCCAGGCACAGCGCGTACATCACCAGGTTGACGCCCATGCGAAACGACAGCTCGCGCTGGCGCTCGCCGTCGGGCTGGCAGGTGAACTCGTAGTTGCCGAAGTTGTCGCGGGCCCAGGCCCCGCCCATGTCGTTCTGTACGTAGGCCCCGATCAGGCGACCGCCGCGGGTGACGCCCTCCATCACCGGCGACAGCGCCAGCCGACCGAGCGGGCGGTCGAGCAGGTAGAACGACTTGTAGACCACGTGGTCGGCGGGTACCAGCTCGAGGCCGACCGCCGGCGCCGGATACAGCGCGCCGAACAGCGCGCGCACCGACTTGTCGAAGGCGCCGTCGGTCGTGCCCTCCGCCGAGTCGGCCAGGAGGAACCCGCCGAAGGTGAGGAAGCGGCGCAGCGCCTCGATGCCTTCGCGCGGCGGCAGCGCGAACTCGCGGTCGCCCGCCAGGTAGAGGAACGGCGTGTCGTGCAGGTCGGGGCTGCTCGGCGTGACCGGCGCGGCCTCGAGGGCGACCTCGATCGAGGTGCGCTTGTCGATCTCCCACGCCATCCGGCGCAGCGCGTTGGGCCGCGGCGGCGCGGTCGCGCCGAGCGTGAGTTGCCCGAACCGGAACTTGGCGCCGGGACCGATCGCGCGGGCGCGGCGGGTCATGGCCAGCACGAGGCCCGCTGCCAGCACGGTGCGCCGGTCGATCACGGCCCCAGCCTAGCAGGCCCACCGGTGCTCGTGCCGGTTCCCGAACTCCGGACGTGACCCGTGATAGCGTGGCGCCGATGCAAGCCCCGAGCATCGCGGCTGCGGTCGCCGCGCTTCTCACGCTCGCCGGCGTCGCCGCTGGCGACGACCTGGCGCCCGCGGTCGACCCTGACGAGGCCAGCTCAGGCGACGCCGCGCTGCCCGCGGACGACGAGAGCGGGGCCGAGCCGCGGCTGATCCCGACCGGTCCCGACAACGCCCCGGCGGTGCGCCGCACCGGTCACCACCGCCAGCTCGGCATGTCGGGCCAGCTGGTCACCGGCTCGCGCTTCATCAAGACCTACGACGGCGAGTACTGCGGCGAGACCTCGACCGAGACCGCCAATGGCAACGCCACGGCGTGCTTTACCCGGGTCCCGATCACGCTCGACCTCACCGCGACCTACGGCCTGACCCCGCGGATCGAGCTGATGCTCGAGGTGCGGCTGGGGCTCGAGCGCGACTTCGGCCGGACCGCGACCGACACCGAGGGCCCGCGGCTGCGCCACTACGCGCCCGGCGTGCGCTTCTTCTACAATGCCGACGAGCGATTCAAGTTCTTCTCGACCGCGCAGCTCGCGCTCGACGCGACCGGCTACCAGGACGCCACCGGCAACGACCTCGGCATGGACGTCGCGCTGCGCAACGCCAACGGCGTGATGTTCGACTTCCACGACGCCTACGGCGCGTACGCGTTCTTCGGCGAGGAGGTCGAGTTCGGTCGCTGGCTCGAGGTCGGGCTCGAGGCCGGCCTCGGCATCCAGGGTCGCTATCCCTGACGTCCGTGATCGTCCCCGTGATGGCCAGTGAGGACCGCATGACCGACGCCGTCATCTCGACGCGAGATCTGGCCAAGACCTATCGCACGCCGTTCCGGCGCAAGAAGGTGCTGGCGCTGCGCGGGGTCAGCTTCGAGGTCAAGCGCGGCGAGGTCTTCGGCTTCCTCGGGCCCAACGGCGCCGGCAAGACCACGACGATCCGGTGCTTGATGGGGCTGTGCTCGATCACCGGCGGGACCGCGACCATCCTCGGCCAGCCGGTGCCGTCGCGCGCCGCCCGCCAGCGGCTCGGCTTCATGCCCGAGCAGCCCTACTTCTACGACTACCTCACGGTCGCCGAACTCCTCGATCTCGGGGGCCGCCTGTTCGGCATGAGCGCCGCCGATCGCCGCCGCCGCGCCGACCACCTCATCCAGCGGATCGGCCTCGGCCACGCCCGCGGGCTGGCGCTCAAGAAGTTCTCCAAGGGCATGATGCAGCGGGCCGGGCTGGCGATGGCGCTGATCAACGATCCCGACCTGGTCGTCCTCGACGAGCCGATGAGCGGCCTCGATCCGGTCGGCCGCAAGGAGATCCGCGATCTCATCCTCGAGCTGCGCGACGGCGGCAAGACCGTGTTCTTCTCGTCGCACATCCTGTCGGACGTCGAGACCATCAGCGACCGGGTCGCGATCGTGGTCGGCGGCAAGATCCAGGACGTCGGCCGGCCCCGCGATCTGGTCGCCGACGCGCCGCTCGGCACCGAGGTCCAGCTGCGGCTCGACGGCAGCGATCCCGACGCGGCCCGGGTCGCGACCGAGGCGATCGCCGCGCGCGCCGAGCGGATCCGGCCCGGCGGCGGCGAGCTGATGGTGCACCTCGCGCCCGGCACCGACGTCGACGACTTCCTCGGGTTCGCCCGTGGCCACGGCGGCAAGGTGGTCGCGGTGACGCCACGCTACGAGACGCTCGAGGATCTGTTCATGCGGCGGGTCGCGGCGGCCGGCCCGCGCGGGGCGCTGGTCTCGTGATCGGTCGGATGTGGGCGATCGCCCTCAACACGTTCCGCGAGGCGGCGCGGATCCGGGTGCTCTACGGCATCCTGATCCTGGTGGTCGCCGCCAACCTGCTCGCGATCGTGCTCGGCGAGATGTCGATCCAGGAGCAGTCGCGGGTCGCCCGCGACGTCGGCCTGGCCGCGATCTCGCTGGTCGGCGCGCTGACCGCGATCTTCCTCGGCGTGGTCCTCCTCTACGGCGAGGTCCAGCGCCGCACGATCTACGCGATCGTCACCAAGCCGATCGCGCGCTGGGAGTTCGTGGTCGGCAAGTACCTCGGCATGGTGCTGGTGCTGACCGTGCTGGTCGCGCTGTTCACCGTCGCGATGGTCGGGTTGCTGGCGTGGCAGGGCGTGGGCCTGACCGGCGCGATCGGCAAGGCGGTGGTGCTGGCGTGGCTCGAGGTGATCACGGTCGCCGCGATCGCGGTGTTCTTCTCGGCGTTCTCGAGCCCGTTCCTGTCGGGCATCTTCGCGCTGGCGCTGTTCGTGATCGGACGGCTCACCCCCGACCTGCGCAACGCGGCCGAGACCGCCCAGGCTGGCTGGATCCGCGCGGTGGCCGAGGCGACCCTCCGGCTGGTGCCCGACCTCCACCTGTTCGGCATCTCCGGGCGCACCCTCGACGGTCGGGCGGTGTCGGTCCACGGCGACTTCGTGTCGTGGGGCTACGTCGGCGCGTCGGCCGGCCACGGCCTGCTGTGGGTGGCCGCGCTCTTGCTGCTGGCCTGCCTCATCTTCGGGCGCCGGGACTTCGTATGAGCGTCGGGGTCGCGCCCGGCCCCGCGCCGGCGCCAGACCCGCTCGCGCACCTCGATGCGCTGGCCGGGGTGGTGCGGCTCTGGATCGAGGCGATGCTGCACCGCACCGCGCGCGCGCCGACCGGCGCCGCGATCGTCGAGGGCCTGCCGCGGTCGCGCTACGCGGTCGCCGCGGCCGACGTGGTCAAGCTCCTGCTGCAGGAGCGCCGGCCGTCGGCCAGCGAGCTGCCGGCCGCGGCCGAGACCCACTGGCGCAACGTCGCCGGCAAGCCCGGCACCCGCCTGGCCGCGCTGGTCGGTCCGCTCGAGCTCGACGACGCGGCGACCCGGCTGGTCGCGGTCCTGATCGCGCTCGAGCACGACCCCGACCTGGAGCGCGCCTGCGCCTACGCGTGGGACGACTTCACCCGCAAGCGCCCCGACGTCGGCTTCCTGACCGAGCTGGTCGGCTGCGGCGATCCCGCGATCCGCAGCCGGGCGCGGGCCGCGCTCACCAGCGACCGGCCGCTGCGCCGGTACCGGCTGGTCGCGATCGGCGCCGCCGGCGACACCGACTCGACCCCGCCGGCGCGGCGCACGATCCGGCTCACCGACCGCGTGATCGGCCACCTGTTCGGCGACGACTCGCCCGATCCGGTCCTCGACGGCTTGCTCACGATCGCGCCGCCCGCGGCGATCGGCGACCTGGTGATCGCCCCGGCCACGCTCACCCTGGCCCGCCGCGCGCTCCAGCTCGACCGCCCGGTGCGCGCGCTGATCCACGGCCCCGGCGGCGTGGGCAAGGCGATGCTGGTCCGCGCGCTGGCGGCCGAGGCCGGTCGGCCGGTCGCGCGGGTCGACGCCGGCGAGCTGGTCCGGGTCCCCGACCGGCTCGAGGAGCGGATGGCCCGCATCGCCCGCGAGACCGCGCTGCGCGGCGCGGTGACGCTCCTGCGTGGCGGCGGCGCCCTCGGCGACACCGGCCACGCGCCGACCTTCGACCGCTTCGCCGAGCTGGCCCGCCGGCTATCAGGGCCGGTCGTGTTCACCACGCACCAGCATCCGGCCTGGCTGGTCCATATCGTCCCGGAGCTGGTCGAGGTGCCGGTGGTCGCGCCCGCGGTCCCGGCCCGGCTCGCGCTGTGGCGGCGCGCGATGCCCGATCGTACGCTGGTCAGCGACGACGTCCTCCACGACGTCGCCGGTCGGTTCGGCCTCGGCGGCGAGGCGATCCAGCGCGCCGCCGAGCGCGCGGTGGCCCAGGCCCGGCTGCGCGCACCCGAGGCGCCGCGGGTCGACTTCCACGACCTGACCGAGAGCGCGCGCCTGATGCTGCAGCACCGGCTGGGCACCGTCGCCCGCCGGGTCGCGCCCGGGTTCGACTGGGACGATCTGGTGCTCCCCGATGACACCATGGAGGGCATCCGCGAGCTCATCTCGTTCGCGAAGCACCGCGGCTTCCTGCTCGACGAGTGGGGCTTCGATCGCAAGCTGCCCTACGGGCGCGGCGTGTCGGCGATCATGGCGGGGCCGCCCGGCACCGGCAAGACGATGGTCGCGCAGATCCTCGCCCGCGAGCTCGGCTACGACCTCTACCAGATCGAGCTCGCCCAGGTCGTCAACAAGTACATCGGCGAGACCGAGAAGAACCTGGCCCGGGTCTTCGACGAGGCCGAGAACTCGCACGCGATCCTGTTCTTCGACGAGGCCGACGCGCTGTTCGCCAAGCGGACCGAGGTCAAGAGCTCGACCGATCGCTACGCCAACCTCGAGGTCAACTACCTGCTGCAGCGGATGGAGAGCTACAACGGCGTCACCCTGCTCGCGACCAACCTCGACCAGGGCATCGACGAGGCGTTCAAGCGGCGGGTCCGCTTCTCGATCCAGTTCGAGCTGCCCGAGGCGGCGGTGCGCGCGAAGCTGTGGCGCAGCATGTTCCCGGCCCAGGTCCCGCTCGATCCCTCGATCGACTGGGACCGGATCGGCGCGCGCTGGGTGATGGCCGGCGGCTACATCAAGAAGGCCGCGCTGCGCGCCGCGGCCCGCGCGCTGGCCCGCGGCCCCGAGACGGTGCTCACCGCCGCCGACCTCGAGGCGGCCGCGCTCCACGAGTACCGGGAGATGGGCCGCGTGGTGTAGCGGCCGCCCGGTCGCTACCCCAGCGCCGCGCGAGCGCAACCGCCCCGACTACATCAAGAACTGCGGATCGGTGACGTCGGGTGGCGGCTCGCCGGCCGCCGCGGCCATCTCGACCGCGTCGGCGTAGGTGAGCGGGACGGACTGGACCGCCTCTGCGACCGTGTCGGCGCCCACCCGGCCGTCGGGCGCGATGCCGTGCGCGACCTGCCAGTTGGCGACCAGGTTGGGGTCGAGCTCGCCGCTTGGCCCCATGCACTCGCCATTGGTGAGTTCGTTGAACTGGGCCGCGTAGGCTTCGTGATTCCGGTGATAGGCGCGCGCGCGCGTGACCCAGCCCGGCTCGGCCTCGACGGTCGGCTCGGGTTCGGGGGCGCGGCCCTCCGCGACCGGCGTGGGCGCGGCCTGCTCGGCCGCCTCCTGCACGACCTCGGGCGGGGTGTGCTCGGTCTCGCCGGCCGGCTGGGGCGTCATGCCCTGCTCGAGCGCGACCCGGACGTCCTCGGCGAGCTGCGGATCGAACTCGGCCGCGCCGCTCAGGACCGCGTCGCGCATCCCGGGGTTGTTCCGGATGAAGTCGACGTGGTCGACGATCTTCTGGTCGCGCGCGTACTCGAGCGCGAGCGGCGACAGGATGTACTCGAACGCCTCGACCTGCGCGGCCGGATCGGGCGCCGGCGCGTCGGCCGTCGGCGCTTCGACCGCCGCGGTCTCGGCGGGCGCCGCACGCTCGAGCGCGGCCCGGACCTCTTCGACCAGCTGCGGGTCGAACTCGGCGGCCTGGATCAGGATCGTATCGCGGAGCTCCGGGTGGTTCCGGATGTACTCGACGTGGTCCTTCACCTTCTCGGCGCGGTCGTACTCGAGCGCGAGCGGCGACACGATGTACACGAACTCCTCGACCGGCTTGGCCTCGGCGCCGGGCTGGTTGGTCGCCGCGGCCTCGTCGACCGCTGCCTCGGCGTTGGGCACCTCGGTCTCGGCCTCGGCCGCTTCGGGCGCTGCGCCCTGCCCCTGGATGAGCTCGAGCGCTCTGGCGACGGTGTCGTTGCCGCACACCTGCTGGGCGCGCGCGAGGATCTCGTCGCAGAGCTCCGGATGCATCTCGAGCAGGCTGGCGACCGCCTTGAAGTCGCCGGGCTGGAGGATGTCCATCCGGTCGAGCATCGCGGCTTGATCGGGCGTGATCCCGCCTTCGTGCGGTGCTGGCGCGGCCTCCTGCCCCGCGACCGACTCGGCCGTGGTCTCGGGGACCTTGTCTTGTTGATCGAGCGCGTCGCGAGCCCAGGGCTCGAGCTCTGTCCTGGCTTCCACTTCGAATCCGCTCATGGGAGATCCTCCGGCCTGATCAAGAATACGGCGGACCCGATCTGGATCTCCCCTGTGATCGTCGGTTTTCGCGGCCGGCGGTGCCGACCCATGCCACCGGTTCGGCCGGTTGGCCGACTTTACAACCCTGGCGGCCGGCCCTACGGTCGTCGGGCTTCGACCGACCTCGGAGCAGGGGAGTCTTCGATGGCCAAGAATCTCGGGGCACAGGTGCTGTCCCTCCTCGATCACGATCGGGTCGATCTGCGGGCGGCGGCGGTGATGGTGCTGGGCGCGGTCGGCGACGGCGACCCCGGCGTGCAGCAGGGCCTGCTCGAGCGCCTCGGCGACGTCGACCCGGGCGTGCGGCGGATCGCGCTCGAGGGCCTGGTCGCGCAGGGCGCCACCGGCATCGCGCCGCACCTGGTCGCCATCCTCAAGCGCGACGACGACGCGCTGGCCGAGCGCGCCATCGAGCTGCTCGCGGCCCAGGGCGCGGCCGCCGAGGGGCCGCTGCGCAAGGAGCTCGGCCACGGTCCGCTCGCGGCGCGCCGCGCGATCGTCGAGCTCCTGCTCCGGCGCGGCACCAGCGCTGCGATCGAGTCGATCCTCGACCAGCTGGGCGATGCCGAGCTCGGTGAGCAGGCGCTACAGCTGGTCCGCCACCAGCTCGACCAGGGCGGCGACAAGCTGGCCGACCTGCTGTGGAAGAGCGCGAGCGCGCGCACCGCCGACAGCGGCAAGCGACTCGACAAGGAGCTCGCGCGGGTCGAGAAGGAGCGCGCCAAGGCGGCCGCGCCCACCAGGGCCAGGAAGGCCGCGGCGCCCAGGAACGGCGCCCAGGCCGGGGCCGAGCCGGCGCCGTTCGATCCGACCCGCGATCCGGCGGTCGCGCCGATCCTGGCCGAGCACACCGCGCTGCTCCGCCTGCTCGGGTACCTCGCCCGGCCGTCGTCGCAGGGCCTGCTGGTCGTCCAGTCGGGGCCTGAGCGGGCGCGCCCGGTGCGCTTCGCCGCGATCGCCGCGCTGCGCCGCATCGTCGCCGCCGGCGACGCCAGGGGCACCGAGCCGGCGATCGAGGCGCTGATCGAGTACGCCGATGGCGACGACCTCGCCATCGCCCAGGCCGCGATCGACACGCTGCGCGGCGCGCGCATCCCCGAGAAGCTGGCCAAGGCGTTCGCCGGGCTGGCGCGCTCGAAGCACCCCGCGGCGCAGAAGCTGGCGATGGAGCGGCTGCCCGCCGGCGGCGGGGCCGGCGCGGTCAAGCCGCTGATCGAAGCGCTCGGCGGCGACGACGTCACCGCGCGCGACGCCGCCGGCCGCGGGCTGGCCAAGGCGCCCGAGGCGGTGCTGCCGCTGACCCGCGCCCTGGTCGCCAGCACCGACGAGGCCGCCGCGCGCCGCTACGCCGGCGCCCTGCGCGCGCACCGCGGTCACGTGTCGACCGGCGCCGCCGACGAGCTGGTCGCCGCCGCCGAGCGCCACCTCGAGCTACACGCGAAGGGCAAGGCGACCGCCGACTCGATCCTGCTCGAGCGGGTGATCAACGAGACGATCGCCGACGTCGCGCCGGCCCGACACGTCGCGCTGCTGTTCGACCGCGCGCGCCGGCTCCGCAAGGCCGGCAAGGTGGCCGAGGCGTTCGCCGCGCTCAAGCCGCTCATGCGCAGTGGCCCCGAGCTCGATGCGGCGATCGACGACGACTCCCGGTTCTTGCTCGCCATGCTCGGGCTCAAGGCGACCGGGCCGGCCATCCTGCGGGCGTCGCACGCCGACGATCCGGTGCTCGCGCAGTTCGGGCGGCTGGCGAGCAACGGCTACCAGGTCGCGCGCAAGCTGGCCCGCGAGAAGGACGTCGAGGACGACGAGCTGTACGGCCTCGGCTTCCGCCTGCTCGAGTCGCCCGACGAGCACGACAAGGCGCTCGGAGCCGAGCTGCTGCAAGGGATCGTCGAGGAGCGGCCGCGGTCCAAGCTGGCCAAGCAGTCACGCAACAAGCTCAAGATCAGCGGCTACCTCGACGAGTAAGTGCGCCGGGTGGCGCCCGATTGGCCGGACCAGGGTGAGGCAAATGCACCGGTCGGCGGTTCACCCAGTGCACAGGCTGGGGGCAACCTTCCACGGCACTTTCACATCTTGTCCACAGGTCGGACGATCGACCAAGCTCCCGAAAGTACTTCAGTGTGGAGCTGTGAGCGTACGGGTTACACGCGCCTACGAATCAGTAGGGAGCGCCGCCCGCACGCACGCGATCAATGAGGGCCTCGAGCCGGGTCAGGGTCGCGTCATCGATCTCGAGGATGCGAACGCCGAAGCCGGTCGGGAACTTCTCGGACTCGGGACTGCCGGGATCCACCACGCGCGCGACCACGACCTTGAGGTTGATGGCCTGGTCGAAGTCGAACAGCTCGATGTGCAGGGTGGTGCCGGTCCGGAACGGATACGACTGAGCGACCTTCGTGTAGAGGAAGAGGCCGGAGCGCGACAGGTCGCGGACCCGGAAGACCAGCTCGTGCCCGCCGGCCGCGGCGCGGACGAAGGCGTCGACCTGGACGCGCTCGCCATCGCGACTGTTCCCCACGGCCGCGATGCTATCAGAACCAAAGGTCGAGGTACGCCAAGGTATGGTACGTGTTGAGGGGTTCGATGGACGTCCGCTGCGAGAAGTGCAACACGGAGTACGAGCTCGACGAGTCCCGCCTGAAGCCAGGTGGCGTGACAGTCAAGTGCACGACGTGTGGGCACATGTTCAAGATCCGCAAACGGGCCCAGACCCAGAGCGGCATTCCGGTAGGCGTCGGCCCCGGCGTCGCGGCTGGCGGCTCGTCGCTCGCGAGCCCGACCGTGCGCGATGCGCGGGTCCCGACTGGCGCACCGGCCGCGCCGATGGCGGCCGCGCCGTCGGCGCCGATCCCGTCGCCGATCGGCGGCGCCGCGGCGCGCTCCGGCGGCGCCTCGCGTCCGCTCCCTGACGCCACCGCGCGCGACCGCGGACCGCGGCAGCAGACCGGCTCGGGGCCGGTCACCGCCGGCGAGGGCGAGCGCAACTGGATCATCCGCCTCGACAACGGTGAGACCCGCACCTGCAAAGAGCTCGGGATGCTCCAGCAGTGGATCATCACCGGCTCGGTGTCGCGCGAGTCGATGATCTCGCGCAGCGGGAAGACCTGGAAGCGCCTCGGCGACATCGCGGAGCTGAGCTCGTTCTTCATCGTCGCGGAGCAGGCCCGCCTGTCGCGCGGCGGGCGCGCCTCGGGCTCGATGACGCCGGCGCGGGGCGCGATCACCGACCCCAGCGCGACCCTGGTCGGGCTCGGCAACAGCAAGTCCGAGCGCGGCACCGTCGTCGAGCCGCTGCGCCCGCCCGGCGCGGCCCGGGCCGCCACCGCGCCGGTCCGCCCCACGTCGCCGCCTCCGCGGCCGCTGACCGCGCCGCCACCCAACGTGCCGGTGCCGGTCGCGCCGGTGACCCAGCAGACGATGCGCATGGCCGCGCCGGCGCCCCAGCCGCCGGCGGCGCGCGTGCCCGCGGTCGCCCCGCAGTCGCCGACCCTGCGGATCCCGCCGCCGGTGTCGCAGTCGCCGACCTTGCTGGCGCCGCCGCCGGCGCCGGTTGCGCAGGCGCCGACGCTGCTCGCGTCGCCCCCGGCGCGGGCGGCGCGGCCGCGCACCACGCCGCCGCCGCCGCCCCAGTCGACCACGCCGCGCGCGACCTATGCGCCGGCGCTGCCCGTGCCGCCTGGCGGACACTCGACCGGTGGCTGGGCGACCGACGACGTCAAGGCGATGGAGGTCGACGATGACGAGGCCGGGCCGATGCGCGGCGTGGTCCGGCCCTCGGACGGCTACCAGGGCTTCGGCGGCGTGGTCCGTCCCGCGCCCACCGTGGACGCGGCGTTCGTCAGCGGACGGGTCGGTCGGCTCACGGACGAGCCCGACCCCGGGCCCGAGCCCGACCTGTTCGACGACGACGTGCTGCCGCGCCGGCGCAGCGCGACGATGTGGATCGCGCTCGGCTCGCTCGCGGTGATCGGCGCTGCGGTCGGCGTCGTGTACTTCGTCTTCCTGCGCGCGGCCGAGGTGCCGCGGGCGGTGGTGACCGACACCGCCGATGCCGGCGCGCTGATCGCGACCGCGGATGGCGGCGTGGTCGCGCCCGGGCCCGGGCCGGATGCCGGGCTCACCGCCACCGACGACCTGCTCGAGCAGGCGCGCGTGCAGCTCGGTCGCGAGTCGACGCCCGCGCTGATCGCGGCCGAGAAGCTGCTCGCCGAGAGCGGCCGCGCCAACGCGGTCACGCTGGCGCTGCGCGCCCGCCTGGTCACCGCGCAGGCCCAGATCCTCGAGGACGAGGCGCAGTTCGCCGACGGCAAGACCGCCGAGACCGTGCGCCGCGAGAGCAAGAAGCTCACGCTCACCGCGCTCGGGCTCGCCGGTCGCGCGCTCAAGGCCGATGGTCAAGATCGGCTGGCCAACGCGGTCATGGCCGACGTGCTGCGCCTGCAGGGCAAGCCGGCCAAGGACCTGCGCCGCTACCTCGATGCCGCCGGCGACGAGCGCGAGGGCAAGCTGATCGCCGCCCTGGTCGCGCTGCGCGACAAGGACCTCGAGAACGCGGCCGAGATCCTGGCCGCGCTCGAGCGTGCCACCGGTGCGCTCGCCGCCACCGGCGACGTGCGGCCGCGCTGGCACCGGGCCCGCCTGGCGCTGGCGCAGGGGAAGAACGACGACGCGGTGCAGGCCGCGCAGGCGGTGCTCGTGGCCCAGCCCGAGCACGGCGGTGCGCGCGCGCTGGTCGCGAAGCTCGCGTCGGTGTCGAGCAACGACCCGATGCCCCCGGAGCTGGGCGGCGGCAGTGGCACCGCTGCCGGCAAGGGCACCGCCACGCCGCCGACCGGCGCCGGCACGTCCGCGAGCACCGGCACCGGGACCACGCCGCCCGGCCCGGTCGCCGGCGACAGCTACGACCGGCTGCTCGCCAAGGCCAACAAGCTGGCCGAGGTCGACTGCGGGCAGGCGATGCCATACTTCGCGAAGGCGCTCGAGGCCCAGCCCAACGGCGTCGAGGCGCTGACCGGCATGGGCTTCTGCCACATCGACTCCAAGCAGTTCTCGTCGGCGCACTCCAAGTTCCGCGCGGCGCTCGGCATCTCGCCGCGGTTCGAGCGCGCCCTGTGGGGCGTCGCCGAGGCGTACCAGCAGCAGGGCCGCACCGATCTCGCGATCAAGGCGTACGAGGACTACCTCGAGGTGTACCCGAGCTCGGCCGCTGCCAAGCGCCAGCTCGAGCGCCTGCAGGGCAAGGCGCCGGCGCCAACGCCGACGACGCCGGAGCCGGCGGTCACGCCGACCGACCCGGGCGCGCCGCCCGCCGATGGCACGGAGCCGACGCCGGCGCCGGCGCCGGCGCCGGCGTCCGAAGGCGCGCCCAGCGCCACGCCGTGAACGACGTCGCCCCCGCGACGTCCGATGACCCTTCGTCAGGAGACCGACTGATGCGTACGACGGCGATCCTCTTTCTGGCCGCCGCCTTGGCGGCGTGTGGCAACGACCCGAAGCCGACGTGGGACAGCCCCCGGGCCCCCGGCACCAGCGCCGACCCGTGGTCGACCGGTGGTGGCGCGAGCATCGGCGCCAGCGGTGGCGCTGGCGACAAGGGCGGCGGACTCGGCGGGCTCGGCGACCCGATGGCGCTCCTCACCAACGTGATGGAGAACCTCGAGAAGCCCGGGCCCTACGAGGCGCCCAAGGAGAGCCCCGGGTTCGACGCGACCAGGCCGCATCTGGGCGTCATGAACCTGGCGGGCGAGCTCGGCGAGCTCGAGAGCTTTTCGTGGACCAGCGGCATGAGCGACGTGGTCCCGCTGCTGACGCTGACCCAGCGGCTGCGCACGCTCGGGGATGACGCCAACCTCACCGGCCTGCTGCTGCGGGTCGATGGCCTGACCGCGTCGCTGCCCGACACCACCGAGCTGCGCGCCGCCTTCGCCGCCTTCAAGGCCAAGGGCAAGAAGCTGCACTGCCACGTCGAGAGCGCGAGCAACGCCGGCTACCTGATCCTCACGGCGTGCGATCGCATCGCGCTGGCGCCGACCGGCGAGATCCAGCTGTCGGGCCCGGCCGCGATGCCGATCCACCTCAAGGGCCTGCTCGACGACGTCGGCGTCACCGCCGACTTCCTGCATGTCGGCGCGTTCAAGGGCGCGGCCGAGCCGCTGACCCGCGACCGGCCGTCCAAGGAGATGGAGCAGACGCTCGGCGCGATCCTCGATCGCGCCTACGCAACCACGGTCGACGTGGTCGCCTCCGGCCGCGGCCTGACGCCCGACGCGGTCAAGCTCCTGATCGACGAGGCGGTGTTCACCGCCGATCGCGCGCTCGCGGCCCGGCTGGTCGACGAGGTTACCCCGTTCGAGACCTTCCGCGACGCCGCGGCCGGCACCCAGGGCTGGGTCCGGCTCGGCGTGGCCGCCAAGGCCGACCAGCTCGCGGGCATGATGAAGTTCATGCGCTTCCTCGGCGCGGTGCCCACGCCGCGGCCGAGCGGGCCGCACGTCGCGCTGGTCTACGCGGTCGGCGACGTGGTCGACGGCGAGGGCGAGGGCACGGTCGGCGCGCGCCAGGAGATCGCGTCGCGCACGCTGGTGCCGGCGCTGCGCATGCTCGCCGCCGACGACAGCGTCAAGGCCGTGGTGCTGCGCATCGACTCGGGCGGCGGCAGCGCGCTGGCGTCCGAGCTCATCTGGCACGCGGTGGTCGCCCTCGAGGCCAAGAAGCCGGTCGTGGTGTCGATGAGCGACGTCGCCGCGTCCGGCGGCTACTACATCGCGGCCGGCGCGACCAAGATCTACGCGCTCGACGACACCCTGACCGGCTCGATCGGCGTGGTCGGCGGCAAGATCGCGCCGGGCGCAGCGCTGGCTCGGCACGGCGTGACCACGTTCCCGATGGGGCGTGGCAAGCGGGCGACGATGATGGCGAGCCTGGGCCCGTGGAACGCCGACGAGCGCGCCACCGTGCAGGCGATGATGGAGTCGATCTACCAGGTGTTCCTGAGCCGGGTCGCGTCCGGCCGCGGCAAGACCCCGGCCGAGATCCACCCGATCGCCCAGGGCCGGGTCTGGACCGGCACCGACGCCAAGCGGCTCGGCCTGGTCGACGAGATCGGCGGCCTCGACGCCGCGCTCGCCGACGCCCGCAAGCTGGGCGGCGTGGCCGCCGACGCCACCGTCGAGGTCTATCCCGGCGAGCTGACCCTGCGCGACCTGGTCGGTACCTTCGGCGACGTCCAGATGCCGTTCGGCCTGTCGACCGCGCTGATCGCGGTCGCCCGCGACCTGTCGCCGGCCGCCGCGCGCAGCCTCGAGCGCACGCTCCACACCGTCGCGCGCTTCCGCGACTCGCGCGTGCAGGCCGTCGCGATCCTGCCGGTCCTGTACTAAACCCAATGCCGATCAGATAGGCGCAAGCGATCGAGATCGAACAGTCTTTTCCGTTCGGCCTGAGCGCAGAGCGAGGGCAAGCGAGCTCGAAGTCGAAGGACGCCCGCCGCGCACTGGTCGTCCTTCGACTTCGCCCGCCGCTTCGCGCCGGGCTGCGCTCAGGACGAACGGAAGAGCAAGTGATCGAATTTCTCAGGGTCAGGGACACCGGGCGAGGGAACGCCAACGGGGCATGAGCTCCGGGCGAACCGGCAAGGCCGTCGCACGAGACCGCATCTCGGTCATGGGTCCAGCGTTGGAGATCCGCACGGAGGACGAGCCGAGGCGGGGACGAGGTCCCAGGCGCGCTCGTAAATTCCACGGCCGGGTGGGGCATGCGTCGGCGGGTTGGGGCAATGGCACCGGCGTGCGTCGCGCCCGGGGACCCCGGATCGAGCAAGCGCCGGGACCTCGGCGTCGCCGACGGCGAGGCCGGCCGCGCGTCCCAGCTGCGCACTGTCCCGCGCGCGCCCGGCGTCAGCGGCAGGCGTCGAGCAGCTCGGGTCCCCACTCGGCGACCCGCCAGCGGCGGACGCCGTCGATGGCGGCGAGCTCGTCGAGGGTGCGCGGTCCGGCGCTCGCGATGCGCTCGATCACGCGCTGCGACAGGACGATCGAGGGGTCGAGCTGCGAGCGCGCGGCCTGGTCGTCGCGCCAGGCGCGCAGCGCGTCGATGCGTCGGCGTGCGCCGGCCGGCACCACCGGGCGCTCGCCGGGGTCGCGGGCCGGCAGCTCGTCGTCGGGCAGGTCGAGCCCGCGCTCGATCGCCGCGAACACCACCTCGGCCTCGCCGGCCTGGCGTGGGTACGACGCGAGCACGCGGGCGACCTCGTCGACGGTCTCCGGCGGATCGGCGGCCAGCCGCAGCAGCGTCTCGGGGCCGACGATCTTGAAGGGCGGTCGATCGGCCGCGGCGGCGCGGGCCTCGCGCCACAGGTACAGCTCGCGCAGCACGGCCTGCTTGCGCCGCGCCAGCTTCGCCGAGCCCTTGATGCGCCGGAACTCGTCGGGGCCGCTGCGCTTCTCGGACGGCGGCAGGCTGGCCAGCGCCGCGAACTCTTCGCGGGCCCACGCGGTGCGCCCGGCGCGATCGAGCCGGTCGGTCAGGACCGTGGCCAGCGCCATCAGGTGCGCGACGTCGGACAGCGCGTAGGTCTCCTGCCTGGGCGTCAGGGGACGCTTCGACCAGTCGTCGCGCTGGCTGCCCTTGTCGAGCTCGATGCCGAGCTCGTTGCGCACCAGGGCCTGCAGGCCGACCTCGGTGTCGCCGAGCAGGCGCGCCGCGATCGCGGTGTCGAACATCGTGCGAAACGTGAAGCCGAAGTCGCGGCGCATCGACGTGACGTCGTTGTCGCCGCCGTGAACGACCTTGAGGACCGATCGGTCGCCGAGGATCGGCGCGAGCGGCGACAGATCGGAGAGCGCCAGCGGATCCACCAGCCACGACCCGCCGCGGAAGGCGGTGAGCTGGATCAGGCAGACCTTCTCGGTGTAGTGGTGCAGGCTGTCGGCCTCGGTGTCGATGCCGAGCGCGCGGCACCCGGCCAGCTCGTCGACGAGGTCGTCGAGCTGATCAGGGGTGCGAATCCATGGGTCCGGGGCGGGAGACACGGCGCACCATAACAGCCTGGCGCCGGGGAACCATGGCGGGCCGGGGCCCCCGGTACGGCCATGGCGACGTCATCGGACGGTCGTTCAGGCCGCGCCGAACCGGCCGCTGTGCCAGTCCGGGATCGGCGCCAGGCCGTCGAACACGACGTCGGCGCCCTCGGCCTCGAGCACGGCCCGATCGTCGCCGCCGGTGGTGACCGCGATGCACAGCGCGCCGACCGCGCGCGCGGCGCGCACGTCGTGGACGGTGTCGCCGACCACCACCACGGTGTCGTCCTGGCCGGCGCCGGCGCGGCCGACCGCGCACGCGACCAGCTCGGCGCGATCGGCCGAATCGCAGCCATAGCCGCCCAGGCCGTCGAGGTCGAAGTGGTCGGCGAGGCCCGCGATCTCGAGCTTGAGGCGCGCCCCCGAGCGCACGTTGCCGGTCGCGACCGCCAGGCGGACCTCGGGCCGCGCGCGCAGCCAGCCGAGCACCGTCGGTGCGTCCGGCAACACCCGCAGCGTGCCGCTGGCCAGCTCGCGCGCGAGCTCGGCGAGGTAGGCCGCGATGACCGCGTCGATCTCGGCGCGGGTGCCGGCCCGGCCCAGCGCGCGCTCGAACATCTCGCCGACGATCGCCGGATCGGTCCGACCCGCTGCCGAGATGCCCCGACAGGCATCGGCGACGCCGTGGTGGGCCTGCATCACCGTGGTCAGCGCGCGGGCGCCCGCGCCGCCGGCCCGCACCAGCGTGCCATCGATGTCGAACAGGTAGACGATCACGGCGTGCCGGCGCGCTGATTCCGCTGGGCGAACCGCATCGCCGCGTCGATCACGCCGTCGAAGGCGTCGCGCAGCGCCCACGCGCGCTCGGTCGGATCCGCGAGCGTGCTGGCCCGCAAGAGCCCGACCCCGAAGGCCTCGCGCACGCCCTTGCACGCGCTGTCGCGCTCGAGCTTCGACGACGCGCCCTCGTAGATCCGGTAGCAGGCCTCGTGGTTGCCCTGGTTGTAGAGCGGCGCGCCCAGCTCGATCGCCTCGCTGACCGCCTGGACCGCCTCGCCGATGTCCTTGGGGTTGCAGCCGTCGAAGATCGCGAGCTCGTGGCGTGGCACCTTGCGGACGATCTTCTTGTCGCCGGAGGTGATGGTCGGTTCCTTGGGGCTGGTCAGCGCGGCGAACTCGGCGACCGCGACCGGGCGCGGGTTGCGCGCGAGCCGACTCACGTAGTTCGACGGGACCCCGAAGTTGAGGTTCTGGCCCTCGGCGAAGATGGCGGTCGCCACGCCGATCACCTCGCCGTACGAGTTGAACAGCGGGCCGCCGCTCGAGCCCTGCGAGATCGGCGCCGAGATCTGCAGCAACGTCACCTTCGGGTTGACCTCGCGCACGCTCGAGATCAAGCCGTCGGACACCGTGTAGCCGAGGCCGAGCGGGTTGCCGATCGCGAGCACCGGATCACCGGCGGCGACCTTGTCGCTGTCGCCGAGCGGCAGGACCGGCATCGGGCCGCGCGGCTCGACCTTGAGCAACGCGAGGTCATGATCGGCGTCGATCGCGATCACGCGTTCAACCGCGAGGACGGTGCCGTCCACCAGCCGCACCTTGATCACCGAGGCGCCGACCACCACGTGGAGGTTGGTCGCGATCAACCCGCTCGGGTCGATGATGAAGCCGGTGCCCATCCGATCGTTCCCGGCCTCGATCTGCACGATCGCCGGTTTGGAGCGCTCGGCGATCTGCTTGGGACTCAAGCGCTGCGCCGGGACCTTGATGGTCGTGGTCGCGCAGCCGGCCTGGCCACCGGCACCCCCGAGGGCAAAGACCATGGCCGCCACGACAAGGGACTTCACCTCTGCATGATAGCCGCTCGCCGGGCGCACGGCACGGCCCGTCCGGCGCTACCGCGAGAACAGTGAGGTACCCACCACCCGGGCCAGACCGGCCCAGCTCGGCGCCAGCTCCTGCTGGATCATACGTCGCGCCACCTTGGGCCCCTTGGAATTGCCGGAGAACCATAGTGGCCGCGGCCGCACCACCAGCGGCCCGCGCAGGACCGCCTTGTCGATGCCCTCGAGCATGTAGGCGTTGTGGACCCAGCCCAGGCCGCTCTGGATGTCGTGCAAGGTCGCCGACGGGTGGCCGCCCCACGGCAGCGAGCCGACCGCGTAGCCGATCGCCGGCCAGTGGTTGACGGCGACGGTGCCGTAGCGCAGCGCGTCGATCGAGCGGTCGAGCGCGGCGCCGACGGTGCGGTCCTGCTCGAGCCGGCCATGGATGAAGATCGCCGCGTTGAGCGTCCCCCACAGCGTGTCGTTGCAGAACCGCATCGCGCGATCGAGGAACTCGACCGGATCGCCGGTGCCGATCGGCGCGTCCGACAGCAGCCCACAGAACGGCTCGATCGAGAACAGCGGGTCGTCGGCCCGGCTGGTGTCGACCTCGCGGATGATCGTCCACGGCAGCTCGCCGGCGCCGGCCCCACCCGGCACGTTGAGGTCGCGGCCGGCGGTGAGCCGCGCGTAGCGCTCGAACGCGCCCGGGTAGTAGGCCTTGCGCGCCGGCGTCTGGGCCAGCTCGCGCGCGATCAGGCCGAGGAAGGCATCGCGCTGCGGCCACCCGCGCGAGGTGACGAGCATCTTGGCCGCGTTGCAGTTGAACGAGCCGTTGTTGGTCACCATCGACGCGACGTTGGCGGCCATGAACGCCAGCTCGTCGTCGCGGTAGGTGTACGGGACGATCATCACCGGGCTAACGTTGCCGAGCTCGGACGTGATCGGCCGGGTCAGCCGCGGCTGGTTGGTCGCCCGCCGCCGCTCGCGCTCGGGCCCGGGCGGTCCCCACACGATCAGGTCGTGGGTCTTGTCGGAGCCGGTGATGTGGACGTCGTGGATGCCCTCGTGCTCGACCAGGTACTGGCCGACATCGCCGCCGCCGTAGACGATGCGCAGGAAGCCGCGATCGCACAGCGGGGCCAGCGCGCGCTCGAGGATCGGGCCGACCCACTCGTTGACCGGGTTCATCTTGAGCAGGCACACCAGCCCCTCGTTGAACATCTTCGCGAAGACGTCCATCGGCGGGATGCTCGACACGTTGCCGGCGCCGAGGATCAGCGAGACGCCGCCCTCGGGGTCGCGCTGCTGGTAGAAGCTGGCCTGGCGCCGGCCGGCCTCGGCGCGATCGACGCCGTCCTGCAGGAGGACCTTGCCGCGGAAGCCGGCGAACGCGAGCTTGTCGAGCGTGCTGACCGGGAACACGTCGACCTCGACCCGGCCGTCGTCGCGCGTGCGCGCGCCGGTCCCGAGCTGCGGTCGGCCCTGGTGCGCGATCTGGTCGAGGCTGTCGGCGAGCAAGCGGGCCATGCGCAGGGTCGGGAGTGGCCCGGCCAGCCACTCCTCCGCCGACCAGGCGCCGCCGATCCCCTTGGCCTTGCAGCCGTTGGTCACCCACGACTCGGCCACGTCGGCGATCCGCGGCATGCACGCGCGCAGGAGCCCGGCCTTCTCGGCCGCCGGCATCCGCGCGAACACGCGCGCGCGGTCGTTCAGCCGGGCGATCGCGTGATCGAGCTCCGGGCGCGCAGTCGGTCGAAGGCTGATCGCGCCCTGGCTCATCACGGGCGCGCTCGCGGACGTCACGGACACGGGAGGCGTCGCCATGGCCGTACTGTACCCGCTTCGGCTATGGTGCTGCGGTGGCGCGGGTCATCCAGGCGGCGGTGGCGCTCGCCCAGGCGGTCGACGGCATCGACTGGAACCCGGCCGAGGTCGATCTGGCCTGCCGGCGCGTCCTGCGCGCGATGACCACGGCCGATCGCGACGAGCTCGATCAGGCGCTCGCGGTGCTGGTCGACCGGCTCGCGCGCGGCCGGGTCGACCACGCCGACGGGGCCGCGTTCGCCGGGATCTCGGCCGGCAGCCTGGTCGAGCGCGGCGCCGATCCCGCGCCGCTCGCCGAGGTGCTGCGCGACCGCCTGCCCGACGTGCTGACCGCGGCCCGCCACTTCGCCGACGGCTGCCTCGCCGAGCTCGATCCGACCGCAGCCCGAGGCACCGACGCTGACGGCGGCTTCGAGGTCGACGACCGCCGGATCCCGCTGCCGGTGTTCCGGGCCCGCCTCGCCGACGACCGCGGTGGCGGCGCGGCCCTGGCCTACCTGCGCCAGTGGACCTTGCCGGCGGTCGCCGCGCTGACCCGGTGCCGGCCGCACCTGCTCGCGACCACCACCGACCGTTCGCTGTGCGCGGCGGCGGCGGCGATGAGCCGGTCGGACGCGAGCTGGCTGCACCTGCTGTTCGGCGTCGAGCTCGACGCCCGCTGGCGCGTGCTGATGCCGCTGGTCGGCCGCGGCTTCGAGGTCGTCGTCGACGGTGTCGTGAGCAACTACGACCTGCACGCGCTGCTGGCCGCGGCGCTCGCCGGCCACGGCGTGGCGACCGCCGACAATCCGGCCGCCCTGTTCGCCTACCTGCGCGGCGATCGCGAGGCGCCGCCGCGGCCGTACGTCGCCGGCAGCTGGAACCTGTACGGCATCGGTGCCGCCGGCTTCGATCTGCGCGACGCCGGCCGGGTCCCGCAGGACCTGTGGGTGTGGGGGGAGGGCGCTCCGCGCGACGTGCCGCGGGTCGCCGGCGTGCCGACCGTGCTGCTGGGGCCGGCCGCACCCGAGCGGACCTGGAGCTCGGGCCGCACCTTCGCGGCGCTGCGCCAGGACGTGCGGGTGCTTCGCGAGCTGAGCGCCGACGAGGTGCGCGCCGCCCTCACGTCGACGTGACCGTGCCTACAGCGGCGGCGCGGCGCCACCGGGCGCCGGCATCGCCCGCACCCGTCGCAGCGCGGCCTCGCCGGCCTCGCGAAAGGCGGCGGGATTCTTCCGGGGATCAATCCCGGACTTGATGCCGGCATCGAGGTGCCGCTGGTACAGCTCGACCCGCACCTGCTCCCAGCCGGGACAGGCGGCCTCGCCGGCGGCCGCGCACGAGGCGAGTGCGCGATTGGCCCACTCGAGCGCCTCGCCGACCTCGAGTCGGTCGGCGTGCGCGATCGAGGTCGCGACGTCGGTGCGCCAGCGGGTCGGCGAGCCGGCCGCGGCCTCGCTCGCGGTCGCGGCCACCTGCACCGCCCAGTCGAGCTGCCCAGCCTCGCCGAGCCGGCGCGAGAGGTCGGCGACGGCGGCACCGTCGGCGGGCTGGGCCCGCGCCCGCGCCTCGGCGAACGCCAGCGCCAGCCGGGCGTCGGGGTCGAGCTTGTCGACCGGACCGGCGGTGACCGGGCGCGGCGGCAGGAAGATCGCCACCGCGACCACGATGAGGACGACGACGTCCGTCAATGAAACCAGTCGCGTGATCTGCACTTGAGCTCCGTGACACCAGCGGTCGCCCCCCGGTTCCCCGCCATCATCACCCAGGCATGACCGGCGCTGACAGGACCTCGCGTCCACCCGCATCGGCCGGGGCATTTCGCCCCGTGCCGTCGCGTGTTGCCCCGATCAAATCGCCTGTGCCGCCCGCACCTACCTCCACGAATCCCAGTTATCACAGCCGATTAGGCCCGTGGATCGCCTGTTGCAAAACGAGATTCCGAGGGCAACTCAACTCACCCCCGGCCCTTCGCGACGCTGGCCGGGGCCATCACCCCCCCCGGGCCCTGGAGGTACTCCGATCATGCTGCAGAACATCTCGAACTCGTTCCATGAAGGCGGATGGGGCATGTGGCTCATCCTCGTGACCTCGATCGTGATCATCGCGATCATCGTCGAGCGCGCCGTCTACCTGTTCAAGGCCAGCGTCGACAAGGACAAGCTCCTCGCGCTGCTGAAGAGCCAGGTCATGGCCGGGAACGTCCAGGGCGCCATCAAGGTGTGCTCGGGTAATCCGACTCCGATGACGCGCATCGTCCAGGCTGGCCTGATGAAGTTCAACAAGAGCGACGACGAGGTCCAGGCTGCGATGGACGAGGCCGCGCTCCGCGAGCTGCCCAAGATCAACACCCGCACGCCGTACCTGGCGATGCTCGCCAACTTCGCCGTCATGGCTGGCCTCCTCGGCACCATCTCCGGCATGATCACCTCGTTCGCCGCCGTCGGCTCGAGCGAGGGTGGCAACAAGTCGACCGAGCTGGCCAAGGGCATCTCGGAAGCACTGCACTGCACCCGCTTCGGCATCGGCGTCTCGCTGATCGGCCTCCTCGGTTATTCGCTCCTCATGGGCAAGACCACCAAGATCACCGACGACATCAACGAGGTGACCGTCCAGGTCGTCAACCTGGTCGTCAATCACCGCGCCCAGATGCAGCCCACGGGCTGATCGTCGCCCCATTCATCCTGACCACGGGACGCCGCGTCTCCGCGTGACGTCCCTCGACTGGAGGCACCTATGGGTGGGTCTGTAGATTTAGGCAAAAAGGGGAGCGTCAACGTCGAGCTCAACATCGTCCCCTACATCGACTTGATGAGCTGTCTCACGGCATTCCTGCTCGTCACGGCCGTCTGGGTCAACATCGCGCAGATCACGATCCAGCCGAAGGGCAAGAACCGGAACCAGCCGGTCGACAAGATCGAGGAGCCGCTGCCGACCATCTCCGTGCTGATCGAGTCCGACGTGATCTACGTCGGGGTGTCGCGGCTCCAGCTGGATCCGGTCCTCGTCAAGAAGGATGCCGGTGGCACCTACGACTGGGCCACGCTGACCAACGCCCTCGTTGCCCTGAAGAAGGAAGAGGCGTTCGCCGAGCGTAACGACATCGAGATCGCGGCAGAGAGCACGATCACCAAACCCGTCAAATACGACGACGTGGTCCATGCGATGGACCTCGCGGTCGGCGCCGGCTTCACCGGTGTCGGGCTTTCCGAGCCGACCAGCCTCGCCTGGCGGCCGACGCTCTGAAGGAGAGCCCATGCCCATCCACAAGGGAGGCTCACGCCTCTATAGATCGGTTCCTTTCAAGCATCTCGGCAAGGGCGGCTCGACCGGCGGCGGTCCCCAGCAACTCGACGTCGCGCTCAACCTGGTGCCGTTCGTCGACACGATGACGATCCTCGTCACCTTCCTCCTGATGGTGTTCTCCACCTCGGGTGAGCTGCTCCAGGCCCAGAAGGGGCTCGAGCTACCGGAGGCGAGCCAGAAGGACGTCCTGCAGCAGGCGCCCATCATCATCATCACGAAGACCGACATCTCGTTCCAGGGCTCCCAGGTCGCGACCATCGACAGCCTGCTGCGCAACGAGAACCCCAGCATGAAGATCGAGGGGCTCTACGAGCGCCTGCAGGCGATCGGCAAGAAGCGCCGCGAGGAGATCAGCCTCGGGCGCGACAAGCGCGCGAAGAAGGCCTGCGACGATCTCAAGGCCGGCATCATCGACCCCGAGAACCTCTGCCCGGAGGGCCTCGCGATCTTGCAGGCTGACAAGGACGTCGACGCGCGGATCATCACGATGGTGGTGACCACCGCGAAGCACGCCGACTTCGACAACCTCCTGTTCGCCGTCAGAGGCAAGTGAGGACCCCGTCATGACGCTCAACTGGCGAAAGTTCGCCGGGCTGTCGTGTTTCGCCCTGGTGGCGACGCTGGCCTTGCCTGGTTGCCCCGAAGATCAGTTCGACTCCAAGACCTGGACCAAGAAGCTCGACGACGCCAACGAAGTCGAGCGCGCGGTCACCGAGCTCGAGCGCCTGGGTGATCCCACGGCGATCCCGGCGCTCGGTAAGACCTGGGAGAAGCAGGGGCGGCCCGAGCGCATCCTGCGCGTGATCATCGACCTGTCGAAGCCGCTCACCAAGAAGCAGGCGACCGACGAGTACAAGAACTACAAGGGCGGGGCGTACCAGGCGCGCGAAGCGTCGTGGGACAAGTCGCTCCCGATCCTGAAGAAGGCGATCGACGAGGTCGACGGCGCCAACCCGCGCTCGGTCGAGAGCGCGCGCCTCGCCGCCCAGGCGCTGGGCGCGTCCAAGGTCGATGGCGCCCTCGAGGCCTTGGTCGCCGCGGCCAACAACGCGACGGTCCGACAGCTGCGTGGCCAGGCGATCCTGTCGCTCGGGGAGCTCGGCGAGCCCGGCGCGGTGCCGGTGCTGGCCAACATCATCCGCGAGGACTTCGATCCGACCAAGCCGGAGATGCCGGGCGCCGCGATCATCGCCCTCGGCAAGATCAAGAGCTCGCAGGCGATCCCGGTGCTGATCGAGGCGATGTACCGCCTGCCGTTCTTCTTCAAGCAGATCCGCCGCGCCCTGGTCGCGTCGGGCTCGAAGGAGGTCGGCGACCGCATCGGCAAGATCCTGATGCACACCGACGACGGGGTGAACACGCTGTTCACCGAGAACGGGTACGACACCTACAAGGGTGACCTCGGCAAGGATCCGCTGCCGCAGAACGAGTGGCAGAAGGTCTCGGCGATGGACTACTACGCCGCGATCATCGCCGGCGATCTGTACGACCCGTCGCTGGTGGCGCCGCTGCTCACCGCGCTCGCGCGCGAGCCGCTGCCCGCGTACTACGTCGACTCGTCGCCCGGTCCGGCCGGCCAGAATGCGGTGCTCGACTCGCTCCGCAAGATCGGCTCGCCCCTGGCGACCCAGGCCGTGCTCGACATCTGGGCGAACGGCAAGAACGAGGACCTGAAGCCGATGGCGGCCAACGTGTTCTCGTTCGTGTCGCGCGATGGCTCGGAGAAGGCCGGCGCGGGCACCGCGCTCGAGGCGCTCGGCAAGATCGCGGCCGACAACAAGGCCGACCAGTCGCTGCGGCTCGAGGCCTCGGTCTCCTACGGCCGCCTGGCCACGAGCAAGGATCGGGTGCAGCTGCTGATCACGCTGGCCAAGGACTACAAGGACGCCAGCGACAAGGCGCAGGCCGAGGCCAACGGTCCGCCCAAGAAGGCGTACGAGGCGGCCAAGGCGACCTACGACGCCGCGAAGGAGGCGCTCGATCAGGCCAAGGCCGTGGTGTCGCGCGCCGGCGGCGAGCGCAAGGCCAAGGTCGAGGACATCGGCAAGACCACCGAGGCCAAGGTCGCGTTCGACAAGGTCAAGGACCCGTTCACCAAGGCCAAGGCGACCTGGAAGGCGCTCGACGACAAGGCGCAGGCCTACCGTGGCTTCCAGCGGCTGTTCGAGGCTCACGCCGCCCGCATCGAGATCGCGGACCACTGCAAGGCTGACGCGGCGTGCTACGCGGCGACGGTCGACCCCAGCAAGAAGTGGGAAGACCAGTGGGCGGCGGTCAGCCCGCGGCTGAAGAAGCTCAACGCGTCGATCGCGGTCGAGAAGTACACCGAGGAAGAGAAGAAGGAGGTCCTCGCGGCCCAGATCGAGCGCGCCATGCTCGAGCTCGGCAAGATGGGCCCCAAGGCGGAGAGCACGACCCCGATCCTGCTCGAGGCGGTCAAGAGCGACGACCGCATCATCCGCCAGAGCATCTTGCTGACGCTGCCCAAGGTCGCGGGCAAGTCATGCAAGGAGTGCGGGGCCAAGCTCGACGCCGCCATCAAGGCGGGCGAGGGCAAGACCACCCTGGGCGATCTGAACTTCGAGACCCAGGTCCTGCGCAGCTACTTCGCTGGCGATGCCGAGCCGGCGCCCGAAGCGCCATAATCTCGGGTGGCCTCACGGCCGTGAGGCCAAAGGGCTGGACGGCCTGCGAGATTTCGGCTAGATCTCCGGGCCACGCGGTGGATGTAGCTCAATTGGTAGAGCACCAGGTTGTGGTCCTGGGTGTCGTGGGTTCGATTCCCATCATCCACCCTCCGCGCGGCGCCTCTCTCTCCGAGAGGCGCCGTTCCTCTTTTCGGTCCGTTCGGCCCCGTTCGGCACGGTTGAACCGGCGCGCCGCGCCGCAGTAGGCTGGCGGGCCATGGGCAAGAAGAGTCCACCCGGCAACCCGTGGACGGTGCTCACCGAGCTGCGGCCGACCTTGCCGCCGGGCCCGGCGCCGGTGCCGCCGCCGGTGAAGGCGCCGCCGCCCCCGGTGGTCCCTGCGCGTGCGGTGGTGCGGCTCGAGCGCAAGGGTCGCGCCGGCAAGGAGACCACCATCGTCGAGAAGCTCGAGCTGCCACCGGCGCAGCTCGAGACCTGGTGCAAGGACCTCAAGACCGCGCTCGGCTGCGGTGGCGTGATCGAGGGCGACACGATCGTCCTGCAGGGCGATCTGCGTCGCCGGCTCGAGCCGCTCTTGACCGCGCGCGGCGTGCGCAAGGTCACGATCGCCGGCTGACCGCCGGCGATGCGCGGGCTTTACCGTGGGTTGCCGCGGGCGCGCCGCGACGGGTGGTCGATGGTGTCGGGATGCGCTCGCCTCGTCTCGTCCTGGGTCTCGCTCTCGTCCTCGCCGCCTGCGGCGACGCTCCCGTCGCAACGCCTCTCGACGGGCCGGTCGAGCCGGGCCCCGATGGCCGAGAGCCACCGCCGACCGATGCGCCGGCCGAGCCGCCGACCGATGCGCCGCCCGAACTGTCGCCGCCGGTCACGTGTCCACCGTCGGCGACCGGCTTCACGCTGGGCGTGTCGGCGCGCTTGCAGGGCACCGCGATCCCGGCCGCGCGCCTGGGCGTGGTGTTCTTCCAGCTCGAGGATGACCTCAATCCGGACCCGCCCCCGGTGTTCGCCCTCGACCAACCGCTGGCGGCGCTCGCCGCCGGCGAGACCCGCTGCCTGGACATCGACCTCGCGCAGATCGTGGCGCCCACCGCCGATGCCATGCACCTGTGCGAACGCGCTTGCGACGACCTGACCGACCCCGCCTGTGCGTGTCCGCCGGGGCCGCGCGTGGTGCTCGCGTATGTCGTCGTGGCGGCGGACGTCGACGGCGATGGCCGGATCGATCCGGACGAGCTGTCCAAATCGAGCCTGCGCGGTGTCGCGTGGATGGGCATCGCCGCATCGCCCGCCGCTCGCGCGGCCAGCGCGACTCCGCCGAACGTGCTCGACCTGATCTTCCCGGAAGGCCTCGAGCAGGGCGTTCGTCCCTACCGCGTGATCGACACCGATCGCTTCGACCAGCTTGGCCGGCACCAGCCGGGGACCACGTACCAGCTCCGGTTGTGCGCGGAGGGCAATGACTGCCGAGTCCTGCCCAACCTCACCTGACCGACGCACGGCAGGGGGCGGCGGGTCAGCGCCGGCGCGGCGGGGTCAGCGCCGCACGCACCGACTGCTCGAGGCGCTCGGCAACGATCTTGTGCAGGCGCGAGTAGACCCGCTGCGCGCGGTGCTGCAGGTAGATCGGCTTGCGCACCGGCGTGAAGCTCGGGTCGATGCGCACCGGTGAGCCGGGCGGGATGGTGTGGCGCGGCTTGACCGCGCGTCCGAGGCCGAGCTCGACGCCGAGCAGGATGCCGGCCTCGTCGTGGAAGAACGAGCGGCGCCAGCGCCGGAGCCGGCTGCGGGCCGGCTGCGCCGCGAAGAACCAGTCGGTGGTGCGGTCGGACGGGCTCGAGTCGAGGAACACGTCACGCCGGCCGCCGGCGATGGTGCCCTCGATGACCACGAACTCCTCGTGGCCACACGCGACGCTGGCCAGGCCGGCCCGCTCGGGCGCCTGATCGGTGACCGCGAAGTCGGCCGCACCCTGGGCGAGGGCGGCCGCCAGCTCGTCGACCTCGAGGTTCTGCACCTCGATCTGCACCGCCGGGTGCGCGCGCACCAGCGGCGCCAGCGACGGCAGCACCACCGCCGGCACGATCGACGAGGTGCCGGCGATGCGGATGAGCCCGCGCAGCTCGTCCCGGCCGGGCCGCAGCTCGCCCAGCAGCTCGTCCTCGATCGCGCGCTGCGCGTGCACGAACGCGAGCACGCGGCGGCCGGCGTCGGTGACCGTCACCCGCGGGCCCCGCACCAGCAGGGTCGCGCCCAGCCGCTCCTCGAGGTTGGCGACCCGCCGCGACAGCGCCGGCTGGCTCAGGTGCAGCTCGGCGGCCGCCCGCGTGAAGCTGCCGGTGCGGGCGACCGCGGCGAGCGCGGCGAGCTGGTCCTGGGAGAGCGGTTCCACCCGGGCAGGATACCGCCGTCATGCGTTGAACGCATGGGGGAATACAAACGATGCAATGGACGCATGGAGGCGACGTCCCTAGAGTGGCCTCCATGTTCGCGCACGCCTTCCCTCTCGTCCTCACCGTCGCTGGCGGCCTCCTCTATCACGTCGCGATGAAGACCCAGAGCGGCGCGGCCGGGCCCTGGGCCTTCTTCACCCTCGCGTACGGCGTGGCGTTCATCGCCAGCGCGGTCCTGTGGCGGCTCGGCGGCGGCGGGATCGTCGCCACCCTCGGCCGCCTCGATCGCAGCTCGCTGATCGCGGCCGGGCTGCTCGGGGTCGCCGCGGTCGGCATCGAGGCCGGCTACTTCCTCGCGTACCGCTCGGGCTGGGCCCTCAGCCAGGCCTCGGCCATCTCGAGCGTCGCGCTGGTCGTCCTGCTCGCGGTGGTCGGCATCGCCGCGAGCGGCGAGGTGCTGACCGCGTCGCGCGCGGCTGGCCTGGTGATCGCCGTCGGTGGCGTGAGCTTGGTCGTCCACGGCGGGTAGCCGCAGGCGCGGTGAACGCCCGTGCGGCCGGCCCGGCGGGCGGGCCGGCCCGCGGTGACAGCAGCGCTCGGTCGGGGCTCGTGTTAGCCATGAGCCATGGACCTCGACGGTGGCGCGCCTGACGTTCCGGTCCCGCCGGGTCCCGCGGCCGAGGCGCCGGCGAGCTACCTCGCCCGCTGCCTGATCGCCGACCGCGGCTTCGTGGCCGGCTCGTTGCCCGAGGCGCAGCCGCTGGCCGCGGCCTGCGACGTCATCCTCACCGCCGCCGACGGGCTGTCGCTGACGATCGCGTGCATCGTCGACCGCGACGCCGCGCCCGAACGGACGTTCGCGCGGTCGGCGGCCCAGGTCGAGGCGGTCGCGACCGCGTGCCTGGTGCACAGCGGCTCGCTGTACGGCTCGCGGATCCCGGTCGCGGTCGAGATCTGGGAGGTCGGCGCGGGCCGGCCCGGCCCCGGCGATCGCGAGCGCCTCGAGGCGCTGACCTTCCGTCGCGGCGGCAAGGCGGCGGTCTCGATCACGGCCTTTGCCGTCGACAGCGCGACCGGCGCGCTGTTCGGGACCATCGTCGCCGCCGAGCTGAGGCGCCGGCAGAAGTGGGTCACCGGCATCTTCACCGGCCCGCGGCGTGGGCCCGATGCGCCGGGCGCCGAGCGCGGTGCCGTCATCGCCAGCCGGCGGCCGGTCGCGACCGTGGCGCTGCTCGCCACCTTGCTCGCGGTGTTCGTGCTCGAGGTGCTGCTGTCGCCGTCGACCACCGGCGCGCTGTCGCCGCCGCTCAGCGTGCTGATCGGCCTGGGAGGGCTCGAGCATCACCGCGTCGAGGCTGGCGAGGTGTGGCGCGCGATGACCGCGGCGTTCCTGCACGGCGATCTGCTGCACCTGCTGTTCAACGGGGTGGCGCTGTTCATGGCCGGCTCGGTGCTCGAGCGCCTGGTCGGCCGGGCCTGGATGCTCGGGCTGTTCGTGATCGGCGCGCTCGGTGGTTCGGCCGCGTCGATGCTGGTCAACCCGGCCAACCTGACCACGGTCGGTGCCTCGGGCGCGATCATGGGCATGCTGGCGGCCGCGGTGATCGTCGTGCTGCGGCTGCCGCGTGGGCAAGGCCGGACCGCGATCCTGGTGTCGCTGGCGCAGATCCTGGTGCCGTCGCTGCTGCCGGTCGCCACCGCCGCCGGCGGCGGCCGGGTCGACGTCGCGGCGCACATCGGTGGGGCGCTCGTGGGCGCGGTGGCCGGCGGCCTCCTGCTGGTGACCTGGCCGGGCCGCTCGGTCGACCCGCGCGGCCGCTGGCTCGCGCGCGGGCTGGTCGCGGCCGGTGCGATCCCGCTGGTGATCGGCGCGGTCGGCGTCGCCAGCGGGTGGAGCGAGGTCCGCGCCGGCTTCGCGGTCGACCGGCAGCTCGCGCCGATCGAGACCATCCAGGCGAACCTGGCCAACGACGTCCCCCGCGAGCGGCTGGTCACGCTGGTCGGGCGGTATCCACGCGACCCGCGCGTGCGCTACCTCGCGGCGCTCGGCGGGCTCCGAGCCCAGGCGCTCGACGAGGCCCGGGCCCACCTGGAGGCCGGGCTGGCCGAGCCCGCGGCGCTGCGCCGGCTCGAGAACCCCGCGCTGGCCATCGAGATGCACGAGTGGTTGGCCGCGATCCACGCCGACCAGGGCCGCGCGGACGAGGCGCGCGAGACGGTCAAGCCGGCGTGCGGCTCGCCGGTGCCGACCGTGCTGCCGAAGGGCGTACGCGACGAGCTGTGCGCGCTGCCCTGATCGCCGTGCTGGCGAGCGCCGCCAGCTGCGCGCGCCACGATCCACCGCCGGCACCGGCGCGACCGACGCGCGGCCCGGCGCTGCCGCCGCTGCTGGCCGAGCTCGCGCTGCCGTCGGCGCCAGCCGGGGTCTCCGACGGCGACGATCGGCATGGCACGTCCGGGGCCGGCCTGGCCGCGCTGGCGACCGCGCCGACCGCGCGCTTCGAGCGGATCCCGCCACCGCCGGGCGCGCACCCGCTGGTGTGCGACGTGGTCGAGATCGCCGGTACCATCGCGGCGACCACCGCGGCCGCGCCGATCGAGCTCGACGGTGCGCAGATCGCGCTGTGGGATCCGGCGACCCTCGGCTGGGCCGTGGTGCTCGACTGGGATCGCGGCGGCGCGCCGCGGGTCACGCACGAGGTCGGTGGCCAGGGCATCGCGCGGCTGGCGGTGATCGACGGTCGGCTGTGGGCGACCGACGCCGACGCGCCCGAGTTCGGCGGCTTCGGGCTGTCGGCGGCCGGGTTCGAGGACTACGTGTTCGTGTCGGAGCCGGGCGGTCGGTTCGGACCGCTGGCGGCCGATCAACGCCCGCCGGCCGGGACCCGGGTGGTGCCGTGGGCGTTCCACACCTTCGACGTGATCGACTACCTCGGGGCGATCGTCGTCAGCGGCGGCTCGGTCGACCTCGAGCAGCGCGGCGGCACGCGCTATCCGGCCGGCCTGTTCGTCGGGGGCCGCGACGATCGCGAGCTGGCGCCCGCGTGTTTCCCGGGCGCCGGCCATCCGGTCGGGGTCGTGCGCGCGACCTCGCTGGTGCGCTTCGGAGGCCGCCTCTACGGCGGGCTGCAGAACAACGAGCGACGCGTGCGCTGGGACCTGATCGTGCTCACCGGCGATCCGCGCGATCCGGCGACGCCACCGCCGGTGCTGGCCCGGGTCACCGACGAGGGCGGCTGGCTGACCCGGCGGTTCGCGGTCGCGGGCGATCGGCTGTACTGGCTGGCCGGTCGGCCGCGCGGCGGGGCCGGCGCGGTGTTCCGGTCCGAGCCGGCGCGCGCCACCACCGGCGGCGGTCGCGGCCTGCGCTTCGAGCGGGTCGCGCTGCCGGCCGGTGCCGGCGAGCCGCACGATCTCGCGATCGCCGGCGAGGTCCGCTGGCTGCTCACCAGCACCGGCCTGTGGCGCGCCAGTCGCGACGACCAGTTTGTCCGGATCGCGGACGCTCCGCCCGGCGATCCGTTCGGCCGCGTCGATCCGTTCTGCTCGGCGCCGCTGGCGATCGCGCTCGACGGCCTGTGGGCCGGCTCGACCCGCGACGGCGCGCTCTACCGCGTCGTGCCCTGACCCGCAGCGGCGCCGCCGCCGGCCGGGCCCACGCAGCGGAAGCCGACCATGTCGAGCCCGCGATCCGGTGGGTTCGAGTGCCGATAGGCCGCGCGCAGGCACCACGCCGAGTTGCCCCAGCCGGCGCCACGGATCACGAGCTTGCCGGGCGCGCGCCCGCCCGCGAAAGGCTCACGCGCGCCCAGGAGGGCTCGAACCTCCGACCCCCGACTTAGAAGGTCGGTGCTCTGATCCAGCTGAGCTATGGGCGCGTATCGGTCGACCCGGCTCGGCAGCCTGCGACCACTGTCGTCGGGGTGAGAGGATTCGAACCTCCGACTCCCTGCTCCCAAAGCAGGTGCGCTACCAGGCTGCGCTACACCCCGTCAGCTCTCGTGCGAGCCCCGAAGGAATAGCGAGAAGCCCCGCATCGCGCAAGCGTTCTCGCGGGCATGCGGGGGTAACCACCCGGATTCCGACAGGTTGACCGGCGTCACTCGGGGACCGGCCCGTACGCCGTGCTGGTGCGCTCGCTGACCCCGGTTCCGCCGGGGATCTAGACCTGGCCCGGGTCACGACCGCGGCGGCAGCCGGGCGATCCGCCACAGCAGGTCGCAATCGATGCTGGCGCGGACCGCGGCCTCGAGCCGGTCGTACTCGCCGTGGCGCGACGGCACCGCGTCGGTGGGCGCGGCGGCGGCGAGTCCCTTGCGGCGGCGCAGCCAGCCCAGCAGGCTGGCGCGAACCGCCGGGTTCTCGAACAGCCCGTGGATCATGGTGCCGACCACCGCGCCGGTGGCGTCGATGGCGCCGTCGGCCGCGCGCTCGGCGTGGCCGTTGCGGGTCAGGATCTCGAACGGCGCGGTCGCCGACGGGTCGTGCGCGATCGCGCCCATGTGGATCTCGTAGCCGGTGAGCTCGGCGTCGTCGGCGAGGTCGCCGGTGAGGAACGAGCGGCCGGCGACCCGGGCGCGGACCTGCGCGGTCGTCTTCGACGCCGAGAAGCGGGTGGTGATCGGCAGGAGGCCGAGCCCGGCGACGTGGCGCTCGCTGGACTCGACGCCGTCGGGATCGTCGAGCGAGCGTCCGAGCATCTGACAGCCGCCGCAGATGCCGAGCACCAGCTCGCCATCGCGCGCGCGGTCCGCGATGACCTGATCGATCTCGGTCGCCCGCAGCCAGGCGAGATCGGCGGCGGTGCTCTTCGAGCCGGGCAAGATCACCAGATCGGCGCCCCGGACCTCGGCCGCGCGCTCGGCGAAGCGCACGACCACGCCGGGCTCGTGCTCGAGCGCCTCGACGTCGTCGTGGTTCGAGATGCGCGGCAGCCGCACCACCACGAGGTCGAGCTCGCCTCTGCCGGGCCGGCGCCGCGCCGCGCGATCCTCGAGCGAGACCGAGTCCTCGTCAGCGATCCGCAGCCGCCGCACGTGCGGGATGACGCCCAGCACCGGCTTGCCGGTCCGCTGGGTGATGAAGTCGAGCCCGGGCTGCAGGAGCGCGAGGTCGCCGCGGAACTTGTTCACGACCAGCGCCGCGATGCGGGCGCGCTCGTCGGGCTCGAGCAGCTCCAGCGTGCCGACGAACGCGGCGAACACGCCGCCGCGGTCGATGTCGCCGACCAGGAGCACCGGCGCATCGGCCAGCTTGGCCACCCGCATGTTCACGATGTCGCGATCCTTCAGGTTGATCTCGGCCGGGCTGCCGGCGCCCTCGATGATCACCAGCTCGTGCTGCGCGCGCAGCCGGCCCAGGCTCGCCTCGATCACGTGGAGGAGCTGCGGCTTGTGGGCGTGGTATTCGACCGCGCTCATGCTGCCGATCGACCGGCCCATGACCACCACCTGCGAGCGGCGGTCGCCCTCCGGCTTGAGCAGGATCGGGTTCATGTCGACCGTGGGCGCCAGGCCGGCCGCCTCGGCCTGGACCGCCTGGGCCCGGCCGATCTCGAGGCCGTCGGGGGTCACCGCCGCGTTGAGCGCCATGTTCTGGGCCTTGAACGGCGCGACCCGGACGCCTTCGCGCCGGAAGTAGCGACACAGCGCGGTCACCAGCAGGCTCTTGCCCACCGATGACGCGGTGCCCTGGACCATGATCGCGGGGGCTAGCATCGGACGAGCTCCTCGTGCAGGGCGGCGATCAGGCGCGCGCCATCGGCGGCCGGTCGCGCGGCGAGCCGGAGATGATCGGGCAGGCCGAACGACGCGCAGTCGCGGACCAGGATGCCGTGGCCGGCCAGCAGCCGGCCGCGCACGGCGGTCGCGTCGGCGACCGGCACCAGCGAGAACGGCGCCACTGACGGCAGCGGCGCCAGGCCGAGCGCGCGGAGCTGACCGTGGGTGCGCTCGCGGTCGGCGATGACGCGGCGGCGGCTGTCGGCGACGAAGCCGGGCTCGCCACAGGCGGCGAGCGCGGCCGCCTGCGCCATCGCGCTGGTCGACCACGCCGGCCGCTGGGCCTCGACCCGGGCGACGATCACGGGCTCGGCCAGCAGGTAGCCCACGCGCACGCCGGCGAGCGCGTGATCCTTGGTCAGCGACCGGACCCGCACCACGCTCGGCGGCATGGCCACGGCGGCGTCGTCGGCGCGCTCGCTCAGCGACAGGAACGACTGGTCGAGCACGATCGTGACCTCGGCGTGGGCGGCGGCCCAGGCCGCGATCTCCACGGCGGGGACCGCGGCGCCGGTCGGCGTGTTCGGCACGCACAGGTAGATCACGCGGGCGCCGTGGCTGCGCGCGGCGCGGGCGATCGCGGGCAGGTCGATCCGGTACTGATCGGCGGCGGTCGCCCGCCACTCGCTGACCGTCGCGCCCAGCGCCGACGCCGCGGCCCGCCATTCGCCGAAGGTGGGCTCGACCACCAGCGTGGGATCGGTGGGGCGCAGCAGCGCGCGGGCGAGCGCCCACAGCAGCTCGGCGGCGCCGTTGCCGAGCACGAGGTGCTCGGCCGAGGTGTCGAGCACCCCGGCCATCGCGGCGCGGACCGCGCGGCCGGTGGGATCCGGATAGCGATCGAGGGCGGCGCCCCGGACCGCGGCGACCACCGACGGGCACGGTCCGTACGGGTTGGTGCTGACGCTGAAGTCGAGCAGCCGCCGGGGGTCGAGGCCGAGCCGCTGCAGCTCTTCGTCCCGAGGGCCGCCGTGGACGCGGCCGGTGGTCGAGCTGGCGTCAGGTCCAGGCATCGCGGCCTCCCACGGCGAGCACGGTCAGCCCGGCCGCGATCGCCGCCGCGATCCACACGATGCGCCAGGCCTGGTCGATCTTGGCGGTCGCGAGCGGGTCGCCGGGGTCGCCCAGGCGGTGATGGCCCGGCTTCTCGAGGCGGACCCGGAGCAGGCCGGCCATGGTCGCCATCGGACGTCCGGCGTTCGGACTCTCCGTGGTGGCGCCGTCACGCCGCCACATCGTCCAGCCGGCGCGGGCGTCGGCGCCGGCGAGCCGGCCCGCGATCAGCAGCAGCGCCGCGGTCAGCCGCGCCGGCACGAAGTTGAGCAGGTCGTCGAGCCGGGCCGAGGCCTTGCCCAGGTACTCGTAGCGGCCGTGGTAGCCGATGCGCGCGTCGAGCGTGTTGACCGCGCGATAGAACAAGGCCCCCGGCAGCCCGAACAGCGCGTAGTAGCAGAGCGGCGCGACCACGCTGTCGGAGGTGTTCTCGGCCACCGACTCGACGGTCGCGGCGACCAGCTGGGGCTCGGTCAGCCGCCGGGGATCGCGGCTGCACAGGCTGCGCAGGCCCGCGCGCGCGTCGGTGAGGTTGCCGCGGACCAGCGCATCGCGGACCCCGCGGGCGGCGTGGCCGAGCGCCTGGATCGCGAACGTCGACGTGAGCAGCGCGGCGCTGACGGCGAACCAGGCGACCGGCCACGGCCGGAGCCAGCCGACCGCGACGCCCGCGGTCGCGAACGCGCCCGGCACCACGAGCGCGATGAGCGCGCCGGCGACCAGCTGACGAAACGCGCCGCGGGTCGGCGCCCACCGCTCGAGCCGCGCGGCCAGCCGCCCCATCCACACCACCGGGTGGACCGGGGTCGGCAGCTCGCCCCACAGGACGTCGATGGCGACCGCGACCACCAGCACCGCGGCGGCGCTCTCGAGCAGCCCGCTCATGCGCCCGCGTCGCTCACGCCGGCGCTGTCGAAGGTCGCCATCTCGTGCAGGATGTGCAGCGCGGCATCGATCAGGCCCATCGCGAGCGCGGCCCCGGTGCCCTCGCCGAGCCGGAGGTCGAGCTCGAGCAGCGGCTGCGCGCCGAGCGCCTGCAGCACCACGCGATGGCCGATCTCGACCGAGCGATGCGCGGCGATCAGGTAGCCGGCGGCGGCGGGCACCATCCGCGCCGCGCACAGGGCGGCGGCGCTGGCGATGAAGCCGTCGATGACCACCGGCACCCGCGCCGCCGCCGCGCCCAGGACCACGCCGCACAGCCCGGCGAGCTCGAAGCCGCCGACCTTGGCGAGCGCACCGAGCGCGTCGCCGGGGTCGGGCGCGTTGATCGCGAGGCCACGCTCGATCGCGTCGATCTTGCGGCGCAGCCCGGCGTCGTCGATGCCGGTGCCACGGCCGGTGACCGCCTCGGGCGGTGCGCCGGTGAACAGTGCGGTGAGCGCGCTCGAGGCGGTGGTGTTGCCGATGCCCATGTCGCCGATGCCGATCAGCGTGACGCCGTCGGCGGCGAGCTCGCTGGCGATGCCGATGCCGACCTCGATGGCTGCGATCGCCTCGGCCCGGGTCATCGCCGGGCCGAGGGCAAAGTTGCGGGTGCCGGGGCCGATGCGGTGGGCGCGGATCTCGGGACAGGGCGGCAGCGGCTCGACGACGCCCAGGTCGACCACCACCAGGCGGGCGCCGGCGTGGCGGGCCAGGACGTTGATCGCGGCGCCGCCGCGCGCGAAGTTCAGCAGCATCTGGCCGGTGACCGCCTGCGGGTAGGCGCTGACGCCCTCGGCGACGATGCCGTGATCGGCGCCCATGACCACGATCGCCTTCACCGGCAGGGCGGGCGCGGCGACCCCGCGGATCGCCGCGATCTGGCCGGCGAGCTCCTCGAGGCGACCCAGGCTGCGCCGCGGCTTGGTCTTGCCGTCGAGCAGCCGCTGGGTCTCGGTGGCCAGGCGCGGGTCGACCGGGACGATGCGGGCGGATACGTCAGCAAGACTCGACATGAGGGGACTCCACGGGTTGCAGCTCGATCGGGGCCGGGTGGATGCGCAGGATCGTGCCGAGGATGGCGACATCGATCTCGTCGGCGACCCGCGCGAGCCGCTGATGGGCGAGCCCACAGACGTCCCGGAACGCGCGGCCGAGCGGGGAGGGTGGCACGACGCCCATCCCGACCTCGTTGGTGACGATGACGATATGGAAGGCCCGCCGGCCCAGCGTGGTGACCAGGTCGTCGACCTGCTCGAGGATGCGCGGCGGCGTCAGCTCCGCCAGCAGCAGGTTCGACAGCCACAGCGTGAGGCAGTCGATCACCACCACGTCGGTGTCGTGCAGCGCGCGCACCGCCGCGGCCAGGGCCCGTGGCGCCTCGACGGTCGCGAAGTCACGGCCGCGCTCGTCGCGGTGCTGGGCGATCCGGGCGCGCATCTCGTCATCGAACGGCTGGGCGGTGGCGATGAACGTGCGGCGGGCGCCGAGGGTCCGGGCCCGCGCCAGCGCGAACGCGCTCTTGCCCGAGCGCACCCCGCCGCCGACCAGCACCAGCCGGTGGGGCGTCATCGGTGACCTTGCAGGGCGGCGGCCCGCTCGTGGTGCCACTGCTCGACGCCGCGCCGGGTGGCCTCGTACACGGCGGCGCCGACGACGTGGCCCACCGCGGTGTGCTTGCCGGCGTAGGCCGCGCCGCGGGCGGCTTCGGGCGCGGCGATCACGATGCAGTCGGTGCCGGTGCCCGACGCCGGCCGGCCGGAGATCCGGCTGGCGACCGTCGCCTCGCGCACGGCGAGCGTCCGGGCCTCGGCCGCCAGCGCCAGCGCCTCGAGCAGCGCCGCGTCGGTGAGCGGGGCCGAGACCCGGCACAGCGTGTTGATGGTGCCGATGCGCGCGCTCGCGCCGGGCGGGTCGCCGGCGCGCAGGGCGTTGCCGAGGCCCACGGTGGTGACGCAGTGGGCGTCGAGGTCGCGGTACGCCACCTGGTGCTCGACGTACGCGTCGAGGTCGCGGCTGGTGAGCAGCCCGACCGCGTCGGAGAGGCCGGCGGTGTCGAGGTGGGCCTGGAGGAACTGTTCGGCCTGCACCGGCGGGCGCAGGTCGGTCTCGGACACCTGCAGCCACGCCACCGTGCGGCCGCGTCGGAGGCCGCCGCCGACGATCGCCCAGCTCACCAGCCGGTGCATCGCGGCGAACCGGACCACCAGCCACGAGCCGTCGCGAGCGACGCCGGCTGGCGGCGCGGGTTCACCGACCGGCGCGTGGGTCCGGGGCAGCGCGCTCATGGCCGCCCCGGCGTGGTGCGCGCGCGGGTGCAGGCCTCGACGAACCCGCTGGCTACCAGCGGGTTGGAGGCCCAGTGCGCGTGGACGTACGAGGCGACCACGTTGCCGGCGTGGTAGCCCTCGCGCTCGACCTGACCGCTGCGGCGCTTGCGGACGCTGTACGCGCGCTCGAGCTGATCGGGCATGCCGCGCAGCTCGGAGTAGCGGAACTGGTGGCCGCGGAAGCGCAGCCCGGCCGGGCCGAGCAGGGTGCGGGTCTGGGTCTCGACCTCGACGTAGCCCAGGGCCTGCAGGCGCTCGCACATGACCGCCTCGCCGGCGATCACCCCCGCCATCGGATGCAGGCGGTCGTCGCGTGTCCGGATCCCGGACGACAGGTACATCAGGCCGCCGCACTCGGCGTAGATCGGGCGGCCGGCCCCCGCGAACGCCGCGACGTCGGCGAGCATGGTCGCGTTGGCCGACAGCGCCGCGGCGTGGACCTCGGGATAGCCGCCGCCGAGGTAGAGGCCGTCGACGTCGGGCAGGCGGGCGTCGTGCAGCGGCGAGAACCGCACCAGCTCGGCGCCCAGGCGCTCGAGGCGACGCAGGTTGTCGTCGTAGTAGAAGTGGAAGGCCTCGTCGAAGGCGAGCCCGATCCGGCACCGGGCGTCGCCGGTGACCGCGGGGGCCGCGGCGACGGCGCTGGCCAGGGCCGGCGCTGCCCGCGCGATCGCGAGCAAGGCGTCGACGTCGATCCACGCGGCGACCCGCTCGCCCCAGCCGTCGAACACGCGCTCGGGTACCGCGTCGCGGTCGGCGGTGCGCAGCCCGAGATGCCGGCCGGGAAACGCCAGGGCCTCCTCCTTGGGCAGCCCGCCCAGCACCTTCGGCGCGCCGCCGGTGGCGGCACCGAGCAGGTCGAGGTGGCTGCGACTGCCGACCCGGTTGCATACCAGGCCAGCCAGCGCGAGCGCGGGATCGAAGCTGGCGAACCCGCGGCCGAGCGCGGCAATGCTGCGCGCCATGCCGCCGGCGTCGCAGACCAGCACGACCGGCGCCGCCAGCCACTTGGCGATCTCGGCGGTCGAGCCCTCCTCGCCGGTGGGCGAGGCGCCGTCGAACAGCCCCATCACGCCCTCGAGCAGCGCGAGGTCGGCGTCGCGCGCGGCGTGCGCGAAGGTGGCGATCACCGCCTCGCGGCCCATCATCCAGCCGTCGAGGTTGTGGCACGGTCCATCGACCGCGCGCGCGTGATAGGTGGGATCGAGGTAGTCGGGGCCGCACTTGAAGATGGCGACGCGCAGGCCGCGCGCGCGCAGCGCCCGGGCCAGCCCGACCGTGACGGTGGTCTTGCCGACGCCGCTCGCGGTGCCGGCGATCACGAGGCGCGGGATCATCAGAAGTCGATCCCGGGCTGGGCCTTGTGGCCCTGCGCGAACGGGTGCTTCACCGGCTTCATCTCGGTGACCAGATCGGCGGCCGCGCACAGCGCGTCGGGCGCGTTGCGGCCGGTCACCAGCACGTGGACGTGGGCGGGGCGGCTGGCGAAGGTGGCCACCACATCGTCGCCGTCGATGAAGCCGTAGTTGATCGCATAGGTGATCTCGTCGAGGACGATCACCGAGTGCGCGCCGGCAGCGATGAGCTCCTTGGTCCGGTTCCACGCGGCGATCGCGGCGTTGCGATCGCGCGACAGATCGTCGCTCTCCCAGGTGAAGCCCTGGCCCATGACCAGGAACGTGAGCTCCGGCAGGGTCTCGGCGAACAGCCGCTCGCCGGTCTTCCACTTGCCCTTGATGAACTGCACGACCGCGACCCGTAGGCCGCGGCCGAGCGCGCGGAACACCACGCCGAGCGCGGCGGTGGTCTTGCCCTTGCCCTGGCCGGTGTAGACCAGCAGCAGGCCGCGCCCCGGCGTCTCGGTGCCGACCCGCGGCCCCACCAGCGTCCCGCGCTCGAGCGCGCGCGCCAGGTCGGGCCCGGGCGCCTGGCCCCAGGCGTCCTGGAAGACCGGCGGCGTCCGCTCAGGATCGGGCCCGGGTGCTGCCGGAAAGTGATCGACGTGGCCGAGCCCCAGGTAGGCGACCGGCACCACCGACGCGGGGATGCCGAGGACCGTGCGCAGGGCGGCGGGCTCGCGGACGGTGACGGCGCTGACCCCGATGCCCTCGGCGCGCGCCGCCAGCCACAGGTTCTGGAGCGCGCCCTCGGCACTCGCGATCGCCGCGGGGGCCGGGTCGCAAGTGATGCAGACGTGGACGGGCGCGTCGCCGATCCCGTCGAGCTGGGTGCGGACCGCGTGACGGACCGTGGGATCGGTGATCACCAGGAACCGCCAGGGCGGCGTGAGGTCGGCGCGTCCGGCCTGGTGCGCCGCCGACAGGATGCGCGCGAGCACCTCGGGCGCGACCGGCTCGGGCCGCAGGTCGCGGCGCTCGTGCCGCTGGGCGATCGCCTCGTAGACGCCGCGGCGCCAGGCGGCGGGAAACATCGGATCGGTCATGGGGCTCCTACCATCGACAGGGCGCAGGCGACCAGCGCGGTCGGGGTGTCGTCGGCCGCGCGGACCACGTGCCGCGCGCCCAGGTCGCGCGCCGCGGCCTCGGTGGCGGGGCCCATCGCGACCATCGGGACCTGGCACAGCTCGGTGCCGAGCACGCCAGACAGCAGGTTGCGCGCGGCCGACGAGCTGGGCAGCACCACCAGATCGATCGGCGGCAGCGGCGCGGGGGCGCTCCGACGAACGTAGCGGTAGCCGACCTCGAGGTCGACCGTGGCGCCGAGCGCGGTCAGCACCTGGGCGAGCGCGGGTCGGCCGTCGTCGGAGGTGATCAGCAGGAATCGTCGACCGACGAACCGGGCCGCGTGCTCGACCAGCGCGTCGCGACAGGCGCCGCGGACGCAGACCGCCGGGGCCAGGCCGTGCCGGGCCAGCGCGCGCTGGGCCTCGGTGCCGACCGCGATGATCGGGAGGGTCGGCACCGCGCGCGCCACCACCGCGTCGACGCCGGCGGCACAGCCGAAGACGATGCCATCGTGGGTCGTGGTGCGCGCCGCGGCGGGGGCGTGATCGAGCGCCACCGACTCGACCTCGGGGACCTCGAGCACCTCGGCGCCCAGCCCGCGCAGCTCGCGTGCGATCGCGGACCGGCCCGGCCGCGCCCGCGCGACCACCAGGCGGCGACCCGCGAGCGTCCGGTGCTCGAACCACGCGATCCGCTCGCGCAGCCGGACCACCTCGCCGATGATGATCAGCGCCGGCGGCGTCGGATCGACGTTCGCGATCAGGCCGGGCAGGGTGGCGAGCGTGCCGACGATGACGTGCTGGGCCGGTGTGGTCGCGGCGGCGACGTACGCGGCCGGCGTCTCCGGCGAGCGCCCGCCTGCGATCAACCGCGCCAGGTTGGCCGCCAGGCTCCGGGCCGCCATGAACATGACGATCGTGCCGGTGCCGCCGGCCAGGCGGGCCCAGTCGGTCAGCGACACCGGCGGCCCCTCGGCGTCGTGGCCGCTGACGAACGTCACGTCGGACGCGCACAGGCGGTGGGTGAGCGGGATGCCCGCGTACGCGGCGGCGCCGAGCGCGGACGACACCCCGGGGACGATCTCGAAGCGGATCCCGGCCTCGGCCAGCGCCTCGGCCTCCTCGCCGCCGCGCCCGAACACCATCGGGTCGCCGGCCTTGAGCCGGACCACGGACTGGCCGGCGCGCGCCCGCTCGAACACGGCGGGATGCAGCTGGTACGGGGTGGGACCGCCGCCCTTGCGCCGACCGACCGGCAGGAGCTCGGCGGTGGCCCCGGCGAGCGCGAGGACCGCGGGCGGGACCAGGAGGTCGTGCGCCACCACGTCGGCGGTCCGCAGCAGCTCGCACGCGCGCACGGTCAAGAGCCCGGGATCGCCGGGGCCGGCGCCGACCAGGTACACCACGCCGGTCGGATCGAGCCCACGCACCGGCCGGCGGCGGGCCCGGTGCGCGGGGAGCTTGTCGACGATCGCGCGCGCCCATGCGCGGCGGTCGGCGGGCGCGGTGCAGCCCTCGGGCAGGTGATGCACCTTGCGCGGGTCGGCGTGGCGGCGCAGCAGCCCCTCGATGATCAGCTGGTAGCGCAGCTGCAGCGACGCGTTGGACGAGCGGACGCCGTCGCGGACATACGGCAGCACCCCGGCGGGCAGCAGGACGATCGCGTCGTAACCGGCGAGGTGTTCGATCGGCGCGCGCAGCAGCTCGGGCGGCTCCGCCCACGACGCGTCCTCGAGACAGCCGTGATAGAGCGCGTAGGCCGCGAAGTCGAGGCACGCGTTGTCGGCGACGAACGACGGCGTGGTCCGCTCGAGCTCGGCGCGACCGCGCCACAGCGCGGTGACGATCTGCCGCGCCTCGACGACCGGTAGCTCGGACAGCGGCCGGCCGGTCTGCTCCAGATGCGCGCGCATCTCCTCGGGCAGGCACGGCACGCCGAGCTCGGCCGCCAGCGCGGTGGCGAGCGTGGTCTTGCCGACCCCGGCCGCGCCGGAGATGCCGATGCGGATGCCCACGGTCGGTCGGTCAGCACGGGCGCGCTCTCCGCTGGAAGCCGGGCCGCTCATGTCGGTTCACCGGCCGCATGGCGCCCTTCGACGCCGCGCTTCGCCCTCCGATCACGACTCGCCACGTGATCGAGCGCGCGCCCCGTGCCCGGTGGCCCTGAGCCGGCGCCGAAGGCGCCATGTCGAAGGGCCGACGTCCAGGGTGTTAGCCAGTGGCCCTCGACGGGCTTGTCGTCGACGTCGGCTCGCTGCGCGAGGCTTCGCTCGAGGACACCGGGAGACCATGGCCGGGAGTCCGAGGGCGCCCCGCTGACGGTCGGCAGGGCGTCCTTCGACCCCGAGCTCGCTGGCGCTCGCTCGGGCTCAGGACGAACGGATCTCGGCAGTCGCGCTTCGCCGAGGCGATGTCGAGCAACCGTGTCAGGACGAACGGGAGAGCGAGGGACGGCGGTCGGCCGGTACACGCGCGCGCAGCGGTCACTCGGCACGGGGGGCCTTGTCCTTGCGCGGGTGCGAGGTGCCGCGGCGGAAGCGGTGGGTGAACGCCGGGTCGTAGAGGCGCGAGCTGGCGAAGTCGGTCGCGGTGAGCACCCGGCCGACCAGGATCATCGACTGGGTGCGGATGCGGGCGGCCGCGACCTTGCCGCGGATGTCGGCGAGCGTGCCGAGGACGATCTGCTGATCGGGGCAGGTCGCCTTGTGCACCACCGCGACCGGGCAGTCCTCGCCGTACGACGGGACCAGCGCGGCGATGACGTCGTCGAGCAGCGTGATGCTGAGGAACAGCGCCAGAGTAGCGCCGTGCCGTGCGAGGTCCGCGAGCTTCTCGCGATCGGGCATCGGCGTGCGGCCTTCGGCGCGGGTGATGATGATGGTCTGGCTCAGCTCGGGCAGGGTCAGCTCGCGTCCGAGCACCGCGGCGGCCGCGGTGAACGACGACACGCCCGGCACGATCTCGTAGGCGATGCCGAGCTCGTCCATGCGGCGCATCTGCTCGCCGGTCGAGCCGAACACGCTGGGGTCGCCGGTGTGGACCCGGGCCACGTCGTGATCGGCGTCGCGCGCGGCGACGATGACCGCGAGGATCTGATCGAGGGTCATCGACGCCGAGTCGAGCACCTGCGCGTCGGGGCGGGCGTGCGCCAGCACCTCGCGCGGCACCAGCGAGCCGGTGTAGAGCACGACCGGGCACGTGCCGATCAGCCGGGCACCACGCAGGGTGAGCAGCTCGGGATCGCCGGGACCGGCACCGATGATGTAGACGCGCATGGTTCTCCTCAGCTGCAGCGCAGGATGGTGTCGCGGACGACCTGCCAGACCGGACCCGGCATCTCGCCGAGCCAGCGGGCCGCGATGGGGTCGGGGACCGGTTCGTCGTCCTCGTCGCGCTGGCCGGTCACCAGGCGCCACAGGCGCTCGCTGACCGAGCCGGTGCGCGGGATCAAGAACAGGTCGGCGAGCAGGCGGCCGAGCGCCTCGCCCTCGACGTCGACGAGGAGGCGCGGCGCACCGAGCGTCGGTGCACCGGTCACGTCGAGCCGGAGCCAGGGCCGCGTCAGCGCGTCGATGGTCACCGGCGCGATGAAGCCGGCCGCCGCCCAGTCGCACGGCGTCTTGGTGTTGCCGACCAGGTAGTAGGCGCCGCCGGTCTCGGCGAGCAGCGCGCCCGCGATGCGTCCGACGTACGCCATCAGTCGGCCTCGCCCGACGCCGGGACCGCGCCCGCCGACGCCGCGGCCGTGGCCGCAGCCATCGCATCGCCGAGCACCAGCGAGTAGCCGGGGCGCTGGCCGGGCCGGACCACGCCGTCGGCGGTGTACTTGTTGGTGTATCCGCGCGGCGTGACCATGTAGCCCTCGTACAGGTAGGTGTTGGTCGAGCCGACCAGCACGGTGGTCAGCATCCCGATCTCGTACTCGAGGAAGTGATCGAGATCGGTGACGACCGCGTCCTGCAGCTTGCGGTACGCGCTCTTCACCAGCGCGACCGGGGTCGCGCCCTCGCGATGGCGCCGGATGATCTCCTGGGCCGCGACGATCTGGCGGGTGCGCCGGCCGCTGGCCGGGTTGTACAGGCCGATCACGAAGTCGGCCGACGCCGCGGCCTCGAGCCGGCGCTCGATCACCGGCCACGGCGTGAGCAGATCCGACAGCGAGATCGCGCAGAAGTCGTGGACCAGCGGCGCGCCCACCAGCGACGCGCACGAGCTGAGCGCGGTCACGCCCGGGATGATCCGGAGCTCGGGCGACTCGCCGCGCTTCCAGCCGAGCTCGCGCAGCACCTGGAAGACCAGCCCGGCCATGCCGTACACGCCGGGATCCCCCGACGAGATGAGCGCGACCTTCGCGCCGTCGCGGGCGCGCTCGACCGCGGCCCGCGCGCGCCCGATCTCCTCGGTCATGCCGGTGCGGATGACCTCCTTGCCCACGATCAGCTCGCGGACGAGCTTGATGTACGTCGTGTAGCCGACGATGACGTCGGCGTCGGCGATCGCGGCCAGCGCGGCCGGCGTGGCGTGCGCGTGCGCACCCGGCCCGATGCCGACCACGTACAGGATGCCTTGGCCCTCGGTCATGACGCGCCTCCGACGGTAGGGGTGGCGGCCGGCGGCACCCGCCGGGACGGAAACGGGATCCGCGCGACCGCGACGGTCATCGATCGGCCGGCGCCGGGCTCGGTGTAGCTCTGCTTGGCGACCAGCAGCCGGGTCGCGCCGGCCGCCAGCAGCGCCGCCGGCTCGGCGACCGCGCGGGTGCCGACGTGGCGCTTCACGATCTCCGACGGGTTCTCGATGCCGGGGACCTCGTCGAGCTGGGCGGCGGTGTACGTGGTCAGCAGCCCGCCGAAGCGCGCGGCCAGCTCGATCAGCGCCGGCTCGTCGTGCTTCAGGTCGATCGTGGCGATCGACTTGATCGACGCCGGCGACAACCCATGGCGGCCGAGGATCGCCTGCAAGCCGCGCTCGACCATCGCCGGATCGGCGCCGCGATCGCAGCCCAGGCCGACCACCAGGCTCTTCGGTCGGTAGATCACCGCGTTGGCCCAGTGCGCCGGGTGCGACTCGCGCAGCTCGCGGTCGGTCGCGATCAGCACGATCTCGACCCGGGCCGGATCGACCTCGTCGAGCGCGGTCGTGTAGGCCACGCCCGGCGGCAGCGCCCGGTCTTCCGGCCACCAGCCGGGCTCGCCGGCCTCCTGCACGAAGATGACCGGGGCGGCGTTGACCACCGCCGCGCAGCCGCGGGTGACGTTGCGGTCGTCGTCGTCGAGCGTCCAGCCCAGCTCGCGGCCCAGGATGTCGACGGTCAGCGTGCCGCGGACGTCGGAGGCGGTCGTGATCACCGGCTGCGCGCCCAGCGCGGTCGCGACCCGGCCGGTCAGCTCGTTGCCGCGCCCGACGTGGCCCGACAGCACGCAGATCGCGAACCGCGCGTCGTCGTCGACGCACACCACCGCTGGATCCACCTTCTTGTCGCGCAGGAGCGGCGCCACCATGCGGACCACCGCGCCCACGCTGATGATGAAGACGTGGCAGTCGTAGCCGCCGAAGGTGTCGGCCAGCCATGGCCCCATCGGCAGCGGCATCGGGTGGGCCACCGCCGGCGCGCTCGCGCGCAGCTTCTCGGACACGTACAGGTCCGCGGCCGGGAACGCCTCGAGCATCCGGGCCGCGATGCCGATGCCGTGCTTGGTGATGGCGTGGATCGCCATCGGGCGCCGCCCGGCGGTCACGCGTGCACCGCCGGCACCGCCCGCAGCGGCACGGTGCCGGCCAGCAGGCCGCTGTGCTCCTTGCGCGAGACCACGACCATCGCGAAGCAGTCGCCGCGCGCGGCGGTGACCGCGCGCAGGTCGCGCTCGATGCGCTGGTCGGGCATGGTCGCGCGCGACACGTACACCGCGCGGTCGAGCAGCCCGGCGCGCTCCAGCGTCGCGATGATGTGCGGCAGCTCGCCGCCGAGCTTCATCAGGACCACGGTGTCGAACCGCACGAGCAGGTCGGCCAGGTCGGCCAGGCCATAGGTCGACGGCACGATCGCGATCCGCTCCTGACCGTCGGCGAGCGGGATCCCGGTGACCGCCGGCACCGCCGTGATCGACGTGACCCCGGGGACGATCTCGACCCGGATGCCGGGCCAGCGCCGCGGCGCCTCCTGGGCCAGGTAGATGAAGCTGCTGAACAGCGACGGATCGCCCTCGGTGGCGAACACCACGTCGCGCCCGGCCTCGAGGTGGGCGCCGATCGCGGTGAACGCCCGGTCCCAGGCCGGTCGCAGCCGGTCGGGGTCCTTGCTCATCGGGAAGGTCAGGAACAGCCGCTCCTGGCCGGCGATCAGCCCCAGGGTCGGCCGCACGATCTGCCATGCCATCGACGCGCCGTGGTCGGAGCTGCGCGGCAGCGCCAGCACCGGCGTCCGCCGCAACAGCTCGAGCGCGCGCAGCGTGAGCAGGTCGGGCGCGCCGGGCCCGACCCCGACGCCGTACAGGGTGCCGTAGGTCGTCACGGCGCCTCCACGGCCGGCTTGGTCACCGCGAAGATCTGGATCGGGTTGAGCGCCTGGTAGCGCAGGTAGCGGGCGAGCGGCTCGGCGCGCGAGACCTGGAGCAGGGTGACCTCGGGCACCAGCCCACGCCCGCGCAGCGCCTGGTAGACCTCGCTCGCGTTCTCGAGCGTGATCGCGTTCACCACCAGCCGGCCGTCCGGGCGCAGGCGGGTCAGGGCGACCTCCACGATCTCGGCCATGCTGCCCTTGCTGCCGCCGACGAACACGGCGTCGGGATCCGCCAGCCCGTCGAGCGCCTCGGGGGCGCGGCCGGCGATGACGTGCACGTTGTCGACGTGATGGGCGCGCACGTTCTCGCGGCACAGCGCGACCCCCTCGGGGTCGACCTCGATCGCGTAGACCTGGCCCTCGGGCGCGAGCATCGCGGCCTCGATCGACACCGAGCCCGAACCGGCGCCGATGTCCCAGACCACGCTGTCGGGCCGGAGGCCGAGCGCGGCCAGGGTCAGCAGCCGGACCTCGCGCTTGGTGATGAGGCCGTTCTTCGGCATGCGGCGGGCGAACGCGTCCTCGTGCAGGTACGGGATCGTCGGCGGGGCGCGCCAGGCCGGGTCGGTCCGGACCAGGACCAGGACGTTGAGCGGATGCACGTCGGTGAGCCCCGCCAGCTCGGCCAGCGACAACGCGCGCACGCGCTCGTCGGGGCCGCCCAGGCGCTCGCCGACCCACGCGGTCCAGCCGGCCTCGCCGTACTCGAGCATGCGCGTCGCGATCCGCGCCGGCGAGTGCTCGTCGTCGGTGAGCACCGCGACCTTGGCCACCCGGGCCAGCCGGGTGACGAAGCCGTCGAGCGGTCGCCCGTGCACCGACCGGAACGCGGCGTCGCCCCAGTCGAGGCCGGCGCGGGCGAACGCGAGCTGCACCGAGCTCGGCTGCGGGATGACCTCGACATGGGCCGCGCCCAGCCGCGCGATCACCAGCCGGCCGATCCCGAAGAACAGCGGGTCGCCCGAGGCCAGGATGCAGACGTTGCGGTCCTCGGCCAGCTCGGCGATCCGATCGAGCGTCGCCGCCAGCCCGCCGCGCAGCACGATCCGCTCGCCGGCGAACTGCGGGAAGAACGCCAGCTGGCGCTCGCCCCCGACCAGCACGCCGGCCCGGCTGACCGCGCTCAGCGCCCGGCTGGTGAGCCCGACGCAGCCATCGTCGCCGATGCCGACCAGCGCGACCGCGCGTCCGGCGGTCACGCCGGCTCCGGGGTGGCCGACAGCAGCAGCAGGGCGTGGATGATCGCGACCGCGATCGGGCTGCCGCCCTTGCGACCGCGCGCGACGATGAACGGCGTCGGCAGGGTCAGGGTCGCCTCCTTGGACTCGGCCGCCGACACGAAGCCGACCGGCACCCCGATCACCAGCGCCGGGCGGGCGCCGTCCTCGAGGATCAGGCGCACCACCTCGAGCAGCGCGGTCGGCGCGTTGCCGATCGCCACGATCGCGCCCTCGAGCACGCCGAGCCGGTGCGCCTTGCGGATCGACTCGATCGCGCGGGTGGTGTTCTGGGCCTGCGCGGCCGCGATCACGTCGTCGTCGGAGATGTAGGCGTGGACCGCGCAGCCGTGGGCGTCGAGCCGGGCCTGGTTGAGGCCGGCCGCGATCATCCGCACGTCGACCAGGATCGGGCAGCCGCTCCGCAGCGCCGCGACGCCGGCGCGCACCGCGTCGGGGTGCAGCCGCATCAGCGTCTTGAACTCGAAGTCGGCGGTGGCGTGGATCACCCGCCGGACCACCTGCCACTCGTCGGGCCCGAAGTCGTGGGCGCCGGCCTCGCGGTCGACGATGGCGAAGCTGCCATCCTCGATGCTGCGGCCGAACGCGGTCATCTGGCGCATGTCGTTCATGAGTCGGTCTCCGGGTGCTGGCCGAGCAAGCCGCCGCCGAAGTCGACCAGGCGGGCGTGCACGGCGAGGCTGCCGCCGGTGTGGCGGCGGCACTGTTCGACGACCTTGCGGCACACCAGCGAGGTGATGCCGACCAGGCCGGCGGCGCGACACAGCTCGAGCACGTGGCGGGCGGTGTTGGCGCCGCGGATCGCGGCGAGCAGCTGGTCGGTCCCGCCGAGCTCGGCGGCCAGGACCGCCAGCGACTCCAGGTCGACCTCGGCGCCGGCGACGTGGGTCTGCATGCGGCCGTTGGCCATCTTCGACAGCTTGCCGATCATGCCGACCACGGTGACCCGCTCGACCCCGCGCCGCGCGCACTGCCGGAGGCCGACGCCGATGAAGTCGCCGACCTGGATGAACGCGTGCGCGGGCAGCTCGGGGAACAGCGCCATCGCGTACTGCTCCGACTTGCCGCCGGTGGTCAGCACCATCACGCGCTGGCCGCCGTGGGCGGCGACGTCGATCTCCTGGACCACGCTCGCCTTCCAGGCCGCGGTCGAGTACGGCGTGACGATGCCGGAGGTGCCGAGGATCGAGAGCCCACCGATCAGGCCGAGGCGCGCGTTGGTGGTCTGCAGCGCCCGCTCGACGCCGTCGGGGATGCTGATCGTGACGATGGCGCCGCGGGCCGCGCCGTGCGCGAGCTCCTCGGTCACCATCTCGGTGATGTTGCGGCGTGGCACCGGGTTGATCGCGGGGCTGCCGACCTCGAGGCCGAGCCCGGCGCGGGTCACGGTCGCGATGCCGGTGCCGCCGCGGATCTCGATCGCGGGCGTGCTGCACAGCTCGACCTCGGCGATCAGCTCGGCGCCGTGGGTGCAGTCGGGGTCGTCGCCGGCGTCCTTGATGATGCTGCAGGTGACCCGGGCGCCGACCCGCTCGCAGCGGGCCAGCGGAAACCTGACCCGGGCCCGGTTGGGCAGGGTGGTCTCAATCTCGGTCAGCACGAGGTCCTGCACCAGGCACCGCGTGGCGGCCTTGGCCGCCGCGGCCGCGCACGCACCGGTGGTGAAGCCGGTGCGCAGGCCCTTCTTGTCTCTGGGGGGAACCCGCGCTTCCATGATCGAGACCTCGGGCGGTCATGCCGAGGTCTTCTTCGGCATGTTGAAGAACGAGTCCACGTTGTCGCGGCTGACCGGCACGCCGGCGGCTACCAGATCGTCGAGCAGCGCGTAGTTGACCGCGCCGTCGCCGGCGATGAAGGCCTGGGCCAGGCCGGCGCCGGGCCGCGCGGTCACCGCCTGCAGCACGGCGCGGGCGTGCGGGAGCCGGTCGGGATGGCCGATCGCGGGCAGGGTCTCGATGCGGACCTCGCCGCAGCCGTCCGGGATGCGGTCGCGCACGAACTGGTCGGGCACGAAGTAGTCGGGCGCGACCCGCAGCCAGATCAGCACGGTCTGGCCGAGCAGCGGACGGAAGCGGGTCGACCCGATCAGCCCGAGCGCGGCGGTGATGCCGGTGTCGGTCGCCAGCACCAGGGTCGGGCCGGTGGCGCCCTCCGCCGGGTAGAACTTGCCCCAGGGGCCGCTGAACGTGATCGGGTGGCCGTCGGGCAGCCCGTGCACGTAGCCCGAGCACGGGCCATCGGGGATGCGCATGACCGCCAGCTCGAACCGCCGCTGATCGTCGTCGCGGGTGACGATCGAGTACGCGCGCTTGATCGCCTTGCCGCTGGGCAGGACCTGGCCGCTGTCGATGATGACGTACTGGCCGCCGACGAAGCCGAGCGGCTCGTCGGTGACCAGCGCCAAGAGGCGGGTGTCGGGGCCGAGCGTCCGGGTCTCGGACAGGTGGGCGGTCTTGGCGGTCGCCATCAGGTCGACTCCCCTGGGTATATTTCGTGGACGAAGTCGTGCATCTCCTCGAGGTCACGCGACAGGTGGGCGAGCCCGTCGATCTGGCGGCCCAGCTCGAGCTCGACCTTCTTGGTCAGCACCACCAGCGTGCGCAGGTAGGGCAGGTCGGCATCCGCCGCCGAGGTCCCCGACACCCGCTCCTCGAGCGCCGCGATCGCGGCCTGGTAGCTGTGCTTGACGGTCGCCAGGTCGCGCGCGTTGCACAGCGAGCGCAGCGGGCCCGGCGCCTCGGCGCCATCGCCGAGCTCGGCCAGCTCGTGCTGGCGCTCGGCCTCGTCGGTGCTGCCCAGGACCTGCATGAGGCTCAGGCGAAGGGCGGCGATCTCGTGACATGCCATGGTCGAAGCTCCTACTGCATGATGTTGTCGACCAGGCGGCCGACGAGGCGGTCGCCCAGCAGGTGGTCGTCGACCAGCTCGGCCGCGTCGGCCTCGGTGACGCCGCGGTACCAGATGCCGTCGGGGTAGACCGCGACGGTCGGCCCCTCGCCACAGCGGCCCATGCACGAGGTCCGGGTCACCCGGATGTCGCGCTCGCGGCCGGCGTCCTTGACCAGCCGGCGCAGGGTCGCCAGCAGCGGCACGCTGCCGCGCGCGGCGCAGTCGCCGTTGGCGCAGACCAGCACGTGCTTCACCAGCGGACGATGCGCGTGCACGTGCGGCATCGCCTGGGCGTGGGTGAAGCCGTGGCGCAGGCTCCACAGGAGCGCCTTGACCCCGCCGACCGCGCCGGTCACGCCCGCGATCGGCGCGCGGTACTGGCAGGTGTCGCACGGCAGCGGGCGCTCGCCCTCGGTCGCCTCGCGCAGGCGCTCGTCGAGCAGTCGCGACACCCGCGCGCCGCCGCCGAGGTGCGGCGCCAGCTCGATCGGGATCCACGGCGTGCGGGTCTGGAAGGCCGCGACCTGCGCGCGCAGCTTGTCGATCAGCCGGCCGCCGAACAGGAAGTACGGCACCACCACGATGCGCTCGGGGCGCGCCCGCGCGATCAGCTCGGCGGTCTCCTCGAAGCTGGGCCGGGCGATCCCGATGAAGCTGGGCACCACCCAGCCCAGGCCGCGGCCCTCGCCGAGCAGGCGCACGACCTTGCAGAAGTCGCCGTTGGCGTCGGGGTCGCTGGCGCCGCGCCCGACCACGATGATCGCGGTCTTCGCGCGCTCGCGGGCGGCTTCGAGCGCCGGCACCGCGCGCTCGAACGCGAGCTCGACCAGCTCGGGATGCACGCCGAGCGCCCGCGCCGCGGTGAAGCGCACCCCCGGGTGGTCGGCGCGTACCCGCGCCAGCGCGAGCGGGATGTCATTCTTGACGTGGCCAGCGGCGAACAGGAACAGCGGGACCGCCACGACGTGGTCGACCCGGCTCGCGAGCTGGCGCAGCGCGGGGTCGAGCCCGGGCTCGGCGAGCTCGACGAAGCCGTGGCCGACCTCGAGCTCGGGATGGCTCGCGCGGTGCGCGGCGACCAGGGCCTCGAATTCGGCGTTGGCGCCGGGGTCGCGGCTACCGTGCCCGATGATGAGGAGCCCGGTGGTCACGCCGCCGCCTCCATCGCCCCGGCGTCGACCGCCCCGAGCACGCGCAGCAGCGGCGGACCCCCATCGGGATCCTCGACCCGCTGGACCCGCACGCCCAGGGTCCGGGCCAGCAGCGCCGGCGTGAGCACCTCGGCCGCCGGACCGAACGCGGCGATGGCCCCGTCGTGCAGCAGGGCGACCCGATCGCAGCGCGCCGCCAGCGCGAGATCGTGGGTCGCGAGCACGACCGCGATCTCGCCGCGCAGGCGATCGAGCCAGCCCAGCAGCCCGGCCTGGTGCGCGGGGTCGAGATGGTTGGTCGGCTCGTCGAGCAGCAGCACCGCCGGGCTCGCGACCAGCGCGCGCGCCAGCATCGCGCGCTGGGCCTCGCCGCCCGACAGCGTCGCGCACGAGCGCCCGGCCAGCTCGGTCAACCCGACCCGCGCGATCGCGGCGTCGACCTGCCCGCGCGCGATCGCGCCCGGCGGACCGTCGAGCGCGAGGCCCAGGGTGACCAGCTCGCGGACGGTGAAGCGCGAGGTCGGCTCGCGCTGGAACAGCACGCCGACGGTGCGGACCCGGGCCGCGCCCGCGGGCAGGGCGGTCCCGCGCCAGCGCAGCGCGCCCGCGATCGGGCGATCGAGGCCGGCCAGCGCGCGCAGGAGCGTGGTCTTGCCCGAGCCGTTGCCGCCGACCAGGGCGACCCGCTGGCCGCGCTGCACCACCAGGTCGACCCCGGCGAGGATCACCTGTGCGCCTCGCGCGACGGTGACCCCGGCCGCCTCCAGCACCGGCGTCATCGCGCGCCTCGCTGCAGCTGCCACAGGAAGAACGGACCGCCCAGCGCCGCGGTGACCAGCCCGACCGGCACCTCGCGCGGGGCGAAGGCGGTCCGCGCCAGCGTGTCGGCCGCGATCACCAGGAGCGCGCCGAGCAGCGCCGACAGCCCGATCAGGCTGCGATGACGGGCGCCGCCGAGCCGACGCGCGGCGTGCGGCGCGATCAGCCCGACGAAGCCGACCAGGCCGCTGGCCGCCACCGCCAGCGCGGTGAGCACGATCGAGACGATCGTCACGCCGCGGCGCAGCGTCGCCACCTCGACGCCGAGCGAGGTCGCGACGTCGTCGCCGAGGGTCAGCCGATCGAGGCGCTGCGCCGAGGCGTACAGCCACGCGACCGCGATGGCCAGCGCGATCGCCGGCACGACCAGCGCCGACCACCGCGGTGTGCCGAGGCCGCCGAACAGCCAGTACGTGGTCGAGCGCAGGAGCTGGCTGGCCGGCGCCAGCACCAGGATCAACCCGGTGGCGCTGGCCAGGATCGAGCTGACCGCGATCCCGGCGAGCAGCAGGCGGGTCGGATCGTAGGGACCGCGGGCGAGGCCGCGCACCAGCGCCGCGGCCAGCGCCGCGCCGACCGCGGCGGCCGGTCCCGGCGTCAGGCCCGGCCGCAGCGCCAGCGAGGCGACCGCACCGGCCGACGCGCCGCCCGACAGGCCGAGCACGTACGGATCGGCGAGGTCGTTCTGCAGCAGCGACTGCATCGCCGCGCCGGCGACCGCCAGCGAGCCGCCGACCAGCCCGGCCAGCAGCACGCGCGGCCCGCGCAGCTCGACCAGCACGTCGGTGAGCTCCCACGGCAGCCGCCAGCCCGACGGACCGGCGCACAGCGCGACCGCGGCCAGGGCCGGGCCGCCCAGCGCCACCGCGCCGATGCCCACGCGCGAACTCACGACGGTCCTCGCATCGCCACCCGCAGGCGGGCGAGGCCCTCGACGCTGCGCAGGCCGCCCAGCGCACACGCGAGCGGCATCACCACCACTGGCACCTGCGCCAGCGACGGGATGGCGCGCAGCGCGCGCTGCTTGTCGGCGACGTCGCCCTGGCCCTCGTGGCGATAGGCGTCGATCACGATCAGCTCGGGACGCCGCGCGACCACCGCCTCCCACGACACCTTGGTCCAGTCGCTGTCGAGCTCGGCGAACACGTTGGTGCCGCCGGCGCGCGCGATCAGGTCGGTCAGCACCGCCCGGCCACCCGCGGTGAACGGCGGGTCGCAGCAATCGAAGACGAACACCCGCACTGGCGCGGCGGTCGCAACGGTGGGGCCGACCCCGCGCTCGAGCCGGGCGACCAGCTGCGCGCCGGCCTCGGTGGCATCGACCCGCGCGGCGACCGTCCGCACCAGCGCGAACACGTCGTCGAGCCGGGTCGGGTTGCCCAGCTCGACCGCGATCCCGGCCTCGCGCAGCCGGGCGACCAGCGCGGGATCCTGCTCGGCCACCACGTCGAGGCCGAGCACCAGGTCGGGGCGGGTCATCATGATCGACTCGAGGCCCGCGACCCGAGGCACGCCGGCCAGCGCCGCGTGGGTCGCCTCGTCGAGGTCGACCGGCTCGGCCACGCCGACCAGGCGGTCGACCTCACCGAGCGCGACCATCATCTCGGTGGTGACGTCGTGCAAGCTCACCACCCGGCGCGCCGCGCCGGACGCGGGCACCGCGGCGCGCTCGGCGCACCCGGTGACCACGAGCAAGATGAGGAGGACGACCGGCACCGGCAGCTCAGTGGCAGTAGTTCTGGCCGAGCGGGATCGTGACGCTCCACGGGTAAGCGCCGACGCCATCGAAGGTCTTGACGATCTGGTCGGTCGCCGTGTCGATGACGACGACCCGGTCGGCGCCGGACACCGCGGCGACCACGTACTTGCCGTCGGCGCTGGTCGACGCGGTCTCGGTGTTGCCGCCGACCGGGATGCGCGAGGTGATCGTGCCGCGCGCGGTGTCGACCACCGCGATGTCCTCGCGCACGCGGTTCATGACGAACGCCTTGTCGGGCGTCACCGACGAGTAGTTCACCCCGTAGGCCTGCTCGTCGCCGGGCAGCGCGGCGACCACCGCGGCGCTCGGGCCGTCGATGATCGAGACCTGCTGGCTGCCGAAGCTCGGGACCAGGTGGCGGCGCGGGACCTCGGCGAACGGGTGCTCGGCGAACACGATCCACGGCTGCCCGCCGACGGTCAGCTCGGGTCGCTTCTCGCGGGCGACGGTGTCGTACACGAGCACGCGCCCGGTGGTGTTGTGCGCCGCGTACAGCATGCCGGTCGCGTCGATCTGGGCGTCGCCGAAGCCGCCCTCGGCGGGGGCCAGGGTCGGCGTCGGCGGGCCGGCGAAGCCGTCGAGCGCGATGTGGCCGTCGATCTCCAGCGTCGCGAGATCGACCCGGGTCAGGTGGTGCGCGCCCATGTTGGCGACGTAGCCGTATGCGCCGTCGGGCGCGAACCGCATGAAGTGGGGCGCGTACAGCCCGGGCAGGCGCTTGATCTCGACGTCACGCGTGGTGTCGATGAACGAGACCGCGCCGGTGCCCTCGTCCTCGTTCATCACCGCCAGCAGGCGGCCGTCGCGGCTCAGCGACACGTGGGACGGGTGCCGGCCCAGCGGGATGCGGGTCAGGACCTCGAAGGTCCGGGTGTCGATCACCACCGTCTCGTTGGTCCCTGCCGAGTTCACGTAGATCTTGGTGAAGTCGCCGTTCAGCTCGGCCATGTGGTTGGCGACGCCGCCGGTCGGGACCCGCGCGATGATCTCGAGGCGCTCGAGGTCGATCACCGTGAGCTCGGCGGACTCGAGGCTGACGACGTAGGCGCGGTTGGCGAGCGCCCCCGTGGTTCCGGGTGACGACGTGTCGGCGGTGCAGGCGCTGACGAGACACAGGCCCAGCGCGCTGCAGGCGGAAACACGGGATGACGTGCGAGTGATCTTGCTCATGAGGCCTCCTGGCGGAATCGGAACCGGTCCGGAATGCAACGAGCCCCGGCTGGCGCCCCGTCAGGACGCCATACCGGGGCTCGAGTTCTTCGACGACCCACTGTCCACATCGGGAGATGTGGCTGTTATTGTTGACTACAGCTCTTCGAGCTTCTTGGTCTGCTCGATGCGCACGTCACTCACCTTCCCGTTCTGGAACGAGATGGTGACCTTCCCGTAGAAGGCACTACTGACGAGCTTGTCGAGATACCGGTGGAGACGTTCGAGCGGAGGTGGGCCGACAACGCTGGCGGCCCGGGTCCGATCAGTCACTCGCTGATCCGCGGTCGCAGACATGAAAAAACCTCTCGCTCCACGATGGGAATGAGAGGTCACGTGCCCCCCATGACAGTCATGGTCGAGCAGGCGTGCCCCCCGTTCCGCGCGGAGAGAACATGCGTCTTCTCGGGTAGGTCTCCTGGCTCGTGAGCGGCTGAACGTCCGGCGGTAGCTGGACGTCCGGCAGTGACTGAAAGTGTCCCCGGCCTTCCCCGGTGAATACCGAGTGGCGATGACGGGACCGACGTGACGGCTCACATACAGTGGCGGGACCGCGCCGGTCTTGCACCGGCTTCCCTGTTATGCCCTCGCGGGCACCCGAGAGACTATTCAATTGTCAGCGCTCGACTGGTACTGCAGCAGGGGGCTTGGTGTCAAGCAACCTGTGCCGGGCAGTGGCCGGGCCGCGGCGCATGCGGTTGGATTTACCCATCACAGGCATCACAGCGTGACGGCGCGAATCGCGATCAGCATCGCAATCGCGGCGACCTGCTGCGTGGCACCCAGGAAGTCACCGGTCACGCCGCCGAGGCGGCGCATGAAGCGCCGGCCGCACTCGAGCCCCGCGGCGACCGCGGCGATCACGACCGCGACCCCGGCGATCGCGGGGAGCCGGTCGAGCCAGACCAGCCCGATCAGCACCAGCGCGGTCCAGCCGCCGGCCACCAGCGCCTGGGCCGGCCCCGCGCGCGTGATCTGTCGGCTGCGCGAGCGGGCGTCGGTGGTCGCGTAGGGCAGCAGCGCCATCAGCACCACCGGCGGCAGCCGCGATGCGCACTCGCTGGCGACCAGCGCGGCCGGGGCCAGCGGGCCCAGCGCGGCCAGCAGCGCACAGCGCGCGAGCAGCGCGATCACCAGCGCGGCGCCCCCGAACGCGCCGATGCGGCTGTCCTTCAGGATCTCGAGCACCCGCGCGCGATCGTAGGCGCCGCCGAGCGCATCGGCGGTGTCGGCCAGGCCATCCTCGTGGAAGGCGCCGGTGACCAGGAGCGACATCGCGAGCACCAGCGCCGCGGCCGGCAGCGGCCCCAGCGCGAGCAGCGTCGCGCACGCGGCGCCGAGCCCGCACCCGAGCACCGCACCGACCAGCGGGAAGTGCGCGCTCGACCACCGCCAGTCATCGGCGTGGTACGGGAAGCCGCCGACCGGGATCCGGGTCAGAAACGTGAACGCGGCCCGCACGGCACGCAGCGGCGCCCACCCGTGACGGGGGGCCTCGACCTCGGGCTCGAACGCGCTCATGAGTGGGTCCTCGGCGACGCTCGGGGACGAGCGGCGCCGCGAACGTACTGCGCGCCGGGCGCGGTGGGGGCCCGACGCGCGCGCAAGAATCGCCAGCGTCAGCCAGCGCGGCTCACTTCGGGGGCATGATCACGGTGTCGATCACGTGGATCACGCCGTTCGAAGCGGCGATGTCGGCCTTCACGACGGTCGCGCCGCCGACCTTCACGCCGTTCGAGGTGTCGATCGCGACGTCCGCGCCCTGGACGGTCTTCGCGCTGGTCAGCCCGGCGACGTCCTTCGCCATCACCGCGCCCGGCACGACGTGATAGGTCAGCACTGCGGTGAGCGCGGCCTTGTCCGCGAGCAACGCCTGGAGGTCCTTGGCCGGGATCTTGGCGAACGCCTCGTCGGTCGGCGCGAACACGGTGAACGGGCCCGGGCCCGACAGGGTCTCGACCAGGCCGGCCGCCTCGACCGCGGTCAACAGCGTCTTGAACGAGCCCGCCTCGCGGGCGACCTCGACGATGTTCTTGGCGCTCGCCGCGGGCGGGGTCGCGGGCGGCATGGCCGGCGGGGTGGTCGGCTCGACCGGCGCGACCTTGGTCGGCTCGGCGACCTTGGGCGACTCCATCGCGTCATCCTTCTTCTTGCAGGCGGTCGCCGCGGTCGCCAGGGACAGGAACAGCATCAACGAGAGGCTCTTGCGCATCATCTTCTCCATGGTTGCCGGGTGAGACGGTGGCCGGGCGGGCAGGGTTACGCCGGCGCGCTACGCTCGGACAATGCCCCCCGCGCCGGTGCATCCTCGCCACCTCGTCGGCAGCGCCTGGACCCGCCTCGACGACGCCTGGACCTACTGCCACTGGGAGATCGTCAGCCTCGATCGGGCGGTGGTGACGCTCCGGGCGACCCTCGACCGTACCTGTGTCCGCGGCATGGCGTGGCGCGAGCTGCGCGACCGCACGACCTGGCTGCCGGGCTGGCGGTCGCGGGTCAGCGTCGACGACCGTGCCACCGCGCCGGGCGGCGCGGGCCCCGACCCGGGTGCGTCGGCGCCGACCGAGCCGGGCCGACGCACCTCGTAGTCGGTCAGAGCGCCACGCCGAAGAACACCGCCAGATCCACCTCGACGCTCCGGTTGTCGACCACGTCCACCACGACCTCGCCGCTACCGAACGGGCGGCACACCGGGCGGTCGTCGCGGTGGTCGCCGGAGCTCATCCCGACCTGACCGCCGACCACGAGGCGCCCCCGGCGTACGCCGACGCCGACGCCGCCCTCGAGCCCATTGATGACCGGATCGCCGCACAAGAAGCTCAGCCTGCGCAAGATCTCGCTCCGCCGCCTCGACGGGACTGCCCTCGAGCGATGGGTAGGATCATGAGAGCCCGCGCTAGCCTTGGGCCAGGTACGCGCGCAGCTGCGGCCCGAGGATGGCCATCGCGCGGGCGCGGTGCGAGACCTGGCCCTTGGGTCCGATCCCGGCTTCGCCGAACGTCTGTCCGAGCTCCGGACAGAAGAACAGCGGGTCGTAGCCGAAGCCGCCGGCGCCGCGCGGGCTGGCCAGGATCCGGCCCTCGACCACGCCGTCCGACGTGAGCAGCTGGTCGCCGAGCGGGCCGGATGGATCGGCGAACGCCAGCGCGCAGCGGAAGCGGGCGGTGCGGCGCTCGTCGGGCACGTCGTCGAGGTCCGACAGCAGCCGCGCGTTGTTGGCGGGGTCATCGCCGTGGACCCCGGCCCAGCGGGCGCTGTGCACGCCGGGCGCGCCGCCCAGCGCGTCGACCTCGAGCCCGCTGTCGTCAGCGAGCGCTGGCCAGCCAGTTGCGGCCGCGACCTCGCGGGCCTTCTTGGCCGCGTTGCCGGCAAAGGTGGCGGCGTCCTCGTCGACCTCGGCGATCGCGCGGCCGAGCCGGGCCGCCGCCTCGTCGATCGCGAGCACCTCCACCGGCGCGCCGGCCAGCAGCTGGCGCAGCTCGATCAGCTTGCCGCGGTTGCGGGTGGCGAACACCAGCGGGCGCGTGATGGCAGTGCGCGTCATCGAATCAGCCCTCGACCGCGCGCCGCTGCGCGGCGATGAGGGTGCGGATGCCGCCGGCGGCGAGATCGAGCATGGCGTCGAGCTGGGCGCGGGTGAAGGCCGCGCCCTCGGCGGTGCCCTGGACCTCGATCAGCGCGCCGGCCTCGTTCATCACGACGTTCATGTCGACGTCGGCCTTGGAGTCTTCGAGGTAGGGCAGGTCGAGCACGACCGCGCCGTCGACGATCCCGACCGACACCGCCGCCACCGGCGGCAGGAGCGCGCTGCTATCGGCCAGGTCGCCGCGGGCGACCAGCGTGCGCAGCGCCAGCCCGATCGCGATCCACGCCCCGGTGATCGCGGTGACCCGGGTGCCGCCGTCGGCGTTGAGCACGTCGCAGTCGACCGTGAGCGTGCGCTCGCCGAGCCGACGCAGATCGACCGCGGCCCGGAGCGCGCGGCCGATCAGGCGCTGGATCTCCTTGCCGCGACCGCCGGGGTCGCGCCGGGACCGGGTGTGGGTCGAGCGCGGCAGCATCGCGTACTCGGCGGTGACCCAGCCCTTGCCCTTGCCGGCGAGGAACGACGGCACGCCGGCCTCGACCGAGGCCGAGCACAGGACGTGGGTGTCGCCCAGCTTCACCAGGGCCGAGCCCTCGGCGTGCTTCTGGAAACCCGAGATGATCTCGAGAGGGCGGAGCTCGTCGGGGCGTCGTCCGTCGGGTCGCACGCGCGGACCATACCCGACGCGCCCGGAGCCGGCTACCGGCCGAGCGGCGGCGCGGCCGGTGCCAGCTGCTCGAGCACCGCGGTCGCCAGCGCATCGGCGATCCGCGCCTGCACCACCGCGGTCGCCAGCTCCTTGCCCTCGACCGGGTGATCGATGAAGCCGACCTCGACCAGCACCGCCGGCATGATCGCGCCGATCAGCACGTGGTGCGCGTCCTGGCGCACGCCGCGGTCGCCGGCCGCGCCCCGCACCAGCCGCAGCTCGCGCTGGATCGCCGCGGCGAGGTCGGCCGCCTCCCACTGGGTCGCGCCGCGCTCGACGTCGTCAAGCACCAGCGCGAGGATCGGATCGATGCCGGGCCGGGTCGCGCCGGTCTCGCTGCGCAGCGCGCGGCCGTCGATGTCGACGCCGGCGGCGGTCAGCACGAACGTCTCGAAGCCCCGCTGCACCCGCTGCAGGGACGCGTTGGCGTGGATGCTGATGAACAGGTCGGCGCCACGACGGTTGGCCTGCGCGACCCGCTGGCGCAGGGTCAGCGTGGCGTCGCGGTCGCGGGTGAGCACGACCTCCACGCCGGCCGCGACCAGCCGGGTCTGCAGCGCGCGCGCGATCACCAGGGTCAGGTCCTTCTCGCGCAGGCCGGCCACCGCCCCGGTGGCGCCGCTGTTCGAGCCACCGTGGCCGGGGTCGATCACGACCCGGGCCGGCCCGGCCGCCGCGGTGCCCATCATCATCAAGAGGGCGCCGGCCGCGAGAAGGTGCTTCACGACATGTAGGTTAGGCTCGACCCGGGCCGGGACCCAGATTTCGGCCCTGGCTTGACCCAACTGCTCATACCGGCTACGTTTTTCGGCCCGCATGGAGGAACGCCGTTCTCCCCTGAGCAAGCTCGAGCTGATCTTGCTCGCGGGCGTCACGGCCGAGGTGGTGGTCGGCCGCGTGCTCACCCGCGGCCTGGAGAAGCTGCCGGTCTTCGTCCACGGCGAGTCGCAGCGCGTGGTGCCGCCGACCTGGTTCGTCGCGCTCGACTATGTCGCGCTGTTCCTCCTCTACTTCGCGGCGCTGCTCGGCGTGATCGTGCTGGCGGTGCGCGCGGGCGAGCTGGTCCGCGGCTGGGCGGTCGGCTCGCGCGGCGATCGCATCGATCGCGCGGTCGGGGCCGCGACCACCGGCGCGCTCGCGCTGGCCGCGGTGTTCGCCGCGGTGGTCGATCCGGCGCCGGCCCAGGCGCCGCTCCACGCCAGCCTCGGCCTGGTCGCGGTGCATCAGGTCGTCCGCGCGTGGATCCGGCGCGATGATCTCGGCGCGACCATCGGCATCACCTTCTCGGCCGCGCCGCTGCTCCTCTACTGCGCCGCCTCGCTGTTCTCCGATCAGCTGTGGAACGAGGATCAGCTGGCCGGCGGTGAGGCCAGGGCGGGGCTGGGCCGGTGGGGGCGCATCGCGCTGGCGCTGGCCGCGATCGCCTCGCCGTACTGCCTGTCACCGCGCCCGTTCGCGCGGTCGATGACCCGGATCGCGCCGTTCGCGGTCGCGCTCGGGGTCGCCGGCCTGGGCGCGGTGTTTCTCCGGCTGCAGTACGTCGCGACCGTGAAGGGGGCCAACCGCGTGTTCGGGCTCGACCTGCGCACCGACGCAGCCCAGGACCAGATCGCGCTGTACCTGCTCGCGTTCGCGACGATCACGTGGACGGTCGCGGCCTGCCTGACCGCGCCGTCGCCGGCGCGCCGCCGCATCGGGGTGGGCCTCGCGCTGCTGGTCCTCGCCGGCTGGGGCTTCGCGTGGCCGCTCGCGTTCGTCGCGGCCGGCGCCGGCATCGTGCTGCTGGGCGATGGCGCGACCACGGTCGGACGCGAGGAGCGCGCGGTGTTCACGCCGGTGACCCCGGCGATCGACGACGACACCTGGCAGGGCTACGTCGGCCACGTGGTCGCGGCGCTGCGCCGGCTGACCGGCAGCGACGCGATGGTGAGCGCGGTGTCGGTGCGGGGCGAGGGCGATCACACCTCGACCGTGATCGTGACCGAGCGCCGTCACTTGCCGGTGAAGGTGCGCATCGAGCGGATCGCCCGGTCGGTGGTGGTGGTCGACATCGTGTGCGGGCGCGAGATCGCCGCCGGTCGCGGCGCGACCTGGAGCGTGGTGACGCGGTCACCCGGCGTGCTCGGCAACGGCGGCCACCCCGATCCACCGCCGGCGGGAACCCTGGTCAAGGTCGACGACGCCGTGTTCGACGACCGCTTCCGCTGCCGCGGCGATCGCGCGGCGATCCTGCGCTTGCTCGACGACGGGCTGCGGGCGCGGGCCGCGGCCGCGCTCGACGGCTGGATGGCGTACTGGGAGGGGCGCTCGCTGCGCCACGTGGTGTTCCCCGGTCAGGGCGCCCCGCTCGACGAGCTGATCCCGCTGCCCGCGCTCGCGCTCGACCACCGGGCCAGCCCGGCGTCGGCCGAGCGGCTGGTGACGGTGATCGAGCTGTGCGCCGAGATCGCCGCGCGCGGGTTGCCCGTGCACGACGAGCCCGAGGCGCTCGCCACCACGCCGTCGGCGTCGGCCTCGCTCGACGAGGCGTCGTGATCCGGCCGGGCTGCCCGGCGCCGTGATCCTCGAGCTGGTCGCGCGCGCGCTCGAGCGGCCGCTCGTGATCGCCGACGCGATCGAGCGGGGGCCGGCCGCGGCCGCGATCGTCGTGCTGGGCGCACCGGTCGGACCCGGCGGCGGGCTGTCGGAGGTCGCAGCCGAGCGGGTGCTCGGCGGGGTCGCGCTGTGGCGGCGTGGTCTGGCGCCCACGCTGGTGTTCAGCGGCGGCTGCACCGGCGGCGCGCACCGGGCCGAGGCCGAGGTGATGGCCGACGCGGCGCGGGTGGCCGGGGTGCCGGCGGCGGCGCTCGTCGTCGAGACCCGGTCGCGCACCACCGCCGAGAACGCGCGCGAGGTCGCGCGGCTGCTCGCGCCCGGCGCGAGCGTGTGGGTGGTGACCCAGCCGTTCCATGGCCGGCGCGCGCGCTGGTGCTTCCGCCGCGCCGGGCTGGCGCCGCGGGTGTGGCACCTCACCGACAGCGTCCAGTATCGCGACCGCGCGCGCGCGGTGCGCTGGTTGACCCGCGAGTATGCGGCGTGGGCGCAGGCGCTGATCCGACGGCCGTGACCCCCCTGCCGTGGTCTGCCGGCCCGGTTCCCCGCGGGCTCGGGCACAGTGGCTCCATGAGACCGCTGACGCTGGTGTCCTGTCTGTTCGTGATCGCCGCCTGCGGCGACGGTGGCGAGCCGGCGTGCGAGGGCGAGGCCTGCCCGGCCGCGTGCGACGAGGCCGCGTGTCCGGCCGAGCGGCCGGTGTGTGCCCCCGACGGCAGCTGCGTCGAGTGCGGCGACGCCGCCGACTGCGGTGGCGCGGCCTGCGTCGATCAGGCCTGCACGCCGCCGCCGCCGCCGCCCGCCCGCGGCGTCGATCTGCTGTTCGTCGTCGACAACACCTCGTACACGGAGCCCGAGCAGGCCCAGCTCGCGGCTGCGCTGCCGCTCTTCATCAACGTGCTGTCCGCCCCCACCGGCGCCCTTCCCGATCTCCACATCGGCGTGATCTCGACGGACATGGGCGCGTCGGGCGCGTTCAACGTGTCGAACTGCTCCGCGGCGGGCGACGACGGTCAGCTGTCGACCGGGCTTCCCCAGAACACCTGCGTCGCCCGGTTCGGGCTGCAGCATGCGTTCATCTCCGATCTCGCCGCGGCCGACGGTGGCCGCCAGCGCAACTACACCGACGGCCAGATGGCCCCGCTCTTCGAGTGCCTGGTGAGCCTGGGCACCGGTGGTTGTGGCTTCGAGCAGCCCCTCGCAGCGGTGCGGCGCGCCCTCGAGCCCGGCTGGAACCCAGGCTTCCTTCGACCGGACGCAGCGCTGGCGATCGTGATCGTGTCCGATGAAGACGACTGCTCCACCGTGGACCCGACGATGTTCGGCGAGCGGACCGCGATGCCGGGCTCGCTCCTCGGCCCGTTCACCGGGTTTCGCTGCTTCGACTTCGGGGTGCGCTGCGCCGAGCTCGATCTGAGGACGTCCGGTCCCAAGACCGCATGCGCGCCGCGCGCGAGGTCGCCCTACATGTGGGACGTGATCGAGCTGGCCGACGAGATCCGCGCGACCAAGCCGGCCGGTCACGTCGTGGTGACCGTGATCGCCGGCCCGGCCACGCCGGTGATGGTCGTGGGCAGTGGCAACGACGGGCGCACACCCGCGCTGCAGCCCAGCTGCGGGACCGTGCCGACCTCGGCGGAGCCGGCGATCCGGCTCACGGCGTTCGCCGAGCGCTTCGGTGCCGCCGGCAGCTTCGACAGCGTCTGCGGGTCGTTCGAGCTGTCCGGCTTCGCCGCAGCCGTGTCGGCGACCCAGCGCTGACGCGGCGGCGACGGCAGCGCAGCAAGGCCGAGAGCGGCGACCCTCAGGGCTGGCTGAGCGGGGCCGCCGGCGGGGCCGGCGGGGCGGGCGGCCCTGCCGGTGCGGCCGGGGCCGGGGCCGGCGTCGGCTCGGTCAGCGGCGGCACGTTCTGGGTCGGGTCCTGGAACACGACGTGGAACTCGATCCGCCGGTTCTTGGCCCGCGCCTTGGCGTTCTTGTTCGGCACCCGCGGCACCTCGGGCCCGCGCCCGACCGTCTCGATCCGGTCGGCGGCGATGCCCTGATCGACCAGGTACCACTTCACCGCGTCGGCGCGCTTCTGCGACAGCGCCACGTTCTTGGCCCGCGGTCCGCGGTCGTCGGTGTGGCCCTCGATGCGGATCCGGACCGACGCGTACTCGCGCAGCAGCGCGGCCGCCTTGCCCAGCGTCTGCTTCGAGCGCGGCTGGATGCGCGCCCTGGCCAGCTCGAAGGTGATGCCCTCGATCACGCCAGTGAATTCCTTCACGACCCTGGGCAGCTCGTCTGGGCAGCCGTCGTCGTCGTCGAAGCCGTTGTAGGTCTCGGGCTGGTCCCGGCACGCGTCCGACACGTCGGGCCGGGTGTCGGCGTCGTTGTCGCGATCGGGGCAGCCGTCCTCGTCCTCGAACTTGTCGAAGTCCTCGGCGTCGACCGGGCAGCCGTCGCGGCTGCCGACCAGGCCGTCGCCGTCGGGGTCGTGCTCGGGGCAGCCATCGTCGTCGTCGATCGCGTTCGGCGTCTCGGCCGCGTCCACGCACGCGTCGACCGCGTCGCGCACGCCGTCACCGTCGCGATCGAGCAGGTCGGGGCAGCCGTCGTCGTCGTCGAACCGGTTGACCGTCTCCGGCTCGGTCACGCAGCGGTCCTCGCGATCGACGATCCCGTCGCCGTCGGTGTCCCGCGGTCGCGCCGGTTGCGCCGCGCCGCCGGCGAGGTCCCAGCCGGTGACCAGCCCGAACTGCAGCTCGAACGTCGAGACCAGGTCGCCGGCCCGACCCGGGGCCAGCGCGTGGCGGAGATCGACGCGGGCCTCGATGCGCGACGACACCCGCCAGGTCAGGCCCGGGCCCCAGTAGTAGGCCGGATCGGTGTCGCGCTCCATGAACGGCGAGCTCGACAGCACGGTCTCGCCGCCAGCGCCGGCGACCAGGTGCGGGATCAAGAGGCCACCGTGACGCAGCCGGAGCAGCGCGTGGAGCCGCCAGCCCAGCACCGGCGCGAAGTAGCTGTCGCGGCCGCCCTCGCTGGCATGGCCGGTCGAGCCCAGCGCGAGCCGGGCCTCGGCCTCCAGCCCGAGCTGCGGATCGAGCCCGGAGTCGGGCATCAGATCCGGCGCCAGCACCAGGCCGCCGCGCCCGCCGAGGAGGAACGACGTGCCCGGCACCTGCTCCGGCGCCCACGAGTTGCCGAGCTCGATCTCATCGCCGAAGTAGTCGAGCCCGACGAAGCCGCCCAGCTCGATCCGGCGGCCGGGCCCGGCGACGGCGACCCCCACGCCAGCCGTGACGAGCGCCGCGGTGGACACAGCGAGGACCGCCGCGCGCCCCAGGCGCGGTGATGGCGAGTGCCGGTTGATCACTGCCTCCGAGCATACTGCACGCAGCGGGGGTGGTGTGGGGTTGCGTACGCGGCGACTGGCGCGGCAAGCTGATCGTCGAGGCGCCCCATGCTGACATTCAGCCAGGATCCCGACATCGCCGAGCAGCAGATGAACGCGATCATCTTCTACCTGACCGCGTTCGGCTACATCGACGGTGACTTCGACCCGACCGAGAAGACCTTCGTCAAGATCTACATCCGCCAGCTGGTCGCCGCGCGGGCCCGGGAGGCGATGCCCGACGCGACCTCGGCGGACCGGACCGAGGTGATCAACAAGTTCGTCGCCCACTTCTACGAGGTGTTCGAGCTGATCGACGCCGAGATCCGCGCGCTGTTCGACGAGGCGGTGTCCGACACCGAGAAGATCGAGACGTTCGTCTACGGCAAGCTCAAGCTCAGGTGTTACGAGATCTTCAAGGGCTTCGACGAGCCCAACCAGCTCGCGTTGCTGGCGTCGATCGACGAGCTGATCTATGCCGACGGCACCGCCCATCCCGCCGAGCAGAAGTTCCGCGCCGAGCTCGATCGGCTGCTGCACGCCGAGATCCGGGTCACCCAGGAAGACATCGACGCGGTCGGGGCCCCCCCGGTCGAGATCGAGGCCGCCGCCCAGATCGAGTCTCGGCTCGACGACCACCCGTTCTTCATCGCGTTCGAACAGCACTACTCGGCCGACCCGGCGCTCCTCCGCAAGCAGGCCGAGGCCGACTTCAAGCTGATGCGCACCGTGATCGCGGAGTGGCGCGAGCGCCGCGACTCGGGCGCCGGGCTCCTGGCCGGCAAACAAGCGGTGACCGAGTTCACCGGCCCCGGGTTCCTCGACGGTCACGTCTACCTGCACCCGGTCAACCCCGGCGAGCGCTACGAGCTGACCGTGCTCGGCGACCTGCACGGCTGCTACTCGTGCCTGAAGGCGGCGATCATGCAGGCCGACTTCTTTGCCAAGGTCGAGGCCTACCGGCTGGACCCGACCCGGCCCAACCCCAAGCTGGTCCTGCTCGGCGACTACATCGATCGCGGCCGCTTCTCGTACAACGGCATCCTGCGCACCGTGATGCAGATGTACGCGGCCGCGCCCGACCACGTGTTCATCCTGCGCGGCAACCACGAGTACTACATCGAGTACAAGGGCCGCATCTACGGCGGGGTCAAGCCGGCCGAGGCCATCAACACGCTGGCCGGGCACATGCCGGGCGAGATGTTCGAGGCGTACATGCACCTGTTCGAGGCGATGCCGAACATGCTGCTGTTCGATCGCCTGCTGTTCGTGCACGCCGGCATCCCACGCGACGCCTCGATGGCCGAGAAGTACACGGACCTGTCGTCGCTCAACGATCCCGACCTGCGCTTCCAGATGCTGTGGAGCGATCCGTCGAGCGCCGACTACATCCCCGACGATCTCCAGGCCCAGAACGCGCGGTTCCCGTTCGGCCGCCGGCAGTTCGAGCGGTTCATGAGCCGGCTCGGCTGCACGATGATGGTGCGCGGCCACGAGAAGATCGACGAGGGCTTCCGCTCGATCTATCCCGACGATCCGATCACGCTGCTCAACCTGTTCTCGGCCGGGGGCGCCGACAACAACGATCTGCCCGAGAACTCGAGCTACCGGTCGGTCACGCCGATGGCGCTCACGGTCCACGTCGAGGCCAACGCCGCGCGGGTGGTGCCGTGGGAGATCGACTACCGCCGCTACAACGACCCCAAGCGCAACAAGTTCTTCGCGAGCGCGCCCGAGATCGAGCACAAGGTCGGCTGATCACGCCGCGGGCGCGAGCGCGACCAGCGCCGCCGCATGGCGGGCGCCGAGGTCGGCGAACGCGCCGGGATGGGTGCACGCAGCGACGACCTCGAGCGACTCGACCAGGCGCGGCCCCGAGCGATTGAAGTAGGCGTTGCCATCGGCGGCCCACGCCGTGAGCGGCCGCACGGTCGCGCGCTCGCGCCAGCGCGTCCACGGCAAGTTGGCGACGATCGCGGCGTGCTCGGCCAGGGTCTGCGCGAGCGGGAAGCCGCAGGGCGTGATCAGCACGACCTCGGGTGCCAGCGCGTCGAGCGCCGCCGGGTCGAGCACCGGCGCATGCTCGCCGGCGCGGGCGGCCAGCGGCTCGCCGCCGGCGAGGGCGACCAGCTCGGGCATCCACAGCCCGCCGGCGAGGACCGGGTCGATCCACTCGATGGTGAGCACGCGCGGGCGCCCGGCAGCGGCGGCCGCAGCCTGCGCGCGCTCGGCGACCTGATCGACCCGAGCGCGTAACCGTGCGGCGGCCTGCGCGGCGGCGGCGGGCCGGTCGAGCACGGCGCCGACCCGCGCCACGTCGTCCCAGACGTGCGCGAGCCGGGTCGGGTGCAGCGACAGCAGGGTGACCGCCGGGCCGGCCACCTCGCGCAGCGCGGCCCGCACGTCGTCCTCGCCGATCGCGCACACGTTGCAGAGATCCTGGGTGACGACGACGTCGGGGCGCGCCGCTGCCAGCGCGGTCAGATCGATCTCGTACACGCCCAGCGCGGCGGCCAGGAGCTCGCGCACCGCGAGGTCGATCCCGCGGCTGCTCGCCGGGTTGCCGAAGCGCGGCCGGGTCAGGATCGGGATCGCCTCGAGCCCGGCCGGGAAGTCGCACTCGTGCGAGCGGCCGACCAGCTGCGCGCGAGCGCCGACCAGGCAGACCAGCTCGGTGGCCGACGGCAGAAGCGAGACGATGCGCACGGGCGGACCCTAGCGCGTCGTCGCCGGGCCCGTCCGCGGCCGCGACGGATAAGCCTGGCCAATCACGTCGAGTAGCAGACGGCATTGCCGCTCGCCCGCGATCCGCGCCACCCTCTGTGAATGAACCCCACCAAGCATGAACTTCCCGAGTCCACCCGCGCGAAGGTGGTGGATATGCTGAACGTCACGCTCGCCACGGCGATCGACCTGTCGCTCGCGTCCAAGCAGGCGCACTGGAACGTCAAGGGACCGCAGTTCTTCTCGCTGCACGCGCTGTTCGATCAGGTCTACGCGGCGGCCAGCTCGTGGAGCGACGACCTCGCCGAGCGCGCCGTCCAGCTCGGCGGCGTCGCCGATGGCACCCTGGCCACGGTCACCGCCAGCACCCGGCTGTCGGGCTACCCGACGGTGATCTCGGCGGGGCGCGATCACGTGATCGCGATCGCCGAGCGCCTGGCCGCGTTCGGCGCGCAGACCCGGGGCGGCATCGAGGCCGCCGGCGCCGCCGGTGACCAGGTGACCTCGGACCTGTTCAACGAGATCACCGCCGGCGTCGACAAGCAGCTGTGGATGGTCGAGGCCCACCTGCACGCCTGAAGGGGTGGCGAAAGATGCGCCCTGGGCATGGTTCCCACCGCTCGAGCCGGCCGCCCCGCGCGGGCGTGTTTTCGGGCGCCGGCACCGCCCCGCGGATGGTCACCGGGGTGATAGTGAAGGTCGTATGTCCAGCAGTATCCCCGTGGTCGACCTGCACGACTGGCATGCCGGCGGCGCCGCCCGCGATCGCTTCGTCCGTGGCGTCGGCGAGTCGCTCGCCGACATCGGCTTCTTCGCGCTGGCGAACCACGGCGTGCCCGAGCGGCTGACCCGCGCCGCCTACGACGTCGCTCGTGACTTCTTCGGCCAGCCGCCCGAGGTCAAGCAGCGTTATCACCGGGCCCGGTCCAAGGGCCAGCGCGGCTACACCGGCTTTGGCACCGAGCACGCCCGCGACTCGGGCGCGCCCGACCTCAAGGAGTTCTGGCAGGTCGGCCGGGTCGGCGTCCCCGACGATCACAGCGTCCACGGGCCCTACGGTCCCAACGTGTGGCCCGACGACGCGGTGCCCGAGTTTCAGCCCGTGATGGCCGGGCTGTACCAGGCGCTCGACGGCCTCGGCGCCATCTGCCTCGACGCGTGCGCGCGCCACCTCGGCGAGCCCGCCGAGACGTTCCGCGACATGGTGAGCGACAGCGACACCATCGTCCGCGTGATCTACTACCCGCCCACGGTCGACGCGCCGCCGGGCGCGGTGCGCTCCGCTGCGCACGAGGACATCAACCTCATCACGCTGCTGTCGGGCGCGACCTCGGAGGGCCTGGAGCTGCTGCGCCGCGACGGCACCTGGATGCCCATCCACGCCTCGTTCGATCACATCGTGGTCGACGCCGGCGACATGCTGCAGAACCTGACCAACGGCCTCTACAAGAGCACGACCCACCGGGTGGTGAACCCGCGCGACGCGTCGAGCGATCGCTACTCGATGCCGTGCTTCATCCATCCGCGCAAGGAGGTCGACCTCACGCCGATGGCCAGCGCGGTCGCGCGCACCGGCGGCGTCGCGAAGTATCCCGGCCTCACCGCCGGCGGGTATCTCGCCCAGCGCCTTGCCGAGATCGGCCTGGGCTGACCGCGCGCGCCGCTTGCCAAGGGGCTACCGCGCGTCGCGCCGCAGGCGGACCCGGGTGGTGCCCATGTTCGCGGTCGACGCCGGCCGCGGCAGCCCGTGGTGCACGACCACGCCGGTGAACGTCTGGGCCAGGTAGGCCCCGAGCGCGGCTGGCGAGGTGCGCCAGCCCTGGCGCAGCGCGACCTCGTCGAGGGCGGTGGCCAGCTCGCCGGCGGTATCGTACCGCTCGTCGCGATCGTAGCGGAGGGCGCGGTCCATCACCGCGGCGAGCGCCGGGGGCACGTCGGACCGAGGCGCCTGCCGGGGCGCGCCGGCGCCGCGCCAGCGCGGCCAGCCCGCGGCCGCGGGGGGCGGACCGCCGAGCACCAGCTCGTGCAGCACGACCCCCAGGCTGTAGACGTCACCCCGGCGATCGCCGCGCAGCCCGAGCGCGGCCTCGGGTGCCGCGCAGCCGGCGTCGAGCTGCGGCAGGGGTGCCGGTCGCACCCGCTCGGTCAGCTCCCAGCTCGCACAGCCGAAGTCGATGATCTTCACGTGGCCACCGGCCCCGATCATCAGATTCTCCGGCGACAGGTTGCGGTGGAGCAGGCCCGCGGCGTGGAGCGCGTGCGCGCCGGCCGCGGCGTCGCGCACGATCGTCACCGCGATGTCGATCGCGATCGCGCGCCGCCGCAGCGCGAGCGTGGCGGCGAGCGCGCGCACGGTCCAGCCACGCACCAGCTCCATCACCAGGAAGTAGCGGTCGCGCTCCTCGAGCAGGCCGTGGGCTTGCACGACGTTCGGGTGATAGACGGCGGCGGCGGCGCGCGCCTCGTGCAGGAAGGCCGGCACGTGCGCACTCGAGTTCGCGAGCGCGGCGCGCAGGCTCTTCACCGCGACCGGCTGCGTGTACCCGGCCGGGCCTTCGCAGACGGCGGCGTGGACGTCGGTGGTCGTGCGCTGCGCGAGCAGCTCGACCAGGCGATAGGTGCCGATGCGTTCGATGCGACTCACGACCTGTTCCGGTTTTGCAACGTGTACGCCAGCTCACGTCGGTGGAATCTTGCGGTCTTGGCCTGGGGGTCGCGAGACCAGGGCCCCCGCTACGAGGACCCTACAACCCAGGTCGGCGCGGCCCGGCCGCGGCTGCGGTCCGTGCGTCGCGGTGCGTCGCCGGCTGTGAGGCGGGGCGCGCGCCCGACCCGCGCGCGTGCGGTAGGGTCCTCGGATGCGGTTTCACCTGCGGGCTCTCGTGGGCCTCGCTCTACTCGCGGCGCTGGTCACCCCGGCGGCGGCCAACGGACGCGCCCCCACGACCTTCAAGCTCGTGTTCCGGCCCGGCAGCACCACGGAGATGGTGCTCGGCACCACCTTCGGCTTTTTGGTCAGCAAGGACAACGGCGCGACCTGGCGCTGGGGCTGCGATTCGGTGGTCGGCATCATGGGCACCTACGATCCCGACTACGAGCTGACCTCGACTGGCCTCATGCTCGCGACCTCGTACACCGGCATCTACATGAGCCGCGACGGCTGCACCTGGACCAAGCCGGCCGGCCCGCTCTCGGACGGCACCACCTCGTCGATCGCGGTCGGGTCGAACGGCGACATCTGGGCGACGCTGTCGGATCCGGTCGGCGGCTACAAGGTGTTCAAGAGCGTCGACGACGGGGCGAGCTTCGTGGAATCGAAGGGCGTGCCCCGGAGCGACTGGTGGACCTCGATCGAGGTCGCGCCCAGCGATCCCCGCCGCGTGTACCTGACCGGCTTTCGCTTCGAGGGTGATAACCCGCGCTCGCGGGTGCTCGCGCGCAGCCTGAACGGCGGCGACTCCTGGGAGGAGCTCTCGACCGCCCCGTTCGTCGGCACCAACTATTCCGACCTCGTGATCGCCGGGATCCACCCGACCGATCCCGACACGGTCTACATCCGCATGACCCTGACCGCCGCCACGCCGCAGGAGCGGATCTACCGCACCCGCAACGGCGCCGCGCCGCTGCCGACCGGGCCGACCTGGACCCAGGTGCTCGAGGCCGACGACACCCTGAGCGGGCTCGCGATCCGCGCCAACGGCGACGTGTACGTGGTCCAGACGATGCTGCAGAAGCTGCATCGCTCGGTCGATCGGGGCGACACGTTCCAGGTGGTCGAGGGCGCGGACTACCAGAGTCCGTGCATCGCGGAGCGTCCCGATGACCAGCTGCTGTTCCTGTGCATGAACAACCAGCTGACCGGCAGCGGGCCGCTCACCAATCTCGCAACCTCGACCACCGGCGCGGCCGGCAGCTGGACGTCGGTCCTGCGCTTCGTCGACATCCTGGGGCCGGTGGCGTGCGCCCCCGGCACGCTCCAGTACGACGACTGTCAGCTGAACCTGTGGTGTGGCCAGAAGCAGCAGCTCGGGGCGACCACCGAGGAGATCGACTGCTCGGTGCCGGTCGACGCCGGCGTGGTCGGCCCGCCCCCGGCCGACAAGGGCTGCTGCAGCGTGGGGGGCCGCCCCGGCCTCGAGCTGGGCGCGATCGTCGGGCTGCTGCTACTTCGTCGACGTCGACGCGCGCGGGTTGTAAGCTAACCTTGATTCAACAACCGAGAGCGTGAACCGATGCAGTCCCAACTTTCCCCGCTCGGAGCGTTCGGCCGCGTCGCCTACCGCGCCCAGCAGCTCTCCTTCCTGATCAACGCCACCGTGCTGCAGGAGACCGCGCGGATCCTGTCGCGCACGCCGCGTCCGAAGATCCCGGCCAACGTGCTGGGCTTCCTGCGGCAGCGGGTGACCGCGCTGTTCGAGCGCGATCTCGAGAACGTGCGCGAGGGGCTCTATCCCAAGGCGCTGCTGTTCCAGATCCCGCATCGCGAGTATGCGCGGGTGCTGCCGCGGCTGATGTTCGACGCCCCGTCGATCGTGCGCCGCAAGAAGCGCGGCGCGTACCAGGACATCCCGACCGTCGATAAGGCCCGCTACCCGGCCTACTACCGGCGCAACTTCCACTGGCAGACCGACGGCTACCTCAGCGAGCACTCGGCCGAGATCTACGACCTCGGCGTGGAGCTCCTGTTCCGTGGCACGGCCGACGTGATGCGTCGCCAGGTGATCCCGCCGGTCACCCGGTTCCTCGCCGAGCCGGGGGTGGCGCCGGGCCGGGTCCGCCTGCTCGATGTCGGGTGCGGCACCGGGCGCACGCTGCGCCAGCTCGCGGTCGCCCACCCCGAGGTGGGCTTCCACGGCGTCGATCTGTCGCCGTTCTACCTGAAGGCGGCGCGCAAGCTGCTCGCCGACGTTCCCGAGATCTCGCTCGCGGTCGAGAACGGCGAGGCGCTGCCCTACGCCGACGGCACCTTCGACGTCGTGACCAGTGTCTATCTGTTCCACGAGCTGCCGCGCAGCGCGCGTCGCAACGTGGTCGCCGAGATGTGGCGCGTGCTCCGGCCCGGCGGCCTGGTGGTGCTCGAGGACTCGTGCCAGGTCGCCGACAGCCCCGAACTCGCCGACGTGCTGGGCAGCTTTCCGGCCGAGTTCCACGAGCCCTACTACCGCCACTACCTCGGCGACGATCTCGCCGTGATCCTGCGCGAGCGCGGCTTCGTCGTCGAGTCGGTCGAACCGCACCTGGTCGCCAAGGTCGTCGTCGCGCGCAAGCCCTGACCGTTGCGAGGTCAACCCGCGGCGCGCGCTACGGCGCCGTCTCGGCTGGCTGCTCGCCGGTGCCGGCGCGGTCGAACGGCAGCTCGACCCGCGGCGTCTTGGGCGGGCGGCCGCGTCGACGCGGGCCGGGCTCGGGGTTCGTCTCCGGCGGTCGAGCCACCGCGACCTCCAGCTTGCGCGCCAGGTCGGTGCGCGCCGGGTGGGCCTCGGCGTAGATGCGCGCGTAGGCGAGCCCGCGGGCGGCGAGCTGGGCCAGCAGCGCGGTGCGCTCGGACAGCGCGGACTCGGCGCCGACCAGGGCCTGGCGGGCGCGGGCCACCTCGCGGGCGCGCGCGGTCACCTCGTCGACCTCGCGCTGCAGCACCGCCGCGTCGACGTCGGGGAAGGACACCTTGGCGAGCTCGCCGTTGAACAGCTCGACGATGGCGCGCAGCTCGGCGGGGAGAGGATCGTTCTCGGGATCACGAAGGGGGAGGGTGGCCATGAACATATGTTCAGTACGCGAGCGCTCCGCGGCCGTCAAGTTTGTGTCGCGGCGCGGGCCGGCTCGAGCCGGCCGGCCTCCCGATCAGGCCGCCTCGAAGCTCGCGAGATCGGCGGCGATCAGATCGATCGCGCCGTCCCAGAACGCGCGGTCGCGCAGGTCGATCCCGAGCGTGTCGCGCGCGACGTCCTCGGCGCCGGCCGAGCCGGTCGCGCGCAGGAGCGCCTCGTAGCGGGGCAGGAAGCTCGGTCCCTCGGCGCGGAAGCGCGCGACGATGCCCCGCGAGAACAGGTACCCGAACGTGTACGGGAAGTTATAGAAGCTGACGTCCGTGATGTAGAAGTGCAGCTTCGACGCCCAGAACCACGGGTCGAGCTGATCGTCGGCGAGCGCGTCGCCGTAGTTCGCGCGCTGGGCGTCGAGCATCAGCGTGCGGAAGCGATCGACCGACAGCTCGCCACCCTCGCGCTCCTCGTACACGCGGTGCTCGAAGTCGAACCGCATCGGGATGTTGAGCAGGAAGGCCGACGCGTCCTGCAGGCGGGTGTCGAGGATCGCGAGCCGGTCGGCGGCGCTGGTCGCCGGCGCGGCCAGGGTCGCGTCGAGCACGACCTCCTCGGCGAAGGTCGACGCGGTCTCGGCCAGCGTCATCGGATAGCTGCGCGCCCACAGCCGCAGGTCGCGCATGACCCAGTTGTGGAACGCGTGGCCGAGCTCGTGGGCGAGCGTCTGCACGTCGCCCAGCGCGCCGTGATAGGTCATGAACACCCGCGACTCGCCCAGGAGGGGCGAGCTGGTGCAGAAGCCGCCGGGGCGCTTCCCGGCGCGCGGGCTGTGATCGATCCAGCGGCCGGTGAACGCACGCTCGGCGAGATCGCGCAGCGCCGGATAGCTCGCGCCGAACGCATCGCGGATGCGCTGGCAGCCGTCGGCCCACGGCACCCGGGCCGCGTCCTCGCGCGGCAGCGGCGCGCCGAGGTCCTGGAAGCCGAGCCGGGCCAGCCCGAGCCGGGTCGCCTTGCCGCGCAGGTAGCGGCGCGCGATCTCCTGACGATCGCGGACCGCGCCCAGCATCGCGTCGAGGGTCGCGCGCTCGATGCCGGCGTCGAACAGCGCCGGGTCGAGGAAGTGGCCGACGCCGCGGCGCCGGGCCAGGACCAGCCGGGTGCCGCTGATCGCGTTCAAGCAGGCCGCGGTGACGTCGGCGACGCCCTGCCACGCCGCGCCGCTGCCCTCGAGCGCGGCGCGGCGCACCGCGGGGTCGGCGTCCTCGAGCAAGGTCCGCGTCATCGCGACCGGGTGGTCGATCGGCGCCTGGCCCGGCACCGCCAGCGTGAACCGGAGCGTGCCCGACAGCTGATCGTAGAGCCGACCCCAGGCGCGCAGCGCGCTCGGGGCCAGGTCGGCGGCCAGGCCCTCGAGCGCCGGCTCCATCGACCAGGCGGCGCGCTGCCGGATCCGCTCGAGGTAGTAGTCGGCGCCGGCGAGGCTGGGGTCGGCCACCAGCGCGGCGAAGGTGGCGGCCGGCGCCGCGGCGAACCCAGCCCGGACCGCGACCAGAGTCTTGTCGAGCTCGGTGCGGACCCGGTCGAGCCCGGACTCGGCCGAGGCCGCGACCTGATCGCTGGCGTCGGCCGAGGTCCGACAGCCGAGGTACGAGCCGAGGTGGCGCACGCGGACGCCGAGGTCCTCGAGCGCGACCAGCAGCGCGGCCCAGCCCGCCAGGTCGTCGGCGATCGGGGCCAGCGCCTCGGCGCGCTCACGCAGCGCGGTCGCGTCGCGCCCGACCTGGTCGCGGAAGCCGACGAAGTCCGGGCTGGCGACGTCGGCGAAGAAGGATGTGAGATCCCAGTCGGGCAGCGTGGGTGCGGCGGACATCGAGGCCGAGTCTACCGCCGCAGCCCTCAGTTCTTCGCGCAGGCCTTGCCGTAGATCGTGTTGCTCGACGAGCTCGCGACCGCCTTGCAGGTGTAGCCGGTGCCGCAGCCACTCACGCCGGTGCCGGCGCAGGCGGCGGTGCAGCGCTTGCCACGGGTGCCCGACGTCACGCACAGGTTGCCGGGGCCGCCGCAGTCGGCGTTGGCCGAGCAGGTCTTGCCGAAGCTCGCGGTGCTCGCGAACGGGACCAGCTTGGGGTTGTCGTCGATCCCGTGCATGCCGTACATCGAGGTGAAGGCCGACGAGCCCGCGTCGAGCCGGGTCAAGAGGCCCGACACCGGCTGCGGCCGGAGCCGCTGCAGGTTGTCACGGGCGAGCAGGGCGGCGACGAAGCTCTGGACCGCGGCCGGCGACGACGCATCGGAGAACGAGGTCGTGGTGATCACGTCGACGTTCTTGCCGGCCTTGTTCGGGTTCTCCTTGAACGCGGTGCCGATCTGGTAGGTGTCGCAGCCCTCGGCCAGCACCACCTGGTAGCGGTCGGCCGGCATCTGGGCGACGCGCATCTCGGCGTCGTCGAGATCGCCCTCGCTGGTCTTCTTCCAGTTGGCCAGCGCGAAGCCGTAGAACGGGCCCGAGTGCCCCGAGTAGACGATGACGTCGCGGGTGGCCAGCGACGCGGTCGCTAGCTCCTCGAGCACCACGCCGCCGGCGTCGGTGTCGGGATCGGTGCTGGTGCCCGGCTTGCCGAAGTACATGCGGACCTCGACCTTGATCGGCTTGCCGTCGGCCTGGACCGTGCGGGTGAACGCGCCGGAGGTCGCGGTCAGCGCGTCCCAGCTCGCGACCGGGGTCTGGAAGCCCTGGCCCTTGAGCCAGGTGAAGAACTGCTTGGAGTGCTTGAGGTGATACTCGGAGTGGTAGTCCCAGCCGAAGTAGACGTCCATATCGAGCGTGCCGTCGGCGGTGAGCCGGGCCAGATCGAAGAAGCCGTCGGTCGACGCCGTTTCGCGCGCGATCGAGAAGGTGATCGTCTCCTGCCGGTCGGCCGGGACGGTGGCCGGGTTCCACTCCGACCACGGCGCGTTGCGATACCACTCGCCGTTGGTCTCGAGCCGGCGCAGCTCGTCGTTCGACGGCCGACCGATCGCGAGGTCGAACACGGTCTTGCCGCCGACCACGCGGGTCGGCAGCTTGCTGATCAGCGAGCGGCCGCCGGCGGCGAGCTGGCGGAAGGTGAAGTCGAACGTGATCCCGTCGGCGCGCTCGCGGATCTCGAGATCCTCGTAGGCGCCGGCCTTGGCCATGCCGCCGAGGCCACCGAAGCCGGCGTTGCCTGCGTCGGCTTCCTTGTCGACCAGGTACTGGGTGACGAACCACGCGATCGCGATCTGCTTGTAGCCAATCAGCTGCTTGGCCGCGGCCAGGCGCTCGGCCGCCGGGCGGCCCGCCATCTCGGCCCCGAGCACCACGGTCGACTTGCCGTCGAGCAGGTACTCCTGGGCGGTCACGCTCAGGAAGTCGTCCGCCTTGCTGTCGTCGACGAAGAAGCTGTCCTCGGGGTCCTCGCTGGCGAGGTCCGGCACGTCGTCACAACCGCTGGCAAAGGCGAGCCCGCACGTGACGGCGAGCAAGGAGGTGATTCGCATGCCGCTGCCTGGAGCAACCGCCGTACCGACCGAGGCATCTGTCGCGACGCGGAGTTGCACGGCGCTGGCGGCTCGAGTAGCCGGCGACCGAGCGAGCTGACGAGGCGCACCGTCCCCACCGCACGACCGTTCAGCCGGCGGGGTCGCGCCGCTCGAGGTACGCGCGGCCGCGCTCCATCAGCGCGCGGAAGCCGGCGGCGTCGCCGGCGCGGACCACCGACCGCAGTCGCTCGACCGCGAGCAGCAGCGCCGACAGCGACTCGGTGCCGTAGTCATTGAGCCGCTGGATCTCGAAGTAGAGATCGGGGTTCTCGCCGGCGACCTTGGCCGCGACCTTGAGCTGGGCGTCGAAGGTGGTCGACGACAGCGTCGCCAGGCGCGGCGCGGCCTCGCCGCTCTCGGCCAGCGCGGTGAAGAACGCGATGTTGAGCGCATGCGACAGTCCGAGCACGTAGGCGATCAGCCGGTCGTGGCTCTCGAGATCCATCTCGACCAAGGTCGCCATCGTCGAGGTGAACAGGTCGCGGGCGGCCCGGGTCGCGTCGGCGTCGCCGAGGTCGATGAAGATCACGTGGCGACCGCTGAGCAGCTCGGTGTCGGGGCCGAACATCGGGTGGATCGACGTGACCCGCCCGCCGGCGGCGCGCAGCGCGTGCAGACCGTCGCGCAGCGGGCTCTTGAGCGAGCCGACGTCGAACACGATCCCGCGCGGCGGCGCCGCCGCCAGCTCGTGCAGGATGGTGGCGGTGACCGGCATCGGCGCGGCCACGACGATCAGCTCGTGATCGAGCGTGACCGTCCGCCAGTCGGACACCGAGGGCACCCCGTCGACGGCGCCGCTCGGATCGGCGACCTCGACCGCGAAGCCCTGGGCGGCGAGGAAGCGCACGAACCAGCGGCCCATGCGGCCGGCGCCGCCGATCACGAGCACGCGGCGACCGCCGCCGGCGCCCCGGGCGGCGACCCGGTCGCGCTCCTGCACGGTGAGCGACTCGCGGATGAGCGCGAGCACCAGCTCCTCGCCGAACGACGGCGCCAGCCCGAGCGCGGCGGCGCTGGCGCGGGCCCGCTCGACCACGTCGCGCTCCTGCCGGAAGTCGCGCACCGGAATCCCGGCGTCGTGCTTGTGCCGGCCGATCGCCTGCGCGACCTGCTGCCGGCGCGCGGCCAGCGCCATCAGCTCCTGGTCGATCGCGCCCAGCTCGGCCCGCAGCTCGTCGAGGGATGCCATGCCGCGCATCCTACTATGGGCCCGCGAATGAATAGCTCGCTCGCCCTCGCGGCCGATCCATCCCGGCTGGCTTCGTTGCTCGTCGGTTACATACGGAGAGTATGCGCCCTCCTCGCGCCTCGCCATCCGGGCGCCTCGGCCGCGATCATCGATCGAC